>JAJEBN010000049.1 GCA_022822525.1 Acidimicrobiia bacterium | reverse complement strand
ATTCGCCGCAGAGCTGGCGTCGGCGGGATCGTCCTCGACGGCCCACAGATGAGCGCCTTGCCAGTCCGGCTCGGCATCGGGCCACAGGGAATCACTCCGGTCGCCGCCGAGTCCGTCATCAAGAGCGTCGTCGAGGGCCGGCAGATGGGCCCGGAGCAGCTCGGCGAACATACGACGAGCATACACATGGATGTAGTCAGGCACAAGCAGAATAATGGAAACACTTAGAAATTCTCCATATATCGTTTGGGACGCATATTGGTCGCGGGCCGGGCTGGAGAGCGGGCGGGGCGCTGCATGCCTGCGCGCGGCTACCCCAGCCCTCATCTGCTGGTGTCCTCGAGTGGGGGAGCGGTAGGTGTGGGGGACGCAGCCCGAACATTCCGGGACCGGCACACCGGAGGTGGATCATGGCGGCCCACCAAGAGCTCTTGCGTCGCATCACCGCCCGGCCCGACGTTTTTGGCGGGAAGCCCATTGTTCGCGACCTGCGCATTTCCGTAGAACTGGTGCTGAGCCTCCTCGCGCAAGGGGTTGCTCCCGAGGACATCCTTGACGACTACCCAGACCTTGAGCAGGACGACATCCTTGCCTGCACCGCCTATGCGCATGCAGTGATTGCGCGTGACACCTTGGCCACGGTCTCCGTCGCCGGGTCGTGAGGTTTCTGATAGATCGCTGCGCCGGGGCAGACTTGGTGGGTGGCTCGGACTTGGGCGATCGTGCTGGCCGCCGGAGCCGGCACTCGGTTTGGTGCGAGTGCTGACGGTGCCACGAAGGTGATGGTGCCGGTTGCTGGGCGCTCGATGGTTGCTTGGAGCGTTGACTCGGCTCGGGCAGCTTGCGATGGCGTCACCTTGGTGCTGCCGGTGCAGATGATTGACGAGTCGGCCGACAACGCTGAAGGCGTCGATGTTGTGGTGGCTGGTGGGGCGACTCGGTCGGGGTCTGTTCGGGCTGGGTTGGAGACGGTTCCTGGTGATGTGGACGTTGTGGTTTGTCATGACGCTGCTCGGCCGGGGGCTTCGGCGGGATTGTTCGAGAGCGTGATCGCTGCTGTGCGGGGTGGGGCCGATGCTGCGGTGCCGGCGCTTGCCGTGAGCGACACGCTGAAGCGGGTGCCGGAGTGGAGTGACGCGGGGGGAATTGTTGCGGGCACGGTGGACCGCTCGGGACTGTTTGCGGTGCAGACGCCGCAGGCGTTTCGGCGGGAGGCGTTGGTGGCGGCGCATGCTGGGGAGCCCGAGGCCACCGACGACGCTGCGCTGGTGGAGGCTGCGGGGGGCACGGTCGTGGCGGTGCCGGGTGAGGCGGCGGCGCACAAGGTCACGACGGCAGCCGATCTCGTCATCGTGGAGGCGTTGCTGGGCGGCCGCGGCGCGGGCGGCGGGCCCTAGCGTCAACTGGCGTGAGTGCAGCAGACAGCGCGGCTGGGCCGGTGATGCGGGTGGGGCATGGCTATGACGCGCATCCGTTCGTCGCTGGCGATGCTTCGGGGCGGACGCTGGTGCTGGGCGGGGTCCGCTTTCGGGGTGAACGGCCGCTCGTGGGGCACAGCGATGCCGATGTCGTGGCTCATGCGGTGATCGATGCGATGTTGAGTGCCGCTGGTCTGGGCGACATCGGCACGCACTTTCCTGACAGCGATGCGCGCTGGCGTGACGCTGACAGCATCGAGATGCTCGGGCAGGTCTCGGCGCTGCTCGCAGAGCACGGCTGGTTGTTGGCGAATGCCGATTGCACGGTCATCTGCGATCGGCCGATGATCTCCCCGCACCGCGATCAAATGCAGGAGCTGCTCAGCGGCGCGGCAGGCGGACCGGTCACCGTGTGCGGCAAGCGCACCGAGGGGCTGGGCAATGCCGACGGGATCGTGGCGCACGCCGTGGCGCTCCTGACCGTTGGCGGCGAGCAACTGGCGACGCCGGTGGGGGGTAGCGGCGATCGATGAGTGCGGACCGAGGCAAGCGTCGCGGAGCGCCTCCTCAGCGCAGCGGGCGGCGTGCATCTGCACAACGTGGTGAGCGGGGCGGCGGAGCATCCGATCGCGGCAGACAGGGGCCACAACGGCGCGCCGATTCGGCGGACCGAGGGAAGTCTGGGCGAGGACCGGCGCAGCGGGAGCGGAGCGGAGACCGGCGAGACGGCCGCGACGCACGTGCACCGGCATCGCGCAACCAGGCACGGCCGAAGGGTCTCGGCGGGGATCACGTGGAAGGCCGGCAGGCGGTGCGCGAGCTGCTGCGGGCTGGCAAGCGCAAGGTGCACGAGGTGCTGATCTCCGAGGATGCGCACTCGGCGGCCACGCTGGCTGAGATCGTCGACCTCGCCGGCGACCGGCGGGTGCCGGTGCGTGAGGTCACCCGCCGCAAGCTCGACGAGGCAGCGCTCACCGCCGCACCGCAGGGTGTGATCGCCAAGGCCGCTGCCGTCGAGCCGGTGCCGCTGGAGGAGCTGGCGAAACCGGCGACCGGCACGCTGCCGCTCGTCGTGGCGACCGACGGCGTCACCGACCCGGGCAATCTCGGCGCCATCCTGCGCACCGCAGAGGTCGCCGGTGCCACCGGGGTCGTGCTCACCAGCCACCGTTCGGCGAACCTCACGCCGGCCGCGGTGAAGGCCGCCGCGGGTGCCATCGAGTACCTGCCGATCGCCCTGGTCGGCGGCCTGCCCGCAGCGCTCGCGAAGCTCCGCGACAGCGGCCTGTGGGCCATCGGACTCGACGGTCACTCCCCTGACGGGCTCGAATCGCTGCGGGTCGGCGACGAACCGCTGGTGCTGGTGCTCGGTGCAGAGGGCCGGGGCCTGTCGGCACTGGTGGAGCGGCGGTGCGACCAGGTGGTGTCGATCCCGGTGCTGGGCCGCATCGAATCGCTCAACGTCGCAGCGGCCGCAGCGGTGGCCCTGTTCGACATCGCCCGCACCCGTGATTCGGCCTGAAATCCGGGGCTTCGCCCATACGCTGGGGCCGTTGCCCGAGTAGCTCAACGGCCAGAGCACCGCTCTTGTAAAGCGGGGGTTGTGGGTTCGATTCCCACCTCGGGCTCACGACAAGGTGATCACCAGGTTGCCGAAGTGCTCCTTGCGCACGAAGGCCTCCTGCGCTGCGCGGATGCGTTCGAGGGGGAACGTGCCTCCGAGGACCGGGCGGATCTCGCCCCGCTCGATGTAGCCGACGAGGTCCGCAAACAGCCCGGGCCCGTAGATCGTGGCGCCGTGCAGCTCCAGATCGTTGAGGTAGATCGTTCGCAGGTCGATCTCGGCGACGGGTCCGGCGATAGCGCCCGAAGTGACATAGCGCCCACGGCCTGCCAGCGCGTCGAGCCACAGCTTCACGGCATCGCCGCCGACCACATCGGCGACGGCGTCGAACGGGCCCTCATTGGCTTCGACCGCCGCAGCGACGTCGTGCTCGGGGCACTGGCGTGCCACCACCGCATCCGCCCCGAGCTCGAGCACCTGCGCTGCCTTGGATGCGCCCGCAATCGCCACCACCCGTGCGCCTCGCCGCTTGGCGAGCTGCACCAGTGCCGAGCCCACGCCGCCGCTCGCTCCGGGCACCGCGATGCTCTCACCGCCGTCGAGCCTGATGCGCTGGAGCATGTGCTCGGCCGTCGAGGAGGCGCAGGCGAACGTCGCCAGCTCGGCATCGGACAGGTCGGAGTCGACGGGGTAGGCGTTGACGGCCGGCACCGCGACGTACTCGGCGAAACCACCGTCGGTCTCGCTGCCGAGGTAGCGCGCCTTGCTGCGGTCGCTCGGGTCGGCGGGGTCGGTCAACCACGGCTCCACCATGACCCGCCGTCCCACGAGGGCCGCATCGGCACGCTCTCCAGCGGCCACCACGCGGCCCACCACATCGGCCCCCTGGATGCGGGGGAACTCCACGCCCCGGCCGCCCCAGGTGGAATCCGCGGCGTCTGCGCCGGCGTATCCCTCGCCCGACGTCGCCGCTGTCACCGACTTGCTGTACCAGGCAACCCGCGTGTTGATGTCGGTGTTGTTGATGCCGCACGCCGCCACCGCAAGCAGCACATCGTCGGGACCGGGCACCGGAACCGGCACGTCATCGCGCACCTGCAGCATCTCGGGCCCGCCATGGCCCACCAGCAGCGCGGCACGCATGGTGCTCGGCGGGTTCATGTGCTCTCGCGGGGGTCACAGACGGCCATCGGGACGCGGCACAATACCGTTCAGTGGCAGCCCGCCAGACACCGGTGCCAAGTGCGACCGATGCCGCTGGGAGAAGCGCGCTGGCAGCTCGCTACTACACCGATCCCGAGATCCTCGCAGTCGAGCTGGACTCGGTGTTCGCTCGATCCTGGCACCTCGTGGGCCACCGCAGCCAGGTGAGCGAACCCGGCCAGGTGCTCACGGCGACGGTGGGCGACGAGCCGGTCTTCGTGGTCAACGACGGCGGCCAGATCCGCGCCTTCTTCAACGTGTGCCAGCACCGGGGACACGAGCTGTTCCCGCCGCAGCAGCCAGGCGGCGATGTCGCTGAGACCCCGGGCGTCATCATGTGCCCGTATCACGCTTGGGTGTACGGGCTGGACGGCACCCTGCTCAGCGCGCGCAGCTGCGATGTCGGCGAGATCTGCCTGCCGCCCGTCGCTGTCGACGAACTCGCCGGCTTCCTGTTCGTCAATGCGGATGCCGGCGCGGCCCCGCTGGCCGAGCACGCCCCCGGTGTCGGCGACGAGGTCCTGGCGCTTGCTCCGCTCGCGCCGACGCGCATGCTGACTTGGCGCCGCACGCACCTCATCGCTGCCAACTGGAAGATCGCGGTGGAGAACTACAACGAGTGCTATCACTGCCCGAACGTGCATCGATCATTCACATCTGGCGTGGTCGACCCCGCCAGCTACCGGGTCGCTCCCAGCGGCACGGTGATCCGCCATACGGCCAGAGGCGTCGAGGGCGATCGTTCCACCTATACGCGCCCGGTCGCCAGCGATGACTATGCCGCGTTCTACATCTGGCCGGCTTCGTCGATCCAGGTGTATCCCGGCCAGGCCGTGAATACCTACCGCTGGGTGCCGTGCGCGCCGGATCGGACGCTGCTGGTACGGGAGTGGTGGTTCGATGTCGCCGAGCCGACCGACGAGCTGCGCGAGATCATCGACCTTGACTGGGACACCACGGTGTCCGAAGACCTGAAGCTGGTCGAATCGACCCAGCGCGGCATTCGCAGCCGCGGCTACCGGCCAGGGCCGCTGGTCACCGAGCAGTCCGGCGTCGCTTCGGTGCACAGCGAGGATGCTGTGGCCCATCTCGCAGCGCTGCTGCTGCCGGCACTCGGTCACGAACGGGCATCGAGCGGGCGCTGATCCGGTGACACCCTCAGGCGTGCTGCGCATTGCCGTTGTCGGGAGCCTGAACGCCGACGTGACGCTGTGGGTGCCGCGGCGGCCCTCACCCGACGAGACGCTGCATGCCGAGCGCATCGACTGGTTCCGCGGGGGCAAGGGCGCCAACCAGGCCGTGGCGGCGGCGCGGCTAGGTGCCGAGGTGGTGATGGTCGGCAGGGTCGGCGACGACACCCAGGGCCGGTGGCTGCGAGCGGGCCTCGAGGCCGAGGGGATCGACTGCCGCCACGTCGCCAGCGTGGACGTTCCGACCGGGCTGGCGGTGATCACCGTCGATCCCGACGACGTGTCGATCGTGGTGGCCGCGGGTGCCAACGCATCGCTCGGTGCTGAGGGCGTGCAGGCAGCCGCCGCCGGGATCGCCGCGGCCGATGCGCTGCTGCTGCAGGGCGAGGTGAGCGCCCAGGCTGCCCGGGCCGCTGCGGAGATCGCCCGCGAGCACGGCGTCACTGTGGTGGCGAACCCCGCCCCGTACAACGAGGTGGCGCCCGCGGTGCTGCCGTTGGCGGACGTCATCATCGTGAACCGGGCCGAAGCCGAGCAGTTGCGTCACCCCGATGCCGGCGGCAGCGGCCTCGATCTGCGCCCCGACGCGGTGCTCGTGGAGACGCGGGGCGCGGCGGGCTGTGTCGTCGGCGGGGATATCACGGTGGATGCACCGCAGGTCGCCGTGGTCGATGCCACCGGCGCAGGGGACGCGTTTGCCGGGGCGTTCGCGGTCGGCATGGCGTCGGGTGCCGCGGCCGCGGATGCGGCGCGGCTGGCTGTGCGGGCGGGTGCGTGGGCGGTGACGGTCCCCGGAGCGCAGCCGAGCCTGCCGACGGCCGAGCAACTGGCCGGCTTCGCCGAACCCGCCACCTGAGCGGGTCGCGCTCAGGCCGCCCCGTACAGCCGGTCGCCGGCGTCGCCGAGCCCAGGCACGATGTACGCCTGGTCGTTGAGGTGGCTGTCGATGGCGGCCGTCACGATGCGGATGCCGGGGACACGGCTGCGCAGCGCCTCCACCCCCTCCGGTGCCGCCAGCGCGCACACCATGGTGACCCGGCCCACGCCCGACGCGTCCAGCACGCGGATCACTTCCGCAGCCGAACCGCCGGTTGCCAGCATCGGGTCGAGCACCAGCACGGGCCGGTCCTCCAGCACGCTCGGCAGCGATTCGAGGTAGCACTCGTGGCTGACGCCGTCGGCCGACTCGAGCCGTCGCATGCCGATGAACCCGACCGGTGCGGCGGGCAGCAGCCTCAGCGCCGCATCCAGCATTCCCAGCCCGGCCCGCAGCACGGGCACGATCGCCGGAATCGGATCGAGCCGGGAGCCCTCAGCAGGTCCGAGCGGCGTCTCCACCTGGGTCCCCGCCGATGTCGCATCGGCCAGGGCTTCGGACACCAGCAGGAACGTCAGGGAGTCGAGCCGCTGGCGGAACTCCTCGACGTCGGTGTTGCGGTCGCGCAGCCGGGTGAGGAGGGCTGCAGCTACCGGATGGTCGACGACGGTGATGCTCATGTATTCGCTCATGTAGGGGGGCTCTGCCCGATGATCAAGTTCCGTGCGCAAGTTAGGTGCTCAGGGGTACACCCGCCGACGCTTCATTCGCCCTACGCTCACAACACTGCCGCCGTCAAGCGGTTCTCGCCACATCTCAAGCAACTCGCCGCGTCTGCCATCACGGTTGTACGCGGTTGGCCTGTACACCCACGGGAGGTCACCCGATGAACAGCCAAGCCGGCGAATCCAACAGCGGCGCAGCTGTGCGCGGACTGCTGCTGGTGCTGGTGGCCGTCGTCGTGGGCGTGCTGCTGCTGCGCTCGGTTGACGATCCTGACGAAGTCGTGACGACGGACACGACGCCCGCCGTCGAAGCCGGACAGACGCTCCCGGCGGTGACACAGCCGCCCGCAACGACCGGCGCAGCCGCCGACGACGGCGCGAGCAGCAGCGACACCCCCGCCACGGTCGTCGTGGCCACCACGACACCCGCGGCGTCCGACAGCGCCTCCACGGACGCCGAGCCGTTCCAGCCCAGACCTGCTGCGGAGGTCTCGGTGCAGGTGGCCAACTCCACCACGGTGCGCGGGGCCGCAGGCAGGCTCACCGACCGGTTCAAGACGCTGAGCTACATCACCAAGTCGCCGACCAATTACCTGGGCACGCCGCTGGAACGCACACGCATCTACTACCAGCCGGGATCGCTGCTCGAAGCACGAGCGATCGCCGGCGTGCTCGAGCTCGACGCCGACAACGACGTCTTCACGATGCTGGCTGACACCGCGGCTGTGCAGGGCTTCGAGACGCCCGACGTGCTGGTGACGCTGGGGACCGATCTGGCCGAGTAGCCGGTATGCGGGTGGTGGCATGCCCGGACAAGTTCCGTGGCACCGCGTCGGCTGCGCAGGTCGCAGCGGCGATCGAGGCGGGCGTGCGCCGGCATGCCGGCGACACCGCGCAGGTGACGTGCCTGCCCGCAGCAGACGGCGGCGAGGGCACGCTCGAGGCGCTGGGCGGACCGAACCGCACCTCGCTGGTGACCGGTCCGCTGCGTGCACGCATCGAGGCCGAATGGCGGCTCGAGCGTGACACGGCGATCATCGAGATGGCCCGTGCCAGCGGGCTGTTGCTGGCCGGGGGAGCTGAGGGGAACGATCCGCTCGCAGCGACCACCGCCGGCACGGGCGAGCTCATCGCCGAGGCCGTCGCCAGCGGTGCTCGTCGGGTGATCGTGGGTGTGGGCGGCTCGGCCACGACCGACGGGGGCCTCGGTGCGCTGGACGCCATGGCGCCGCTGGCCCGCCTCGCAGGCGTGTCGGTGGTGGTGGCCTGCGATGTGCGGACGCGGTTCTGCGACGCAGCACACGTCTTCGGCCCGCAGAAGGGCGCCTCGGCGCCGCAGATCAAGCTGCTGACGCGCCGCCTCGAGCGCCTCGTCGACCTGTATTGCGAGCGTTACGGCATCGATGTCAGCGAGATGGCACGCGCCGGCGCTGCCGGGGGCCTCGCCGGCGGGCTGGCGGCAGGGCTGCATGCCGAGCTGGCGGAAGGCTTCGACGTGGTGGCGACCGAGGTCGGCCTGGCCGAGGCCATCGAGGGGGCCGACCTGGTCATCACCGGCGAGGGCCGCCTCGACGCAGGTTCGTTCGACGGCAAAGTCGTGGGAGGCGTGCTGGCAATGGCCGCCGACGCCCGCGTGCCTGCCGGCGTCATCGTGGGCGCCCGCGATCCCGGCATCGACCTCGAGGCCGCAGCGAGGCCCAGCGATCAGATGCCCGCGACCGACCTGGTCGTGCTGTCGGAGCGGTACGGATCCGAGCGTTCGATGTCGGACACGCTGTCAGCGGTGAGCGACGCCGCCGCCGCCCTGGCCGCCGCCTTCGCGGCGGGCGACGGAGTTGGCGGTTAGCACTCTCAGCTCTAGAGTGCTAACCGCTGCAGGCAGTGCGGCAGCGATGCGACCATCCCGTCCATCGTCGCCCATTGACCCGTCATCCATTCAGACAGTGTCACCGAGGACAGGAACTATTTGACATGGCCAAGATGATCACCTTTGACGACGAAGCCCGCCGAGCCCTCGAGTCAGGCATGAACCAGCTTGCCGACGCCGTGCGGGTCACGTTGGGCCCCAAGGGCCGCAACGTCGTGCTGGACAAGAAGTGGGGCGCCCCCACGATCACCAACGACGGTGTGTCGATCGCCAAGGACATCGAGCTGGAGGACCCGGTGGAGCGCATCGGCGCCGAGCTCGTCAAGGAGGTCGCCAAGAAGACCGACGACGTAGCCGGCGACGGCACCACCACCGCCACGGTGCTGGCGTGGACGATGGTGCGCGACGGGCTGCGGAACGTGACTGCCGGCGCCAACCCGATGGCCGTCAAGCGGGGAATCGAAGCCGGCGTCGACGCCGCGGTCGCGGCCATCGAGGACATGGCGATCAGCGTCACCGACTCCAAGACCCATGTCGCGCAGGTGGCCGCTATCTCCGCTGCCGACGGCGACATCGGCCAGCTGATCAGCGACGCGTTCGACAAGGTCGGCAAGGACGGTGTGATCACCGTCGAGGAGTCCCAGACCTTCGGTCTCGAGATGGACCTGGTCGAGGGCATGCGCTTCGACAAGGGCTACATCTCGCCGTACTTCGTCACCGATCCCGACTCGCAGGAAGCCGTGCTCGACGACGCCTACCTGCTGTTCATGCAGGGCAAGATCTCGGCGGTCCGCGACGTGCTGCCGGTGCTCGAGAAGGTCACCCAGGCGGGCAAGCCGCTCGTGATCATCGCCGAGGACGTCGAGGGCGAGGCCCTCGCCACGCTGGTGGTCAACAAGATCCGCGGCACCATCCGCTCGGCGGCGGTGAAGGCCCCCGGGTTCGGCGACCGCCGCAAGGCGATGCTGGCCGACATGGCCATCCTCACCGGCGGCCAGGTCATCAGCGAGGACGTCGGCCTCAAGCTCGAGAACACCACGCTCGACCTGCTGGGCACAGCCCGCCGCGTGGTCGTCACCAAGGACGAGACGACCATCATCGAGGGCTCCGGCGACGAGGCTGAGGTGCGCGGCCGGATCGAGCAGATCAAGAACGAGATCGACAACACCGACTCCGACTACGACCGCGAGAAGCTGCAGGAACGGCTGGCGAAGCTGTCCGGCGGCGTGGCGGTGCTGCGTGTCGGCGCGGCCACCGAGGTCGAGCTGAAGGAGAAGAAGCACCGCATCGAGGACGCTGTCAGCACCACCAAGGCGGCCATCGAGTCCGGCGTGGTGGCCGGCGGCGGCGTCACGCTGGTGCGTGCCGAAGAAGCGGTACGCGCGGTGGTCGACGGCCTCGACGGCGACGAGTCCACCGGTGCCCGGCTTGTGGAGCGGGCGCTGGCGGGACCGCTCAAGCAGATTGCCGAGAATGCCGGCCTCGAGGGCGGCGTCGTGGCCAGCCGGGTGCGCGATCTGGAAGGCCCGATGGGTCTCAATGCCGCCTCCGGCGAGTACGAGGACCTGGTTGCTGCAGGCGTCATCGACGCCGCCAAGGTGACGCTGTCGGCGCTGCAGAACGCTGCGTCGATCGCGGCGCTGTTCCTCACCACCGAGGCAGTGATCTGCGACGAGCCCGACTCGGGCGGCGGCGCTCCCGGCATGCCGGACATGGACTTCTAGCCGGAGACTCCCCAGACCCCCAAGAACAGCCCAACCCATTCACGAAACGGCCCGGGTCCCCCGCCCGGGCCGCTTCGCGTCCAGACCCGATGTCCGAATGAGCGGCGCGAGGGGTGCCGGTACCCTGACCGGATGAGGCGGGGGCGCACGATGCGGGTGCTGGTGGACCGCCTGCGGCAGGGCGCCTGGAGGCGCTCGCCCGACGAGGTCGTGGTGGAGGAGCCGCTCGAGATCCGCCTCGACGGGCACATGGTGGCCACCACGATGCGCACGCCGGGCCATGACTACGAGCTGGCGGTGGGCTTCTGCGCGGGCGACGGGCTGCTCGGCGGCGCAGCGGTCACCGGGGTCCGCTACTGCGGCGAGGGCCCCGCAGCCGAATTCGAATACAACGTCGTCACCGTGGAGACCGGCGGCAGGGCGCCCGTGCCGACGCCCCGTCTCGGCAACGTCAGCGCTGCCTGCGGGATCTGCGGCAGCACCACCATCACCGACATGGCGGCACGCCTCGGACCGCTGGCCGGCACACGCTGCTTCGACGTCGACGCGGTGCACGCGGCCTTGGCTGCAGTGCCCGCTGCGCAGGAGATGTTCGGCCGCACGGGAGGGCTGCACGCCGCGGCGACGTTCGACGCCGGAGGCCGCATCGACGTGCTGCGTGAGGACATCGGCCGGCACAACGCCGTCGACAAGGTGATCGGCAGGCGACTGCTGGACGGGCGCGATGACGCCGGTGCCATGGCCCTGTTCGTCAGCGGGCGGGCGAGTTTCGAGATGGTCCAGAAGTCGTGGGCGGCAGGCATCGGGACCTTGATCGCCGTCAGCGCACCCAGCTCGCTGGCCATTGAGGCCGCCCGGGCCGCGCACATCACCCTGGCGGGCTTCGCGCGCGGCGCGGAGCTGAACGTCTACTGCGGACAGGTGGGCGGCGGGCGGGCGCAGCCGCTCGGATCGAACGCATCCGCCAACTCCTAGGCTGCCGGCGTGTCGCAGGGGCCCGAAGTGACGACGTCGGTGGGATGGGGCGTGCTGCACCTGTTCTGCAAGCTCACGCCCGCCGCCGACCGCGCCGGGGTGCTCGCTGCCATCGATGCCACTGCCGGCGACGATCACCAGGTGCTCGCGGTGGCCGTGTTCGGCCACAAGGCCGACGTGGGCTTCATGGCGCTGGGACCTGACCTGTGGCGGCTGCGCGCCCTGCAGACGCGCCTGCAGCAGGCCGGCCTCGACGTCGCCGACAGCTACGTCTCGATGACCGAAGTCAGCGAGTACGCGCCCGACCTGCCGCCCGAGATGAAGACCCCCCGGCTGTACCCGCAGCTGCCGCCCGAGGGCAAGTCGGCGTTCTGCTTCTATCCCATGTCGAAGCGCCGGGAGTCGGTGGGACCCGGCAGCGGGAATTGGTACACGCTGCCCTACGACGATCGCCGCGAGCTGATGTACGAGCACGGCACGTCGGGCCGCAAGTTCCGGGGCCGGATCCTGCAGGTGGTGACCGGGTCGACCGGTGTCGATGACTTCGAATGGGGTGTCACGCTGTTCGGCGAGCACCTCGACGACCTCAAGGACGTCGTGTACACGATGCGCTTCGACGAGGCCAGCGCCGTCTACGGCGAGTTCGGCACCTTCTACACCGGCCTCCTCGCCGACACCACCACGGTCCTCGATCGCATCGGCCTTCGCTAGAAGGCGCAGTGCATCGGCCTTCGCTAGAAGGCGTATCAGACACCGCTTCGCTAGAAGGCGGCTTCGCGGCCGGCGAAGGGCGAGTCGTAGTCTGTTGGCCAGCACATCCGGGCACTGCTCGGACTGACCGGCGAGGCCACTCTGCGAGGTTGCGATGTCTTCCTACACGGCACCCATTGACGACATGATGTTCGTGCTCGAGCACATTGCCGAACTTGACGAGCTGGCCGCGCACGAGCAGTTCTCCCATGCCGACCTCGACACCGCCGCCGCGCTGCTGGACGAGGCGGGCCGCTTCATGTCGGCCGAGGTCGCGCCGCTGAACGTGCCCGGCGACCAGCAGGGGCTGGATTTCGACGAGGGCGTCATCACCCACCCTGACGGCTTCGCCGATGCGTATGCCAAGTTTGTCGGCGCCGGCTGGAACGGCATGGCCTTCGATGACGAATTCGGCGGCGGCGGCATGCCATGGTGCGTGGGCTTGGCAGTCCAGGAGATGCTGACCTCGGCAAGCATGGCGTTCAGCCTGTGCCCGCTGCTGACCCAGGGCGCGATCGATGCGCTGCTCCATCACGCCGACGAGACGCTGCAGCAGACCTTCCTGCCCAAGATGATCAGCGGCGAGTGGTCGGGCACCATGAATCTGACCGAGCCTCATGCGGGCTCCGACGTGGGCGCCCTCACGAGCCGGGCCGTCCCCCAGGACGACGGCAGCTACCTCGTCAGCGGAACCAAGATCTTCATCACCTACGGCGAGCATGAGCTTGCCGAGAACATCATCCACCTGGTGCTGGCGCGCACGCCCGATTCGCCGCCGGGCACCCGCGGCATCAGCCTGTTCCTGGTGCCCAAGTTTCTCGTGAACCCCGACGGCTCGCTGGGGCCCCGCAACGACCTGCGCGCGGTGTCCACCGAGCACAAGATCGGCATCCATGCCAGCCCGACCTGCGTGATGTCCTACGGCGACGAGGGCGGCGCGGTCGGGTATCTGGTCGGCCCCGAGCACGGCGGCATGCGCGCCATGTTCACGATGATGAACAACGCCCGGCTGTCGGTGGGCCTGCAAGGGCTGTCGCTCACCGAGCGGGCGTACCAGCAGGCGCGCGAGTACGCGCTGACCCGCAAGCAGGGACGGGCTATCGGCGCCGAACTGCCCCCAGGCGAATCGTCGCCGATCGTGGATCACGCCGATGTGCGCCGGATGCTGCTGACGATGCGGGCGAATGCCGAGGCGATGCGCTGTGTGATGTACCTGAACGCGGCGGCGATCGACCGCTCCATCGTGGCCGCCGATCCCGACGAGCGGCAGCGGGCCGACGAGCTCACGGCGATCCTGACGCCGATCAGCAAGGGCTGGGGCACCGACCTGGGCGTCGAGATGACCTCGCTGGGCGTGCAGGTGCACGGCGGCATGGGGTACGTGGAGGAGACCGGCGCGGCGCAGCACTGGCGTGACAGCCGGATCGCCCCGATCTATGAGGGCACCAACGGGATCCAGGCAGCGGACCTGGCGTTCCGCAAGCTGCCGCTGGGCGGCGGCGAGGCCATGGCACGCCTCATCGGCGAGATGGGAGCGACCGCAGGCACCCTGGCCGCCAGCGACGACGCAGACCTGGCGGCGATCGGCGCTGCGCTGGGCGACGGCGTGGCTGCGATGGGCGAAGCGGCGATGTGGCTGGGCGGCCAGCTCTCGGCGGCACCGAACGATGTGGCTGCCGGTTCGTCGCCGTTCATGCGGCTGGCCGGCGTGGTGGTGGGGGGCTGGCTGCTGGGCCGCAGCGCCGAGGCGGCGGCTGGGCTCCTCGCGGCGCAGGGCTTGACGGTTGCGGATGCTCGCGACGGGGGCTCAGGCGGTCCGGCGGGCACAGCGTCGCCGCAGTACCTGGCCGACAAGGTCACCACCGCTCGCTTCTATGCCGACCAGATCCTGCCGTCGGCTCGCGGGCTGGTGCCTGCGGTCACCGGCGGCGCCGAGCTGTTCTACGCCATCCCGGCCGACCGGCTCTGAACGCCGGGGCGCCGCACTGATGACGCTCGGCAGAGGCGGGAGCGACGAGATGCCCGGCCCCGAGCGCTCGGGTGCGGCCGCCGACGGGAGACTTGACCGGCTTCGAGCCTTCTTTGAGCAGTCGGGACCGGTGATCGTGGCGTTCAGCGGCGGCGTCGACTCGTCGCTCGTGGCCTGGGCGGCCAACGACGTGCTCGGCGCCGGTGCGCTCTGCGTGACCGCCGTCTCGCCCAGCCTCGCGACCGATGAAGCAGCCGACTGCGCCGCCCTGGCAGCCGAGTGGGGACTGGCATGGCAGACGGTCGAGACCGACGAGATGTCACGCGCTGCGTACCGGGTGAACGACGCCGACCGCTGCTTCTGGTGCAAGTCGGCGCTCATGGACCAGCTCGAACCGCTCGCGTCGGCCCGTGGCGCGGTGGTGGTGCTCGGCGTCAACCTCGACGACCTGGGCGATCACCGGCCGGGCCAGCACGCTGCGAGCGGGCGTGGCGCCCGCTTCCCGCTGGTGGAGGCCGGCTTCACGAAGGCCGACGTGCGGCAGGTCAGCGCGGACCTCGGCTTGCGGACCTGGGACAAGCCGGCGGCCGCATGCCTGGCCTCGCGGGTGCCCTACGGCACGCAGGTGACGGTGCCGCTGCTGGCACGGCTGGATCGAGCCGAAGCAGCGCTGCGCCGGCTGGGCTTCGGGCAGCTGCGGGTGCGCGACTACGGCGACACCGCGCGCATCGAGCTGCCGCTCGACGACCTCGCTGGGGCAGTCCAGCGGCGCGAGGCCGTCGTGGAGGCGATCCGCGGCGTGGGCTACCGCTACGTCACGCTCGACTTGGAGGGCTTCCGCTCGGGCAACCTCAACGGCGCGTTGGCGGACGGCAACGGTGTGAACCCCGCCTCGGAGGCCAGCCGATGAGTGCCGGTGCCGTCGGGACCGACCGATGATGGCAACCGGCGCCGACGCATCACAGGCGCCCGTCGTTGCGGTGCCCGGATTGGCGGACGAAGCCGGCGGGCGGGGTGGCGAGAGCGCTGCCGCGCCGGTGCCGGCATCGGTGCAGGAGGCCGCTGAGCTGCTCGCCGACGGGGCGATCGCTGCGTTGCCCCGGTGGGTGGAGCGTTGCGTCGCGGAGATGTGCGAGCGTGCAGGTGTCGTCGCTGCAGACCTCAGCGAGCAAGCGCGTGCAGCGGGCATGCAGTGCGCCGCCGACACCGGTCCGCCGCTGCGGGAACTGCTGGCGACCGATGTCGACGCTCAGCAGACGACGCCCCTGAGCGTGCTGCGCAGCGCTGTTCGGTACCCCACGCAGGTGCTGGCAGATGGCGGCGTGGCGGTGCCGCACCGGGACGACTTCGACGCCTCCCGCTTCCCCGACGATCCCTACGGACTGACACCGGCCTCCTTCGCCGACATCGACCCCGATCTCGGCCCGATCGGCATCGCCTGGGGCGCGGCGAAGGCGTTCGAGGTGCTGCAGCGCCGGCGCGATGACACAGCCGAGCCCGCGAGGCGCGATGACACAGCCGAGCCCGCGAGGCGCATCGACACAGCCGAGCCCGCGAGGCGCATCGACACAGCCGAGCCCGCGAGGCGCGATGACACAGCCGGGGGGCGGCGATGACCTCGTTCGGGGAGCGCCGCGCGGAGCTGGTCCAGTCGGCCGATGCTGCCAGCTTGCCCCGGGCGCTGAGCCAGCTCACCGATTCCTGGCTGGCCGAGCGGTTCGCCGCCGAGGCCGTCGAATGGGGACTGAACGGTGACGACGGCTCGGGCAGCGGCGTGGCACTCGTGGCCGTCGGCGGCTACGGGCGCGCCGAGCTGTGCCCCGGCAGCGACATCGACCTGCTGCTGCTGCACGACGGCCGCGAGTCTCTGCTGGCGACCGACGGTGCGCTGGGCGACAGCCCGCAGCGCGGCAACCTGGCAGACCGCCTGTGGTACCCGATCTGGGACGAGAAGCTGAAGCTCGGCCATGCGGTGCGCTCCCTGGCAGGAACGCTGGACCTGGCAGCGTCAGACATCGACACCGCCACAGCGCTTGCCGATGCCCGTCACCTGATCGGCGACGCGGACCTCACCGAGCGCCTGATCGCAGGCGTGGGAGCCCTGTGGCGTGAGGACGCCCCCGGACGGCTCGACGACCTGCAGCGTGCCGTGAGTCGCCGGCACAGCCAGAGCGGCGAGGTGGCATTCCGGCTGGAACCCGATCTCAAGACGGGCCGGGGCGGTCTGCGTGACGCGCATGCGATCGGGTGGGCGCGCCTCGCCGGCGCGGAGCTGCCTGCCGCGGACACCGAACGCCTGGCCGACGCCTACAGCACTCTGCTGAGGGCGCGCGTCGACCTGCACCGCACCACCGGCCTGCGCAGCGATGTGCTCTCGGCCGACGACCAGGACGCGGTGGCCGAGCGCTACGGCGCCGTCGACGCCGATGCCTTCATGGCCGACATCGCCCAAGCGGGACGCGTCATTGCGTTTCTCTCCGATCAGCTGTGGTCCACCGTCGCCCGGCGGCAGATGTCGTTCGAGCCACCCGATGTCGACATCACCGGGCTGGCAGTCCGCGACGGCGAGCTGGTCATCGACGGCGATCCCGCTGCCGACGTCGTGCTGGTGCTGCACGCGGCGGTGCAGTCGGCTCGTGGAGATGTCCCCATCAGTCGAGCCAGCCTCGACAAGCTGGCCGATCGCCAAGCGCAGTTTCCCGATCCGTGGCCGCACGGCGCCCGGGACCTGTTCATCGAGCTGCTCGGCTGCGGGCACCGGGCCATCGACGTCATCGAGACCCTCGACTACTTCGGCGTGTGGACCAAGGTGCTGCCCGAGTGGGCGCCCAACCGCAACCGACCCCAGCGGTCCCGCTACCACCGCTTCACGGTCGATCGGCACCTGCTCGAGGCCGTCGCCATCGCAGCCCGTTTCACCCACCGGGTGGCCCGACCCGACCTGTTGCTGATGGGAGCGCTGCTGCACGACATCGGCAAGGGTTATCCCGGCGATCACACCCAAGCCGGCATGCGGCTGGCAGGCCCGATCGCCCGGCGCTGCGGCTGGAGCCCCGACGACGCCGACACCCTGGTGCGGCTGGTGCAGCACCACCTGCTGCTGACCGACATCGCCACGCGGCGAGATCTCGACGACCCGCTGACCGTCGCCACCGTCGCCCGAGCCGTGCAGACCCAGGAGTTCCTGGAGCTGCTGGCGGTGATGACGGAGGCCGATTGCATGGCGACGGGGCCGATGGCGTGGGGCGACTGGACCGAGAACCTGGTCTCCGCCCTCGTCGAGATGACTGCCGAGCATCTGAGCGGCACCGATCAGGCGCAGTCCAGCCATCGGCGCCTGCTCACCGAAGAGATCGTGGAGCTGATGGCAGCCGGCGAGACGGCGCTGCGCGTCGACGGCGATGTGCTCACCGTGGTCGCCCCCGACGAGCGCGGACTGTTCAGCCGCGCTGCGGGCGTGCTGGCGCTGCGCGGCCTCGACGTGCTGCAGGCGGACGCCTATTCGAGCCCGGCGGGCATGGCGGTGTCGTCGTTCCGCATCGTGCCGCCCGATGCGCCTGTCGACTGGGACCGGGTCGTCTACGACGTGCGGCGGTCGCTGCGCGGCCACCTGGCGCTGGAGGCGCGCATCGCCGAGCGCGCGCGGGTCTATCGCCGTCGCCGGGCGCTGTCGGCCACCAGGGCCGCGACCAAGGTCACCTTCGATGCCGAGTCGGCCACCGGGGCGACGATCGTGGAGATCCGCACCGAGGACCACATCGGCGTGCTCTACAAGGTGACCCGGGTGCTGGCCGAGATGGGCCTCGACATCCGCTCAGCCAAGATCCAGACGCTGGCGAACGTGGTGGTCGACTCGTTCTACGTGGTCGGTCCCGACGGGCCCGCCATCGACGAAGCGCACCAGCGAGAGGTCGAGCTGGCCCTGCACCACGTCCTCGCCTAGCCGCAAGCTGATCACTCTGGTTCTTGCTGACGCAAACCGATCACTCTGGTTCTTGCTGACGCAAGAACTGCTCCAACTCGTCGATGAGGCCGTCGGGGTTCTCGACCATCTCGCTGAAGTCCTCGACGGCTTCGGCGGCGGACTCCTCGAGGATCTGCTGCGCGTACTGGGCGAGGGTGTCGTCGCCGGCGACCAGCTCGTCGATCTGGTGGCCGTAGTTGGCGGCCGCGCTGTGCAGCTCCGACTCGCCGAGCGCGATGCCCATGAACTGCGCGACGCGCTCGGCCAGTGCCAGCGCCGCCTTCGGGGAGGGGTAGTTGTGCACGTAGGTGGGCACCGTCGCCCAGAAGGACACGCTCGCGAAGCCTGCGCGGTGGCAGGCGTCGTTGAGCACGCCGATGATGCCCGTCGGCCCCTCGTAGGTGGACTGGCGCAGGCCCATCGTCAGGTTCAGCGCGGCATTGTTGGAGGCCCCAACGACGTTGACCGGCGCGTTGTGGTGGGTGTCGGTGAGCAGCGCGCCCAGCGTCACCACAGTGGAGACGCCCAGCGCCTCGGCCATCTCGATGATCACGTCGCAGAACGTGCGCCAGCGCAGCCGGGGCTCGACACCCAGCACGGTGATCACCGACCGGCCGTCGTCGGCCTCGCCGACCCGCACATCGGGCGTCGGCCAGTCGATCTGGCGCTCGCCGTCGACGACGTGCACGCTCGGCCTCACCGAGGCGAAGTCGTAGAAGAACTCAGGGTCGATCTGGGCCACGGGATGGCAGCGAAAGCGGCGCCGCAGGTACTTGGCCGACTCGGTGGCGGCGTCGCCGGCATCGTTCCAGCCTGAAAACGCCGCGATGAGAACCGCGTCGCTGCCTGGTTCGGGGTGCTCGAACCACTCCATATGGCCCACGGACGGGAGGCTATCCGCGCCCGCTGCGCACCGACCCTGCCGGGACCGGATGCACCTACGATGCGGACCGTGGCTGAAGCTGCCGCGTCGCCGGCTGTCCCGCAAGCCGGTGTTCGCATCGAGGTGTGCGACGTTGTCGACGAGACGTTGGCGGGCGCGTTCGCGCGGCTGCACCCGCAGCTGTCCAGCTCGCCACCGCCCGATGAAGCGGCGTTGGAGCGCATCGTCGGCCACCCCGCCAACACGTTGCTGCTCGCGCGCACCGCTGCGGGCCAGTCGTCGGCCGCGGGATCAGACGAGGCGCCCGGCGAGATCGTCGGCGCGATGATCCTGGTGCTCTTCCCGCTGGCCAGCGGGCTGCGTGCCTGGATCGAGGACGTGGTGGTGGATGAGTCGGCCAGAGGCCGCGGCATCGGCGCCGCGCTCAACCGGCACGCCATCGAGATCGCCCGGCAGGCAGGCGCCCGCACGATCGACCTGACCTCGCGACCCGACCGGGAGGCCGCCAACCGCCTGTACGCCCGGCTCGGCTTCAACCAGCGGAACACCAACGTCTACCGGCTCGACCTGTAAGTACGGTTTGAGCGCGAGCGTCTCGCCGCGCACGGCAGCGACACCCTTGAGGAGGCCCCACAGCCATGGATCCCGACAGCATCAACTTGGGCCTGTTCGTCCTGCGAGTGATCGTGGGCGTCACCCTGGCGCTCCACGGCATCGCCAAGTTCCGCGGCGGCATCCGCGGCGTCGGCAACTGGTTCGCCTCCGAAGGCCTGCGCCCGGGCCTGCTGCACGCCTACCTCGCTGCCCTCACCGAGATCGGCGCGGGCATCGGGCTGGCGCTCGGGCTGCTGACGCCGCTGTCGGCGATGGCGTTCATCGGGGTGATGACCACCGCGGGGTGGGTCGGCCACCGCAAGAACGGCTTCTTCATCATCCGCGAGGGCTGGGAGTACGTGTTCGTGCTGGCGGTGGCCGCGGCCGCCGTGGCGGCGACCGGTCCCGGCGACTGGTCGGTGGACAACGCGCTCGGCCTCGACTGGAGCGGACCGGTCTGGTTCGTGGTCGCCATCGCCGGCGGGCTGGTCTCGACGCTGTTGCTGCTGGCCGCGTTCTACCGGCCGAACGCGCCGGCGGAGCAGTGACGTCAGCGCTCCGGCCTCGACTCCTTGTCCACAAGACCCGCGCCCTGACATCTCCGCAGTGAGGCGCGAGCGATGAAGTGGGGGCTGTTGCGGCGGCTGGTCGGCTACAGCACCGTGTCGGCCGGCACGGTGGTGGTGACCCAGGCCGTGCTGGTGGTGGCCTATGCGGTGCTGGGGTGGCCCGCGGTGGTGGCCAATGTGGTGGCGGTGTGCGTCGCCGCTGGGCCGGCCTACTACGCCAACCGGCGCTGGGTGTGGTCGCGTACCGACCGGCACTCGCTCACCGGCGAGATCCTGCCGTTCTGGGCCTACAGCCTCGCTGGGCTCGGCATCTCGTCGCTGGCGGTGGCACTGGCGGACCGGTGGTGGCAGACGACCGTGGGGGTGTCCGCAGCGAACCTCGTCGGCTTCGGCGTGCTGTGGGCGGGCAAGTTCGTCCTGCTGGACCGGGTGCTGTTCGCCCGACCCGAGGCCCAGGCCGCTGACGGCCCCGGCTCCCGGCCCGCCGCGGGCTCTCGCGAGCTGCGATGAACCCCGAGCTGGCGGCGCTGGCCCAGCAGGTGAAGGGCTTCATGCCCCACGACGAGGGCTTGGCGCTGTACCGCGCCGCCGCCGAGGTGGCCTCGCTGGGGCCGCTGGTGGAGATCGGCTCGTACTGCGGCAAGTCAGCGGTGTATCTGGGAGCGGCAGCCGCGGAGTGCGGCGGGGTGCTGTTCACCATCGACCACCACCACGGTTCCGAAGAGATGCAGGCGGGCTGGGAGCATCACGACGCTGAGCTGGTCGACCCCAGCACCGGCCGCATGGACTCGCTGCCGGTGCTGCGCCGCACGCTCACCGACGCCGGCCTCGACGGCACCGTCGTGGCCGTCGTGGGCGACTCGGTCACCGTCGCCCGCCACTTCGGCGGCGCGGCGTTCGTGTTCATCGACGGCGGTCACGGCCATGCGCCGGCCCACGCCGACTACGAGGCGTGGTCGCCCAAGGTGACGCCCGGCGGCCTGCTGGCCATCCACGACGTGTTCCCCGATCCCGCCGACGGCGGCCGGCCCCCCTATGAGATCTGGCTGCGCGCCCTCGACGACGGCTACATCGAGCACGACGCGCAGGGCAGCCTGCGCGTGCTGCGCAGATCCCTCGACGGCTGAGCGTGGCCGGCGCGACCCGTGCCGTCTGCTGCTGTCTGCGCCGTGTTCGGGCCGGTCGGGCCGCGGCCCCCGGCCGGATCGGTCAGCCGCCCGGCGTCGTCGTGAGCGCACCGGCGGCGCTGCTGCGGTGGTCGAGCGCGTCGGTTGCCAGCAGCACGGCGGCGGCGGTGTAGCTGGAGCGCTCCCCGCCGGGGAAGGTCTTGGCTTGGGGCACCACCCAGCCGGTGTAGTAGCTGCCGCCGTCCGCACGCAGCGCCCGGGTGGCCTCGATGAGCCGGCGGGCCGTCGTCGCATCTCCGGTGCGCAGGTAGGCGAGCGCGCACTCGCAGGTCTCCGCCGCGGTCACCCACGGCTGGTCGGCCACGCAGCGCACGCCGTGCTCGCCGAGCAGGAACTTGGGCGCTCCGGCGGCAAGGTGGGCTCGGGCCTGAGCGCCGTCGAGTGCGCCGCACAGCACCGGGTAGTACCAGTCCATCGCCCAGCGGTCCTTGGGCTCGAAGCCGTCGGGCCGGTGGCGGATCTGGTGCGTGGTGCGGGCCAGGGTGCGCG
The DNA here is from genome assembly GCA_022822525.1 of Acidimicrobiia bacterium. Lineage (GTDB taxonomy): Bacteria > Actinomycetota > Acidimicrobiia > Acidimicrobiales > Poriferisodalaceae > Poriferisodalis. The sequence goes on along the minus strand of JAJEBN010000049.1, from coordinate 16,886 downwards.
CCCATGCGGGGCGCTCGTGACCGGTCAGCTCGGCCAGCGCCAGCCCGCACCGCAGGGACTGGCAGATCGACGACGACCCGGTCAGCAGCGCGTACGGCCACGGTGTGCCGTTGGCGTGCACCGCCCAGGGGATGTGCCCGCTGGCGGTGCGCAGGCCCACCACGAAGTCGAGTGCCCGTGCCACGGTCGGCCACATCGACTCGACGAAGCCCTGGTCGCCGGTGGCAAGCCAGTGGTGCCAGACGCCCACCGCGACATAGGCGCAGCAGTTCGTATCGACCTTGAAATCCTTGATGCCCAGCGCGGTGTAGTAGTTGTGCCAGCTGCCGGCGTCATGCTGGTTCGCCTGCAGCCAGCCGTACGCGTCCTCGGCCGCCCGGTGGCGCCCCGCCGACGCGAGCGCCATGGCCGCCTCGACGTGATTCCACGGATCGGCGTGCCCGCCGTCGAACCACACGATGAGGCCGCCGGGCTGCTGGCAGGCCTCGATGGCATCGGCTGTGGCCGCAACCTGGTCCGGTGACAGCAGCGGCGCGGTGGCGGCTGCGGGCTGCGTGGGGCGTGCTCGTCCGACCTCGGGCGCGGCGGCGAGCCGTGGGGGACGGTCCGGACCGGCGTCGGAAGCCGCAGCCAGCCCTGGGGGCGCAGACTCAGGCTGCACGTGCCGCCCCCACCGGTTCCGCCTCAGCGCTCGCGCCGGCGCGCCCGGAGGCCTTGTAGGCGTACAGCACTGTCGATTTGGGCAGCACGGCGTTGAGCAGGCGGTCGAGCCTGCGCGTCAGCGCCGGAGCCTCGGTCATGTCCCACACCAGCAGCCGGTGGTAGGCCCGCACCAACCGATGCTGGTCGTTGTGAGGCCCCACCAGGCAGCGCAGCCACCAGTACGGCGTGTGCAGGCCGTGCGCGCCGTGACTGTCCGAGACATACAGGCCCGCCGCTGCGAGCTTGGCCCGCAGGTCGCCAGAGCTGTAGATGCGCACGTGGCCGTCGGGAACAGCAGGCGCGTGGTAGTCGGCCGACAGCGCCCAGCAGACCCGTTCGGCGGCTCGCGCCGGAACCGTCACTGCGATGGTGCCGCCGGGCCGCAGCACCCGTGCCAGCTCGGCGATGGCCCGCTCGTCGTCGACGATGTGCTCGAGCACCTCCGCAGCGATGATCCGGTCGAAGCTGGCGTCGGGGTACGGCAGGGCGGTGGCGTCGGCCACGGCGGCGTGGCCGAGCTGCTGTCCGGCCGGCGTGTCGATCTCGCCGGCGTCATGCATGGCGGCGAACATGTCGGTGACGGCGCGCAGCTCGTCGGCGTCACGGTCCGATGCCACGGTGACGCAGCCGCGCCGGGCGCTCTCGAAGGCGTGACGTCCCGCGCCGCAGCCCAGGTCCAGCACACGGTCGCCGCTGCGGGCCCCGAGCCGTTCGTAGTCGACGGTCAGCATCAGCGCCGGCTCAGTCTCCGGATCGGCGACGTGCCTGGCCGCCGCGCTGGGGCGCCGGCCAGCAGCGCCCGGTACTGCTCGACGGTCTTGCGTGCCGTGGCGGTCCAGGAATAGTTGGCCTGCACCCGCGCCCGCCCCGCGGTGCCGACGGTCGCCCGCAGATCGGGCTGAGCGAGCGCCCAGCCGATGCGTGCCGCGAGCGCCTCGGAGTCGCCGGGCGGCACCTGCAGGCAGGTCTCGCCGTCGGCGCCGGTGACCTCGGGCAGCGCGCCCCCGGTGGTCGCCACCAGCGGCACGCCGCACGACATCGCTTCGACGGCAGGCAGCGAGAAGCCCTCGTACAGGGATGGCACCACCGCGAGCTGCGCCTCGTTGTAGAGCTCCACGATGCGCTCGTCGGGCACGCCGCTCACGAACTCGACGCTGCCGGACAGGTCGAGCCGATCGATCAGCCGGCTCGCCGCCGAGTCGTCCTTGGGACGCCCGATTACCACGAGATGCAGCGAGGGGTCTTCGGTGCGCAGCTTGGCCAGTGCTTCGAGCAGGTAGGCGAGGCCCTTCATCGCCACATCGGCGCTGGCGGTGGTCATGAGCCGGCCCGGCACCGGCGCTACGTCGGGCAGGGGCCGGAACTGGGCCGGATCGACGCCGACCGTGACGACCCTCAGGCGGGCGGGGTCCACGCCGAGGTCGGTCACGATGTCGTCGAAGCTGTTGGCGGACACGGTCACGATCCGGTCGAGGCGGCGCGCCACCCGGTTCTGCATGCGGGTGAAGGCGTAGAAGCGCCGCATGGCGAGCCGCTTGGCGCGGGTGGGCGCGTGGGCGATCTCGAGCCGCCGGTCCACGGTGATCGGGTGATGGATGGTGCCCAGCGTGGGCATGCCGGCGCGCCGCAGCCAGTCGATGCCGTAGCCGAGGCACTGGTTGTCATGCACCAGGTCGAAGTCGTCGAGCCGGCTGCGCAGAGCGCCGAACGCTCGCAGGCTGAACGTCAGCGGCTCGGCAAACGAGGCCGTGCAGGTGATGAGCCACTCCAGCACGTCGATGGGCGAGCGGAACTCGGCCAGCTTGGGCACCCGGAACGGGTCGGGCATGCGGTACAGGTCGAGGCTTTCCAGCTCGGTGAGCTTGATGCCCGGGTCGAGGTGTGGGTAGGGCGGCCCGCTGAACACCTCGACGCTGTGACCGAGCGCCGACAGCTCCCGCGCCAGGTGGCGCACATAGATGCCCTGGCCGCCCACCCAGGGATGGCCGCGGTAGGTCAGCAGTGCGATGCGCAACTGCGGCCCGCTGTCAGGCGGCTCGTCGCCGGACTGCATGTCTGCCGACCCGGTGTCGGGACCCATCGCAGCCTCCGTCGGAAAGCGAGAACCCGGCAAGCATCGGCCCGGCAGGGCCACATCGAGCAGGCGGGCTCGTCAAGGTCGCGTGAGGCTACTTGCCAGCCCGCCGACGCCGACCCCGCCGTCCGCCCGGGAACAGAGCATCCCGACCCGGTGCCGGTACCGTTCGCAGCGCATGGCTGACACACCTGAGGGCGCCACGGCGCCGGCTGCGGCGCTGCCGGCAGATCACCCGATCCACCGGTTGGGCGACAGCCTGTACCTGCGCGCCGCCCGCTGCCGGCGGACCGAGCAGGTGCCGGTGTGGTTCCAGCGCCAGGCGGGCCGCTCGCTGCCCGAATACCGGGCGCTGCGAGGCCACGGCAGCATCCTCGACGCCATCGCCGACCCGGCCACCGCCGCCGAGATCACCTTGCAGCCGGTGCGCCGCTACGGCGTCGACGCAGCCGTGCTGTTCTCCGACATCGTGGTGCCGGCCGCCGCAGTCGGCTTCGGCATCGACGTGGTGCCCGGTGTGGGGCCGGTGGCCGGCCAGCCGCTGCGCAGCCGCGCTGATCTGGATCGGCTGCCCGATCTCGACGCCGAGGCGCACACCCCCTACGTGCTCGACACCGTCCGGCTGCTGGCAGCCGAGCTCGACGTGCCGCTCGTCGGGTTCGCCGGAGCGCCGTTCACGGTGGCGAGCTACCTGGTCGAAGGCGCACCCTCGCGCCAGCACCTGCTGACCAAGGCGCTCATGCACACCGACGCCGCGCTGTGGCACGACCTCATGGAACGCCTGGCGTCGATAGCGGTGGCCTCGATGCGCTCGCAGGTGCTCGCCGGCGCCAGCGCCGTGCAGCTGTTCGACTCGTGGGCTGGCACGCTGTCGCCCGCCGACTATGCGGCGTTCGTGGCGCCCCACAGCAAGCGAGTCTTCGACGAGCTGGCCGACCTCGGCGTGCCCCGAGCCCATTTCGGCGTCGGCACCGGGGAGCTGCTCGACCAGATGGCCGCGGTCGGCGCCGACGTGGTGGGTGTGGACTGGCGAGTGCCGCTGGGAGTGGCTCGCGAGCGGGTCGGGCCCGGCGTGGCACTGCAGGGCAACCTCGACCCTGCCCTGTGCGTGGCCGGATGGGATGCCGTGCGCCCCGCCGCCGGCCGCATCCTGGCCGAAGGCACCCAGGTGAACGGCTACATCTTCAACCTGGGCCACGGCGTGCTGCCCGAGACCGACCCCAGGGTGCTCGAACGGCTGACTGACTATGTGCACGCGTACCGGCGGCCGCTGCCCAAACAGCCCGACTGAGCGAGCGGTGGCCTGCGTCGTGGCACCCCGCAGTCGCGGTGACCTGTAGCCATGCCAACCCAGCGGGTTGTTGTGGTCGGCGGCGGCATCGCCGGGCTGACCGCCGCGTATCGCCTGCTGCATCCCGCTGACGCGGGAACCGCTGTGCCGCGGGTGGTGCTGGTCGACAGCGCCGAGCGCCTCGGCGGCAAGATCTGTTCGACGCCGTTCGACGGGCGGCTCGTGGACGAAGGGGCCGATGCCTTCCTGCTGCGGGTGCCGTGGGCGATCGAGCTGTGCGACGAGCTGGGCATCTCGGCCGAGCGCATCTCGCCGGCAGTCGGCGGGGCCTCGGTCGCCCATCGGGGTGCGCGCGGCACGCAGCTCACACCCCTGCCCGATGGACTGATCGGCGGGGTGCCCACCAGCGTGGGCCCGCTCATCCGCTCGCCGCTGCTGGGCCCTGCCGGCGCGCTGCGTGCCGCGGCCGACTACGTCCTGCCACGCCGCTTCACCGCGTGCAAATTGCGCCGTGATGCAATCGACCGGCGGGAGGCAGCCGCGGCAGCATCCAGCGCGCCACGCTCGGTGCGCATGCGGCCAGGCGCTCGTGGCGCGCAGACATCCGCCGACGACGACGCTGCGCCATCAGGCGACGACGACGACGCCGTGCAAGTGCGGCCCGGCGACGCCAGCGTGGGCGACATCGTGCGTGCCCGGCTGGGCGCGGCGGTGGCGTCGCAGGTGGTCGATCCGCTGCTCGGCAGCATCAGCGCGGGCGACATCAGCCGGCTGGACGCAGCAACCTCGGCACCGATCCTGGGCCAGGCGCTGGAGCGCAGCCGCTCGCTCATGCGGGGACTGCGCCGGATGCAGCCCGCACCCGCCCCCGACGGGTCCGGTCCGGCGCCGATCTTCGGCAGCTTCGACGGCGGGATGGGCCGCCTGGTGGAAGCGCTGACGGAACGGCTGGACGGATGCATCCTGCGGCTGGGCACCCCGGTGGAGGCAATCCGGCGCCCTGGCACGCGGTTCGCCGTGCACACCGGGTCCGAGGTGCTCGACGCAGACGCAGTCATCGTCGCTGCACCCGCTCACGCGGCAGCACGAATGCTGCCCGGCGCGCCGGCCGCTGCGGCACGGCTGGCACTCATCGAGTACGCGTCGGTCGCGGTGGTGACGCTCAGCGTGCGCGCCGACGCGATCGAGGCGCCGCACGAGGCCGGCTTCCTGGTCACGAGGGATACCGGCTGGCTCGCGACGGCCTGCAGCTACGGCTCTGCGAAGTGGCCCAACTGGTCCGCCGACGGCAGCCCGAGCGTGGTGCTGCGGGTGTCGGTGGGCCGCGATGACGACGACAGTCACACGCGCCTCGACGACGCCGAGCTGCGCGACACCGTGCTCGCAGAGCTGTCTCAGCTCCCGCCGCTGCGCGGCTTGCGCGACGCCGGCGCCGTCACCGCGTGGCGAGTCTCGCGCTGGCCGCAGGCACTGCCGCAGTACCGGCCCGGGCACGGTCAGCTCGTCAACCGGATCGAAGCGGCGCTGGCTCGCGAGCTGCCCGGCGCGTTCGTGACCGGCGCGGCGTACCGGGGCCTCGGCATCCCTGCGTGCATCCGCCAAGGCAACGAAGCGGCAGCAGCGGTCGTGCAGCATCTCGGCCTGAGCCAAGCCGCTCCCTGAGAAACTTGGCGAATGGCGGCCTCGTCTTTCCGCGACGGCGGTAGTTCTCCGCTCGCGTTCCCAGTGCCGATCCGGGGCGAACTCGCGGGCCGTCAGGTCCCCGGATTCGCCGCACAGCTCAACCGCTCGCCGTGAAGCACCGGCTGCTGCGCGACGGCCTGGCGCTCATGCTGGGCGCGCTCACGATGCTGTCGCTGCCCCCGTGGGGACTGTGGCCGCTCGGCCCCATCGGCCTCGGCCTGTGGCTGCGCTTGTGCAACCGGGGCGCCGAGCGCTGGCGTGACCGGCTCGAGGCGGCTGCTGCGCTCTGGCTGGGGGCCTACCTGGTCGGGCTGTTCTGGATGACCGAGCTGACCGTGCCGGGATGGATCGCGGCGGTGCCGGTCGAGACGCTGATCATGGCGCTGCCGCTCTCGCTCGTCCCTGCAGGGGGGCGCTGGCGCGCCCTCGGTGTGCCCGCGGCGCTGGTGCTGGGCGAAGCAGTGCGCTGGAGCGTGCCCTTCGGCGGCGTGCCCATGTCCAACCTGGCCCTGGGTCAGGTCGACGGCCCGTGGCTGGGCGCTGCGGTGCTCGCGGGTCCGCTGGGGGTCATCGCCCTCGTCGGCGTGGGCGCCGTCATCGTTGAGCGAGTCTGCGCCCGCGAGTGGCGTGCGGTCTCATGGCCCGCGGTGGCCGCCATCGCCGTGCCCGTCGCGGCGCTCGGGTGGCCCGCGACGACCGTCGACGCCACCGTCACGGCAGCCGTGGTGCAGGCCGGCGGCGAGCTCGGCACCAACGTCGACACACCCCAGCGCAGCGTGCGGCTGCGGCACCTCGACGCCACCGCAGCGTGGCAGGGCACGGCCGATCTCATGATCTGGAGCGAGAGCAGCAACTCTGCCGACGAACCGCTGGAATCCTCGTCGCAGCTCGCCGAGCTGTCGGCAACCGCAGCAGCGCTCGATGCGGTCCTCATCGCCAACTTCTACGAACGCGTCGGCGATCAACGGTTCCGCAACGCCACGATCGCCATCGACCCCGAGACCGGTCTGGCAGATCGCTACGACAAAGTCCACCTGGTGCCCTTCGGCGAGTACGTGCCGCTGCGAGGCGTGGTGGAACCGTTTGCCGACCTGTCGCTGATCTCCCGCGAGGCCATCGCCGGCGAGGGCCCCGGCGTGCTGTCGAGTTCGCTGGGCGACATCGCCGTCGTCACGTCCTACGAGGTGTACTTCAGCGACCTCGTGCGCGACGGGGTCCGCGCAGGCGGCCGCATCGTCGCGAACCCCACGCTGGCGTCGTCCTACAGCACCTCGGTGGTGCCCTCCCAGTCGCTGGCCAGCGCCCGGCTGCGGGCCGTCGAGAGCGGGCGCTGGGTGCTGCAGTCCTCCACCACCGGCTACAGCGCGATCGTGTCGCCCGGAGGCGAAGTCACTCACCGCAGCGAGCTGCGCGAGTCGGTTGTCCTGGCGGGGAACGCCGAGCTGCGATCGGGTACGACCCCGGCGACCGTGCTGGGTTCGTGGCCCCTGACAGCCGTCGCAGCCATCGTGGTGGCGTGGTGCCTGGTGCGCCTGCGCAGCCGACCCAACCGTGCGGATCGGTGACCCGCCGTGAGTAGCCTTGACCAGCCCGAAAAACGGTGACAGGCCCAGCGTGAGCCATCCGGAAATCCAGGCAGAACAAGCTCATATCGACCGTGCATATGCGCTGCTGGAGTCCTCCCGGCAGCGGGCCACGAGACTGCGCGAGATGGTCGAAGTGGGCCGCGGCGGCACCCGCCAAGCCCGGTTCGAGCGCGATGTGATCGAGGACGCAGTCGCCGGCCGCTTGAGCCAGCTCGAGCTGGGCTCGTCATCGCTGGTGTTCGGCCGCATCGACCGTCCAGTCAAGGCGAGCCTCGATGGCCACGAGCCTGAGGGCAACGGCCCCAGCGAGACGTTCCACATCGGCAGGCTGGCGGTGGCCGACGAGCACCAGGAGCCCGTCGTGGTGGACTGGCGGGCGCCGATCGCCGAGCCGTTCTTCCGGGCGACCGGCGGCGACCCGCTCGGCCTGCTGCGACGCCGCCATTTCGTGTGCCGCGGCCGAGTGCTCGCCGATCTCGAAGACGAGGTCTTCGACCTCGACGTGCTCGACGGCGAGGGTGACGGCAAAGCAGATGGCGACCGTCCACGGCTCAACGCTCACGGCGCCCTGTACGCAGCCCTCGAGGAGCGACGCGGCGGCCAGCTGCGCCAGGTCGTGTCGACCATCCAGGCCGAGCAGGACGAGATCATCCGCAGCCCCCGCAAGGGCATCCTGGTGTGCCAGGGCGGCCCCGGCACCGGCAAGACCATCGTGGCGCTGCACCGCGCCGCCTACCTGCTGTACACCTACCGCTTCCCGCTGGCAGGACAGGGCGTGCTGGTCATCGGCCCCAACCGGCTGTTCCTGCGCTATGTCGAGCGGGTGCTGCCCAGCTTGGGCGAGGTCGGCGTGCACCTGTTCGTCCTGGCCGACCTGTTCAACGAGATCTTCCCCGATGTGCGGATCCGGCTGGCCGATACGGCTGCGGTGGCCCGCACCAAGGGCGACACCGCGATGTCGCAGGTCATCGTCAACGCGGTGCGCGACCGTCAGCGGCCGCTGCGCCGCGAGCTGCGATTGGAGTTCGGGCTGGGCTACGTGACCCTGTCCGTGGGCACCTCGCGGGCGATCGTGGCTGAGGCCCGCCGCCGATTCCGCCATCACAACGCGGGTCGGTCCTATGTCGAGCAGGAGGTCTACGCGGCCATGTCGGCGTCGCACCGCCGCCGGCCCGAGCCCGGCAAGCTGCGCGAGCGGTTCGCCCGCCATCCCGAGGTGATGGCGGCGCTGGAGCGCATGTGGCCGCTGCTGACCCCCGCGCAGCTGCTGCGGGATCTGTACGGCTCGCGTGCGCTGCTGCGGTCTGCTTGCGACGGCCTGCTCGAGCGTGACGCATGGGAATCGCTGCACCGGCCCCGCGGCGACAGCGAGGCCGACTACGAGTGGACCGACGCCGACGTGCCGCTGCTGGACGAGGCGTACTCGGTGCTCGGTCCCCGCTCACGCTCACGCAAGCGTCGCAGCGACACCGAGATCCGTACCTACGGGCACATCGTGGTCGACGAGTGCCAGGACCAGCCGCCGATGGCGCTGCGCATGATCGCCCGCCGCTCGCTCAACGGCTCGATGACAGTGGTGGGCGACATTGCCCAGGCCACGTCGGCCCACGCGCCGTCGAGCTGGCAGGAGATCCTCCGCCACCTGCCGTCGGGTCCGATTGCGCCCCGTCTGGCGGAGCTCACGCTGAGCTACCGCATCCCCCAGCCCAGCCTCGATCTGGCCAACCGGGTGCTGGCTGCGGCCGCCCCGGGACTGGCGCCGCCCGAGGCCGTGCGCATCGACGGCGCGCCGCCGCGCTTCGTTCACGCGCAGAACGTGGCTCAGTCGGTGCTCGACACCGTGCACGATGAAGCCGCAGCCCTCGACGGCGGTTCGTTGCTGGTGGTATCGCCCGCCGGATTCATCGACGAGATCGCATCGCTGCTGGAGGACGCCGGGGTGGACTACGGCCGTGCTACCGCCGCCAGCCGCAACGCCACCGGGGCGCTGCATCCCCGCGTCACCCTGGCGCCGGTGCGGCTGTGCAAGGGGCTGGAGACCGACGGTGTGGTGGTGGTGGAGCCCGCCGCGATGGTGGACGAAGAAGCCCAGGGCTTGCGGGCGCTGTACGTGGCGCTGACCCGGGCCACCAAGCGGGTCGCGGTGGTCTGGAGCCGGCCGCTGCCCGAACCGTTGGATGGCCCATCGAACGGTCCGTCAAGCACAAAGATCGCCGGAAGCGCCGGAGCGTGCAACACTGGCCTCGCCCCTGCACCGGGCGTGCCCGCTGTGGGCATGTCGGGTGCGACCCATGTCACTCCGGGAGAATCGCATGGCTGACGTCACCGTGACAGTGCTGGACGACGGACCGCTGCTGGTCCGCGGACCGTGTCAGGTATCGGACCACGAAGGGAACACGCTGTCTGAGGGCGACGCCGTCGTAGCGCTGTGCCGGTGCGGGATGTCGGGCACGAAGCCGATGTGCGACGGCACCCACAACCAGGGATTCGACGGCAGCCTGAACCCGCCCAGCTAGCGCTCGGCGCCGGCTGCGGGGGCGTCAGAGCTTTCTGCTCCAGCGATCCCGCAACGTTTCGTGCTGCCTCCGCGGCACGAGCGCTTGTGCCGTTCGGGGCGGTCGGTGTGACACCGCCGCAGTAGTAATGGGCCCAGATGGCTGGCGCTATTGCTGACAGCGGTGCTTCGGGCCGGATGCACCCGGCGCTCGATGCGTTCACCGCGCCCACGGCCGAGTGGTTCGCGTCCACGTTCGCGGCGCCCACCCAGTGCCAGGTCTCGGGCTGGCAGAGCATCTCGGCGGGTCAGCACTGCCTGATCGCTGCTCCGACGGGATCAGGCAAGACGCTGGCTGCGTTCCTATGGGCCATCGACCGGGTCATGTCCGAGCCCGAGCCGGCCCGGGCCGAGCGCACCCGGGTGCTGTACCTGTCCCCGCTGCGGGCGCTGGCCGTCGATGTCGACAAGAACCTGCGGGCGCCGCTGGCGGGCATCAGCCTGGCAGCGGAGCGGCTGGGCGTCGAGGTGCATGTGCCCACCGTGGGGGTCCGCACCGGCGACACCAGCGCCGCCGAGCGGAGGCGGCTCGTCACCCGCCCGCCCGACATCGCCATCACCACGCCCGAGTCGCTGTACCTGATGCTCACCTCGCAGGCGCGCGAGACGCTGCGGTGGGTGCGGTGGGTGATCGTCGACGAGATCCACTCGGTGGCGGCCACCAAGCGGGGCACGCACCTGGCGCTGTCGCTCGAGCGGTTGTGCGAGCTGACCGCGCAGCCGCCGCAGCGGATCGGGCTGTCAGCCACGCAGCGCCCGCTGTCGGAGGTGGCACGGTTCCTCGGCGGCAGCGATCCCGACCGGCCGGCGGCGCGTCATGTCGAGATCACCGATGCCGGGATGACCAAGCAGCTCGACGTGGAAGTGATCGTCGGGGTGTCCGACATGGGCGATCTGGCTGCCGCGAGTGCCGGCGCCGCGCCCAACGGCGCCGTGCGCGTCGATCATGACGATGACTTCGCGCCGCCGCTCGCGGTGGCGCCGTCGGATACCGCGCCGTCGGATTCCGCGTCGTCGCTTGCGGTGGCGCCGTCGGACACAGCGCAGACGCACTCCAACAGCATCTGGCCGGCGATCCATCCGCGGCTGCTGGAGCTGGTCTATGCGCACCGTTCCACCATCATCTTCACCAACGCCCGCCGGCTGGCTGAGCGGCTCGCTACCCGGCTCAACGAGCTGCACCTGGAGGGGCTCAACCGGGCAGCCGAAGCCGAGGGCACCTCACCGCCCGAGGGCGCCGAGCTGGTGCGAGCCCATCACGGCTCGCTCAGCCGCGAGCAGCGGCTGGGAATCGAGGACGACCTGAAGGCGGGCCGGGTGCGCGCCATCGTGGCCACCTCCTCGCTGGAGCTGGGCATCGACATGGGCGCGGTCGACCTGGTGATCCAGGTGGCGTCGCCCCCGTCGGTGGCGGCCGGCATGCAGCGCATCGGGCGGGCCGGGCACCAGGTTGGCGAGCCCAGCGTGGGCAAGATCTTCCCTCGCCACCGGGGCGATCTTGTCGAGGCGGCGGTAGTAGCCCAGCGGATGGGCACCGGCGAGATCGAGGCGATCCGCTACCCCCGCCAGCCGCTCGACGTGCTGGCCCAGCAGGTCGTGGCGATGGTCGCGGTTGACGACTGGTCGGTCGAGGGCATCCTGCGCGTCGTGCGGCGGGCCGCGCCATACGAGCAGCTGAGCGAGGAGGTGTTCAGTTCGGTGCTCGACCTGCTGGCGGGCCGTTACCCGTCTGAGGAGTTCCGCGAGCTGCGGCCGCGCATCGTGTGGGATCGCACCACCGGGATGCTGCGGGCCCGCCAGGGTGCGGGCCGCCTGGCGGTCACCAACGCCGGGACGATTCCCGACCGGGGCCTGTACGCGGTGTTCACCACCGACGGGTCGCGTGTGGGCGAGCTCGACGAGGAGATGGTGTACGAGGCCCGGGTGGGCGAGACGTTCCTGCTGGGAGCGTCCACCTGGCGGATCGCCGAGATCACCTTCGACCGGGTGGTGGTGACGCCCGCGCCGGGCGAGCCGGGCAAGATGCCGTTCTGGCACGGCGACGGTCCAGGCCGGCCGCTGGAGCTGGGCCGGGCGGTCGGGGCGTTCATCCGCACCATCGGCGACGAGCTGCCCGCAGATCTTGAGTCGCACCTGATGCTGCTCGATGCCGAAGCGGAGCGCGCTGCTGTCATGGCCCGGCGCGGCGACGTCGATCCGACATCGCCTCCGCGTCGAGCTGCCCAGAGGCTGAGCCGAACGGCGAAGCCGGGGCCCGAGCGGCCCGTGAGCGCAGCGAACAAGAGCGGGAAACAACAGGCGACGCAACGGGAGGGTTCAACTGTCAGCGCGTCTTCAAGAGCCGCCGAGCCGACTGCTCGGCTGGTCGAGCAGCTGCAGCGGGAGAACTGCCTCGACCGTTCTGCCGCGGTCAACGTGCTGCGGTATCTCGACGCGCAGCGGGCGGCGACCGGCGCGGTGCCCGACGACCGCACGATTGTGGTGGAGCGCTTCCGTGACGAGATCGGCGACTGGCGCATCTGCATCCTCACCCCGTTCGGTGCCCGGGTGCACGCGCCGTGGGGGATCGCGCTGCAGGCCAAGCTCGCCGAGCAAGCAGTCGGCAGCGGGGATGTCAACGGCATGGGCGGCGTCGAGCTGCTGTGGAGCGACGACGGCATCGTGCTGCGGCTGCCCGATGTCTGGTCGCCCGACGACCATGGCGGCGCAGGCGCGGCCGGCAACGGGTCCGCCTGGGATGCGCCGGGCGCTGGCGGCCCACCGGTGCTGGATGCGACGGACCTGGCCCTCGATCCCGACGAGGTGCGCGACGCCATCGTGAATCATCTGCCCTCGACGGCACTGTTCGCGTCGCGCTTCCGGGAGGTCGCGGGCCGGGCGCTGCTGCTGCCTCGCCGCCGGCCCGGCGAGCGGGTGCCGCTGTGGCAGCAGCGCCAGCGATCGGCCGGGCTGCTGGAGGTTGCGGCCAAGTACCCGAGCTTCCCGATGCTGCTCGAGACGTCGCGCGAATGCCTGCAGGAAGTGTTCGACGTGCCGGCGCTGACCGAGGTGCTGTCCGACATCCGGTCGCGCAAGATCCGCATGGTCACCGTGGACACCGACGGCGCCTCGCCGATGGCGCAGAGCCTGCTGTTCGACTGGATCTCGGTGTTCATGTACGGCGGCGACGCACCGCTGGCCGAACGCCGGGCCGCGGCGCTGGCGCTCGACCGCGACCTGCTGGCAGATCTGCTCGGTGCAGAGGAACTGCGGGAGCTGCTCGACGCTGAGGTGCTCGCCACGCTCGAGCTGGAGCTGCAGCGCCTGGCCGACGGTCGCCGGGCTCGCAGCCCCGACGAGCTCGCCGATGTCCTCAGCCGGGTCGGCGACCTCACCGCACTAGAGATCGCGCACCGCTGCGAACCCGGCGAAGGCTGGCTGGCCGAGCTGGTGGCCGAGCGCCGCGCTGTCGAGCTGCGGGTGGCGGGCGAGACCCGGTATGTGGCAGTGGAGGACGCCGCCCGGTACCGGGATGCGCTGGGCTGCGCCCTGCCCGTGGGTCTGCCCGCCGCGCTGACTGTCGACGTGCTGACACCGGGCACCGACCCGCTCGACGAATTGGTGGCTCGCTTCGCATCCACGCATGTGCCCTTCGAGGCCGACGCCGTTGCCGAGCGGCTGGGCATCGCGGAGGTCCGGGTCACGGCGGCGCTCAACCGGCTGGAATCCGCCAAGCGGGTCACCCGGGGGGCATTCCGGCCCGACGGCACCAGCACCGAATGGTGCGACACCTCGGTGCTGCGAACGGTGCGACGGCGCTCGCTGGCACGGCTGCGGCGCGAGGTGGAGCCGGTGCCGCCCGAGGCGTATGCCCGCTTCCTGGCCGCGTGGCACAGCATCGACCGGCCACGGCGCGGTGCCGATGCGCTGGCTGACGCCATCACGCAGCTCGCTGGTGCGCCTGTGGCCGCCTCGATCCTCGAGACCGATGTGCTGCCCGCACGCGTCGTCCGCTACAGCGGCGCCGATCTGGACGCGTTGCTGGCGAGCGGCGAACTGGTGTGGATCGGCGCGGGATCGCTCGGCCCCAACGACGGCCGCATCCGTCTCTACTGGCGCGACGAGATCGCCACCCTGGCACCGCCGACCGAAGACGGGCCCGACGGTCCCGTCGCCGCGGCCCTGCTGGCTCACCTCGCCGAGCACGGCGCCGCCTTCTGGCCCGACCTGCTCAGCGCAGCCCACGCCGCGACCGCCGACAACGGTGAGAGTGGCGACAGCGCGGCACCCCCCGCCGAATCGGCGGTTGCTGTACCCGATGGGCGAGCGCCCGCACGGCAGTCCGCCGGCCCGACGCGGCCTACGGATCTCTCGAACCTGTCCGAGCAGGTGCAGGCGGCGTTGTGGGACTTGGTATGGGCAGGGCTGGTCACCAACGACACGCTGGCGCCGCTGCGGGCACTCGGTCCCCGCCGCAGCAGCCGAAGCAAGTCAGCCAGCCGATCTTCCGGCGCAAGCCGATCTGCAGGCGCCCGACAGGGTGCCCGGCGCGGCCGGTCAGGTGTGCTCACGCGATCGGGTCCGGCCCGTCGACGTCCCGGCCGTCTGCGCAGCGGCGGGCCGCCAAGTGCTGCGGGCCGCTGGTCGCTGACCTCGCTGCTGCGCGAGCCGGCGCCGTCGCCCACCGAGCGTGCGCACGGCGGTGCACAGGCGCTGCTGGAGCGGCACGGCATCGTTACCCGGCCCGGCGTGCTGGCCGAAGGCCACACGGGAGGTTTCGCGGCGGCTTACGGCATCCTGCGGGCGCTCGAAGAACGCGGCAGCGTGCGGCGCGGCCATTTCGTGGAGGGTCTCGGCGCGGCGCAGTTCGCCACCGCCGCCGCAGTCGAGCGCCTGCGCGACTACCGCGGGCAGCAACCCTCACACACCGACCGCCACGCGACACCCGAGCTCCCGCACGACCGCAGCGAACGCTCGGCCGATGTCGTGGTGCTGGCCGCGGCTGATCCGGCCCAGCCGTACGGCGCCGCGCTCGGCTGGCCGCCCAGCGACGGCCGACCCAGCCGCACTGCCGGCGCGCACGTGGTGCTGGCCGACGGCACGCCGCTCGTCGCACTGGACCGTGGCGGGCGCACCCTGCACACCTTCGAGCACGCCGCAGCCGACCTGCGCTGGATCGGCGCACTGCGTCAGGCACTCGCCGACGGCCGGCTCGCCAAGGTCGAGCTGGCCCGCATCGACGCAGGCCCCGCCGCCGAGCACCCGATCCACGACGCACTGATCGAGCACGGCTTCGCCGCCGGATACCGGGGCCCTACCCTCCAAAATTGACAGCTGAGTCCTTGTTCGGGCGCAACGAGGAGCCCGGGGCAACCTCATGTGTGATGCTAGGCCTCTACTCTGCGGCACTTGATCTCTGTGCTCGAGGAAGGCTTGTTTCAATTCCAGGAACGATCCTGTGGCTCTGCTGCACTGGCGCGCACCTGATTCCGTACATGTTGCAGGATTGACTCGACGTAGCTCTCGGAATCGCGACAGTCGACCAATTGAGGCTGTGCCTCAAACAACACTGAGTCAATGTCCCAGAGCCATGCCGGAAATCCTTGGCGGCGCGATGAGTGTCTTGACAGGTACACCTCTGCGGAGTCAATTGCTGAAGTGAAGCGACCAAGCAGTGCCAACGTGAGGATGCGATTGACTTGAGCTACTTCGATGTCGTTGTGGCCCGTCGCGACTGCCTTTTCGAAGAGGCCGAGTGCTCGCGCGGGATCATCGGGCAGCAAGCAAAAGCCGAGATTGTTGAGGGAGTGAAAGCTGCCCGGCTCGTGGTACGCGGCCGCCTCGAACAGAGCGGCTGCCTCCACGCGGCGCCCGTCTTCAATAAACCGAACCGCGGGCTCGACCAGTCGCGCCGCCAACCCGTGGCTAGGTGGTGAGTTCGCAGCATGCCGATCTGCGATCTCCTTGGCGAGCGACATCTCGTCGACTGCACGCGTCTTCATATCGCTGGACGAGCATGGCCCGGAATGCTGCCCATGGAGGTAGAGCCACTCAAGGTGGAGTGCCGGCGTGGACCAACGGTCAAGATATGTCATCGTGAATCGGTCAATGATCCAGGCTGCGTCGTCGGTCAGCTCCAGGCTTGGAGGGTCGACCGAATTCTCGAACAGGCGCGATTCCGCCGGCACCCAGTCCAACAAGTCGTCGAGAGGCGTCGCCATGGACCAGGTGTAGACCGATCCAAGGAGCGATCCCAGCGCCTCTCCCGTGAATTCGTGCCCATCTTCGGCGCCATCGGACTGAAGATGCTGGCGTGCCACAAGCGACCAGCCGCTCGGCAGCTCGAAGTCGGCCGTGTCGTCTGCACTACGAGCAGCAACGAGGCAGGTGAAGACACCACCCGCGATCGTCTGCCGCAGCCAAGGCTCGACGTACGTCTCAAGGTCGAGCCCCCGTTGTTGGGCACACCCGATCAAGTCGCGAATGCGATCGCGACGCTCAGTTGCGTGGTCCAGGTCGCGGGGCGGAGGTGTCATCACGAGATCTTCAAGACCGCGAAGCACGGCGGCGAGTCGCCACTGCTCTGGCGGTTTGGCCTCGTTGTCCTCGAGGTAGATCTGGCGGGCGTCAAACGCTGCCCGCTCCCGCACTCGTCTCGCGCGCGGACGTCGGACGCGGAGAATCGACATGCCGTCGCCAAGATCGAGTTCTTCGAGTTGTCGCGGAGCGTTGTACCTAGCGAGAAGGTCTATGCACTCCTCCCCGCAACCCATGAGTCCGGGTGCCGTGGGTACGGAGAACGGACAGTCCGGGGTGAGTCCCGGCGGCTCACATGATTCGCTGTACTCGCGGAGTGCGCGAAGCAGAATCTCGCGTTCCTTAGAGGATGCGCCGATAGGCGGGTCAGCGGGGTTGCCAGCGGTCTCGGTGGTCGATGAGCTTGATGGTGATGATCAGGGCGACGGCGAGTGCGAGCTGGGCGAGGCGATGGCGGGGCTCGCGGTCGGTGTTTCTTCG
>JAJEBN010000037.1 GCA_022822525.1 Acidimicrobiia bacterium | reverse complement strand
GCTCGCATGCGCGAGATGATCATGGCGATCAAGGCCATCTGGGACTGCTGGAACAACGGCGAGAAGCTGAACTTCCGCGGCGACTTCTACGAGCACACATTGATGACGCCGTTCTTCGACCCCGGGCCGAATCCCTACGGCACGCCCCGGCTGGCGCTGGCCGGCGTGGGCCCGCTCATGACCGCAGTGGCAGGCGAGACCTGCGACATTTTCCTCTGCCACGGCTTCACCACCGAGAATTATCTGCGTGAGGCGACCGTCCCGGCGCTCGAGCGGGGCGCTGCCCGAGCGGGCCGCGATCCCAGCGAGATCACCATCTCGGGAGAGTTGTTCATCGTGACCGGCAACACCGAAGAGGACATGGAGAAGTCGCGCCAGGCCACCAAGGAGCAGGTGGCCTTCTTCGGCCGCACGCCCGCGTACCGGCCCGTGCTCGACTGCCACGGCTGGGGCGACATGCAGACCGAACTGCATGCGATGTCCGAGGAGGGCCGTTGGGTCGAGATGGCGAACCTGATCGATGACGACATCCTCGACGCGTTCGCCGTGGTGGCCGAACCCGAACAGATCGCCACCGAACTGAAGCGCCGCTACGCCGACGTGGTCGACCGGGTCAGCTTCTACGCCCCCTACCAAGGCGACCGCCAGCGCTGGCAGGCCGTCTTCAACGACCTGAGGAGCTAGCTCCAGCTCACGCGGGCCGGTGCAGCTGCGGGCCGCTATGGTCCCCGCCATGAAGGTAGACGGCGGCCTCGGAGTCACAAGCGGATTCGACAACCTGATGGAGTCGAGCCGAGAACAGGAAGCGTTGGGGTACGACGGCTTGTGGGTGCCGGAGACCAACCACGATCCGTTCACGATGCTCCCGCTCATCGCACATGCGACCGAGACGGTGGACCTCGGCACGAACATCGCCGTGGGCTTCGCCCGCAACCCGATGACACTGGCCTACAGCGCCAACGACATCCAGACCCTGTCGGAAGGGCGGTTCGTCTTGGGGTTGGGCAGCCAGATCCGTCCGCACATCACCCGGCGTTTCTCGATGGAGTGGTCCAAGCCGGCGGCTCGCATGCGCGAGATGATCATGGCGATCAAGGCCATCTGGGACTGCTGGAACAACGGCGAGAAGCTGAACTTCCGCGGCGACTTCTACGAGCACACGCTGATGACGCCGTTCTTCGACCCCGGGCCGAATCCCTACGGCACGCCCCGGCTGGCGCTGGCCGGCGTGGGCCCGCTCATGACCGCAGTGGCAGGCGAGACCTGCGACATCTTCCTCTGCCACGGCTTCACCACCGAGAAATACCTGCGCGAGGAGACGATCCCGGCGCTCGAGCGGGGTGCTGCCCGGGCCGGTCGCGACCCCAGCGAGATCACCATCTCGGGCCCGTCGTTCATCGTGACCGGCAACACCGAAGAGGACATGGAGAAGGCGCGTCAGGCCACCAAGCAGCAGGTGGCGTTCTACGGCTCCACGCCGGCGTACCGGCCCGTGCTCGACTGCCACGGCTGGGGCGACATGCAGACCGAGCTGAACGCCATGTCCAAGGAAGGCCGCTGGGTCGAGATGGCCAACCTGGTGGACGACGACATCCTCGACGCGTTCGCCGTAGTGGCCGAACCCGAACAGGTGGCCACCGAACTGAAGCGCCGCTTCGACGACGTGGTGGACCGGGTCAGCTTCTACGCCCCATACCAAGGCGACCGCCAGCGCTGGCAGACCATCTTCAACGACCTGAAGAGCTAGCGTCAGCTGGCTCGAAGCGTCGTTGAAGCATCAGGCACAGCAACGACCTGAAGAGCTAGCGTCAGCTGACTCGAAGCGTCGTTGAAGCATCAGGCACAGCAACGACCTGAAGAGCTAGCACCCACTGACTCGCCAAAGGGTCGTTTCCGTGATGGCACCCAGCTACCAACTGCACCACCTGTGCATCTACGAACGCCAGCCACGCGATGCCATGTGGAACTGGCTGCGCTGGTATCACGCCATACCCGCGTATTACTGGGAGGGTTACGCCGACATGCACCACACCGGCGAGGGAGGCGTCGATTACACCTTCCTGGCCTGCGGCGGCCCGTTCCAGATGCAACTCGAAGCGCCGCCGTACCAATTCGAGTACGAACGCAAGTGGTTTGCCGAGCACGGCTCCGGCATCAACCACATCTGCTGGATCGTCCCCAACGCACTTGAGACAGTCGATCACCTGCGGTCGGCGGGTGCCACCGTCGCCATGCCCTATGAGGAGTTCGGCGGCACGTACAACGGCTTTGTGGCCATCGACACGGAGGGACGCTGGGTCGAGATCATGGAATACGTGGGCAGCTTCAAGACCCCCGACGTCGAGTTCCGTCCCGTCGGGCATGTCGGGCTGCAGACGCTCGGGGTCGTGCAGCTGTGTCAAGACTTGGACACACAGGTCGATTGGTATTGCGAGGTACTGGGCCAGCGGATCGTGCACGATGCGCGCAGCGATAACGACGGAGTCGTCTATCTCGCCGACCACACCTACGACGACCGCCAGTGTGTCAGCGTGCTGGCGACGCCCGCTCTCGACGCCGAGCACGCGCTCATGGATCGTCACGGACCGGTGATCTCGTCGGTGCTGTATCAAGCTGCCGATGTCACGCAGGCCTACGCCGACGCTGTCACCGCCGGTTTCGAGGAGATCTCGGCACCGGCACACGACGACCGCATCGGAGGTGTCACGGGTTACCTGCGAGAGCCGTCAGGGAACCTCGTCCAGGTCCGCGAGCGGTTCGAATTCGCTGCGTGAAGGTTCGCGGCATCCATCACGCGGGACTCGTCGTCGACGATCTCGATGCAGCCGTGCAGTTCTATACCGCGCTGTGTGACATGGAGATCATCGAGCGTGATCACTGGCGGGCGCCTGCGCCGCTGGAAGACCAGGCGGTAGGGCTGAGCGGCTCGTCGGCCGACGGCGTGATGCTGCGTGGATCAGGCTCGTACCTCGAGCTGTGGCAATACTCGGCACCAGCGCAGACCGGTCAGGCCCCCGGACGGTTGGATGCTCACGAACTGGGTCTGCGCCACCTCGCTGTCGAGGTCACCGATGTGGCCGAAGCGCTCGACCGAGTGGTGGAGCTCGGCGGCGGCCGCATGGGCGAACCCGTCCGCCTCGATCCGGGAGGCGCCGAGGTCGTCTACTGCCGGGATCCCTTCGGCACGATCTTGGAGCTGATGTCGACCGGTTCGACGCTGGCTTCCGTCGATGATCTGAGAGCCGACGACCTGCGATCCGGCGAACGGTGATCTGCTGGTGAACCGCAACTCTGGAACATTGCTGCCCTTCCAGATCGTGATGGGTGTCACCAGCGGCGCAATCGGCGCCATCGTGGCCGTCATAGGCGAGCTCCGCGACGAACTCGGATTTCGCGACATCAGTGTCGGCATCATCGTGGCGGCCGGCTTCCTGGCCTCGTTCGTCGCTCAGATCGTTCTGGCGCCATTCGCCGACCGGGGCTACGGCCGCCTCATGGCGATGGCCGGCATTGCCATCAGTGCCGCATCACTGTTTGCGATGGCGGTCGGAGATGCAGTGCCGGTCTGGATTGCGTCACGGGCGACACTGGGTTTTGCCGGTGGTTTGCTGCTGCCGGGGCTGCGCCGGGCAGCAACTGTGCTCGATCCACAGCGAGCCGGCGAGAACCTCGGCCGGCTCATCATCGGCGAGATCATCGGCTTCATCCTGGGCCCGATCTGCGCCGCCCTTCTTGCCGAGATCGGGGGCGTACGCCTGCCGTTTGTGGTGTTCGGCATCGGCATGGCCGTGTTCCTGCCGTTCGTTGCTCGCCTGCCGCAGGATCGAGGCCAGCAGACCCGGCGCGCGCGGCAATCCACCGATCTGCTCGCGTATCGCCGCCTGCAAGGCGCACTGCTGCTGATCTTCGGCTACTTCTTCCTGATCGGCGCCTTCGAAGCCGTGCTCCCGCTGATGTTCGTGGACCGCGGGGGCGGAGCACTCGAAACCGGCATTGGATTCACGATCTTCGCCATTCCCATCGCACTGGTGAGCACGCGCGCGGGTCGTACGGCAGATCGGGTGGGGCCTGCTCGCGTCGCCATCATCGGCATGGCGATCTCGGCCGCGGTCTCTTTCAGCTACGGGTTGATTCCCGGAATCTGGCCAGTGGTCGCGGTCATGACCATTGCAGGCGTCGCAGACGGTTACGGCTTCACCGCGGGCCAGGTTGCGGTCTCCCGCTCCGTCCCCGAAGCACGCCAAGCGGGTGCCCTCGGTCTGATGGGTGCCGCAGAAGTGCTGGGTGCCGGAATTGCGGCCGTGCCCGCCGCAGCGATGTACGAAGCATGGGGAGCAGGCCCGACATGGATCGCGGCGGCAGCAGCAAGTCTCGTGTGCCTGCTTATCGGGCACCTGCGGCTGCGCGGCACCGAGCCCATCAGCCCGCCTCCACCGCCCCTGGGCTGGACGCCGACTGAGCTGAACCGGACGCCGCCGGAGTGAGCGCCAATGCCCCAGCCCATCGACCGCATCTGCATCAATGGTCTGGCGAACCCGGCCGGATCAGTCGAACAGGCGCATCGGGTCGCCCATGTCGTGATAGCCGAGGTAGCCGCCGCCGACTGACGACGCGTCGTAGAGGGCATAGCCGAGCAGTTCTTGGGCGCGGCGCGGCAGGTTGCAGGCAATCTCGGGCGGCACGTTCGTGTAGCTGTTCTCGACGGGGCGCAGCCACCCAGCACAGAACCCAGTCGACAGCGCTCGGCGTCGACGGTCCGTCGTGACGTTGGCCCCGCCGGCATGCAACAGGTCGCCTCGGAAGAACAACGCCGAGCCGGCCCGCATCGCTGCACAAGCGATCTCGTCGCTCGACGGCAGCCGACCCGGCTCCCAGCGGTGGCTGCCCGGCACAACGAGCGTGCCCCCGATCTCGGGCGTGATATCGACGAGTGCCGCGATGCTGTTGACGATCATGGGCGCGCCAGGACGGGCGAAGTTCCAGGCATCATCGTCGCGATGCAACGGCTGGGCCGACTCGCCGGGGCCGATGTCGATGACTTCTCCGTTGTTGAGGATCACGACAGGGCTGATCGGCCCGATGACCTGCTCGGCGTAGCTGACGAGCCGCTCGTCGGTCATGATCCGCACGAATGTCGGTGCCTTGGTGGCGAGCCCTTGCAGACGCTTGGTTCGCAAGCCAAGGAAGTCGTCGGATGCTGCGGTTCCCGAATCGGTGCCAGCGTGGGCTGCCAGCCACGGCTCAAGCTCGGCATTGAAGCTGTCCACTACCCCGGAAGGCAGCCAATCCTCGATGATCACGCCGCCGTCCCGGTCGCTGACCTCGCAGATGTCCTCCAACGAGCAGTTGCCTGGCAGTCGAGTCAGCTCAGCATCCATGGGCACTCACAGCGTCGAGGTTGGTCAACATGGATGCGTCACGTCCGTCGTCGCGTGTCGCCGGAGGCGCTGGCCTCCAGCGGGCGAATTCCGCCGACGCAGCCAGCGCCGACGCATGACAACGTAGATGATTCGTTGATCGCGGTCGCCAAGGAGCTGCCATGAACGACAACGCCGCCCAGGAGATACGTCTCCGCGAGGACCCGGACTTTCTCGAGCACTGCTACCGCAGGGTGCTGCGGGAACTCGGATTCGCCTACGAGCACGCAGAAATCGTGGCGCGATGCGTTTCCGATGGGGACCGCAACGGAAAGCTCACCCAAGGCATGGGCGTCTTCGAGATACCGGTGCTCCTAGCCCGCACCGGGACGATGGATGTCGCCGCGAGACCTGAGATCGTCGATGAAGGACCCACCTGGGTGGTGATCGACGGCAACCGCTCGTCGGGCCAGTGGGCGCTGACGATGGCGATGGAAGCGGCCATCGCCAAGGCTCGCAAGCACGCCATCGCCATCGGCTTCGCCCGTGACTTCAACGATGCCGGCGCCTTCGGCACCTATGTCCGCATGGCTGCCCGCCACGGCATGATGGCGATGGCCACCAACAACAGCCTGCCTCTGGTATCGCCGTGGGGCGGGATGCAGAACGTGCTGTCAGGGGCGCCGTTCGCTGCTGCCACGCCGGGCGGCGAGCACCCGCCGATCGTCACTGATATCCAGGCCATCGAAGTCCATGACGGCGACCTGAGCGAGGCGTACTTCGAGGGCCGAAGGCTCGGCGGCGACTACCTGGCCGACCCAGACACCGGCGAGCTCACCGACGATCCGGCGCCGTACTTCGAACGAATGGAGGAGTACGGCCGAATCTCTGATTGTCGAGCTCCAACGGTGTTCAGTTCGCCGCGGATGTACGCCTTCAACCTGTTCACCGAGATGCTCGCCGGCATCATCAATCCTGACGCTCGCATGAGTCCCGAGATCGCCGGCCCGCCCTCGTACTGGCTGGAGCCTCGAGAGGAAGCACTCACCGGCGGCGCTTGCGTGATCGTGATCGACCCCTCGCATTGGATGGGCAACGACGCCGCCAGCCGCCGCTCCGACGTGCTGGTCAACCACGTCAAGAGCGCCAAGCGGCGTCCGGGTGTCGACGAGATCTACCTGCCCGGCGAGCGCGGCTGGCGCAACATCGAGGCCCAGGCGCCAGTCGAGATCATGCCGGCCCATTGGGAGTCATTTGTGCGCATCGTCGACAGCGTCGGGCTGGACATCGAGGCGCTACGGGCCGAGCACGACGCGGACTGAGGCCTCACTCTGTCGCGCATGGAGCGAGCGCGATGCGCTGCCCGGTGCCCAGTCTCAGACGCGGTACTTCACGCCGGGCAACACGCACAGCATCTCGTAGACCAGGTTGGCCGCCGTCAGTGACGTAAGTCCGGTGCTGTCATAGATCGGCGCCACCTCGACGAGATCGCAGCCCACGATGTCGAGCCCCCTGCAGCCTCGGATGATCTCGAGCGCCTGAGGAACTGTCAGGCCTGCCACTTCGGGAGTGCCTGTGCCCGGGGCGAACGCAGGATCGAGCCCGTCGATGTCGAAGCTGATGTACACCGGCCCGCCGCTGACCTGATCCCGCACTTCGTCCATGAGCGTCACGAGGCTGCGATTCCAGCAGTCCTCCGCCTGGACCACCCGGAAGCCCTGCGAGCGCGACCAGTCGAAATCGTCGGCGGCGTAGCCCGTGCCGCGCATGCCGATCTGCACCACCCGGCCGCAATCGAGCAGGCCTTCCTCGACAGCCCGCCGGAACGGCGTGCCGTGCGCTATCGCTTCGCCGAACATGTGCTCATTGATGTCGGTATGAGCGTCGATGTGGACGAGTCCGACCGGGCCGTGCTTGGCGGCCATAGCGCGCAGGATCGGCAGCACGATGGTGTGATCGCCTCCCAGCGTTGCGGTGATCAGGTCGTGACTGAGCAACGAGCGATAGTGCGCAGTGATCCGATCAATGGCATCGGCGAGGTTGTACGGGTTGGTTGCCACGTCGCCGGTGTCGTCGATGCGGAGGCTGTCGAACGGCGCGGCCCGCGTGGCCATGTTGTATGGGCGCAAGAGCACCGACTCATCCCGGATGCCCCTCGGCCCGAATCTCGCGCCCGGCCGGTTCGACGTGCCGATGTCGAAGGGAACACCCACCACGGCGACGTCCAGATCGGCGGGATCATGGGTTGCAGGCAGCCTCATGAAGGTAGCGATGCCGGCGAAACGAGGCATCTCGTTGCCGCCCAACGGTTGCGGATTGTCTGCCATCTGTACCCCTCTAGGTGCCAGGCCGCAGGTAGATCTTGCCGCAGTTCTTGGACAGGCCGGCCTCGAAAGCCTCCGCTGCACGCGACATCGGCAGGTCGTGGGTGACGATCGTGTCAATGCTGCGCTGCACCGCCGGATCTCCCAACATGCGGAGCAGACCATCCCGATCACGGAAGCGGACGTCGTGGCCGCCGGTCCAGAGAATGTGACGGTCCATCAGGTCATTCAGGATGCTCAGCGAGTACTTCTCGGAGCCGTCGTGGCCCAGCGAGTACAGCTTGCCGTAGCGGCGCAGACCGGAAAAACAGCGTTCGAGGTAGTACGGCGCACCAGAGCATTCGAACGCCACATCCGCGCCCTCGCGGTCGCCGGTGAGGGCATGCACCTGCGCCAGCCAGTCGGGATCGTCTGGATCGATGACAGCGTGCACGCCCAGTGACCGGCACAGGTCCATCCGGTACCGATGGCGACCCAGCACGATGACGGTTGCGCCGCGGTAGAGCGCATTGACCACGGCTCCGAGGCCGATGAACCCAATCCCGCCGACCAGCACCGCATCGCCGGCGCCGACTCCGAACTCCTCGCAGGCCGTGAACGACGGCCCCAAGGTGCAGTTGCCTGCTGCGGCGTGCTCGAAGCGCAGATCGTCAGGCAATCGCACGATCATGTGCTCAGGCGCGATCCGGTATTTCACCATTCCGAAACCACCGGACTCGCTGCCATTCACCCGCTCGATGCCCAGCAGCCCGGCCGTCACGTCTTGGGGCGCCATGCCGTCGTCATGGCCCTCGTACGGAATGCCGAGGCAGTGGGTGGGTGACAGGCCCTGGGTGCACACGAAGCAGGTCTGGCAGCTATTGCCTTGGAACACGATGACCCGATCGCCGACATCGAAACGGGACCCGGGTGCCGTCTCGACGATGGTGCCCACCCCCTCGTGGCCGAGGTGGGCAGGGCTGTCGTGCCATTCGAATTGGTGGTCGCGGTAGATGCGGGCCTCATTGCACACCGGCGCGATAGCCACCTCGACGATCACGAATCCCGAGGTGATGACCGGATAGGGCGTGTCGATCAGCGCTGCCGTTCGCGGCTCGGGAATGGACAGGACGGTATTGGTGCGCTGCGTCACGAATGGCTCTCCTGCGGAGTCGCTCTCCAGGGTGCGCTCCTCATCCGGCGATCTAACCTGACCTGCGATCCATAGTACGACCGGCACCGCGGGGAGGGCCTCGTGAGGGAGACGTGATGCGAGCCGCAGTCTTCGACGGACCGGGGATGCCGTTGCGCCTCGCCGAAGTGCCCGAGCCTCAAGCGGGTCCCGGTGAAGCAATCTTGCGCGTGCATGCGTGCGGCATCTGCGGCTCAGACCTGCATGCAACCGCACCGGGCGGCATCGCCCGACCCGGAGGCATCTTGGGACACGAAGTCGCCGGCATCATCTCGGAACTCGGCCCCGATCCCATCGGCACCTGGTCGGTCGGCGATCGGGTCTTCGTGGTCTCGCGGTTCACCTGCGGCAGCTGCGGCTGGTGCCTGATCGGCCAGGGCCATCGCTGCGACCAGATCAAATTCTTCGGCGCCCTCGGTCCCGACGAGCCAGACGGTGCCTACGCCGAGCTGCTCCGCGTGCACACCAACGACCTGCTGCGCGTCCCAGACGGTGTCGGGCTCGACATTGCCGCATCTGTCGAGCCGCTGGCCACGGGCCTGATGCTGGTGCGTGAGGCCAACCTGTCGATCGGCGACCGGGTGCTGGTCATGGGCGGCGGTCCGATCGGGCTCGCGACCGTGGCGTGGGCGCGGTTCTTCGGCGCGCGCCGCGTGGTCATGAGCGAGATGGTCTCTCACCGACTGTCGCTCGGAACCGTCATGGGCGCGACCGATCTGATCGACGCTTCTGGTGTCGACGACATGGGTGCCGCCGTGACAGATCTGCTGGGCCAGCCCCCCGACATCGTGATTGAGTGCGTGGGGTTGCCCGGCGTGCTGTCCCAAGCGATCGACATCGTGCGGCACGGGGGCTCGGTCATTGCCGGCGGGGTGTGCATGCAGCCCGACTCGATCGACCATGTCGCTGCCTATTTCAAGGAACCGACGGTGCGATTCCCGGCTACCTACACCACCGAGGAGAACGCCTTCGTCATCGAGATGATCGCCGCGGGCCGGCTCGATCCCACTCCCATGCTGAGCCACCGTGTGACACTCGACGAACTCCCCACAGCATTCGAAGCCCTGCGGCGGCCCACCGATCAGTGCAAAGTAATCGTCACCCCGTGACCGAGGCTCGTCGGGGCGACGGCGGTATCCCAGCCGGTCGCGGCACGGCCGAGGGCCAGTGGCAGTCGTGGCTCGAACGCCTCACGGCTGACGGCTGGATCGACGAACCCGACGCTCTCCAGATCTGGTGTTACACGGGTCGCCCCAGCTATGCACCCGGTGAAGCGGTCGAGCTCCACGTGTCGACCACGGCAGATACGTGGGGGTTCGAAGTCTGGCGCGATGGTGCCGCCTTCGAGAAGGTGCATGAGGTCACGGGCCTGCGCGGCAGTGAGCACCCGGTTCCCGACGATGTGGTTGCCGCAGGGTGCGGCTGGCCGGTGGCCGCGACATTCGAGATCCCAGCGGAGTGGCCCAGCGGCGGCTACGTCGTGGTGTGCCGCGGTCAGCGGGACGGTCTCGAAGTCGGCCAGGACGCATTCTTCGTGCTCCGAGCTTCACTGCCGGGCGCCGCAAGCAAGCTGGCCCTCGTCGTCGCCACCTACAGCTGGCAGGAATACAACGACTGGGGCGGCGGGTGCGGCTACTTCTCCGACGAGCACGTCGACCAAACCGGCGATCCCCTCGAAGTCCGCGAGAAGAGCTTCCGGCCCCGGCTCAGCTTCGATCGGCCCTGGTCACGCGGCATGATCCGCGTGCCAGACGGCGCACCCCGCCTGGCAGCTCCGCCCGCTCCGCTGGGCGCCGCGGTCGGTGTGCCTGCTGCCGACTGGGCCATCAGCAACGGTTACTCGGTGTGGACGATTGCGAACGGCTGGGCGCGCTATGACGGGCTCACGGCCCGGTGGCTCGAGGCGGAGGGATACGGCCCCGAGTTGCTGTCGCAGTGGGATCTCGACCGGGATCCTGCGGTGCTCGACCATTACGACGCAGTCGTCACCACCGGCCACGACGAGTACTGGACTGCCGCCGGCCGCCGCGCTCTCGACAGCTTCGTGGAACGGGGCGGACGCTACGCCCGCCTCGCCGGCAACATCGTGTGGCAGGTGCGCATGGAGGACGACCTGCACACCCAGGTCTGCCACAAATACGCCGCGCATGCCGATCCCCAGCGTCACAACCCCGATGTCGACCAGCGCACGGGCGCGTTCGAGGCTCATTGCATCAACCATCCCCCGGTGACGACCTTCGGTGCCAATGGGCTACGCGGCGTCTACTCGCGCATGGGCGGCCTGTCACCCCGAGGTGCCGGCGGCTTCATCGTGTACCGGCCAGGTCACTGGGCCTTCGACGGCGCTGACGTGTACTACGGCGATGTCGTCGGCGCGGATCTGCCGCTGGTGGGTTTCGAGACCGACGGCATCGATTACTCGTTTCACGCGGGACTCCCCTATCCGACCGGCGAGGACGGGACTCCTGCGCACCTGGAGATCCTTGCGCTGACGCCTGTGACGCTCTCCGAGGAGGATCACGGCCACGCCGGCAGCCTGCTCTCGATAGCCGACGGGGATCTGGCGTTTGCGGCTGAGGCTCTCGCCGGCAGCGATACCCCCGAGAACCGTGACCGGCTCCGCTACGGAAGTGCGGTCATCACCCACATGACCAAGGGCGATGGAGAGGTGTTCTGCGCAGGAACCACGGAGTGGTGCCACGGGCTCGCACAGCGGGAACCCCAAGTGGAGATCATCACGCGCAACGTGCTGAGGCGTTTCCTGGGCTGACACCCTCTGGCCGGTGTCCGTCACCAGCTGCCATACGGTTGAGTATGGTCACGGCCATGACGACGAGCTCCACCAGCGCAGATCGTGTCGCCGTCATCACCGGGGCCGCAGGCGGCATCGGACTGGGACTGGCGCGCGCCTGCGTCGCTGACGGCATGCGGGTGGCGATCGCCGATCTCGACGCCGCACGTGCCGGTGAGGCAGCGAAGGCATTGCGTGCCGCAGGCGCGAACGCAGAAGCCTGGGCGTGCGATGTTCGCCACCCCGCCGAAGTGGACAGGCTGCGAGACCTCGTCCTCGAGAAGTTCGACCGGGTTGACCTGGTGTGCCTCAATGCGGGACTCGGCTTGGTGAAGCCTGTCGCCGAGTGCACAGAAGTGGACTGGAGGCTGCTGTTCGACGTCAACGTGAACGGCGTCATCAACGGCATCCGCAGCTTCCTGCCGACGCTGATCGCGCAAGGATCCGGGCACCTGAGCGCCACTGCATCACTGTCAGGTCTGGTCGCGGATCCCGACCTGGCCATCTACAACGGCACCAAGTTCGCAGTCGTCGGCATCATGGAATCGCTCGGGATGGAGCTGCGCCGGGACCACCAGGGCATCAGCGTCTCGGTGCTCTGCCCAGGTCCGGTCGCCACCGACATCGTCGCCAACTCCAACAAGTCGCTGGCCGATGAGGGCACGGCGATGACCGGCGGCGAGGACGTTGCCGACTACCTGGCTCGGGGGCTCTCGCCCGACACCGTCGGCCGGCTTGCCATCGACGGGATCAAGGCCGGCGACTTCTGGCTGCTCCCCCATCCCGAGCTCACGGTGAGCCTGCTGGACGAACGTGTCGCTGCCCTGCGTCTGCGACGTCTCTACGCGCCCGATCAGGATTGGCCGCTGCAAGGAGGGCAGGGGCAGCCATGACCGCTGGCAAGGTGCCAGCGCGATCACGCCTGTCGAGGTCCGATTGGACTGATGCAGCACTGCGGGCAATGGCGGCGGGCGGCACGGTAGCTGTGAACGTCGAGCAGCTCGCCGCTGGGCTCGACGCAACGAAGGGCAGCTTCTACCACCACTTCGAGAATCGCCAGGAACTGCTGCAGGCTGCCCTCGCGCGTTGGGAGGAGATCGTCGAAGCGGATCTCGTCAATGAGCAAGCGGCGGCCGACCCCCGACAGCGGCTCACCGACGCAGCTACAGCCGGCCTGGGCACTGGACTCGACGGTTTCGTCGACGTCGCACTCGCCGGCAGTCTCGACGATCCAGGCGTTGCAGCCTCGCTGCAACGTGTGACCGAGCGTCGAATCGAATGGCTCACTGCGGCGCTCATTGAACTCGGCGTCGAACCTTCGACCAGCCGGGATCGGGCGGTCGGGGGGCTGGCCGCCTACATGGGCCTGTACCTGTGGCAGCAGGTCAGCGGCGAGCGGCTCAGCGCTGACGACATGCGCGCCCAGCTCGACCGCGTCATTGCCGCCATGGTCAACCAGTGAGTCGCCGAGTCTCAAGGGTTGCTGGCGCGGCTACTCGAAGATGCCGCTCTCGTCTGCGATCGCGGCGCCGAGCGCGGCTTCGATGAACTGCACGCTCGGGCCAGCGGCAAGCCCCCCGTCGACGGCCAGCGCATGGCCGTTGACCATGGACGCCTCGTCGGACACCAGGTAGTGGATCGCTGCGGCGACCTCGTCGGCAGTGGCCAGCCGTGTGACGTGCTGATTCATCAGCGACTGGCTGCGAACCGCCCAATGGTCTGCGGCCTCGACCCCGACCATGGGCGTGTCCACCCCGGTCGGGCAGACGCAATTCACACGGATTCCCCGCGGTCCGAACTCGACGGCGGCGTGCTTGGTAAGCCCAACGACGCCCCACTTGGCCATGCCGTACCAACCGATGCCGGGAAAGCCCACAACCCCGGCCATCGAGGCAGTGTTCACGATCACCGAACCGGGTTCCATCACCGACCCAGCCGCACGGACCCCGTTAAGGACACCGCCAAGATTGACCTCCAGCGCGGCGCGTCCCGCGGCTGGGTCATCGGCCAGCACACCGCGGCCCGGGCCGAGGACGCCTGCGTTGTTGACCATGATGTCGAGTCGGCCAAACCGATCGACCGTGGCATCCACCAACCCCTGCACCGCATCCGCATCAGTGACATCGCAATGGTGGGCCTCGCCGCCAACTTCGGTCGCCAACTCGGCTGCATCGGTGATGTCGCCGATGATGCACGTGGCGCCGGCAGCCGCCAGCCGGCGGACGGTGGCCTCACCGATTCCCGATGCGCCACCGGTGACGATGGCCGACTTGCCCTCCAGCATGAACATGGTCACTCCCGTGTGGCGCCGTCGCCGTACGTCATTGGATCTCTGCAACGGTGAGCGTCTGGCTCACATCAACGCAACGGGCGGCCGCACCGCCCGCCACGGCTGCGCCTCCTCGAGTTGGGCACCCAGCGAGAACAGCGCCGACTCGTCGCCGTAGCGGGCCGTGAACATCATGCCGATCGGCAAACCCGATTCGGACCACCACAGGGGCACGCTCATCGCCGGCTGGCCGGTGACGTTCTGCACCATGGTCATGTTCAGGTACTCCGTCAGATCGCGGCGATACGCCTCAACATCGTTCTCGTGCCGGTAGATCTCGCCGATCGGAGGCGGGGGCCCCGTCATCGTCGGCGAGAGCACCAGGTCGTAGCGCTGCATGTACTCATCCCATGCGTACGCCACCCCCATGCTGACGTCATTCGCCCGCGCATAGTCGGCACCGGTGACTGCCTGCCCCTGCGTTCTCATGGCGGCCAGCAGAACTTCCAGCTCGTCATCGTCCACCGGCCGGCCCCTGCCTTCGCCGAGGCCATCGAAGAAACGTGCGACATCAACGGAAACGGTCGCAAAGAGCACCCTGGAGAGCACTTCGATGTCGAACGCAGGCGACGGCGCCGACTCGACGAGGTGACCGAGCGAGGTCAGCAGCTCCGCAGTGCGATGGGTCGCTGCCAGGTACTCCGGATCGAAGTCGCTTCCCGCATGGGTCTGCTCAAGCATGGCAATGCGCATCGGACGCGCAGGTTGACGCATACCCACCGAATAGGGCACCTGGGGCGAGGGGGCCACGTACCGGCTTCCCGTCTCGGGGCCTGCGATGGCATCGAGAAGCACTGCCGAGTCCCGCACGCTCCGGGTGATAACGCCATCTGCTGAGAAGCCCATCCAGAATTCGGTGTACACCGGCCCGTTCGGCACTCGTCCGCGTGACGG
This sequence comes from Acidimicrobiia bacterium, assembly GCA_022822525.1. GTDB lineage: Bacteria > Actinomycetota > Acidimicrobiia > Acidimicrobiales > Poriferisodalaceae > Poriferisodalis. The sequence continues at coordinate 28,514 of JAJEBN010000037.1, read as the reverse complement.
CTTCACCGTGAATGCTCCACACCATGCTGCGGGAATTCGCAGTGATCCGCCGCCGTCGTTGCCATGCGCAGCGGGCAAGGCAGCGGTGCTGACTATCACTGCAGCGCCGGCCGACGAACCGCCCGGGGTCAGGCGGGAATCCCAAGGGTTGCGACAGGCACCGGTGCGCGAGCGGTCCGTGTCGATCGACACCGACAGCGGAGGCACTGCCGTTGCGCCGAGCACCACCAGTCCGGCGTCCATGAACCGCTGAGCCAGCACCGATGTCGTGTCTGCGACATGATCGACCAGCAGGTGCAGGCCTTCGGTTGCAGACAGCCCAGCGATCTCGCACGCGCAGTCCTTGCGCACGAACGGCACACCGGTCAACGGCCCGTCAGGAAGGCCGCTGGCGATCTGTCGACGGGCGAAATCCTCATAGCGATCAGCGAGCACTCCGAACTGACGGTCCACGGCATCGACTCGCTCGATCGCCTCGTCCAGCAACTCAGTCGGGGTGATGTCGCCCGAACGGACAAGCTCCGCGAGGCCCACGGCATCGTGATCGTCGAAGACGCTGTCGGTCATGGCACTCCCCGCCGGTCCACATCAGGTGCATCGAAGAACGGAACCACCTGCTGACCATACGCTAGCGTATGGTCAGTGGCAGCCGAAGCGGAAATCGAGGACCGCGGCGAGCGGTGGCTCGTGGTCGGAGCGGGACCGTCCGGTCTCTCTGTCGCGCTGGCTCTCCGTACCGCCGGGGTTGCGTTCGACGCAGTCGAAGCTGATCGTCAACCGGGAGGCATGTGGAACTTCGACAATCCCGGCTCGGCGATCTACGAAACCGCCCACTTCATCTCTTCGGCCTCGCGCTCCGGCTGGGCTGACCTGCCCATGCCCGACCACTACCCCGACTACCCGCGGTGGTGGGAGATCCGTGACTACATCCGGGCCTACGCAGCACACCACGACCTCGGCAGGCACTACGAGTTCGACACCAGGGTCGAAATGGCGCTGCCGGTCGGGGATGCACCTGACGAGCGCTGGGAAGTCGCCCTCACCGACGGGCGTCGGCGCCGCTACCGGGGCGTTGTGGCGTGCCCCGGATTCCAGCGGGTGCCACGGATCCCCTCGTATCCCGGAAGCTTCGCCGGCGAGACCCGGCACAGCCAGACGTACAAGCGCGTCGACGAGCTGCGCGACCAGCGGGTGCTCGTCGTGGGCGCCGGCAACTCGGGCGTCGACATTGCCGTGGATGCAGCAGTGGCGGCCGAACGCGCCGTCATCTCGGTGCGCCGCGGCTACTGGTTCTTCCCCAAGCTCATCGGCGGCGTCCCGCTCGACCACTTCGGCATCAACACCGTGTCCAGCCAGGAGCGGCTGGCCGAGTTCCTGGCGCTGCACGTCGGCGACGTGACCCGCACCGGCTTCGGCGCACCCGACCATCCTCCGCTGACGCACCATCCCATCCTGAACGACCAGGTGCTGCATCACCTCTCTCACGGAGACCTCATCTGGCGCCCCGAAATCGCCCGCTTCGACGGGCGCCGAGTCCACTTCGTCGACGGCAGCAGCGACGAAGTGGACCTCATCCTGTGGGCCACCGGCTATCGCGATGAGATGCCGTTCATCAACACCGAGCACTGCCGCATCTCGTCCACCGACGCCGACAACGACCTGTTCTTGTGGATGTTCCATCGCCGCTACCCACACCTGTGCGTGCTGGGTCCCGCAAACCTCGCTGCCGGGGGCTACTGGGGGCTGAGCGCAGCCGCGGATCTGATCGCCAACCACGTACGCGATGAACAGAACCACCCCGAGCGCTGGCATCGATTCCGAGCGCTGATCGAGAGCCCCGAGCCGGACCTGACCGGGGGGTACTCGTACTGCGAACGCGAAGGGCACCTCAACTACGTCAACGCAGCGGCACTCGACGCGTACAGCATCGAGCTGGCAACCGAATTCGGATTCGACGCACTCGGGTTCCCGGCTGACTACGAGCCGCCCGACGTCATCGATATCGACGACTGGCTCAACCACCCACGACCCGTCGAGCGCCCGCCGCACGGCTCGCTCACGCCGCGGGCCTACGACCCGCTGGAGCTGATCGCGAACACCCAGCAGCGGACGCCGCCGTCGCCTAACAGCGAGAGCAGAGCGTTCGGGGCGCCGTGAACACAGCACCTGTCTCGGTGGCGCAACTGGCCGGCCCGGCCGGCGACCAGTTCGAGCAGTACGCGGCCGCGCCGTTCGAGTACCTGCGCGACCTGCGCAGTCACGGCAGCATCGTGCCGATCGACCTCGGCGGGGTGCGCACCGCGGTGGTCTTCGACCTCGGCGTGATCGCCGCCGTGTTCGTGGATCGCCTCGAGCATGTTGGGCGGCCCCTGGTCTTCGAACGCCTTGCGCACGTGATGGGGACTGGTCTGATCACGAACTACGACTGGGATCTGTGGCTGGCCCGACGAAAGCGCATCGCCCGCCCGCTCGGCGCCCGGACCGTGCGTCGGCTGCACACGCGCATGTGCCAGATCATCGATTCCGAGCTCAGCCTCTGGCCCACCGGCGAGCCTGTCGAACTGCACGACCTCGTGAAGCGGCTCACCCTGCGCGTGGTTGCCGACCTGCTGTTCAGCGACGATCTCACCGAAGAGGCCATGGAGGTCATCGCCACGGCAGTTGCCGAGATCCATGCATGGGCCGAGTCCGATCCGGCCAATGCAGACATCGACGCCAGGCCTGCCTCATTCGACGCCGCCATGGCTGCACTCGACGGCTACATCGGCGGCGTGCTCGACGCCCGTCCACCCGGCGATCCGGGCGGTGACATGGCCGGGCTCCTGCTGGCGGCGGTGGACGAGCCCGACGCCCGGCTGGACCGCCGCGGGGTGCGAGACGAAGCAGTGACGCTGATCCTCGCGGGACACGAAACGGTCACCAACACGATCTGCTTCGCCATCGACCTGCTCGGTCGCCACCCCCAGCACGCCGGCGCTGCAGCCCGATTCGTCGTCGACGAGACGCTCCGCCTGTACCCGCCGGTGCATGTGACGAACCGGGCCATCATCAAGGATCTCGTTGTCGACTGCGACCACGGCACGCCCGAGGCCCGGGGGGTGCTGCTGCCCGCCGGCTGGGAAGTACTGGTGCCCGAGTACGTCATCTACCGCGATGCGAAGTACTTCGAACGACCCGGGGAGTTCCTTCCCCAGCGCTGGGCCGACGACAGCCCGCTGCACCTCGAGCGGCGTGCCTACTTCCCGTTCTTGACCGGGCCGAAGTTCTGCGTCGGCCGCCATTTCGCGCTGCTGGAAGCGACCGAGGCCATCGAGCGATTTCGTGCCAGGTTCCGTCACGAAATGACGGATCCCACGCCTCCTTGGGGGCGGGAGTTCGCCGTCTCGTTCGCTCCCGACCGTCCTATGGGAATCCGGTTGTGGGAGCGATGATGATCAGCGAGTTGACCCTGAGCGGTACGGGACGTGCGCGTGGCCGCCAGCACGGCGAAGAGCTGCGTGGCGCCATCGCCGACGTGCTCGCCGGTTGGTATGAGGCGTTGGCTCCGCGTATCGATCCGCGCGCATTCGTCAGGAAGATCTTCGCCGACAGCGGTCTGCGCGAGCCAGTCGAGCGCTTCACGCCCGAACTGCACGACGAGGTGGTCGGCATCGCCGAGGGTGCATCGCAGCCGCTCGAGACCGTTTTCGCGTGGCAGCTCATCGACGAGTGCTGGTGGTACCTCGACGAGATCACCGGTGAGCTGCGCAGCCACGAGGCCTGCTCGGCCATGGCGGTCAATGATGGGTCCCAGGGCTTCGTCGCCCAGACTCAAGACCTGTACCGGCACTTCGACAGCGGCCAGGTGATGCTGCGCTATCTCGAACCGGACGGGCTGGAGATCCTGGCGCCGTCGGGCGCGGGCCTTCTTGCCTACAACGGCGTCAACTCCTCGGGTGTCGCAGTGTGCATCACGACGCTGAGCCAGCTCGCTCACCAATCTGGCGGAGTGTCGAGCGGCTTTGTGATACCGACGTTGTTGCGGTGCCGATCCATCGACGAAGCGCTGCGCTGGTTGCGGGCTACGCCGTTGGCGAGTGGCAACAGCTGGGTGCTGGGCACCCGCGATCGTTCCGTGGCCGTGGAAGTGTCGGCAGATGAGGTGGAGATCTCCCACGACGGCAGCCGGGCGATCCACACCAACCATCCATTCCGGGCATCGCCGAGATATCACTACCCGCGACTCGATTCGTCGATCGACCGGCTGAACCAGCTCGAGGCCACCGTGAGGCCCGACATGAGCCTGAGGGAGATTGCTGCCATGTACGAGACCAAACCCGTCTGCCGGTCACGCGCCGGCGCGGGACCGAATGACGAGATCACTGTCGCAACCTCGATATTCGAGCTCGCTGACACGCAGCGCTGCCATCTCGGGGCAGGACCGCTCGACACCGACGAACTCACGACGTTCGCGATGAGCCGATGAGCGAGCACGAGCCGGCGCCGAGGGGTGCCGACAGCGGCGACGATCCCATGTACGAGCCGCGCTATCAGGAGATCGCCACATTCATGCGTGCGCCGTACCGGCCCGATCTCGACGGTGTCGACATCGCGCTGTACGGCGTGCCCTACGACGGCGGTGTCACCAACCGGCCCGGCGCGCGCCACGGGCCGCGCGAGATTCGCAACCAGTCGTCTCTGATGCGCGCCATCAACCACGCGACCGGTGTCAACCCCTATGAGCTGTGCGCCGTCGCCGACGTGGGCGATGTGCGCTTCGACCGCGTCTACGACAACGCTGCCGTAGTGGACGACATCGAGGCCTTCGTGCGGCGCATCGTTGCCGCCGGGGCGACGCCTCTGGCTGCCGGCGGAGACCATTCCATCACCTACCCGATCTTCCGTGCCCTGGCCTCGCCAGACGCGCCCATCGGCATGGTCCACATCGATGCGCACACCGACACCTGGAGCGCTTTTCGAGGCGAGAAATTCCACCACGGCTCACCGTTCCGGCTGGCCTGCGACGAGGGGCTGCTGGACCCGAGTCGGACCATCCAGATCGGCATCCGAGGCGCTCAGAACTGGGCGGACGGCTGGGAGTATTCGGAGCGCGCCGGCATGCGGGTGATGTTCATCGAGGAGTTCACCGAACTCGGTGTCGATGCGGCGGTAGCCGAAGCCCGCCGTGTGGTCGGTGATGGACTCACCTACATCAGCTTCGACGTCGACGGGCTGGATCCGGTCTATGCACCGGGCACCGGCACACCTGAGATGGGCGGCATCACCACTCGCGAGGCGCTGGCGTTGCTGCGGGGCCTGCGCGGCCTGAACCTGGTGGGAGGCGACGTCGTCGAGGTGGCACCGCCATTCGATCCCAGCGGCAACACAGCGCTGGTCGGGGCCACATTGATGTACGAGATTCTGTGCCTGCTGGCGGAGTAGGCGACCACTCGGGGGCTACTCGAGCGACTCCACGCCGAGGTAGCTGGCGTCCAGCAAGGCGCGGTTGGCCAACAGCTCAGCCGCAGGACCCGACATCACGAGGTCGCCGTGGTTCAGCACGTAGCCACGGTCGGAAACCTCAAGAGCCAAGTCGACATGCTGTTCGACCAGGAGGACCCCGGCGCCGGTCTCGTCGGCGATGCGGCGCACCACCGGCATGAGCTCCTCATAGATCACCGGCGCGAGACCCAAGCTCATCTCGTCGACCATCAGCAGTTTCGGCTCAGCCACGATGGCCCGGCCGAGCGCCAGCATCTGCTGCTCCCCGCCGCTGAGCAGCCCGCCGCGGCGGCTCATCAGCGGCCCCAGCGCCGGAAAGAACTCGACGGCTCGGTCGAGATCCACTCGGCCCCGGGTCTTGGCCAGCAGCAGATTCTCGCGAACGGTCAACTGGAACAGCACGCCGCGGTTCTCGGGAACATGGGTCACGCCCCAGCGCGCCACCTTCTGCGCCTGGCGCAGCTTCGGCACCGGACGCCCCATGACGCTCACGCTCCCGTCCAGAATCTGCACCAGGCCCGAGATGGTCATGAGCGTCGTGGTCTTGCCGGCCCCGTTCGGTCCCAGCAGGGCCACCACTTCCCCTGGATTGACGTGGAGATCGAGGTCACGCACGACTGCCACGCCGTCGTAGCCGGTGTGCAGCCCGGAGATGTCCAGCAGACGCTCGGTCATGCCGAACCGCCGCTGTGGCCCAGATAGGCGGCGATGACCTTGGGGTCGCTGCGCATCTCGGCGGGCGAGCCCGACGCAACCAACTCGCCGAAGACCAGCATGTGAATCTGGTCGCACACGTTGAGCACCAGGCCCATGTCGTGGTCCACCAGCAGCAGCGTGTGGCCCTCGTCGACCAGCCCCCGTAGCTGCTCGCCGAACCATGCCGTCTCCGACTTGTCGAGGCCGGCAGCGGGCTCGTCGAGCAGGAGGATCTTGCTGGATGCCGAGGCCAGCGCCCGCCCCACTCCCACCAGCTTGCGCTGTCCTTGCGACAGCTCCCTCGGCTCGTGGGCTGCGAAATCTTCCAACCCCAGGAGTTCGAGGATCTCGTCGACACGCGCATCCCGGCGCCGGGGCCGGAAAAAGTCAGCCAGCGCGCCGACGAGGCTGAGCCGTTCACGGGCAATCTCGAGATTCGAGCGCACGGAAATGTCGTCGAACAGTTCCAGCGTTTGCCACGTGCGTGTCAGCCCATCATGGGACAGCCGGTGCGGCGATCTGCCGAAGACCTCGACGCCCTCCAGGGCGACCGAGCCGCTCGCATTGTCGGGCAGGAAGCCCGTGACTGCGTCGATGAACGTGGTCTTGCCGGCGCCGTTGGGGCCGATGAGCCCGGTGAGCTGCCCGCGGCTGCACTCCAGCGAGACGTCATTGACTGCCCGCAGCCCGCCGAACTGCACCACGAGATGCTCCGTTCGCAGCACCGCGTCCGGCGCCGATGGGTTACTCATTGCTGGCTCCCACGCCGGCCGGCGGCTTGTCTGGTGCCGATCTTCGCCGCCCCCTCAGCCGGTTCCACAGGGCGACGAGTTGCCGCCGCTGGAAGCCGTCGATGCCCTCGTTGTTGTACACGGCGGTCGCGATCAGGAAGAAGCCTGCGACATAGGCCGTGTACGGCCCAACGTCGATGAACCACTCGTTGGTGACAACAATGCCGATGCCCTCGGCGAAGAGCGTCCCGGCCATGATGGCGCCGCCCACCGTGGAGATGCCGCCCAGATAGGCGAAAGCCAGCACCGACAGCGAGACGAAGATGCCAAACGAGTCTTGCGCATAGGTGCCGAGCTTGTAGGCGGTCAAGGCTCCCCCGAGCGCAGCGAAGAAGCTCGCTATGCCGAACGCCGACAGCTTGATCGCTGCCACGTTGACGCCGGCAGCCGCCGCGGCGCGCTCATTGGCGCGTACCGCCAGCATCTGCTCGCCGAGGCGGGACCGTCTGAGCCGCATGACCGAGACGCAGCACCCGATCGCCAGCGCCAGCAGGAACAAGCCAAACACCCCCGTCGGGATCTTCCCGTCGCCCCAGACGAACTCGCTGGTAGTCCCGAACTCAATGCCCGCTATCTCAGGCGTCGGCGCCTCCTTGGTTGTACGCCCCAGCCCGAACCATCCCGAGCGCTGGAAGAAGATCTCCTCGATGGCGAGACCGCTCGCCAACGTGATAATCGCCAGGCTCGCACCTCTCGTCCGCAGCGAGGGCAGCGCGGCGATCAAGCCGAACCCGAGTCCGCTCAAGACCGCGAGCGGCAGCGTGAGCAGCATCGGCAACCCGGCCGACGTGCCAAACGATCCGACGGCAAAGGCAGCGACCCCGGCGAGTGCCATCTGCATCAGCGAGATCTGCCCGACGTACCCGGTCACTACCACCAGTGACAGCGCCAGGATCACGCCGATCAGCGTGTTCTGCATGCCAGAACGGAATTGGAACGGTGCGAACACCGTCACCCAGAAAGCGATCGCGGCCAGCAATCCGTAGCCGACCATGCGGCCCCGCGTGATCGGCGGCGCGTACGCCTCCGGCAATCGCTCTGCCTGTACGGCGCCGCGGGAAGGCAGCGTCTCGCCACGTACGACCATGGCCAGCGCAATCACGACAAACGGCAGCGCGCGGCGGATGCCGATGTCGGGTATCCAGGCGAACTCGAACTCCAGCCGGAAAAGCTCTTGGTCGAGAACCCCGAGCATCAGTCCCGCGGCTGCGGCAATCACGAACGACGACATGCGGCCCAGCAATGCTGCGCCCAGCGACGAGATCAGCAGCACCGTGAACAGGTTGGGCGTCACGCCGGTGATGGGCGCCACCAGGATGCCGACCAGCCCAGCCAGCACTGACGCCAGCACCCAGCTCACGCCCGCCTGGAAGTCGGCGTTGAATCCGAGCAAGGTCGAGAAGCGCTCGTTCTCAGCCGATGCTCGGGTCGCAATGCCGAACCGCGTGTAGCGGAACAGCAGCCACAGCGCGAGCGTTCCCACCGCGACGGTGCCCAGCAGCCAGAACCGGTCCTGGCCGACGCGCACCCCCAGGAAGTCGACCGGATCGTTCGGGAAGATCGGGTCTGCGCTCTTCGCACGCGAGCCGAAGCGCAGCACGACGGCAGCCTGCAGAAAGAGCATGATGCCCACCGAGGCCACCACCTTGGCCAGGACGGGGGCATAGCGCAGCGGACGGAAGATCGCGTAGTGGGCGATCAACCCGAGCACCGCGGCAGTAGACAACGCGACGGTCATGGCGAGCGCCGGATGCATCGGGCCGCCCATCCCGACCATGGTCGGGAAGTCGACGAGTTCGATGCCCCCGATGCCCTCGATCGGCGCGAGCGGGTTCGGCAGCGGAGGAATCGGGTAGTCGCCCGTGTCGGTGAGCGACACGTAGACGTAGGTCACATAGGTGGCGATTGCCCCGTGACCGAAGTTGATGACACCCGATGCCCGGTACGCCACCACCAGACCCAGAGCGAGCGCAGCCACAATCGCCCCAGTACCGAGGCCGAACAGCACCGGCTGGAAGAAGACCGGAGTGTCGATGAGTGCGGCGACTGCCCACGCAGCACCGACCACTGCGAGCACCGCGAGTGCGATCTGCTCGGCGAGCGGTCGATTACGCAATCGTCTCTCCCCCGGCAGCTTGCCTGCCGCCACCCCAGCGCACTGCTGCCCGCCGGGGCCGCAGCCCCTGCAGGAACCTACGCGAAGAGGTCCCGAACAGGCTGCCATCCAGGCTGTTCAGGACCCCTCCAGAGTGCGCACCCATGGTGCACGCGGGTGTGTTGGGCGTGAGCTCAGCCGCCGAGCAGGAAGTCCAGCTCGCTGAAGTCGAGCAGGACGAAGCCGTCGGGGCTGGTCAGCTGCCCGCCCTCGACCACCACCATGAGCGGCGACTGGTTGCACGCGCCGGTCCACACCGACGGTCCAGGGCAGGACACGTCGGGGAAGCCCGGGATCTCTGTGCTCGAGTAGGTCGACAGCGCCTCCATCACAGAGCCGCGAGTGGCATCCGCCAGTCCTGCCGCGGTCAGCACGTCACGTGCTGCATACATGTTGGCGATGGCCCAGCCAGCGAGGCCCGCAGTCTGGGAGTCGTCATCGCCGTACGTGTCGAGGATGCGGACGATCAGATCGACCTCCTCCCCGCCGTCGACTGTCGGCGCGGCGGACACCACGGGGCCCGCCCAGCCGTCGAGCGCTCCCGACTCGATCACGCCCTGCGCCATGCACAAGTCGTTCGCGTAGGTGCTCCCGGTGTAGCCGACGGTGTCGACGGCTGCCGCGGATGCACCGCACTGCGCACCGTCCGCCAAGACGAACAGCCATGCATCGTTGTCGAGATTTGCGGCGCTGACCGGCCCGGTCAGGTCAGGCTCGAAGCCCAGGGGCACGACCTCGTTGATGATCATGCCGTTCGACTCCGCAATCGCCTGCAATGCGGGGACGAATGGCTCGAATGCGGGATCGTCGGCGATGAACAGCGTCGCGGAGACATCGCCGCGGACGGTGGTCGCATACACGAAGAACACCTGCGCCAAGCCCGGCAATCCCGGGTCGAGCGTGTAGACGCCCGGGATCAGATAGTCGACGAAGTCGTTGCCGAGCGTCAGCGTGGGCACGCCGGCCTCGGCCAACAGCGAGGCGGCGGCTGCGGAGTTCGCAAGGAAGCCTGCGGCCACGACCAAGTGGATGTCGTCGGCGTTGATGAACTCCTGGGCGCATGCGACATGCGATTCGGGGGCGTCGCCAGCACCGCAGACCACCAGTTCCATCGGATGCCCTCCGGCACCGCCGAGCTCTGTGTTGAAGTAGTCGACGAAGGCTTGGCTGGCAGAACGGACCTCGGGGAACGCAAGCAGCTCCTCGTCCTGTGCGATGAGACCGACCTTGACCGTGGGCAGCGAATCGTCCGCCATGTGATCCATGTCATCTGACATCTCGTCGTCAGCCATGTCGTCGGACATGTCGTCCTCGGCCATGTCGTCAGACATCTCATCGTCGGCCATGTCGTCCGCCGGCTCGTCGGCCATGTCATCAGCAGGCGCCTCCGTGGCGGGTGCCCCCGCATCTGCGTCATCGGCGTCGCCGTCGTCTCCGCAGGCCGAAGCGAGCAACGCGAAAGCGAACAGCAGCGCCAGCAAGCGTACGAAACGCTTCGAACGGTCAGTCATGTGAGCAGCCCCCTCCACGATTCTCGAGCACCTGCCCGAGCTGCCGTGACTCGAATGATGCGACACTAATTGCGATATGCCCATCAGACAAGTGAATCACTTGTCATGTTGTCAATCCGCCGCAGAATCCTGAGTCGATCGACGATTTGGCGGCTCTACGACAGCGAACCGGGTCCGAACTGCTCCTTGGCGATCCGCAAGTACGGCATGGTGTCGACCGAGCCGATGCCGTCCACCGCCCGCAAGCGGTCCAGTACCTCAGCGAGATGGTCATGGCCGTCGTACCAGAGCTCGGCGAGCACATCGAACCGGCCCAGCGTGCGTGCGACCACCGTCGATTCGGCGAGTTCGGCCACGGCTTCGGCCGCTGGACCTACCGGTCCCACCGCCTTCACGGCAATGCCGGAGAACCCGCCGATGCCCATGGCCTCAGGCACCGGGTGCGCCTCGATCCTGATCACATTGCCGCCGATGAGGTCGATGACGCGCTCGCGCACGGCCGCCTGCGACAGTCCGACAGTCGGTGCCAGCGCCGCGTAGGTGGCGCGTCCGTCAGCGATCAGCTCGCGAAGCAGTGCGCGGTCGATGTCGTCGAGGTCGCTGCCGGTTCGCACTGCGGGGTTCGTGCGGCGAACAGCATTTCGGTTGCCGATGCCCGTCCAGTCCTGCTTCTCGTAATGCAGCACCGTCGCCGACTGGAGCCGGCGCACACCGGCGATGCCGCGGACACGGTCGAGTGTCTCAGTGAGGCCACGGTCGTCGGCGCAGCGCAGTTCGACCAGCAGGTCGAAACGCCCTGAGCTGATCGCTGCAAAGACCGCCTCGTCGATCTCGGCGATGCGAGCCGCTGTCTTGTCGACTTCGCTGTCGACTTCCAGAAACGCGAACGCAAACACCCCCAGCCCGAGGCTCGCCGGATCGACGCGGCCGGTCACGATGACCAGGCGCTCGTCCAGCAATCGCTGGACGCGGGCCCGCACCGCCGCCTGCGACAGTCCGACGGCAGGCGCGAGCGTGGCGTAGGTGGCTCGGCCGTCAGCGACCAAGGCACTGATCAGCGAGCGGTCGATGTCGTCGAGCGCCGCCGGCTTGTTCATGAGCGGGTTCCGGCATCGGGAGGATCTGCTGCGAGGTGTGCCATGACCTCTGCGCTGTAACCCACACCGATGCCGTCATGAGCTCCGACGAGCGAACCGGTCAGCGGCGCACTGGCCGCGCTGGCAAGGAATTGGAACACCGGGCCCATGTCTGCCGCCGATCGGTGGACGCCATTGGCGGTCATCCGGCGGATGACCTCCAACTCGCCGGTAGAACCGGCGTCCATCTCGCTCTCGACAAGGCCGGGCAGCACTGCATTGACGCGGATCTGCCGCTGACCGAGCTCGAGTGCCCAAGTCCTCACCAGCATGTCCAGCGCGGCTTTGGAAGCGGAGTACGCCGCCATGCCCGGTGTGGTGACTGAGCCTGCAGGCGAGCTGGTGACGATGACCGACCCGCCCGCCCGCATCAAACCGATGCCGCAGGCAAGTGCTCTCGCGAGACCGAGCGTGTTGACATCGAAAACCTGTTCGAACACGGCGAGATCGAGATCGTCGATCTCGCCGTGGTGGACGTCGATGCCGGCGTTCAGCACGAGACAGTCGATGTGGGCGACCTGCTCCGCAATGGCCGCGAACCCGTCTCTCACCGAGGGAACACTGGCGACGTCCATGGGGACGAATGTCATGCCGGCTTGCATCGCAGGTCCCGATGCGTCGCGCCGGCCGGTGATGACGACTGAAGCACCGGCATTGGTCAAGTGCACTGCCACCGCCCAGCCGATGCCGGCAGTGCCGCCGACGATCACGATGCGACGGCCGGCGACCGAGAACGGGTCTGCCGCTGTCATGATGCGTGACCGTACCAGTCGCAACGCGGCGGAACGAAATGGCACCGGACGACGGCGTCACAGTTGATTTCTTGGCACAGTGGCGCAATGATCAATGATTCACTCGTCGAATCGATGATTGCCCTGTGATTCACATTCAGAGTGTGTCACGCTCGCGGAGGCCCGCGACACGGCTGAGGTGAAGGAGTGAGCGTGCATCAGATTCTCGACCCCGACGGCGAACTCGTCGATGTCGCACCCGATCTCAGCGACGATCAGCTCGTCGATCTGTTGCGCAAGGTGCTCACAGCGCGAATCGTGGACGAGAAGCTGCTGAACCTGCAGCGCCAAGGTCGCATCCCGGCGTACTACCAATCGAGCGGTCAGGAGGCAGCCGCCGGGGCTGCGCTGGCGCTGCGCCCCACCGATTGGATCTTCACCGCCTACCGCGAGCTGCCGCTGTGGATCGGTCGCAACATGGACCTGCGCAGCGCCGTGGGTTTCTGGCTGGGCATTCCCGACGACGACGACATCTGGGACGTGCACGGCGACCGGATCACACGCCTCAACGCCACTATCGGAACGCATCTGCCGCACGCCGTCGGGTTCGGGTATGCGTGCAGTCTGCGCGGCGACGACACCGTGACGTTGGCCGTTTTCGGCGACGGCGCCACCTCCGAGTCGGATTTCAACGCCGCCATGAACTTCGCCGGCGTGTGGAAGACGCCCACGATCTTCCTGTGCCAGAACAACCAGGTGGCGCAGTCGACACCGCTCGACAAGCAGACCGCAGCGGAAACGCTCGCTCACAAAGCACAGGCCTATGGCTTTGCCGGGGTGCGGGTGGATGGCATGGACCCGCTGGCCATGTACCAGGCCGTGGTCGAGGCACGTGCGCGCGCCGCAACAGGCGCGGGTCCCACGCTCATAGAGATGAACACCTACCGGTACGCCCCCCATTCCACCTACGACGGCACACCGGTGTACCGGACGCCCGACGACGAGGCGGTGTGGCGCGAGCGCGACCCCGTCCGCCGGATGCGCAGCTTCCTCGAGCACAAGGGCCTCTGGCGCAGCGAGACCGAAGAGCAAATGAGCGCCGACCTCGGGTCGCAGCTCGAATCGATCATCGATGAGCTCGAGGCGCGTCCGGGCGTCGGCCGGGACTACTCGCCACGGCACCTCTTTGCCCGGGCCCCTCAGCAGCTTGTCGCGCAGCTTCATCGCGAACAGGACGACGTGGGTGAGCCCAGGACGGAGTTTGCGCCCGAGGAGATCTGGGAGATCGGACCCGAGCCTGAACCGTCGGGGCCCACGCGGCGAGTCGACCTGACCGAAGCGCTCAACATGACGCTCATCGACGCATTCGAACGAGATGACACGCTCATTGCGCTCGGAGAGGACGTCGGCCTCGAAGGCGGCGTGTTCCGCGTGACCGAGCACATGGCGGAGCGCTTCGGCGACCGGCGAGTAGTCGACACGCCGCTGTGCGAGACCGGCATTGTGGGCACGTCGGTCGGCATGGCGATGGGCGGGTTCCGCCCGGTCGCCGAGATGGAGTTCGCCGGTTTCGTATACCCGGCATTCGACCAGGTCATCGGCCATGTCGGACGTCTTCGCTGGCGCTACCGGGGCCACATGACTGCCCCGATCGTCATCCGCATGCCGGTGGGCACCAATACCGGGGCCTACGAGTTCCACACCGACTCGCCTGAGAGCTACTTCACTCACGCTCCCGGTCTGGTGGTGGTGTACCCGTCGACGCCGTACGACGCGAAGGGTCTGCTGGAGACGGCGCTGTCCAGCCCCGACCCGGTCATGTTCTTCGAGCCGATCGCGCTGTATCGAGGGTTGTCCGACAACGTGCCGGTGGCGCCGTACTCGATCCCGTTCGGACGAGCGGCGATGCGCTGCGAGGGCACCGACGTAACGGTCGTGACATTCGGTCCGCCGCAGCATGAAGCCCAGAATGCCGCTGCTGCGCTCGACGCCGAAGGCGTTTCGGTTGAGGTCATCGACCTGCGCACGCTGTACCCGTGGGACACCGAGATGGTGCTCGACAGCGTGGCCAAGACCGGACGCCTCGTAGTAGCCCATGAGGACCATACGAGCGGCGGCGTGGGTGCCGAGATTCTGGCGACTGTCGCCGAACAGGCTGCCTACTCCTTGGAGAGCCCGCCGGTGCGGGTGGCCCACATGGATGTGTTCTGGGGGCCGACCCAGCTCGAGAAATACTCGACGATCACCGCAGAGCGCATCGCCGCGGGCGTACGCCGGGCGATGGCTGGGTGAACAGGCCGCGCCGTGGCTGAGATCTTCCTGCTGCCCAAGATCGGCGACGCGATGGTCGAGGCCGAGATCGTCGAGTGGTACGTGGCAGAGGGCGACCAGATCGAGCTCGACCAGTTGGTCTGTTCGGTGGAGACCGACAAGTCGGTGGTCGAGTTGTCCAGCCCGTTTCGCGGCACGGTGCTCGCGCTTGCTGGCGAACCCGGCGATGTCGTCGCCGTTGGCGAGCCGCTCTTCGCCATTGGCGCGGCGGGTGAGTCGCCGCCAGCGCAGATGAGAGCAGGCACGAACGGGGGCACTGCCGCGGCCGTTGTGGAAGGAGTCGCCGCAGCATCCGTCGCTCCCGATGCGGCGCGCCAGGATGCCGTCACGCAGGTTTCAACAGCGGGAGCAGCGACTGGCGCGAGCGTCATCTCGTCTCCGTTGGTACGACGCCTCGCTGCCGACAATGACGTGGATCTCGCGTCGATCGCCGGCAGCGGCAACGGTGGACGTGTGACCCGCGCCGATGTCCTGCAGGCAATCGAGGCTCGCTCGACGGCCGTGACAGCACTCCGGCCGGATTCCGCTCCCGATATAGGGTCAAGCTGCGCTAGCGGGACGGTGCGAGCCATGCCCAAGGTGCGCAAAGCGGCTCGCGATGCAGGCATCGATCTCGCCCAAGTGCGCGGGAGCGGCCCCGACGGCGCCGTCACACTCGCCGATCTGTCGGCTGTCGCGGACGGCCCCTCAGGAGCTCAGCCCAGCGCTGCACGCGAGCACCGCGAACGACTGAGTGCGACGCGGCGTTCCATCGCGGCACACCTGACTGAGTCGGCGCGGACCATTCCACAGTTCACGGCAATGGTGGATGTCGATGCCAGCGGCCTGCTGGCAACCCGGGCCGCCCTGCGCGATCGCCTGGAATCGCCGGTGCCGCTCGACGCGGTGTTCGTAACGCTGCTCATTCCGGTGCTGCGGGACCATCCGGTCATCAACGCCCGCCTCGACGGCAATGAAGCCGTGTTCTTCGACCGGTACGACATCGGCGTCGCCGTCGACACGCCGAGCGGCTTGCTGGTGCCGGTCGTGCGCGACGCCGACCTGCACTCGGCGGCATCGCTGGCGCAAGAGATTGATCGCCTGGCTGTCGCGGCCCGAGAACGCACGATCTCCCCTGATGAGCTAGCCGACCCGACATGCACCGTCAACAACGTCGGCGCGGTCGGCATCGAGGCCGGCACACCGATGCTGCCCGTCGGCACCAGCACCATCGTGGCGTTCGGAGCCGCCCGGCCGCAGGTACGGCTGAACAGCGGCAACCCCGTCGAAGTGCCAGTCATGACCATCTCGGCCACGTTCGACCACCGGCTCATCGACGGAGGCACAAGCGGTCGGTTTCTCTCCCAGCTCCGCAAGCACCTCGAGGTACCCGCACTCGGGTTGCTCTAGCGCCCGCTGGTTCGAAACTGCTCACCCAACGAACGGGTTCCTCGTCACGAGCTGGGGGAACATCGCGAAGTCACGATCGTTGGTCAGCAAGACGTCGACACCATTGGCCAGGCAGATCGCTGCGATCTTGGCGTCGTGGATCTTGGGGCCGCGAACGTTCAGGCCGTTCACGATCTCCGACAAGGTGTCCATGAAGCCAGCGGTCTCGCCGATCAGCCGGCACGACGGCGACGCTGTCCACGCCTCGAGCTGGCGCCATGCCTGTTCGGTGGTACTTACGCCGTCTCCCCAGGCGCGACGATTCGTTGTCACGGCCAAGAACTCGTAACAGCAGGGCCACGGGATGGCCCAGCGCTCGGGCCCACCGGCGAGTTCTCCCAGGAGACGCATCGCCTCATGCCAGTACGGTGAGCTGCGGCGGTGGGCGTACACGAGGATGTTCGTGTCGACGGCAATCATTCCGGCTTCGGCCATTCCCGTTCGCTCATTTCGAGCATCTCGGCGAACGTGAATTTCTCGAACGGGTTCGGCCCATTCGGATCCCCAACGCTCAAGTCAGGCAGCTTGTAGCCGGTCGGCGGGGGTTTCTCCAGCACCATGCGCAGGCCCTCTTCGATGACGGCTCGCAGCGTCTGGCCAGTTTCCTTGGCGTGCCGCTTAGCTCGCTTCAGCAGCTCGTCATGCACGTCAATCGTGGTCTTCACATCACCCAGAGTACCCATACCCATGAATATGGGAGATATGGGTCCGATGAGTCAAGCCATTTTCGTCAGCGGCCGAATTCCGACGACGAGCAGCGCAACCGGGCCTCTATCAGGAGTCCGACGAACTGAGCGGGGCGCAGTCCGAGCTGCAGTTGGGATTGGTCGCCGGGGTTGCCGGCGTTGCGGGCCGGTGAAGCACGCCCGAGGTCGGCCGCAGTTCCAATTCGAGCCCGTCTGCACCGTCGACCGTGCTGGCCACGGCGTCCACGATCATCGAGTAGCCGCCTGGCTCATACGGCGGCCACAGCACTGAGATCGTCGGCCGCTGGGCCACGTTGGCGGCAGCCGAACGGCTGGCGCCGCACCGCAGCACGCCACCGTCGAGCCGCATCGCCAGGTGGGCGATGTGCGGCGTGGCGTCGTCCCGCACGGTCAGCACGTACGCAGCGTTGCCGAACTGCTCCATCTGCTTGCCGATGTCGCCGGGCTCCACGGGGATGCTCATGTGCCCGACGATATGCCCGCAGCGCCCAGCTTGCGCGCCGGATTGCCGACGCACCTCCCCCTCACTTGAGAACGGCGCGCTGGTATCGTCGTGAGGCCTCGGGGCTATAGCTCAGTTGGTAGAGCGCTTCCATGGCATGGAAGAGGTCAGGGGTTCAATTCCCCTTAGCTCCACCCGAGAGACTTGCCAAGGCTTCCCAGAAGTTCCCTATATCGCAGGTCATCGCCTGCCCCATGGATCCCCAAGGCGAATCAGGCCTGTTCGTCGAGCAGTTCGGCCAGATCGTCTTGGACACCCAGCTCGGCTGCCCATCGGTGCATGTAGCTGACGTCGAGATTGTTGATGGCAGCGATTTCGACGCAGTCTCGCCATTGAAGCTCAGAGCGTGACTCCAAGCGCCACCGGAGCTTGGCCAACACGATGTCTTCGGGCGCGGCGATCCATGTTTCTATTCCGAGAACTTCAGCGCGGACTCGACGAGCAATGCGGGACTGGGTGAACGCGTCGTCCGACGGAACGGCGAAGATGTCGACCTTGCCGCCGCTTTGGGGATGAAGGACGTTGAAGGTGCCTCCGGAGGTGACAGCCCGACGGGCCTCTGACTCCGGGAAGTAGACCTCGCTTCCCCGAAGCGCTTCGAGCACCGCCTCGCCCGACTCGGGCACCAGCAGGACCACGATGTCCACATCGCGAGTCATCCGGGGCGTCCCCCACGCCGCCGCGGCTGTTGAGCCGACCACGACGTAGTCCAGACCAGCAGACTCAAGGGCATGGACCGTGCGCTCCAGCGCGGCTGTGAGATCGATCAGGGCTCGATTCCCACCGACTCAGGCCAGACTTCGCCGGCGAGCTCAGGGCCATAGCGGGCAACGACAAGACCCAAGAAGACCTCGCTGTCGTCGTAATCGGGGTGGCGCTTTCGCACCGACCTCTCCTCCATGACCGCACCTGCCACGTTGAGCTGACGCCATTCCTCAAGCCGCTGCGCAATTGTGCGGGCGCGGACGGCGTCCATCTGACGCCGCCAAACGTGATCAGGCGTGTCCGCCGGACGTCCAGAGGGATTGCGGCGCACCGTCACAACCCGAATCGTAGTGAACCCCTGTGACACCCATCCGTATCCCGAAAGGGGCGAACCCCAGCGTGCTCTCAGGAACTCCTAGGGAACCAGAGCCAGAAATCGGCTCTGAGCACTGACGATCCGTTCCTCTGAGCTCCACCCGGGAGACTTGCCGAGAACCCCCAGAAGTTCTCAAAACTGCAGGTCAGAAGACATTTCTGGCACGTTGCTTGCTTCGAGGGCGGCTCGAACCCGGATGTCCAACACGCCAGAAACCGTGGTCGAACATTCGTGTGGTGTCGGAGGGGCGTCACGCCACCACACGACTTGGGTCTCACCGTCGACGGAGAAGATCCTTGATTCGCCCGCAGTAGTCGATCCACCAGCCAGCTGAGGTGGTGTGGTCCATCGAGAAGACCACCAGATGGGTGATGCCCAACGTCTCCAGCTCCCCGACCTGGTCGAGCCACGGGCCCGGTTCGCCGACGGGTTGCATGATCCGAGCCTCGATGGGAAACGTCGCCGGGTCCCGACCTTCCTCCTCCAGGAACCCTCGCAGCCTGCTGACCGCCTCGGCCACACTCTGATCCGGCATGAGGAGTGCCATCCAACCGTCGGCCAGCGCAGCGGTGCGACGAAGTGACACGTCACCGTTGTTGGACCCGATCCAGATCGGTATCCGATGCTCCGGTAGTGGATTGATCCCCGTCCTGACCAACGTGTGCCGATCCGATTCGTGGTCGACCAGGGCCTGCGACCAGAGTGCACGCAGGACCGCTATCTGGTCTTCGAGCATGGCGCCGTTTCGCCGGAAGGGCATGCCCATGCCCTCATACTCGAAGTGGTTCCACCCGACGCCGACCCCGAGGCGCAGGCGGCCGCCGCTGAAGATGTCGATGGCTGCCGCCTGCTTGGCCACGAGGGCAGCCTGACGCTGTGGGAGGACCACCACGCTCGTCGCCAGCGTCAGCGAAGTCGTGTGGGCCGAGAGGAAACTGAACAAGGTGAGAACCTCGGTGAAGCGGTCGTCAGCCGTGTACGGGGGGCGCTCGAATCCACCACCGGCTGGACCGTCCCACCGCGTCGCTTCGACACCCAGGACGTGGTCGTAGGCGATCAGATAGTCATAACCCAACCCTTCGATCCCCTGGGCGTAGTCCCGGATCTCAGAGGCGTCTGTCCCGAAGGCCCACTGGGGGAACACCGCCCCCACGTCCATGGCCGCTGCGGTTCGCTGTGCCGCCCCCATGCCTCACCCCACTCTGTCGCGTCCAGCCCGAACGTACCCAACCAGGCTCTCTGTCGACGCAACGGGTCGCTAGTCGTTCATCCAAGGATTGACGATGTCGACGCCGACACCCGCGAAATCGGCTTCGTTTCGCGTGACGACAGCCATGCCGTTCGCCGCCGCAATCGCGGCAATCTGGGCATCAGGCAGCGACATCGGATTGCCCGAGGCGCGACGCGTCGCCGCGATCGACGCGTAGGCCTCCGCCGATTCGCTGTCGAAGGGCAGGACGCGGCCGGCGAAGTCCTCGCGCAGGATGGCGTCAATCGAAGACCGCACATCGTCACGGCGGATTCCTGCAGGCATGATCTCGACGCCGAAGCGAAGTTCCGCCTCCGTGACCGCCGTGAGAAACAGCGTCGAGGCGAGCTGACCGGAAACCCACGCAATCACCGAGGGCGACGGCGCGGGGCGCACGAGTTCAGAAATGACGTTCGTGTCGAGGATGAACACTGCCGTCTAGCCAAGGTGCGAAGGCTCGCGCACCGGCTCCCGCGGCGGCAGCGTCAGCTCGATTCCCTCAAGCGGCTCCACGCGAGCGCGAATGGACGCCACTAGATCGGAAGGCGCAGCATCGGCCTCCAGGACTGCTCGGAGGATTCGACGAGCCTCTTCCTCCATCGAGCAGCCGCTGGATGCCGCTCGCACGCGCAGCCGCCTCTTGACTCGCTCGTCGAGATTTCGGATGGTGATGCTGGCCATCGTCTGATCCAAGTCCCACGTCGCGCTCGACTGATGATTGCATTGCAATCATACGGAATGGTGGCGAATCCTCGCAATGGGCGTCCCTTCGCGGCCATAACCCCAATCGCCGCGAACCTCGTCTCGGCGAGCCAGTAACTCGCGCTGGCAGAAGTGCGGGAAATCTGCTCAAGCGAACCGAGTCGAGACATCGCTCTCGGCTGTCAACAGTCTCCGTCAGTTTCAGAACTAGCTGCCTCGGCGCGTATCGGGCCGCGTGCATCGCTGCGCCCATGCCCATGCCGTTGCCTCGTTCGCGGCATTGGGCGCGAGCCCCAGCGTCACCAGGCGCTCCGCTGACTCGTGCAGGCCATGGCCGAGCATCAACATGCACGAAGCG
Source organism: Acidimicrobiia bacterium (assembly GCA_022822525.1). Lineage (GTDB taxonomy): Bacteria > Actinomycetota > Acidimicrobiia > Acidimicrobiales > Poriferisodalaceae > Poriferisodalis. The sequence continues at coordinate 7,655 of JAJEBN010000037.1, read as the reverse complement.
AGCAGGCGCGTCTCGCCGACCGAGAAATCCGCACGCCCGTCGGTGTGCGACCAGCGTCCGATCTCCTCACGCAGCTCTGGGGGCATCCGGTCGTGCATCCGGCGCGGCACGGGCGGCAGCAGGCGACGAACCATCAGCACGGCATCCTCGGCGAACTGCGCCAGACCGAACATGGCGCAGCGGTCGATGGTGCGCATGAAGCTGCTGGCGCGGCCGCCGCGGTGCTGGAGTCCGAGCCGCCGGGCCGTGGAGTCCAGATCCAGGCGCAGGTCTTCGCCCGGGGCCAGCTCGTCGAACTCCCGTGCGGGCAGGCGCAGAAGCCACACCGCGCTCGGGCCCAGGATCGCGACCCAGAAGCGCTCCACGTAGGCCGAGCGCGGATCGTGGCCATGGCGCCGCAGGCTGGGGTCGTCCCACGGCCGCGCCGACAGCACACGCAGCGGCTCGCCCTGCTCCGTCGGCGTTCCTCCGACCAATTGCAGCGTCGCTGATCTGGTGTCTCGGGCGGCAACCGGGGTTGTGCTGGGCAGCTGATCAATTCGCACGGGTGTCTCCTTCAGCTTCTCGTGTCGCGTCCGGCGGCGGCCGGAGTCGAGATTCGGCATGACTCCGGCACGCTAACAGCATTGAAACACTATGAAACTGCTTGAAACAATATTGCTCGGCTAATCGATGCGGACGCCACCAGCGAGGGTCTGCTCTGCGAACGGCTGAACGTCGACGCAACAGGGGTCGAAGCTTTCCTCCCGCACAGCGGGCGCAGCCCGGGGCGGATCAGCGTCTTGCGTATGTGGGTAACGTGATGTGTGCGAATCGCATATGTGGCCAGTGTGTAGGTTGTGGCGCATGGGGATGGTGCGGGGGGCTGGGGGGCGCCGCTCACGTCGGGCGCTGTTGGGGACGTTGTCGGCGATGGCGGTGACTGCCCTGCTTGGCGGGTACTGGGCGGTGCCGGCGGGCGGTCAGGCGCAGGGCGGTGGGTTGGCGGAGCAGCAGAAGTCGGAGGGCTCTGTTGTTGGTGATGGTTCGGTGTCTGGTGTGGTGGTGGCCAGCGATGTGTCGGGTTCGTTGTCGGTGTCGTGGGATGTGCCGTCGCCCGCTCCGTCGGATTATCGGGTGTCGTGGGCGCCCTCTGATGAGGACTATCTGACGTGGACGGATCTGTCGGGCAACTCGTTCCCGACGGTCAACAAGTTGGAGATCACCGGACTGGACCCTGCGCGGACCTACAAGATCAGGGTGCGGGCTCGCTACCGGACCGGGCAGTGGGCCAACGCTCGATGGGCCGGGGATTGGGCCCCATCCGCGTTCGGTGTGCCTGACGGCGGCGGGGTGCTGCCCGCCGAGCCTGCGGGGACGGTGTTGGCTGGGCGGCTGGTGTTGGGGTCGGGTTCGTCGGGCGGCGACGGGTTCGTGGGCTATTCGCGTGGGAACGCAGGGATGGGCAGCTTCGACGCGCGTTATTGGGACAGCGTGGTGTTCTGGCATCACGTTGGCCTGTTCTCGGTGTCCCAGATCAAAGGCACCCCTGCGAGGGGGCCCGCAGCGAACCTGGACAACCCGATAGTGCTGTCGGGATCGCTGCTGATGGGCAACGTGACGCCGTTCTTGTTGGAAGTCGGCGGTCGCACGTTGTCCTCTGAGCACGCGGTGACACCCGCTGGAGCGCGGGGCTACATGGACTACTGGATCTGGGACAACCCCTGTGCAGACTGGCAAACCGCCGACGAGGCCTATCTGCGGATCATCAAGACCGACGCGTCCGATCCCCGCCTGGACCACACCGGCACCGCGCTGGGATCGCTCAGCATCGACGGGGCCGACCTCGACACAGCCTTCGACCCCACCGCTGCTGAGCACACCGCCACCGCTGACGCAGACACCGACCAAGTCACCATCGACGTGACCGCTGCCGACACGAATGCGTGCGCGGTGGACATCGTTCCCGCGGATGCCGATCCTGACGCTGCGGGCCATCAGATCGACCTCGGCGACGCAGGCGCAGTCGCGGTCATCTCGGTCACTGCGGCCGACAACGCCACCACGTCCTCGCACACGCTGACGATCGGCCGCGGCGACGCCCAGCCTGCTGCTGTGGCGGACGCGCAGCTCGACGGCGTCGAGGTGGAGTTCGATCCCAACCAGCAGCGCTACGAGGCTGACATCCCGCCGGGTACCACCGAAACGACCCTCGAGCTCACCCCCGCCGGGGACAGCACAGTCGACGGCTACGTGTTCAACCCCGGCAACAGCGGTCTGGACCCGGTCGCCGATGGCGGCACCGTGCCGCTGCAGCGGAACCGGGAAACCCTGATCGCGGTCAAGGTCTCCGCCCCGGACAACTCCCAGCAGGACTACTACACCATCCGCCTGCAACCACCCGACAGCAACAACGACAACCCCCCACCAGCCACACCGGCAACCCAGAACAGCCAACGCGACACCACACTCAAGCTCGCCGCACCCTCAGCCGCCACCGCAACAAGCCTGCGCACCGCCACGGTGACACCCGACGAGGCCCGCAGCGCCGACCTCACGACGACGACCGACAGCAACCGCGGCTTCGATCTTCACGACGGCGATCGCGGCTTCGGTCTTCACGGCGGGGACCACGGCTCGGATCTCGCGGTGACTCGCGCCGCTGTTGTCCCGCTCGGCGAGTGGCTCGAGCGGACCCAGATCACCCCCCACCGCGGCACTTCGCCAAGAACCGTGCCCGTCCAGAGCGTTCCCCGCAACAACGGTGCTGAGCCAGAGTTGAGCGCGCTGTCGGTCAGCCCCGGCACCCTCGCCCCCGCGTTCGCCGCGGCCACCCACCGCTATACCGCATCGGTCGACGCCGACGTTGACGAGATCACCGTCGCCGCCACCGCGGTGTCGGGCGCCACAGCACACATCGCCGCCCCCGACGCCGATCCCGACACCGCCGGCCACCAGGTCGCCCTCAACGCCGGCACAACAGGCGGCCCCGCCGCCCAAACCGCGATCCTCATCGTCGTCACCGCCGGCACCAAGATCGACAGCTACACCCTCGTCGTCACCAGAGCCGCGCCACCCAACGACGACGCCACCCTGTCATCGCTCACCATCAGCTCCGGCACCCTCGATCCCGCCTTCGCCTCCAACACCACCGCCTACACCGCCACCGTCGCCAACACCGTCACCGAGATCACCATCACCACCGCCACCACCGACACCGGCGCCACCATCGCAACCCTGCCCGCCGACTCCGACGGCAACACCCCCGGCCACCAGATCAGCCTCGACGTCGGCACCAACATCATCACCACCACCGTCACCGCCGCCGACAGCGTCACCACCAGCACCTACACCACCACCATCACCCGCACCGGCGCCAGCACCGACGCCACCCTGTCATCGCTCACCATCAGCTCAGGCAACCTCGACCAGACATTCGTGGCCGGCCGCGGCACCTACACCGCCACCGTGCCCAACACCACCGCTCAGATCACCGTCACCGCCACGCCCGCCGACGACGGCGCCACCATCGTCATCTCACCACCCGACGCCGACCTCACGACCGCAGGCCACCAAGCCAACCTCGTGCCCGCCACCGGCGAGAACGCCGCCACCACCATCGCTGTCGCCGTCACCGCCGCCGACGACACCACCCTCAAGACCTACCGCATCAACGTCACACGCAGCGCACCCATCGAGCCTCTCACCTTCGAGCTCCCCGCGGGCTGCGAACTCCACGACCTCGGCAGTTCAAGCAAAACCCCATGGATTACCTACGACCTGGGCAATTGCGACTCTCTCTACCGCACCGACCCTCAGCGTGGCGCCCAGTACTACCGCATGATCCTGCGCGACGAGGGCCAAGTGCGACTGAGGGCGGATACAGAGTCAGCGGCCCACCTGATCGTCCGCTCGCCAGACGGGACCATCCTGGCCGTTGACAACCCTCCCCCGGAGTGGCCCGACTATCACCAGCCCAAAATCACCCAGACTCTTGCCGCTGGGACCTACGTGATCGAGGTTGCCTTGCACTACCGCTGGCGCGACCGCAGCCACCGTCTTGTCTTCTCAGGCACCACCATCGTGAAGCCCGCCGCCTACAAGCTGGCAGACATCCAGATCAGCGACGTGAACATGTCTGGATTCGAGCAGTCCAAGACCGCATACCAGCGGAACGTCGCCGCCGATGTGACCGCAGTTACCGTCAGCCCCTCAACCACACCGGCCAACGGCGTCGTGACGATCGAGCCCGCAGACGCCGACCCCGCAACCGCAGCCCACGATGTGACCCTCGAGTCCGACGGCTCCACCGAGATCACGGTTTCGGTGAGCAGCCCCGAATTCCCCGGCGTGGCGACCTCCTACAGCGTCCAGCTCAACAGGCTCGATGGCACCACCAGCCCCCTGTCGGACGACGCCACCCTCCAGAGCCTCTCGTTTGACAGCCTCGACTTCGGCCAGTTCTCGAGCGACAAGACTCAGTACACCTACACGCTCAGCTACGACCAGAGCCTCACGGGTCTCGCCGACACCATGACGCCTCAGACCAATCACGCCGGGGCGACTTGGACCACCAGCCACCCTGATGACGACGCCGACTCAGGTCATCAGATCACGCTCGACGGCGGCGATGCGGTGACCATCACCGTCACCTCCCAGGACAACGCCATCCGCCGCACCTACAGGATTGAGCCGGTTACCGGCTTTGCCTACGACAGCTCCAAGAACATCTGCCTCCGCTGCGCTACCTACGATACGCCCGACGAACGAAGGTCTCGTCGACCACGGGGGTTGACTACTGACGGGCAGTCGTTCTTTGTCCTCAATGACAGTTACAACGATCTGATCTCATTCAACCGGGAATCTCTGCAACAAAATGGGCAACACGTCCTTTGGGGACCGGTTGAGACTTTCGCAGGCCATCGCTACATCCACCCCCAATCGATGTGGTCCGACGGCACCACCTTGTGGGTCTCGTACCGGAATATCAATCGGCTCTACGCCTACTCGCTCGCGAGCAAGGCACGACTTCCCGCCAAAGATGTCGTATTGAATCAGTATTACAAGGCGATTTGGTCAGACGGCAATGTGTGGTATCTGGCTGGAACCAGGGGCCCTGTTTACAAATTTGATCCTGAAGCCAACACCTACACTTGGGCGTTCAACATCCAAGAACCCAGATACAATCAGAACACTACGATTTGGTCTGACGGCCAGACGCTCTGGATGGCGGCTCTGTTCGAACCAATCCGGGCGTACGACCTGCAAACCGGAAAACGCCTGCCTGGTCTCGACCTCGACGTTCAGGGTTTGGTCGGGGGCGATCCTCCCGTCGAGACGCCCTACGCAATCTGGTCTGACGGGCACACGATGTGGGTCGGAGACAACAACGAAGAGGGCGTGTATGCGTTCACGCTGCCCGAGAACGCCCGCCTGAAGTCATTGAGCGTGAGCGACGGCGACATCGGGGTGTTCCACAGCGGTGTGTTCGACTACTCCGTCGAAGTGCCCTCGGGCACCACGACCACCACTGTGGAGGCGGTGGCCGCTTTCACGGGCGGGTCGTCTGCGGTGGCATTCGACACCGCCGACGCCAACGGCAACGATTCTGGCCACCAGGTAACCCTCGACTCCTCCAACCCGACCACGGTGACGATCACCGTCACCGCTCCCAACGGCACCGACACCGACACTTACACCGTCACGATCACCGTGGCCGACGACAGCTAACAGACGACGCAGGACCCTGCGGCTCTCGAGAACGCCACCGCTCGATCCGCGGGCCAGCATCCCCACTCATCGGCATTCGCCCGCGCCGTCAGGCCGGGTCAGCCCGTCAGGCCGGCAGCTTGGTGATGGTGATCGTGTAGGTGATGGTGTGGTTGGTTGTCCCGGTGTGGATGGTGACGGTGGTCGTGTCGCCGCTCAAGGTGATCTGGTGGCCGTCGGCGATGGGGTCGGCATCGGCGGCGGGGTACGTGATCGCGGCGTCGGGATGGTGGGCGCTTGCCGCGATTGTGGCGGTCTGCGCGTCATTGGCGACCTCCACGGCGTAGTCGGTGTCCCAGGGGCTGAACCCCGCCACCGCAACGCCGTCGACGCTGAGCGAGTCCAAAGCAGCCACCGTCGGCCAATAGAACGCCGCCAGCCGTTTGGCGCTGCCCTCCTCCACGCTGAGCCGCTGCCTGCCGCTGAGCCACAGCATGCCCCCGTCGGACCACATCCCCCGAACAACCGACAGGCTCACGTCGTCTCGACCGGCGAAGTCGATATCCATGAGCGGCTCGCGGGTGCCGCTGTGCAGCCCATGGGCCCGCGCCACCTTGTCCTCGGCGTACATGATCCACAGCGTCTCGCCGTCAGACCACAAGTCTGTCGGCCCGTAGAGGGTGTGATCTGTGTCGGTAATTCCGAACTCCCTGTCCGTCAGCCGCTCGCCGGTGTCCAGGTCGAACACCCGCACTCCGGGATTGGAGATCGGCCCTCTGGTCCCGTCCTCGAGTCTGCGCCGGCCGCAGCAGAAGCCGTCCATCACCCACAGCGCGTCGCCGTCAGACCACATGCCCATCGCGCCCTCGAACGTCACCTCGTCGATGTCGGCGGCCGCTTTGCGCGCCAGCGTGGCGTAGTCGTACGCCGAGATCGCCGGCGACCTCCACCGGTCCAGCACCCACAGGGTCTCGCCGTCAGACCACACATCACTGGCGAAGCGGTTCCCGTCATTGTCCAGATCGGCGAGCTCCACCTCCCGGCCCGACACCAGCTCGCCCGACGCCAGATCCACCCCCACCGCACGAGGAGGCGCCGTGGCCAAGTCCACCACCGAGTCCGCCACCCACATCGTCAAGCCATCCGACCACAACCCCATCGGCCAATTCACCCCCAACACCCCCAGATCCACATCTGCGTCCGCCAGGCGCCCGAACCCCGTCGCAGCCGGACGCGACACCACCACCGTGTAGTCGGTTGTGGTGGCGTCTTCTGCGGTGACGGTTGCGGTGATGGTGGTCTGCCCGGTGCCGGCGGCCGTTTGGGCGGCGGCGAGGTCGACTTGGTGGCCCGGAGCGATCGGGTTGGCGTCGGCGGGCGTGATGGCCACCGAGGCGTCGCCTGAGTTGGCGGCGGCGGTGACGGTGACCCAGCCGGTGGAAGCCGCAACGGTGGCGGTGTAGGCGGTGGTTGCGGAGGCGAACACGGGGCTGAGCGCGACGGTGCCGCTGTCTATCGCCAAGGCTGAGAGAGACGAGTCGTCGTCGAGCGGGTCGTCGCGGACATTGGCCGGGGTGTCGCGAGTCTTCGCCGGTGGCGGGGCGGCTCTGGTGACGACGATGGTGTAGGAGTCGACCTTGGTGCCGGCGGTGACGACGACGAGTATCGCTGTCTGGGCTGCGGGGCCGCCGGTGGCGCCGGCGTTGAGAGCGACCTGGTGGCCGGCGGTGTCGGGATCGGCGTCGGTCGTGGCGATGGTGGCTGTGGCGCCCGAGACTGCGGTGGGTGTGACGGTGATGTGCTCGACGTCGTGGTCGACTGATGCGGTGTAGCGGTGGGTGTCCGCCGTGAACGTCGGCGCGAGGGTGCCGGGGCTGATCGACAGGGCGCTGAGCTGCGGCTCAGGGTCGCTGTTGCGGGGAACGCTCTGGACGGGCACGTTCCGGGGGGAACTGCCGGGGCGAGGG
>JAJEBN010000004.1 GCA_022822525.1 Acidimicrobiia bacterium | reverse complement strand
TCGTGGTAGTTCACCGGCAGCAGCGTGGCGTTCTGCCACTTCTCCCGCGGGGGCTGGGAGACGCCGCCGCCTTCGGACTCGAACGGCTCGGGGTGCTTCAGCGCCTCGATCTCGGCGTCGGAGATGCCGCACAGGCCCACGACCTCCGGGTCGATCCACTGGTCGGCCCCGATGTCGGAGCCGGTTGTCACCTCCAGGCTGAGCCCCTCGGGACCGCCGAAGTAGATCGACTGGAGCATCCCGTGATCGATGGGGCCCATGACCTGCACGCCCTTGGCCCGGATGCGGTCCCGCAACGCGAGCAAGTCGTCGAACGTGTCGGCGTGCAGGGCGACGTGCTGCATCGTGCCCGCAGTCACCGGTCCGGTGGCGCTGCCGGGATGGGTGACGCCCAGCTCGATGTCCTCGGGATTGTCGGGGTGCTGTACGAATGCGACGTAGCTCTCGGGCGAGAGTTCGACGAATCCGTGGAAGGTCCCTTCCACGCCGTGCATCCAGTAGAGCGCCTTGACGGCGCAACCCATGACATCGGACCAGAACGTGAGCTGGGTCTTCATGTCCCGGGTGGACAGGGCCAAGTGATTGACACCGGTGGGGTGCAGAACGGTCATGAGCTTGCTCCGTTGATGAGGTGCCGGCACCACTCGGTGACGACATCGGTGTATTCGTGGGTGTGGAAGAGCATGAGCTGGTGCTTGCCCTGCGGCTTCATGTAGAGCTCGACGGGGCCGGCCGTGGCGTCGGCCACCCGGCGGGCAACCTCGGGCGGGAATGTGGGGTCGTCCTCGCCGACGGTGAAAAGGATCGGCTTGGTGTTCTCAGCGAGGGGGACGACGGGGTCGTAGCGGAACAGCGACCCCCACGAGGCCATGTCGTAGAACCAGGTGTTGTCGGGGTCGGCCTTCTTCTGCTCGGCTGCGCCGACATAGCCGTAGTCGGTGTCGAAGTTGAAGAAGCGCTCGATGTGGAGCACGAACTTGTCGCCCATGATGGCGCTGAGCTTCTCGAACGCTTCGGTCCGGAAGACGTTGGTCGACTTCATCATCGGGCTCGAGGGGATCATGAAGCCCATGAGCACCGAGCCTGGGAAGGTGTCCGACGCTGCCATGGCGCAATAGGCCGCCGCGGCGCCGAGCGAGGATCCCTTGATGATCACGGGCAACCCGGTGGTCTCGGCTATGTGGTCGCCGTAGGCAACGGCCGCGTCGACCATTGCTCGAAGGTCCACTGGCCGGGCCGTTGGGAGATGCAGGACCGGCCGTGGCCGGGTGCGTCCATGCACCACACCTCGGCGCCTTGTGCTGCGTAGTAGGCGCCGAAGTTGTCATAGATGCCGCCGTGCGAGGCGATGCCGTGCATCACCAGCAGGGCGTGGTCGGGCTCGGGGCCAGCGAATCGGTAGGAGAAAACCTCTCCGAGCATGTGTTCTTCTCGACGCATCAGACGGAAGCCTCTCTTGGCGGTGCTTGGGGGACGGGGTGGGGATGGCGGCTCGGGGGTGCAGGCGCTAGATGGTGAGCGTGTCGGGCTCGAGACCGATCAGGACCCGCCCGTACAGGGCCCTGGCGGACTCCAGCGCGAGTCCGCCGTGCATGCTCATGGCTTGGAGGTTCGCCAGCGCCATGCCGATCGGGTTCGACACCCGAAGTCCTGATCCTCCTGTGGCTTCGAACAGGGCTGCGACGGCGCCGAGGCAGAGGGAAACGGCTTCGGCTGCGTCAGCCCTGACCCGGACCCGCTCACCGACGGTGAGGGGAGTGCCGGAGCGGGCCGCGCCGTCCATGAGGTCGGCTGAGCGGTAGAGGTGGAATTCGGCCTGGTCGATCTTGGCTGCGGCCTCGGCCATCAGCAGGTGCGTGGTCGGGAATTCTCGCTGGATGTGCTCGGTGTAGGCGATCACCTTGGTGCCGATCACATCGGGGAAGCTGCGCACTGCTGCACGAGACATGCCGAGCGCTCCGCCGGCGAGGGCCAGGATGAGCACGGGGAACGCAGCGAGTCCTGGCTGCCACCCGTCGTGCAGCTCTCGGCCCGGTGAGTGGCCTGCGATCAGCGCCGGGAGCGACAGGAAGCGGTGAGCGGGGATCGGATGATTCTGGACCGTCACCGAGCACGATCCTGTTCCGGAGAGCCCGCTGACGTGCCAATCGTCCTTGAAGGTGAGCTCGTCGCTGGGAAGCAGGAAGTCGCCGGCGTCGACGACCTCGCCGTTATCGACCACCTCGGCGCCGATGAAGAGCCACTGGGCGTGCTCGCTGCCCGATGCGAAGGGCCAGAACCCGCTGAGGCGATAGCTGCCGTCGGCCTGCCGCTCTGCTGTGCCACGCGGGGCGATCACCGCCGAGATCATGGTGTCGGGATCCTTGCCGTAGGTCTCGTCCTGGGCCTGGGCGGGGAAGTGCGACAACATCCATGAGTGGGCGTGCGTCACGCCTGCCACCCAGGCGGTCGACCCGCACCCCTCAGCCAGCGTGGAGATCACGTCGAGGTGAGTGCGCATCGGCATCTCAAAGCCGCCGTTGCGCTTGGCTTGGAGCACCTTGAGCAGTCCGTGCTCACGAAGGTCGGCGACGGTCTCGGGGAGCAGCCGGCGGTGTTCGTTCGTCTTCGCCGCCCGACTGCTCAAGACAGGAATGAGCGCTCGCGCACGCGCCACCAGTTCCTCAGCAGTGACTGGATCGTTCGGAGCCGGTGCATCGAGCGCGCTCATCGGCGGCCTTTCCTCGGGGCGCACTGACTCTGCTTCAAGAATTTCGAAATGTCAAGTGTTATGCGAGATTTCGTTCGAATGGGCGCTTGGCACACTTGTTTCGCTGTTGTGCCGCTACTGTTGTCGTTATGACGTCGACAGTTGCCACCCGCGGTGAAGAGGTATATGTGCGTATGCGCGGCGACATCGTCGCCGGCGAATTTCGACCGGGAACCAAGCTGCGGTTCGCGATGCTGACCGACCGATACGAATCGAGTGCGAGCGTCATCCGTGAAGGGCTGGCCCGGCTGGTCGAGCAGGGTCTCGTGCTCTCCGAGCCACAGCAGGGCTACCGGGTCGCACAGGTGTCGATTCGCGATCTCAAGGACCTCACGATGGCGAGATGTGCCGTGGAGACCCAGGCACTCAGGCTCTCGCTCGAGCACGGTGACCTCGCCTGGGAGTCGTCACTGGTCGCAGCGATTCACGCATTGGAACGAACCCCCGTTGGATCGAGATCCTCGTCGGATAATCCGTGGCCGGTTGTCCATCGGCGCTTCCACGAGGTCCTGCTCGAGGGCTGCCCCTCACAGCGCTTGATCAACGCTGCCCTCGGCCTACGAGACTCGGCTGAGCTCTACAGGCGCTGGTCTGTCCCGGCCGACGACAACGGCAATCGCGACCTCAACGGGGAGCACCGAGCGATCGCCGACGCGGCGATCGCTCGGGACACTGAGTCGGCGTGCCGTCTCTTGGAGGACCATCTCAATCTCACCGCTCGCCTGCTCGTCGAGCGAGGCCTGCAAGAGGGGTTCCTCGAGGAATCGGAACTGGTGGAGAGCGGCTGAGCCTCCGCTCAGCCGGCCCGCACAGCGTGGTCGGCGTTCATGTGCAACACGCGCGTCCTCATTCCGGGGATGTCTACGCTAAAGGTAGAAAATTTCGATATTTCGTAGAGATTGCGTATTTGATGCTCTAGGGTGCTAGCGCGACGTGACCCCTCGTCGCCATTCAGCAGGAGCAGAACGATCGATGAGTCTTCACGGGATGATGGCCATCACCTTGGGCGTGCCTGATGTCGAGGCGGTGGCACCCTTCTACCGAGAATTCGGCCTCGGAGGTGAGGGCAATTCGTTTAGCTCCACCGCCGGCGGCCAGCAGCTCACGCTGGTGCAACGACCGTGGCGTCAGCTCGTCGATGTCACTCTCGGTGCGGACTCACCCGACGATCTCGAGCGCATCAAGGCCGAAGCGGCCAAGCACGGCGCCGAAGTCGCCGAACACAACGGCACGATCACCGTCGTCGAGCCAACGATGCGCCTGCCCATTCACGTGGCCGTGATGCCGCGCATCGCACCCGAAGCCGTGCAGCCGGCACCGGTCAACGTGCCGGGCAACACCGGGCGGCCCAACGAACGGCCGGCGACGCTGTTCGAGGACGGGCCTGCCCAGCCCCGCCGGCTCGGCCACGTTGCCGTCGGAACACCCGACATCGCGGCGACCAGTCAGTTCCTGCAGACAGTCCTCGGCTTCAAGCTCAGCGACCGTGTCGACGGCGCCGTGGAGTTCGTGCGCTGTTCCACCGATCACCACAACTTCGCCTTGGCTGCGGCGCCGGTCCCGTTCCTGCACCACTCGTCGTGGCAGCTCGACTCCATGGATGCCATCGGCCACGGCGCCACCCACCTGCTCAAGGGCGATCCCGACCGTCATGCGTGGGGGCTCGGGCGGCACTTCATCGGCTCGAACCTGTTCTGGTATTTCCGGGATCCGGCAGGGAACTTTGCCGAGTACTTCTCCGACATCGACCAGATCGTGGACGATGCCGAATGGATGGCACGGACATGGGAGCCCGACAAAGCCCTCTACATCTGGGGTCATCCCACTCCCGATGCGCTCGCTCCCACCGATCTCGGCGAGATCGTCGAGGCGATGGCATCGGCGTCGTAGCAGGAGAACGACGTGATTCTCGAGAAGCGCTCCTATTCGCCCAGGCCGGGAAAGCTGGAGGCGTTCATCGAGCTCCAGTACCGCACCGGCTTTCCCAAGTCGCCGATCTCGGAACAGCGAATTCTGTATTGCACGGCGCTGTCGGGCCCGATTGACCAGGTCGTGCACTTCTGGGGCTACGACGACCTCGACGACTGGCAGTCTCGCTACGGCGAACTCCACACCAGTGAGCGAGTCCAGAAGTACTTCCGGATCGTGCGCCCCAACTTCTTCGAACAGCACTACGAGTTCTTCACACCGGCGCCCATCGAGGAGCTCTCGCCGCTGTTCGGCGGCGAGACGCCGTGGGCAAGCGGCGATCCGCCGGTTGCCGAGCTGACCGCCGACCCCGATCTCGTCGTGGAGACAAGAACGCTCAGCCTGCAGCCGGGCAGCATTCCCGACTTCTGGGAGGCATGCCGCGCTCCCCAGATCGCGTCCGCCATGGCATCGTCAGGCGAGCTGATCGGCGTCTTCCAGTCGCTGATGGGCATCCAGCATCAGATACTGCAGTTGACGTGGTACCGCGACCTCGCGCACGTCGTTGCCGCGCGCCAGCAACGCGCCGAGGATGCCGTGTGGCGGGCCTTCGAGGAGTCGATCGGTTCGATGGTGATGTGGCAGGAAAGCCAGCTGCTCGCGCCGATGCCCATCCCGCAATTGGCGCCGTTGTTCCACACGCCGGCCCGTTCCTGATCGTCGAGCGGACCGAATCGACACTCGTGCCGAACGACCTGGTCTGCAGCTAGCCGAAGCGGTACCTACAGAGAGAGGAAACACCATGCAGAACCATGACGGCGAAGTCGAGACGCTGTGGAACGGCGATGTCATCACGCATCACTACTTCGAGGCGGCTGATCTCGGTTGGCATGCCATCACGGCGGGCGATCCGGAGAATCCCGATGCCGTCGTGTTCCTGCACGGCTTCCCCGAATCATGCATCGCATGGCACCACCAGGTGGCCGGACTCGGTGACCAGTTCTTCACCATCGCGATCGATCTCAAGGGCCACGGCCAGTCCGACACTCGTCTCGACAGCAACTACGACTACGCGGCCCAGGCAGCCGAACTGCCAGCGGTGTTCGACGCGCTCGGACTTGATCGGCTCTACTTGGTCGCCCACGATCGCGGCGCGGTGATCGCCGACCACCTCTGTTCGGTTCCCGGCATGTCCCAGCGCATCCGGCGTTACGTCCGCATGCAGCAGTCGGGCAACCGCCCGCATTCCGAGCCGCGCCCACCGCACGAATTGTTCCGCAGCCCCATGGGCGCAGCCATGCTCGCCCAGGGCGACATTCAGCGCCGCGCCTTTGGCCTCGAACCGATGCCCCACGGGCTCACTTTGATTGCCAAGCCGATCGCTCCGCAGGACATCGACCGCATTCTTGACGAGACCACCCAGCCCGGCGTGCCCGAGGGCATGTCCGCCAGCTTCGTGTCCGCGGGCTTCGACCGTGAGCTCGAGGACCGGATGAACGGACTATTCGCCAGCATGACCATGCCGGTGCTGTTCCTTCAAGGTGCCGAAGACGCTGGCCAGCAGCCCCACGAATACGAGACCGTCATCGACGAGGTCGCGAACGGGCACCTCCAGTTCCTGAAGCTGGGCCACTTCCTCCACTTGGAGGATCCGCCGGTGGTGAACGCGGCGATCCGCGAGTTCCTCGCCCGCGACGATCTGCCGAGCTGATCCGTCAGGTCGAGCGGTGGCTCAGTTGGTGGGGGACAGTCCGACTGCGGCTCAGGCCCAGCCGAGCTGCTGCAGTGCGATGCCCGAGTGCCAGATCTTGGTCATGTGGGCGATCTTGTCGCCCTCGAAGCGCATGTCGTATACGTAGTCGGAGCTGACCGACTTGCCTGTCGGCGGCACCGGTCCGCCCTCGCCGGTGTGGGTGCCGTTGAACACGGCGTAGGCCAGGACGCTGCTGCGCTCGGCGTCGACGGCCCACGACTTCAGGTCGTAGGTGGCGTCGGGCAGGATCATCAAGGTGCCCTTCATCCACTCGGCGTACGAGCGGAGATCGGTGAGGTCGCCGATGGCCTCGGATTGGGCAGCGAACGTTGCGTCGTCGGCGCAGTACTGGGCGCAGGCGTCCCAGCCTTGGCCGGTCTCGCACGCATCGAAGAATGCTGCGGCTACGTCGTTGATGTTCGACATGGAATGTCCCCCTCGGTCGCTCGTGCTCCCGTCGGCGCAAGCCTTTCAGAACGCGTCACCGATGTCCATGTGCGACCCGGCGGCCAGCCGAACCGCCCTTGGGGCCGGGCAGCTGGCCCGGGGCTCACACCAGGAATCTGCTGGTGGGCTGGTCGAGCAGCTGGCGTCCGTAGTCGGCGTAGCGGATCTCGCGGTCGAAGATGAGGTGGTTGGAGCCGGTCGTGATGTCGCGCAGCGCCCGCTGGATGGGGTTGTCCAGCCGACTGCCGCCGGCGCCGGTGACCGAGCAGATGTCCCGCACGGCGTCACGGCACATGTACACGGCGTGGGTCAGGCGCGACAGCCAGATGCTGCGGGTCTCGAAGGATGCGCTGTTGCGCTGGGCCATCACGTCGGCGAGCACGTCGCGGAACATGAGCTCGGCTGCGTCGATCGACAGTGCCGCGTGTGCGGCGATCGCCGGCTTGCCCTGGTCGCGTTCGGGGCCGCCGACACCGGTGTGCTTTGCTGCGATCTTGGCCTTGGTCTGGGAGCGGTATTCCTCCAGCGCCATCTGGGCCGCACCGAGCATGGGCAGCCCTGCAGCGAATCCGAGCACGGGAATCAGCGGCGTCCGATACAGCTCTCCTGGGTGAACCCGGGTGGATTCGCCGGCTGCGTTCATCAGCCCGACCATCGAGACGACCCGATCGGCGGGAACGAAGACGTCGTCCACGCGGATGTCCCACGATCCGGTGCCGCACAGCCCCATCACGTACCAGGTGTCGACAGGCTCGACGGCTTCGGGCGGCAGCGCGAAGAAGTTCGGCAGCAGCCGCCCGTCGCCCTCGTCGACCATCGCGCCCACCAGCACCCAGTCGGCATGGATGATACCGGTCCCCCATTGCCACTGACCGTCGAGCCGGTAGCCGCCCCCGGTAGGGGTCGCCCTGCCGCCCCCTGCGTTCAGCGTGGCAGGGGCCAGGATGAACTGGCGCTCGGCGAAGACTTCCTTCTGGAAGCTCTCCGGATAGCCGCACATCCAGAAGTTGTGCTCGATGTAGAACGAGATCAGCCAGCCCATCGAGGCGTCGGCCCGAGACAGCGTCAGCGTGACCTCGAAATAGGTGTCGAGGTCGGCTTCGTGGCCGCCGTACACCCTCGGAACCATGAGTGCGAAGAGCCCGCTGTCCCGGGAAGCGTCGATCACCCTGTCGAGCGGGCGCCGGGCCAGCTCCGCCTCGCGGGCGGTCTCGCGCAGCAGCGGCGCAAGCTCGTTCGCAGCGCTGATCAGTTCCGCAGAGCTCATCGGGGAGTTGGTCATGTCGCGCCCCAGCGGTTCCTCTTCACCCTGCGAGGTCGACCGGAGCGACTCTCGGTGACTCGCCCGGCCAACGCCGGTCACCGTAGCCGGGTGCGATTGCGAAATCGCCGTGGTGCGACCGTCGGGCCACTCCGTCTTCGCACGCAGGCCTGACAGAATGCGGCGGGCATGTCCGCGCCGTGCCGCCCATCGGAAGGAGCTGGTCCCCAGTGACGCTGTTCCCGAATCATGGCCGTGGTGCGCAGAGACTGCAGGCGCTGCTGGACGCGGGCGCTGAGGCGGGCACGGTGGTCCAGGCACCGGGGTGTTTCGACGGCCTGTCTGCACGGCTGGTGGAGGAGGCAGGGTTTCAGGCCGGCTTCCTCGGAGGATTCTCGGTTGCTGCGGCCAGGCTCGGACTGCCCGATGTGGGCCTGCTCAGCTACGGCGAGATGATCGATCAGGCCCGCAGCGTGTGCGCTGCGACGTCGCTGCCGATCATCGGCGATGCCGATACCGGTTACGGCAATCCCGTCAACGCAGCGAGGACGCTGCTGGGCTGCGCGCAAGCGGGGCTTGCCTGCGTGATGATCGAGGATCAGGTGTGGCCGAAGCGCTGCGGCCATACGGCAGGCAAGGAAGTGGTGGACCGCAACAAGGCGATCCAGCGCATCCAGGCGTGTGTCCGGGTTCGGCAGGAACACAGCCTCGAGATCTTGGTCATGGCCCGCACCGACGCCTGTGCAACCGATGGCTTTGACGAAGCGCTCTGGCGTGCCGCTGCGTTTGCAGACGCTGGCGCCGACATCACGTTTCTCGAGGCGCCGGAAAGCGTCGAGCAGATGGAGCGCTACTGCGCCGAAGTGCCGGGTCACAAGACAGCGAACCTGGTGGAGGACGGCCGGACGCCGTGGCTGGATCCTGCCTCACTGGGCCAGATGGGCTACTCGCTGGTGATTTATCCGGTGTCGCTGCTGCTCAGCGGCATGTCTGCGATGCAGGCAGCGGCCCGTCAACTGGCGGTCAGCGGTGAACCGGGGGAGCACCGGGCCAGCTTCGACGAAGCGCGGGAGCTGGTCGGCTGGGCCGACTACGAGGAACGCATGCGAACGTTGGGATTGGACGATGCTTGATCATTCGGAACGAGTAGCTGCGGCGCGGTCCGCCATCGACTACATCTGTGGCCGCAGCGACGCGGAACAGGCGGTGCCGGTTCCGAATTGCCCGGGCTGGACGGTGTACAACGCTGCGTCGCACATCGGCCGGGTCGGGATCGCGTGGGAGGAGATGATCACCTCCACACCCGACGACCCCGAGTCCCGGGCGCGGGGTTACGAGCGCGCCGGCCGCAAGCCCGCCGGAACCTCGACGGCAGAGCTCGCAGCGTGGGCTCACTCAGCCATCGACCAACTCGCCGGTGACCTCGACCGGCGCTGCTATTTCTCGATGACCGGAGGGGAGGGCAATCCCCGTCTGTGGGCCTGGCATGCGGCTTCAGAGCTCGGCATGCACCGCCTCGACTTCGAGGCGGCCCTGGGCCACGAGCACTCCATGACGCCGTCGCAAGCACTCGACGCCGCCGACTACACGTGCCAATTCTTCCTGCAGGCGATGCGCCGCGTCCTCGAACGGGATCCCGGCGGGTTGACCGCCCGGCTCGTCGATGCCGACGGAGTAGTCGGCAGCGTGACTATCGAGCCCCTGCCCGAGTCCGAGTCACCCGCATCAGTCGTAGTCGAAGGCCCGCCGATCCAAGTGCTCCTCGCACTCTGGGGACGCCCTCACGTCGACGTCGAGGTAGCCGACGGCAACCCTCAGGTCTGGCAGCACTGGCGAGCCCTGCCCACCGAAGCCTTCCAGTTCGGCACCTGGGATTGACCGCGAAGGAGAAGAGTCACGATGAGCAAGACAACCTCAGTCGAGGTTCTCTCTGGCCCCGGCATAGCCACGAGTTCTCAGGGTGCAGCGCTCAACGTCGTTCGCAGGCTCACCGGTCAAAAGGAAGATCTGGCATCGCAGTGGGCGACTGCGATCCGGCTCGCGCAAGCGAACGGTGCATCGCTGCTGGACATCGCCGCCGTAGCAAACGCCTCGCCTCAGACGATTGCCAAGATCTGCGACGAGTGATGCAGCACCCGGATGCTGGCGGGAGGATCGTCTAGTAGGCCTCGAAGCGGGCGCTCAGCTTTGTCATGTCGTCGCGGTCGGTCGTGAGTATGAATGTGCCGAGGCGTTCTGCGACCACGGCGAGGTGGGCGTCGACGACGTCAGCAGTTCCGGAACTCGCGAGGCGGCGGCCGACTGCCATGGATTCGTCGAGGGAGTGAACGTCGAAGTGTCGTAGCGCTCGAGCCAGATTCGCCTGTCTTGGGGGATCTCGCCATACCTGGGCGAGCACCGGATGGGTGGTGTGCAGCTCGTCGCCCCGTTCGGTGGCCCGCTTCACGAGGGCCCACAGGCGGGAATTCACGTTCTCAGCATCTGCGATGAATGGGCCTGCGTCGACAATCAACGTCCGACGCCCTGACGGTCGAGCACAGCATCAGCCCAGGCAAGGTGCTCCCGGTCAATCGGGCCTTCCTCTGCTTCCCAGGACGCGATCAGGTCGAGCATTGCCTGGCTGCGGCGCCGGCGCTTGACCTCGGCGAGGAGTGACCGTTTGATGGCCAGCTTCTTCGTGCCGTCCATGGCCACGAGCTCCGCGAGTGCCGTTTCCATCTCATCATCGAAGTCGATGGTCGTCTTGATTGCCATAATTATACGGTAATCAGCCCGTACTTATGTTGACAACCGTATTTCTCAGGCGTCGAGCCCCAACGGGAGGGTGGCGAGGAGTTGGGTTATGCAGTCTTCTAGGGGTTGGGTGGTGTCGATGGTGATCTCGGGTGCGGGCGGTGGCTCGTAGGGGGCGGAGATGCCGCTGAAGTCGGGGATCTCGCCGGCGCGAGCCTTGACGTAGAGGCCTTTGGGGTCGCGGGCCTCGCAGACTTCGAGCGGGGTGTCGACGAACACCTCGATAAAGGTGCCTTCGGGGTGGATGGCACGTACTTGCTCGCGGTCTGCCACGTAGGGCGAGATGAAGGCTGTGAGCACGACGATCCCTGCGTCTTGGAAGAGGCGGCATACCTCGCCGATGCGGCGGATGTTCTCGGTGCGGTCCTCGGGCGAGAAGCCGAGGTCTCGGTTGAGGCCGAAGCGGACGTTGTCGCCGTCGAGCACGTAGGCAGCGACGCCGCGCTCCAGCAGGGCTGCTTCCAAGGCGAATGCGAGGGTGGATTTGCCGCTGCCGGACAGCCCCGTGAACCACACCGTCACCGCACGGTGGCCGAAGTGGGCCTCGCGGTCAGCGCCGGTGACGTGACCTTCGGCGCGCACGATGTTGCGCGAGACGGGTTCGTGTCCAATGCCCGCGCCTCCGACGCCTTCGTTCTCGGCACCTGCGTTCACGGCGAGCTCGGGCCTCGCAGGAAGCCGCGCTCGGTCAGCATGCGCACGATCGCGTCGATGCACTCGTCGACATCCTGGGTCGAGGTGTCGACGCGCAGATCGGCATCGGTCGGCCGGTCGAAATCAGTGGAGACACCGGGGAATCGTGGGATCTCGCCGCAGTCGGCCATGGCGTACAGGCCGTGAGGGTCACGCTCGCGGCACACCTCGATGGGCGTGTCCACGAAGACCTCCACATAGCGATCAGCACCCACCAGGTCACGGGCACGTTGCCGCACGTCACGGTCGGGGGCCACCATCGCGGCGATCGCAATCAGGCCCTGGCCGTTGACGAGCCGTGCCACCTCCGACACCCGGCGCAGGTTCTCCGAGCGCTCCTGCGTGCTGAAGCCCAGGTCACGAGAGATTCCCATGCGCACGTTCTCGCCGTCGAGACGGATCGACACCTTGCCCCGATCGAACAGCTCCCGCTCCAGCGCCGTGGCAAGGGTGGACTTGCCGGCGGCCGTGAGCCCCGTCAGCAGGATGGTGCAGGGCTGCTGGCCGAAGCGGATCGCCCGCTCCGCATCGCTGATCTCCGAGCGCTGGCGAACCAGTGCCGCATCGGGCGTGCGATCCCACGCAGACGCCGCGCCCATGATCATGCCTGCGCCCACCGTCGCGTTCGTGAGCCGGTCGACGAGCACGAACGAGCCGGTCGCCCGGTTGGAGCTGTAGGGGTCGAACGCGAGCTCCCGGTCTGAAGTGATGACACAGTGACCGATGTCGTTGAGCCCGAGCCCCGGCGCCGGCTCGTGAGCGCCGGTATTGATGTCGACGCGGTGCCGGACGCTCCGGATGGCGCAGTTGGAGACCGTGTTGGCTGTCTGCAGCAGATAGGAGCTGCCGGGTTCGGCGCCGGTATCGGACATCCACACCACCATGGCGTCGAGGTCGTGCGCTCGCTGCGGTTCGCTCCCTGGGGTCACCAGCAGATCGCCCCGACTGACATCGATGTCGTCGGCGAGCGTCACCGTGACCGCCCGCCCCGGCCCCGCCGCGTCGAGATCGCCGTCGAAGGTCGCAATCCGCTCCACCGTCGAGCTGAGCCCCGACGGCAGCGCCACCACCTCATCACCGGGACGGAGCACTCCCGAAGCGATCGTTCCCGCGTACCCGCGGAAGTCTGCGTCGGGGCGGGAGACCAGCTGCACCGGCATGCGGAAGTGCTCCAGGTCGACGCCGGCATCGATGTCCACCGTCTCGAGGTGCTCCAGCAGCGGCGGACCGTCGAACCAGCCCAAGTTGTCGCCGGCGTCGACGACGTTGTCGCCCGCCAGCGCGGACATCGGCAGGAAGTACGACTCACCGAACCCGAGCGCTTTGGCGAACGAGCGGTAGTCCTCGCAGATCTCGGTGAAGCGATCCTGTGACCAGCCGACGAGATCCATCTTGTTGACCGCCACCACGACTCGACGGATGCCCAGCAGGCTGGTGATGTAGCTGTGGCGCTTGGTCTGTGCCAGCACGCCGTGGCGGGCGTCGATCAGGATCACCGCCAGATCGCAGGTCGACGCACCCGTCGCCATGTTGCGGGTGTACTGGGGGTGCCCCGGCGTGTCGGCGATGATGAACGTGCGGCGGGACGTGGAGAAGTAGCGGTAGGCCACGTCGATGGTGATGCCCTGCTCGCGCTCGGCACGCAGGCCGTCCATCAGCAGCGCCAGGTCGACCCCCTCGCCCGCCGAGCCGTGGGCGGCCGAGTCGGCTTCGAGACTGGCGAGCACGTCCTCGTAGATCAGCTGCGAGTCGTGCAGCAGCCGCCCGATCAGCGTCGATTTCCCGTCGTCGACGCTGCCGCAGGTCAACAGGCGCAGCAGGTCCTTCTGCCGATGCGAGGCCAAGTACGCCTCGACATCGGACACGTCGAGAGCGCCGCCACGCGCAGGCAGCTCGGCCGTCATCAGAAGTACCCCTCGCGCTTCTTCTGCTCCATGGAGCCCGACTGGTCGAAGTCGATCACCCGGCCCTCCCGCTCGGAGCGGGTGGCCACCAGCATCTCGCCGATGATCTCCGGCAGCGTGGTGGCCGTCGACTCGATGGCACCAGACAGCGGGTAGCAGCCCAGCGTGCGGAACCGCACCAGCCGCTGCTCGGCCACCTCGCCCTCGTCGAACACGAATCGGTCGTCGTCCACCATGATCAGAACGCCGTCACGTTCCACCACCGGCCGTTCGGCCGCGAAGTACAGCGGCACGATCGGGATCTGCTCGACGTGGATGTACTGCCACACGTCGAGCTCGGTCCAGTTGCTCATCGGGAACACCCGGATCGACTCGCCCTGATTGACCCGGCCGTTGTACAGATTCCACAGCTCGGGCCGCTGATTCTTCGGGTCCCAGCGATGATGAGCGTCGCGGAAGCTGAACACCCGCTCCTTGGCCCGTGACTTCTCCTCGTCGCGCCGGGCGCCGCCGAATGCGGCATCGAACCGGCCGGCGTCGAGCGCTTGGCGCAGCGCTTGGGTCTTCATGATGTCGGTGTAGTTCTTCGAACCGTGGTCGAACGGGTTGATGCCCTGCGCGACCCCATCGGCGTTGGTGTGGACGATCAGCTCGAAGCCGATCTCGTCGGCCATGCGCTGGCGGAAGACGATCATCTCGCGGAACTTCCACGTGGTGTCCACGTGCAGCAGGGGGAACGGGATCTTGCCGGGGAAGAACGCCTTGCGGGCGAGATGCAGCAGCACCGAGGAGTCCTTGCCGATCGAGTACAGCATGACCGGCCGCTCGCACTGGGCGACCACCTCGCGCATGATCCCGATCGCCTCGGATTCGAGCTGCTGCAGGTGGGTCAGCCGCAGCTCGGCGGGCAGCGTCGCGCTCATAGCGTGCCCCTCGATTGCTCCACCATGACCTGGCTGGCCTCCCACAGCATGGCCCCGTTCGCAGGGTCTGCGGCGCTCTCGGACACCTGCTTGAGGTGCATCAGGTGCAGGTAGAGCCCGGTGGAGCTGCCGGCCTCGGGAGCGCAGCACAGCCAGATGACGGGCTCGACGGCGTCATCGGGTGACCGGAAGAAGCGTCGAAGCAGCGGGTCGATGACCGATCGGAGCGGCGCAGGCGCGCCGCGGGTGATGTTCGTAGCAACGGCTCCCGGGCACAGCGCATGAACTGCCACCTCGACTGCATGGTCCTCGGGGTCGACGTCGTCGTCATCGGTGCCAACGTCGGCTTCGCCAAGGCGATTCAGCCGGCGTGACAACTCCGTGGCGTAGGTGCACAGCGCGAGCTTGCTCACGCCGTAGTGCCACATGCTGTCCTTCATGCCAAAGGGCGCGAACTCGCCGAGGCGATCGAAGTCGATGGCTGCGCTCGATCGGTGCGCTTCCGAAGAGACGAACACGATCCGCGGCGGGTCACCCCCCGGGACTGCCGGGACAACGACGCCGTCGGACAGCCAGCGGTCGATCATGACCCGGTTAGCCAGGAAGTGAACAGCGAACATCTCGTCGTAGCCCTGCGCAGAGCGCCTCGCGGCGGGCGTCATCAGGCCGGCATTCATCAGCGCGATGTCAATGCGGACGCCTCGATCACGCAGCTCATTGCAGCAACCGTGCACCGATCGGAGATCGGCAAGGTCGACCTCGATCAGCTCCACGGTCTCCGAACCGGATTCGCGCGTGATCTCCTCGCAGATGCCGTGATGGCCGGGGCGGCACGCCAGGATCATGCGGCCGCCGCGCCGTGCGAGCTCTACAGCGGCTGCCCTGCCGAGGCCGCTGTTGGCGCCGGTCACCAGGCAGGTCGTTCCGTCGATCCTCACGTCGTCGGGGACCGGTGTGCAATCCGGCGCCGTGGGATTGCGGAGGTCACGGACTGCCGTCACCAAGGCTCCGACGAAACCCATGTCTCCGAGCCCTCGCCCAGGCCGCTCCCCGGCTGAGGGCTTCTGGCCCTCTGCCGACGGTGACGGCGGGGCATCGGCGCTCGGTGACTCGTGCTGGTCGTCTTCGAACGGGATTGCGTAGGTCTCGCGGTATGCAGAGAACGCTTCGTCGACGCCTTGCTCGGTGAGCCCGAAGTCTTCGAGCTGGTAGTCGTGCTTGCCGAAGCGATGCTGCGGGTTCGCCGCTAGGTATTGCTCTGCTTGGCGTTCGGCCGTCCCGTCGAAGCCGACGCCGGCCGCCTCGCACACGCGCCGTGCCTCACCGATCGGGTCGGTGATCAAGTCGTAGTACGACACATCGACGAACTGATTGGCCAGTGACGCGGCTCGAGCCTGCATGGCTCGCTCCACCATCCGGCGCGTCTTGTAACGCCAGTGCCGCCCGATCTCGGCGGCATCGACCGAGTCGCTGAAGATGCCGTGGCCGTGGGCGACCATGCTGCAGAACGACGCCAGCGTCACACGCGGGTCGCGGTGGGCCTGGGCCACCGTGGCGCCCTCGAAGACGGAGCAGAACGCGTCGAGGTGCTCCAAGTGGTGGGGAGTCTTGAGCACCCACGCGGCGGTGGGCCGCTGCCATGCCAGCACCTGCATCACCCGGCGGAAGAACTCGTAGTTCTGCGTGTGGTCTTGATCTTCCAGCCAGCGGGAATAGCTCGGCACCGTCATGGTGGCCTCGGCTGTCTGGCTCATGAAGTTCAGGTCGAGCAGCAGGACGTCCTCTTCGGCCTGGTCGTGCCCCACCGGGTGGATCGCTTGAAAGTCCGGCGCCAGGTACGAGACCGTCCGCTGGGCGAGCATCGCACGCCACCTGCGGGACCGCTCGGAGCGTTCTGCGGTCTCTCCCGTCGCCACCGGCACGAGGGCTTCGGCGCCGGTGATGCCCCGGATCTGCGGGTGCGAGCACAGCAGTCGCTGCAACAGGGTGGTGCCAGTGCGCTGCAGTCCGGTGATCAGGATGATCGTGCCCAGATCGATGTCGGTGATCTCGGGGTGCCGCGTCACCAAATCCTGAATCCGCAAGCGCTGCACCAGTGCATCGGTGAGCCGTGACTTCTGAATCAGGCGGCCGGCCGCACTCAGGCGGGCTTCATCGTTGATCGAGGCGACCAACACCTCGAGGGCTTCGGCATGACCGTCGTCACCGAAGTCGCTGAGGCCGGTCTTGCGCCGGGCAGCGCTGCGCAGTGCGTCGACCTCGAGACGTTCTGACAGTCCAAAGTTCGCTCCGGCCTTGCCGAGCCGGTTGAAGGCTCGCACCCCCAGCGGACGGTAGGGGTGCTCGTAGTCCGTGGAGGTCATGACGCCCGCAGGCTGGCCAGCTTGACCACCCGGCACGCCGGCTGCGGGTGCTCATCGGCCCGCACCCAGCGGAAGCACATGGTGCCGAAGGCGTGGCCGGCAGTCTGCAGCCAGTTGGGCAAGCCGGGGTCGTTGTGCGCCACGACAAGGCGCACTGAGCCGTCGTCTTCGTACCGCGCAAGGTGTATGTTGGTGTGGACGGTGAAGTGGCGATAGTCCAGCGACTCCATCCAGTAGTTGTTCAGCTGGAAGTTCCAGTGCTCGCACTCCGGCGGCGTGACCTCGATGACCAGCGCCTCGTCGGGTTCCAGCGCCCAGTGGCTGTGGTAGTAGGCGATGTTGGGGTCACCGCCTGCGGCAAGCGAGGTATCGGGGTCGAACCTGGGCAACTCGTTGCTGTGCTTGGAGAAGTCACGAGCCCACTTGGCGAACAGCATCGGTGCGCCCATCACCAGCGCCCCGGCCTTGCCCAGGCCTTCGTCCAGCGCCGCTGCTGTGAGATGTGACGGCTGGGCTTCCTCGGGGGCGCAATTGATGCGCTCGATCGACAGCTCTGCCGGCGTCTCGGCGCTGCGGTCCCCGAAGGTCTGGCGCACGACCAGGGCACCGGTCTCGGGCGTCATCGGCAGCCAGTTGCCGTCCTGCTGGCTGCTGCTGAGCACCAGCTCGAACCGTCCGTCGGCGTCCATCTCGATCTCGTCCGATTCGATGTAGCCGGTGGGGGGAAGCCCCCCTCCCTGGCCGTAGTTCCCCGACTGGGTGCCGAAGCTCAGGTAAGCGATGGTGTTGCGCCGGCCGGTGATCCTGTAGTCGTAGGTGCCGTCGAGCGAAGCCGTCAGGTAGAAGTTGTCGGGATTGTCGGCCCCCATCTTGGTGTTCTCGTTGACCACGCGATGCAGCACGGGTGCCTTGGGGTCGGCGTACTCCACAAAGGCCATCAGCCCCGCCCGCGTGATGCGGCTGAGGTAGCGGTATCCCTCCGCCTGGCTGAAGGGGTCCTGCGGCGCTCCCGGGAAGCTCAGCGCTGCGCCCGCGGCCTTGAGCGAATCGCAGAACTCATTCCACGACTGCCCGCTCGTGACACGCCGTTCAGCCACGTCGTCGTCGGTCACGCCGCGGACTCGCCGCACGAGCTGGGTGGCCTTCCGGAACGCAGCAAGCAAGCCGATGACGAACCGTCGCATGGCGTAGGTCTACCGACAAATCCCTTTGCGCCGGTCGTCTAGGTTTGCCTAAACAACAAACGTGCCGAAAAGGACCGAGTTAGTGCGTCAAGTCCGACGGCTCGCCGATAGTTATGGCTGCACAGCTGTGATCCTGCGCCAAGGAAAGCACGAGATCTGGGAGTGTGCCGGCTTCAGGTTCCCGATTCCGAGGCATCGAGAGATTGCGGACGGAACCGCACGGACGATCCTTGGCAAGCTGGAAGAGCATCTTGAACAAGTGGCGCCGGGAGACAGCTCATGAGCGCACCATTCCGAGCAGTCGCAGCACAAAATGGTGACTGGTGGGAGATCGAGATCATCTCGGGTCTGCCTCGCAACATGCTCGGCGTCAGCCAAGCCCGCCGCAAGAGCGACGTCGAACGCGTTGCGCGAAGTGTGGTTGCCGAACTGCTCGACATCGGGCCCGACGGCATCGAGATCGACATCGAATTCAGGCGGGCGTCTGATCGCGGTACTACTGCCATCGCCTAGCGGGCGCAGACCTGACCTCGTCCCAAGGGACACAACCGTCCAAGACGACAGCGCAACGGACGGCGTGCTCATGTGAGCGTGGTGGTGGCGTCCAGCTTGTGGGCCGCCATGGCGTTGTACAGCGGCAGGCTGCGCTCATACATCTCCGCCAGGCGAGGCGATTCCTCCAGCGGCGGGTACTCGGTGCGCGGCGCGGAGATGCCGGTGCTTTGACGCAGCGCGTCGTGCCACGGGCCGGTGCCCTCGCCGTACCAGCTCACCTCGCTGCGCTCGCCCTGCTCCCAAGACAGCGCCTCGGCGATGAAGTCGATGCCCACCGCAGTGCAGAAAGCTCGGATCGTTACCTCCGGATCGCTGGTCAGGTCAGCGGCATCGATGACAGGCGGGGGAGCGCCGTCGCGCTCAGCGATCCGGCAGAACAGGGGGTAAAGCGATTCGAACCCGACCTCGTCCCAGGTGCAGTCGGGCCAGTGATGCCCAAGCCCTTGCACCACCCGCTGCGGGTCGCGGATGAGAAACGTGTGGGTCATGGCGGCGAGCTTGCGGCCGTCGAGGTCGTGCTCGACGGAGTAGGCGAAGTCCTTCACGAACACGTTGTGTGACTGCGAGAGTTCCGAGAGGCGGTTCCAGAGCGCCGCATAGGTGTGGCCAGGGCGCGCCTCGACGTGGGCGTCTCGCTGCGATTGCCGGTCCTCGCCGTAGTAGTAGAGCTCGTTCCATGGCTCGTGGAAGCACTCGAAGTCGCCCCGCTGGCGCATCATCCACTCGAACGCCGTGGAGACCGAGCGTGGCGTAGCCCACAGCGTCAAGAACATCGGACCACCTCCCCGTCCAGCATGCATGAACCTGCGTAGGCGTTCGAGTTCAGTTGGCCTTGGCCCGCTTGCGCGAGCGGTGGCCGAGCGCTGTCGCTCCCTCTGGGGTTCCGTCGTGGAAGGCGCCGATCAGCTCGTCCAGCGGCGACTCGTAGCCCCCGTAGTTGCACTCGATGAAACGGTGGTGGATCTGGTGGTGGAAGTCACCCAGCTCGAACCGGGCTTGGCGGCCCGCCCGCGGGCCCAGCAGCAGGGCGTCGTAGCCGGTGTGGGACAGGGGTGCCCCGATGCCGTGGTGCATCATCATGAAATAGAGGTGCAGCGGGTGCGACGGCACCAGCAACAGCAGCACGATGTCGGAGAACAACACGAGGTGCTCGACGGGGTGCATCGAGAGCCCCGACCATGGGCCGACGTTGGTGTTGCGGTGGTGCCACGAGTGGATGTAACGGTAAGTGGGACCGGCGTGCAGCAGCCGGTGATGGGCCGAGAAGTACAGGATCGACCACCACGGGATGATCACCAGGAACGCCACAAACCAGACGGGGTTGCTCTCGAAGTCGATCAGACGTGCATGCCCATTGGCGTACGCCCACAGCAGCAGCGACTCCAATCCGGTCCAGATCATCACGGCCGGCACGAGCGTGAGGAAGACGTTCTCCCTCACCTGATTGCCGAACAGGAACACCCGCCTGTTCCGGCCGAACGGGCGGGCGTCGTAGCGCAGGCCGTCGCCCTGGCGACGCAGGACGTAGAACCAGACATGCAGCCCGCCGGCAACGAGCGTCACCAGGATCAGGTTGCGGAGCCAGACCTCGAATATCCAGCCGAACTCGAAGCTCTTCGTGCGTTCGAGCGACGGCATGAACCATGCCCAGATTCCGCACGCCACCGCGAGCATGAAGAAGCGGGACCGCAGCGGCAGCCACGTGCGCATCAGGTGTTTCGCAATGGCGCCCAGCCGGGGAGGCCAGTGCAGGAACGGCGCCGTGCGCAGCGGCAACTCCGGCGCAAAGTTCCACATCGCGCGTCCGCCGTCGGGCGACGATGACGTCAAGGGCATCGCATCACCCCCGTGCAACCCCACGCTGCTGCCGGCAGGCCTGTCAGCCTGCAACCTACACCAGTGTATGTTCGCAATACAGGTCGCAGACCGCAATTTCACAGCCGAGGTCGGGGCAGCATGGGCGAGCCGCAATTCAACGAGCACGGGGCCGAGATCACAGGCCGGCGCATCTTTCGCTGGGACGAGCTCGACACGACGCGCTGGGATGCCGATCGGGTCGAGGCGCAGATCGTGACCGGCGAGCACATGCATCTGATCCGGGCGGTCTACGAGCCTGGCGCGACCTATGAGATGCACAGCCACCCCCACGAGCAGTTCAGCCTGCTGCTGTCAGGCCGCATGCTCCTGACGGTGGGCGATGAGACCCGTGAAATCGGGCCGGGCGATGGCTGGTATGCGCCAGGCGGTGTGCCCCACGGCGGCGAGGTCCTCGGCGACGAGCCGGCCGTGTTCATCGATGTCTACTCGCCGGCGACCGCCTGGATCCTCGATGTCTTCGCCCAAGGCCGGCGCGTCGAGGGGGACCAGGCTCGGCCTGTTGAGTGAATTTGCGGCTCAGCGACGACCAGCGAGCGAAAGTCTGAAAAGCTAGGGAGATGGGCGAGTCGACGGCGCCGCAAGCCCAGCCGGTTGAGGGGCGCAGCTTTCCGACCACGGCGCGCGGCGCCAGGCCGACGTTCTTCGATGACGATGGTGCGACCGATGCGGTCCTGGCGATCGTGACGGCGCTCGCAGCCGAGGTGTGGGCGTTGCGTGAGCGCCAGACCACCCTCGAGGCGGTGCTCGCCGAAGCCGGCATCGACGCCGCGGCAGCGATCGAGGCGTACCGGCCCGACGGAGACGAGACCGCAGCCCGAGCTGCTGAGGCAGCAGCGTTCGCCGGTCGCGTCTACCGCGTGTTCGAGGAGATGCGAGAAGAGGCGCTGGCCGGCGATACACAAGACCGGTATCGCCAGATCGTCGATCGCGCATTCGCAGAGCTCTAGATAGGGGACAGCCAAATGAGCCAGCAAACACACCCACTCCTGCCTACCGAGACGCACGACGAGAGCGCTCGGGAGAGCTTCGTGCAGGCGCTGAAGTCGCACATCGCGACCCGGGTGAGCCCCGGTGTGCGCGAGATCTACGACCAGCGGGCCCGATCGCAATGGATAGACGAGCACGGCGACGAGCCGAAGGACCGGCACGAAGTCCGCGAAGCGCTCAGCTCGGACACGTACTACCGGCTGTGGAGCTCGGTGCGCCGATCCAGCCAGCACCTGCTGTGGAGCTCGGTCGGCGATGCCATCGCCCGCCAGGCCGGCGAATTGGCAGAACGCGCCCGCTCAGCCGATGCGGGGCTCGGGTCGTTGCGCCTCGACCCCGAACTGGAGATCCCCTGGTACAACGCCGACGTCGACATTCACGCCATGCCCGGCGGCTACCGGGGCGAGTACATGGATGGCGACGTCTCGGTCGGGGCGCTGTTCGACCGGGGCGTCTACGTGTATGCGATGGGCCAGATGGGCGCCCTCAACGACGACTACGGACAGTCCGTCTGCCAGAACTTCCTGGCGGTCTCCCATCCCGAGTTCTCGCCGCGGCGGATCCTCGACATGGGCTGCACGTCGGGCAATTCCACACTGCCCTACGTCGATGCGTTCCCCGACGCCGAGGTCCACGCCATCGACCTCGGAGCGCCCGTGCTCCGCTACGCCCATGCGCGGGCTGAGTCGCTCGGTCGGGCCGTGCACTTCTCGCAGCAGAACGCCGAGTGCACCGATTTCCCCGACGGGCACTTCGACCTGATCGTCTCGCACATCGTGATCCACGAGATGTCGCCTGCGGCATTGCGGCGGATGTTCGCCGAGTGTCACCGCCTGCTGTCCCCAGGCGGGCTCATGGCGCATGCGGACTTCGCCGGGTACGCAGGCGTCGACCCCGTCACCCAGGCGATGATCGACTGGGACACCTACTTCAACCACGAGCCCTTCTGGGGCCCGATGCGCGACATGGATCTCGTGGCCGAGTCCGTCAGCGCCGGCTTCGACGATGGCGCTGTGACGCTCGAAACCGTGCCCACGGGACGCGTCCTGCAGACCGGAAAGCAGCAGAAGACGGGACAGCTCACCCTGCTCGTCGGCCGCGCCTGATCGGCCGGGGGCGCGGGCGCGTCGCTCGCCCGCCAACGGACGCGGATCAGCCGGCGACTCGAGACCGGCCTGCGTCCGAAGCGCACAGATGCGCGGTGGTAAGTTCGCATGTCACAACAGATCCGGCCGGGTCTCCGAGGGGGAAGGAGAGTCCATGCCGATCGAGTCATCGGGCCACAGCGCGGGCAATCCGCGGCTGTACGAGGTGATCGAGGGCGCGCCCAAGCAAGGCGCGAGCCCGACGATCTGGGCGTGGCCGCAGATCATCGACTACCTCAAGGTTGCGGGGCAGCCGGTGCAGGGTCCGTGGCCCCCGCACCAAGAACGCCGTCCCGATCCGGATGCAGAGGGAATGCCGAGGGCGGTGCCCGACCCCGGCGGGCCCGGCGCGCCCTAGACGAGGAGCGGTCGCATGTACCCATCCCGATTCCGCTACGAGGCGCCGTCGACCGTCGATGAGGCGATAGCGCTGCTCGCCGGCGCCAACGGCGAAGCGAAGATCCTGGCCGGCGGCCAGAGCCTCATCCCCATGATGAAGCTGCGATTTGCCGCCCCGGCCATGCTGATCGACATCAACGGCATCGCCGGTCTCGACTACCACCATTCAGACGCCGACGGCACCTTCCGGATCGGGGCGCTGTGCCGTCACGCCGATCTCGAGAAGTCGGCGACGCTCGCAGCATCTCAGCCAACGATGGCTGCGGCAGCCCCGGTCGTGGCCGACCCGCTGGTGCGCACGCGGGGCACGCTCGTCGGCTCGTTGTGCCACGCCGACCCCCAGGGCGACTGGGCCTCGGTGATGGTCTCGCTGGGCGGATCCATCGTCGCCCAAGGCCCGAACGGGCGCCGGGCTGTCGCGGTCAGCGACCTCATCGACGGTCCGTTCCAGACCGTGCTGGCCGACGACGAGATCGCCATCGAAGCCGTCGTGCCCGCAGCGATCGGGACGAGGGCCGGCGGCTATCTCAAGCTCGAGCGCCGGGTGGGCGACTTTGCCACGGTCGGCGTGGCCGTCTCCGCCGAGATGTCTGGAGCCACCGTCTCTCAGGCCGGCATCGGGCTCACCGGTGTCGGGCCGGCCACCATCAACGCTGCCGAAGCGGCCGGGTCGCTGGTCGGCACGTCGCTCGACGCCGAAGCCCTCGACACCGCAGCACAGCTTGCCGCCGAGGCGGCTCAGCCACGCTCCGACCACCGGGGCAGCGCCGACTACAAGCGCCACGTGGTGGCGACCTTCGTACGACGCATCGGGGCGCAGATCCAGCGATCCGGACAGGAGGCAGCCTGACATGAGCACACTGTTCGAAGAGGTCCCGGCCGGCTTCGGTGACGACGTACCGGTTCGCCGGGTCACCTTGACCGTCAATGGCGAGCAGCGCGCTGCCAACGTGGAGCCTCGGCTGCTGCTGGCGCACCTGCTGCGCAACGGCTTCCGCCTGACGGGCACGCACACCGGTTGCGACACCACCAACTGCGGCGCGTGCACGGTGCTCTATGACGGCGTGCCGGTCAAGAGCTGCACGATGCTTGCAGTCCAAGCCGACGGCCACGACATCGGAACCGTCGAAGGCTTGGCAAGCGCCAGCGAGCTGCACCCGATTCAGGAAGGCTTCAAGGACGAGCACGGCCTGCAGTGCGGCTTCTGCACTCCGGGCATGATGCTCGCCGCGAAGGCGCTGCTGGACGAGAACCCGAACCCCAGCGAGGACGAGATTCGCTGGGCGCTGTCGGGGAACCTGTGCCGCTGCACCGGCTACCAGAACATCGTCAAGGCGGTGATGTGGGCCGCCGACAGGCTCAGCGGCACCGACAACGACGACAACGACGGCGATGACGGCGGCGCAGACGGCGCAGCCTCCGACGCAGGCGAGGAGGGCTGAGATGGCGCTCGACGAGATCAAGATCGGCGGCCTCGGCGCCAGCCGGCGCCGGGTCGAGGACAACCGCTTCATCCGCGGCAAGGGCAACTACATCGACGACATCGTCCTGCCCGGGATGCTGCATATGGAGATCCTGCGCAGCCCGCTGGCCCATGCCCGCATCCGCTCCATCGACGCCAGCGCCGCCTGGGCCATCCCCGGCGTTCGCATGGTGCTCACCGGCGACATGCTGGCTGCCCGGAATCTGGCGTGGATGCCGACGCTGTCCTACGACACCCAGGCCGTCCTCGCCACCGACAAGGTCCGGTTCCAGGGCCAGGAAGTGGCCTGCGTCGTCGCCGACGACCCCTATATCGCCAAGGACGGCTGCGAGGCGATCGTGGTCGACTACGAGCCGCTGCCGCCGATCGTCAACCCGACCCAGGCCAAGGCCCCCGACGCCCCGCTGATCCGCGACGACAAGACCGGCCAGGACTCCAACGTCGTCTTCGACTGGGAGGTCGGCGACCGCGAAGGCACAGATCGGGCCTTCGCCGAGGCCGACGTGATCTCGACCATCGAGATGCACTACCCCCGCTCGCACCCGTCGCCCATCGAGGCGTGCGGCTCGATCGCCGATTTCAACCGGGCGACCTCGAAGCTGACCGTGTACATGACCACCCAGGCGCCGCACATCATCCGGGCCGCGGTGGCCCTGGTCGCCGAGCTGCCCGAGCACATGATCCGCATCGTGTCGCCCGATCTCGGCGGCGGATTCGGCAACAAGGTGCCGGTGTACCCGGGCTATGTCGTGTCGATCCTGGCGTCGATCCTGCTCGAGCGACCCGTCAAGTGGATCGAGGACAAGAGCGGGAACCTCATCTCGACGGGCTTCGGCCGAGACATCTACCTCAAGGGCGAGATGGCGCTGCGCAGCGACGGCCGGATCCTCGGCGTGCGGATGCACACCGACTCCGACCACGGTGCGTTCTTCTCCGATGCGCAGCCCAGCAAGTTCAAGGTCGGCCTGATGCACTCGGCCTTCAGCTGTTACGACATCGGGGCCGCGCACCTCACCGCTCAGGGCGTCTACACGAACAAGGCGCCCGGAGGCGTTGCGTACCGGTGCTCGTTCCGGGTCACCGAGGCCATGTTCTTCCAGGAGCGCATGGTGCAGGCCGCCGCATCCGACCTCGGCATGGACCAGGCCGAATTCCGCCGCATCAACCTGGTGCGAGACGACGACTTCCCCCATCGCACACCGTGGGGGTTCCTGACCGACTCAGGCCAGTACGGCAAGTGTCTCGACCTCGGCCTCGAAGCAATCGGCTACGAGGACTTCCTGCGCCAGAAGGAAGAGGCACGCAAGCGCGGCCGGCTGCTGGGCATCGGCATCTCGACCATGACCGAGCCGCTCGGGGCGGGCAACAGCCGGGAGTACGACATCTTGGGCATCAAGATGTTCGACTCGGCCGAGCTGAAGGTCCACATGACCGGCAAGGCGCTGCTGCGCACCGGCGCCAAGACCCAGGGCCAGGGCCACGAGACCACCTGGGCGCAGATCGTGGCCCACGAGCTGGGCATTCCCGCCGAGGATGTTCTCGTCGAGGAAGGCGACACAGACACAGCCCCGTTCGGCATGGGCACCTACGCGTCGCGCAGCACGCCGGTCGCCGGCGCGGCTGTCGCGATGGTGTCGCGCAAGATCCGGGCGAAGGCCCGCCGAATCGCGGCGCACCTGCTCGAAGTGTCCGAGGAGGACATCGAGTGGGAGCTCGGACGGTTCTCGGTGCGGGGTGCTCCCGACCGGGGCGTGACCATCCAGGAGTGCGCCATCGCTGCCTACAGCAACATGCCTGACGGCATGGAGCCGGGCCTCGAGAACAACGCCTACTACGACCCGCCCAACCTGACGTGGCCGTTCGCCTGTTACATCGCCACTGTCGAGGTCGATCCCGAGACCGGCGTGTGGGACGTGCTGCGGGTGGTGGCCGTGGACGACTGCGGAGTGCGCATCAACCCGATGATCGTCGAGGGCCAGATCATGGGCGGGCTCACCGAGGCCTACGCCATGGCCAACATGCAGTTCATCACCTTTGACGAGGACGGCAACTGCATCGGCTCGAACTACATGGACTACCTGCTGCCGACCGCATGGGAGACACCCGGCTTCGAGCTGCACGAAGTGGTGACGCCCTGCCCGCACCATCCCATCGGGGCGAAGGGCATCGGCGAGTGCGCCACCGTGGGCGGGCCGGCGGCATTCGTCAACGCGGTGATCGACGCCATCGGCGATGCCGGCGTGCGCAACATCGACATGCCGCTGCTGCCCGATCGGGTGCACGAGGCCATCACCGCAGGCCACGACGTCTCCGGCGCGCCGCCGGTGAAGACAGAGCCATGAGCCGCACCGATCTCGTCGGGCGCGGGGCAGTCGAGGGCTGGGGCGTGCTGGAGCGTGCCGTGGAACTTGCACGCAGCGGCGAGCCATTTGTGCTGGCGACAGTGGTCTGGCGCGAAGGACCGAGCTCGGGCCAGCAGGGTGCGCGCGCCATCTACACGGCGTCGGGCGAGATGTACGGCTGGATCGGCGGTGCCTGCGCCGAGCCGACGTTCATCCGCGAGGCCATCGCCACGCTCGAAGCCGGGGCACCGCGCCTGCTGGCGCTGGGAGCGAGCGACCGATTCGGCGATCTGCTCCCCGGCACCACTGCCGTCGCCATGTCATGCCAGAGCGAAGGTGCCCTGCAGATCTACTTGGAGCCCGTCGTGGCCGTACCTCACATGGTGATCGTCGGCAGCTCGCCGATGGCAGCAACGCTGGCTTCGCTGGCACACGAACTCGACTGGCGTGTCGAGCAGGTCAGCGGCCCCGATTTCAGCGAGGGACTGCTCACGCCCCAGTCGATGGTCGTGGTGGCCACCCAGGGCCACGGCGACGAGGATCTGCTGGCGGCTGCGCTGAAGGCGGCTCCGGCCTATGTGGGCCTCGTTGCGTCCAGCCGCCGGGGCGAAGCCGTGCGTTCGGTGCTGGCAGCCCAAGGCGTGCAGGAGGACCAACTGGCCTCGCTGCGGGTGCCCGCCGGATTGGATCTCGGGAGCACCACACACAAAGAAGTGGCCGTGTCGATCCTGGCCGAGCTGGTGCAGCTGCGGGCCCAGGGGGCATTCGCTGCCCCGGTCACTGCGCAGCCGCCCGAGGTGTCGCTGGCCGTCGACCCCGTCTGCGGCATGACGGTCCAGATCGATCCAGCCGCCCAGTCGCTGCAAGTCGGGGACGAGGTCGTCTACTTCTGCTGTGCGGGGTGCCGCACAGCCTTCGCACGCGAGCGGGGAGTCGCTTGATGCAGATCACCAACCAGTTCGAAGTGACACAGCCGACGGAGGCCGTATGGGATTTCTTCGGCGATGTCCCGCAGGTGGCCGCATGCCTGCCCGGCACTGAGCTGAGCACTGATCTCGGCGACGACCGGTACGGCGGCACGGTGTCGATCGGTCTGGGACCGATCAGGCTGGACTTCGACGGCAGCGCCGAGATCACCCACCGTGACGAGGACGGCCGAACGATCTCGGTCAGTGCCAGCGGCACCGATCGCAAGGGACGGGGTCAGGCGACGCTTTCGCTCGATGCGAGCCTCGCGCCCACCGCTGGCGGCACGGCGGTGGACGTCGCCATGGATCTGCAGCTCTCCGGGCCGGCCGCACAGTACGGCCGGGGCCTGGTGGGCGACATCACGGCTGTGTTGCTGGGCGACTTCGCCGCCAACGTTCAGAACCGGCTCGCCGCGCTCGCGGAGGGCCGCGATCCCGACCAAGTCGAACAGGTGCAGGCCGCCGGCGGATTCGCCATCGGTGTGCGTGCCGCGGGAATGGGCCTCGCCCGCGTCGTGCGCCGGCTCGCCCTTCCGTACCGACCCGAGGCCGTCTGAGGAGGCGCTTGTGCTCTGGTGGATTGGAAACCTGATACTGCTCGTAGTGGTCGTGCCCGTCGCGCTCGCACTGCTGAACCGGGTGCTCGCCGCAATCGAGCGCATTCGCAAGGCCAGCGACGACATCCTGGCCGGCGGCGTGGGGATCATCGGCGAGCTCGACACCACGCAGGACTTGCTCGCGACCACTGACGAGACGATCACCGAAGTAGCGGACGGTGCGGTCCGCTACGCCGGCTCGGTCGGAAAGCTCCTGGGCTGAAAGGGGACATGATGCCTGTTGTTGCCTGGGTCACTGTCATCATCGGCGGCCTGATCATCCTGGCGGCCGCCGTCGGATTGCTCCGGGTGGTGCTGCACCTGGCAGCGGTGCACCGCACGCTCACTCAACTGGCCGGCGGCGTTCACGTCATCGCCGAGCAGACCTCGACGGTGCCGACCGTGCTGCCGTCGGTCAACTCGACGCTCATGCCGGTCCACGACTTCTGCGAATCGATCTGAGGGGAGACACGCCGTGGCGCAAGTACTCGCTCAAAGCTCGGACGCCGGGTCCACCACCGGATGGGTGATCGGCTATGTCATCGGCATCGTCGTGGTGATCGCAGTGGTCGCCCTGGTGGTGCCGATCCTGATGCTGGCCCGCTCGATCGGCAATCGAGCAACCGAGATCAACGCAGGACTGGAACACGCCGTCACCAACACGGCGGCGCTGTCGGAGCTGAACACGACGATCGCAGCGGCATCGGTGATCGTCGACGGCCTCAAGCGCGGCCGGAACCGGTTAGGAGGCTGAGATGGATCTGCTGGCTCTCACCGACACCCAAGAGAACCTGTGGTGGGGGGTCATCATCGGTGGCGCCGTTGTGATCGTGGCCGTGGTGGTGCTGCTCACCATGCTCGTGCTGCTGGTGCGCACGATCGAGCGCCGCGTGGAGACCATCAAGGGCACGCTCGAACGGGCCGCCGCCAACACCGCTGACACTGCCCTGATCGCAGAGGCTGCCGACGGGGTCGATGCGGTGCTCACCGAAGGCCTCGAACAT
This sequence comes from Acidimicrobiia bacterium, assembly GCA_022822525.1. Taxonomy (GTDB): domain Bacteria; phylum Actinomycetota; class Acidimicrobiia; order Acidimicrobiales; family Poriferisodalaceae; genus Poriferisodalis. Next base: position 23,263 of record JAJEBN010000004.1, on the reverse strand, counting down.
CACCTGTTCTTGGGCCGTGTACTTGACAAGGTGCGCTCATGACGACGCTCGTAGTTCTTTCCGTCATCCTGATCGGGCTGTTCATTGCCGGTCTCGCGTTCTACCTATTCGTGGTGGGCAGCCAGCTCACCCGCATCGCCGGGCTGCTCGAGGAGTGCTCGCAGCTCGTGTGGAAGATCAAGTCCGACGCCGAAGCCGTCGAGCCGGGTGTCGAACGCATCAACCACACCAGCGGCGTCATCGCCGGAGCCCTGCCGTTGCTGTACGGCATGGCTGAGGGCATCGTGGCCGGTGCCACCTACGAGCCCGATCCCGAGCCGCGCGAGCCCTCGTCGGCCCGGCCGGCCATGGGCACGCGCCGCAGCCGCTTCCACGAAGCCGTCGGCTACCAGCCCGAGTAGCTGGCGGAGTTCAGGCCGGGTCGTCTTCGGAGGGCTGAGCAGATGAGCCGCTCGGGTCGCGGGTGGTGGTGAGCGGCCCGGCCGTGGGCGCTCGATAGCTGCCGATCCACTCGTCTTCCCACTTCTGGTCGTACTGATCGGGCGCGCAGCCGGGCCGGTAGACGGCGATCAGCTCACGGGCAATCTGAGCACGGTGCGAGCGAAGGCCGCCGGGCACCTCGTAGGTGCAGATGTGCAGGTCCCACTTGTTGCCGACCCGCTGCTCCCAGCATCTTGCGCGGGGGTGGCTGAAGGGCAGCCCGGATTCGGTCAGGTTGTCAGCGTGGTCCACGTCGATGACGGCGTAGTCATGGGGGCGGTTCTGGGGGTCGGCCCGATACAGGATTGCGTAGACGGCTGCGGCGGCGGGTGGCGTCCACCCGCCCAGCACCCGCGGTCCCTCGAAGGGGTAGCCGGCAAGCGAGCCGAGTCGAATCATCGGGGTCGAATCATTTGGGCCGCGTCATTGGGGCTGTATCACTCGTCGAACTCAAACTCGTCCTCGCCGATCACTTCGGCGCGGGTCATCGGCCAGGCGGGGAGGTCCGCCGTCTCGACGGCGGCAGCGAACGCCGTCATGGCCGCTTCGACGGCCTGGTCGGAACTCTCGGCTTCCACGACGATCTGGGCGCCGTAAGCCATTGCACCGACGCCGGAAGCGATGCCGTCGAGCGGTGCCACAGCGTCGGCCAGCGCCACCACCTCGTCCAGCTCGACAGGGCGGTCGCCTTCGGCCTGGATGGAAACGCTCCACCGGCTCATCGTCCGCGCCTCTCCAAGACCCATCGCCCCAGAACCCATCGCACCCCGATCACCCGACGTGGGCCAGCCTGGCCGCAAACGACTCCAGGCTCGCAAGGTCGTGGCCCGATTCGAGATCGTCGATGAACGGACCGGCGGCCATCATCCCGAGCGTGCTGGGCGGGATGTCCGCGTGGTCGCCGACCAGCGGGTTCATCCAGATGACCCGGTGACAGAGCCGGCTCAGGCGTTCCATAGCGCTCTCCAGGGCGGCAGGAGCGCCCCGGTCGAGCCCGTCGGAGCAGATGACGACGGTGGCGCCGCGGCTGAGCCCCTTGCGGCCCCACCGGCGGATGAACGTGTCCAGAGAAGCGCCGATCTGGGTGCCCCCGTCCCAGTCGAGGACGCGGCCCGCGGCCAGCCTCATGGCGTCGTCGGGGTTGCGACGGTCCAGCGCAGGCGTGATGCGGGTCAGCCGGGTGCCGAAGCAGAACACCTCCACCTTCTGGGCAGCCCGGCGCATCGAGTACGCGAACTGCAGCAGGTTGCGTGAGTGATCGGCCATCGACCCTGAGACATCGAGGATCAGCACCAGCGGGCGCGCTCGCTCGGTCCTGCTCAGGCGGTGCAGCGCCGGCGCGGCGTGGCTGAGCCGCATGGCGTCGCGGGCCATGCGGCGGATGTCGAGGCGCGCCCCTGAGGGGTCGGCACGGCGGCGTCGGGTACGACGGAGTGGCGGTTCGAGCCGGACCTGCGCCATGATGCGGCGCAGAGCCGCCAGCTCTGCGGACGTGCACTCGGTGAAGCGCTTGTCGCGCCGGATCTCGACCCCGGAGGCCTGCCGACCGAGCACCATCGGCCGGTCGTCGCCCGCCTCGGCGCCGGGCTCGCTGTCGGGCACATTCAGCGTGCTGCTGAGACCTTGCGAGACCGGCTCGGCGGCGAAAGGCTCCGCACCTGGCGGGGGAGCGTGCCCCAGGAAGTACCGGCGGAACACCTCGTCGTAGAGCGGGAGGTGGTCCCGCCGATGCACCAGCGTCGTGCGGCCGCTCCAGTAGACGTCTTCGAGGTCGCTGGGGGTGAGCTCTGCGACCGCGGAGCAGAACATGAGGACATCGTCGGCGCCCGCCGGCAGGCCTTCGTCTCGCAGTGCATGGCCGAATCCGACGAGCCGCTCGACGATCTCGGGGGGTTCGCTGTCAGGCATCGGCGACGACCCAGTCAAGGTCGGGCTCGATGCCCGTGTCAGGCATCGGCAACGACCCGGTCAAACTCGGTCTCGACGAGCTCGAGGTCGTCACGGTCCTTGATGACCGCGCCGATGGTGTCGGCTGCAGCCGGTGCGTCGAGGTCGTCGGTGCCCAGCACGCCAAGCGCATCCACCCAGTCCAGCGTCTCGGCGATTCCCGGCGGCTTGGCCAAGTCCATGCCGCGCAGGCGCTGCACCGCGGCGACGACCTTGCGGGCGAGGGTCTCGACGGCATCGGGCGCACGCAGGCGCACGATCTCGATCTCCTCGTCGAAGCTGGGGTAGCCGATCCAGTGATAGAGGCACCGCCGCTTGAGGGCGTCGTGCAGTTCCCGCGTGCGATTCGAGGTCAGCACGACGAGCGGTCGGCTGGACGCTGCAATGGTGCCGATCTCGGGAATCGTGATCTGGAAGTCCGACAGCAGCTCCAGCAGGAACGCTTCGAACTCGTCGTCGGCACGGTCGATCTCGTCGATGAGCAGCACTGCATCGCTGCCGGCCCTGATGGCTGACAGCAGCGGCCGCTCGATGAGAAAGTCCGGGCCGTAGAGGCCGCTGACTGCTCCGGCGTCGGTCAGCTCGCTCTCCGACAGCGCCCTGACGTGCAGCATCTGGCGTGCGTAGTCCCACTCGTACAGCGCCTGGTAGGTGTCGATTCCCTCGTAGCACTGCAGGCGGATGAGCTGCCGCCCGCCGATCTGCGCGAGGCACTTGGCCATCTCGGTCTTGCCGACGCCGACTTCGCCTTCGAGCAGGATCGGCCGACCCAGTCGCATGCCGATGAGTGTCGCAGTGGCCAGCCCGCGGCTGGCGAGGTAGCCGGCCGACCGCAGCTGTTCCTGCAGCTCAGCAACACTTGCCGGGGTCTCGCTGGGGGGCTGGTCGCTCACCGTTCGAGCCCGGGTCGACGCCGGCCTCAGTCCCCTGGTGTGGGACCGAGGACCAGATCGCGCAGCGAGCCGCCGTCGGGCGATGACTTGCCCTCGCGCTCGAGCAGCTTCCGCCATGACGTCGCGATGTCCTCGTCCTCCTCAGCGAAGCCCTCGAACGTGAAATGGCGCGCGTTGCGGCAGACCTTGGCGTTGCTCAGACCCGCGTCGGGATCGCCGTCGTCGCCTGCCTGCCAGACGTCTGTCAGCACAGACAGCGGCTCGTCGCCGGCGTTCGCCTGCGCAGGCACCGGATCGGTCGATGTCACCGACTCGATAGTAGCCGCAGACCGAAAATATGAAGTCTCGATCCCGAGCATCGACGCTTCTGCGTGAAGCGAGTCGTGAAGGTTGACGAGCCGATCTACATTCGGCCAGCAGGCATCTGACTCCGAGCAGGCCGCATCGGGATCACCGATCGAGGCACAGGTCGTTGCCTCCGTGACTCACGCCACGATGGTGAGTGGGTAGCCGGCCTTGTCGACAGGGGCAAGACCATCTGAAGCGCCGAGATGCACTGCGTGGCCGGCGGCGATCCGGCGGGCAGTCCATGCCGCTGCTGCGGCGTCGAGCAGGTCATCGAGTCCAGGGTGCGGCGGGCCGGCCAGCGGGCGGAGAACTGCGGACTCGGTGATGCCCTTGAAGCACGCGCCGAGCAGGGCCAAGCGCTCGGCAACGCCCGCTTGGTGGCGCTTCGGATGCGTCAGTGGCACTGAAGGCATCGAATTCTTGCCGTCCGACGAGCGGAGCGCTCCGGCCATCACGGCGAAGCTCAGCTCCGGGTGCACCTCGGCGGCTCGCGGTGTTGCGCGGTCGCTGACATCGGCGGGCACGAGCACCGAGCGCACCTCGCGGATCTTCGGCAGCAAGTTGTAGGCCTGCTTGGATAGACCCATATCGAGATGTTCGCGAGAAGCCCGGTTGGCCTCGTCGTAGTCGTCCGCGTCCAGCGCCGCAGCGGGCGGAGACCAGAACAGCGACGACCGGCGCGGACCCAGCAGGCGACGCGCGACTACGTCGGCCGTCCGGACTGAAGCGCCGGGCAAGCCGATCGGCATGTCGATGCCGACGGCCGCGAGCGAGCGCAACCGCGCCTCTGCCCACAGCTCGGCGAATGAGTCCCACAGCGAGAACTCGACAGGCGAACCCTCTTTCGCGCCGGTGACCGCCATGACCCATCCGCCGGCGGCACCGTCGACACCCGCCACCTGTTTGGACTCGACTTCGCGGTTGCCGTTCTCCGCCTCGGTCAACAGCCCGCTCCCCATGGCTGGGCAGCCCGTCCAGCCCATCTAGGCGAGGGTAGGCGCAGGCACTCCGCAGGCCTGCCCGGAGATTCCGTAGCGTTGCGGACCGTGCGAACTCACCCGTGTGGCTTGCGCTAGGCGAGGAAGGGCGGCATGAGCGGCCAAGTTTGGACTGCGGCGCGCATTCCTGATCAGTCCGGGCGGGTGGCGGTGGTGACAGGTGCCAATTGCGGCAATGGTCTGGAGACGGCGCGGGCGCTGGCCGGTCGGGGAGCGCTCGTGGTGCTCGCTGTGCGAGACCTTGCCAAGGGCGAGGCAGCGGTTGCTGAGATCGCCGCCGATCACCCCGAGAGCCGATTGGAGCTCGTCGAGCTCGACCTGGCGTGGCTGGACTCGGTGCATCGCGCCGCCGCCGAGCTGCGGGACCGCTTCGAGCGCATCGATCTGCTCGTCAACAACGCAGGGGTGTTTCACACGCCTCGGCGGCAGACCAGCGACGGCTTCGAAATCCGTATGGGCACCAACCATCTGGGGCACTTTGCGCTGACAGGTTTGCTAGCGGACCGGATCGTCGCCGTGGAGGGGGCGCGGGTTGTCACGGTCAGCAGCAACGCGCACCGCTATCGCGCCCGCATCGACTTCGAACGCTTCGGAAGGGAGCAGGGTCGCAGCCAATCGGCCGCTTACGGGCGATCGAAGCTGGCAAACCTGCTGTTCACCCACGAGCTGCAGCGCCGCTTGGAGTCAGCAGGCTCGCCGGCTGCGGCACTCGCGGCTCATCCAGGCTGGTCCGAGACGGAGATCCTGCGCGACTTCCGGGGCATCCGGTTCATCCAGCCATTGATCAGACCGATGCGAAACAGCGCCGCCACGGGTGCCCTCGCCACGCTGCGGGCTGCCACTGATCCAGCTGCCGCCGGGGGCGAGTTCTACGGTCCCGACGGATTGTTCGAGATGCGGGGGCATCCGGTGCTGGTCGGATCTAGCGACCGTGCGCACGACATCGAGCTGCAGCGGCAGGTGTGGACGGCGTCAGAGGACGCCACGGGAGTGACCTTCCCGGTCTGAGCGGGCTTCGCCGATCAAGGCGATCGGACGAGCTCGAAACCCTCGTCGAGCCAGCCGATGGCGCCGCCGATCATCTTCTTGACAGGTCGGCCCAGTCGGGCGAGCCGGACTGCTGCCTTGTCGGCTGCGTTGCAGTGCGGTCCGGCGCAGTACACGACGAACAGCGTGTCTGGCGGGTACTGCGCTAGGGCTTCCTCGGTAATCGTCGTGTGGTGCATAAAGATTGCGCCCGGCACGTGTGCGGCATCGAAGCCCGCTTGGTCGCTGTTGGTCTGCAGCAGGACGAAGCCCGGCGATCCGCTCTGCATTGCCTCGTTGACGTCCCAGCAGTCGGTCTCGAGTGCGAGCAGGCGCTCGAAGTGCTCCAGAGCCCGCGCCGGCGGGCCGGCCGGAGTCTCGGTGACGGCGTTCGTGACGGGGGTCAGCGTTGCGTTGCTCATCGGGGGAGGCGTCCTTGTATCGGCTCGGCAGAGCAGTATGGCCCGTGGCGCGCCGCTGGCTACGTATGCCGTCGGCGATGCGGGAGGGCAGCGCTTAGGGTTGCTGGCTGAGCCGTGGCCATGGCAAGCCCGCCGAGCCCGGCCGGGAGTGGGCATTCGAGGTGCCTGCCCCAGACGGCCGCAAGACGCGGTGGCGCTATGAGATCGAAGCGACTGACTCGGGCTGCCGGGTCACCGAGAGCTTCGACTCGCCGATCCTTGACCAGGAGTTCTTCCAGAAGATGAACCGCCACAGCCTGCTGGTCAACAACATCGCCAAGTCGCTGGAGAACCTCAAGGCTGTCGCCGAGGCATGACAAGTTCGTGAGCGGTCAGCAACCGCCATCGACGAGCGCGGCGTCAGTCACAACCTCGCCGGTCCAGCAGTAGAGCAGCACCGTCGGCGTCGCGCCGAAGTCCTGCTGGTGCGGCTGCCACGGTGCGTGGTGCACGGCGTCGCCGGGTTGTGCAGTTCGGGGCGCGCCGTCAGCGCTGGTGAACGTCGGCTCGCCGGCCAGCACGTGGTACAGTTCCTCGGCCTCGTGGTGGTGGCTGGGGTAGTGAAGGTTCGGCCCCCAGACGCCGATGCCGACCCGCACTGAACGGTGCTCGACAATTGATGTCGGGCCGATGAGCTGCACGTAGCCGTAGTTGTCGTGGAAGTCCTGGCTCAGCACGCCGCGATAGCCGGCGGTCTGGATCCACGGCAACGCCGGCGCGAGCGACAGAAACTCCTCCATCACCGCATCGACAGCGGCGTCGCCGCAGAGCTCGACGGCCTCAAGATGCCGCAGCACCGGCAGGTGGCGAGCCTCGACCTTGGCCGGACTGCGGGCCTCGTCGAGCGCATCGAGCACCGCGGCAACCATCGGGTACTCCGGGACAACCGCACGGCTGCGGTGAAACTCAGCAATTCGCCGCAGCAGCCCATCAATCACGCCCGCCACGCCGCAATGTTCCCAGCCAGGGCAGTCATCAGTGCGCATACTGCCCAGCCGGTCTCGCCCCCGGGTCCAGAGGGTGGTGCTGGCCAGCAGAGCGCACGCAAGATCTCTAGCGATTGCAAAAATTTGCTGCTCTGCTGATATTGGATTATATCCAGAATCTGATATAATCGCCGCATGGCTCAGGACACCGTGCAGATGCTGCGGGAACGTGGGATCCAGGTGACCGCGCAGCGGTTGGCCGTGTTCAACGCCGTCGGCGGCCGGCCGCATGCAACTGCTGACGATCTGGTCGACGATGTGCGTGCCAGTATCGGGTCTGTATCCAGACAGGCAGTATTCGACGCTTTGGCCATGTTGACCGAAGAGGGTCTGATCCGGCGCATCCAGCCGGCACGGTCGGCGGCCCGATACGAGGATCGGGTCGACGACAACCACCACCACCTGGTGTGCCGGGGCTGCGGCCGGATGGTTGACGTCGACTGCGCTGTGGGGTACCGGCCGTGCCTCGAGGCCGCCGAAGACCACGGCTTCACGATCGACGAGGCCGAGGTCATCTATTGGGGCATCTGCCCGGTCTGCCAGGCAGAGCCCGCCATCGCCGACAACTCGCCGTGACGGCCGCACTTCCCATCCACCGATCCAATCCACAACCCATACAGGAGCAGAAATGACTGACACCAGCACCGACGATGCAGCGACACCGGCAGCCGGAAGATGCCCGGTTCTGCACGACCAGGCAAACATGGGCTCGCTCGCCAACCAGCAGTGGTGGCCCGAGCAGCTCAACCTGCGGCCGCTGGGCAAGAACTCGCCGCTGATCGACCCCACCGATGAGCAGTACGACTACGCCGCCGAGTTCGAGAGCCTCGACCTCGCCGCCGTCAAGGCCGATCTCGCAGAGGTCATGACCACCTCGCAGGACTGGTGGCCGGCCGACTTCGGCCACTACGGACCGCTCATCATTCGCATGGCGTGGCACAGCGCCGGCACCTACCGCATCCACGACGGCCGGGGTGGCGGTGGCTCGGGCACGCACCGGTTCGCCCCGCTCAACAGCTGGCCCGACAACGCCAACCTCGACAAGGCCCGCCGGCTGCTGTGGCCGGTCAAGCAGAAGTACGGCCGCAAGATCTCCTGGGCCGACCTGATGATCCTGGCCGGCAATGTGGCCCTGGAGTCGATGGGCTTCGAGACCTTCGGCTTCGGCGGCGGGCGCGAGGACGTGTGGGAGCCCGAGGAGGACATCTACTGGGGCCCCGAGAACGTGTGGCTCGACGACGAGCGCTACAGCGGCGACCGGGAACTGGCGAACCCGCTGGGTGCCGTGCAGATGGGCCTGATCTACGTGAATCCGGAGGGGCCGAACGGCACGCCCGATCCGCTGGCCGCTGCCCGGGACATCCGCGAGACCTTTGCTCGCATGGCCATGGACGACGAGGAGACCGTTGCGCTCATCGCCGGCGGGCACACCTTCGGCAAGACGCACGGTGCCGCCGACGGCGATGCCCATGTCGGGCCCGAGCCCGAAGGCGCTGCCTTGGAGGAGCAGGGCCTGGGCTGGACGAGCACGTTCGGCAGCGGCAAGGCGGGCGATGCGATCACCAGCGGCCTCGAAGGCATCTGGACGCCCACGCCGGTGGCCTGGGACAACTCGTTCTTCGAGGTCCTGTTCGGCTACGAGTGGGAGCTGTCCCAGAGCCCCGCCGGTGCTCACCAGTGGGTGCCGACCGATCCGGCTGCGGCCGGCACGGTGCCCGACGCGCACGATCCGTCGAAGCGCCACGCACCGGTGATGCTCACCACCGACCTGTCGCTGCGGATGGACCCGATCTATGAGCCGATCTCGCGGCGGTTCCTCGAGAACCCCGACGAGTTCGCAGACGCATTCGCCCGGGCGTGGTTCAAGCTCACCCACCGCGACATGGGGCCCGTCTCGCGCTACCTCGGTCCGGAAGTCCCCGACGAGCAGCTCATCTGGCAGGACCCGCTGCCCGCTGTCGACCACGAGCTGATCGACGATGCCGACATCGCAGCGCTGAAGACAGCGATTCTCGAGTCGGGCCTGTCGGTGTCCGAGCTGGTGAAAGCAGCGTGGGCGTCGGCGTCGACGTTCCGCGACAGCGACCTGCGGGGCGGCGCGAACGGCGCACGCATCCGGCTCGCTCCGCAGAACGGCTGGGAAGCCAACGATCCGGCCGAGCTGGCAGCCGTGCTCACAGCGCTCGAAGGCGTCCAGGCAGCGTTCAACGACACCCAGGACGACGGCAAGCGTGTGTCGATGGCCGATCTGATCGTGCTGGGCGGTTGCGCCGGCGTCGAACAGGCCGCCCGCGCCACCGGCCACGATGTCGTGGTGCCGTTCTCGCCGGGACGCACCGATGCCTCGGCGGAGCAGACCGACGCCGAGTCGTTCGCCGTGCTGGAACCCACTGCTGACGGGTTCCGCAACTACTGGCGGGCCGACGACAAGCGCCGCCCCGAGGTGATGCTGGTGGACCGGTCGAGCCTGCTGTCGCTGACGGCACCGGAGATGACGGTGTTGGTCGGCGGCCTGCGAGTGCTCGGTGCCAATACCGGCGGCTCGTCGCAGGGAGTGCTCACCGACCGCGCCGGATCGCTGACCAACGACTTCTTCGTGAATCTGCTGGACATGGGCACCGAGTGGCAGGTGTCCGACACCGAGCACACCTACGAGGGCCGTGACCGTGCTTCGGGCGATCTCAAGTGGACCGCCAGCGCGGTCGACCTCGTGTTCGGCTCGAACTGGCAGCTGCGGGCGATCGCCGAGGTCTACGGCAGCGACGACGCCGAGGCCAAGTTCGTGGCCGACTTCGTGGCGGCCTGGGCCAAGGTCATGGACCTCGACCGGTTCGACCTGAGCTGAGCCACGCCGCAAGGCGCGGCACTACGTTGGGCGGCGGGGGTTGATCCCATGACCGAACGCCCGCGACCGCTCATGATCGGCGCCACGGCGGCCGATCCGAAGCGTGCCGTCTTCATCTGGAACGCCATCCGCAAGTACTTCAACGAGGCCGGCCTCGAGACCGAGTACGCGCTGTATTCCACCTACGACGCGTTGTGCGGAGCGGTGCTGGACGGCCACGTCGACATTGCATGGAACGCTCCTATGGCCCACGCGCAGCTCTTGCTGCAGGCGCCGGGAACCTGCCGGACGCTGGCGATGCGCGACACCGATGAGGACGTCCACTCGCTCATCGTTGCCCGGGCCGATACCGCCATCGCCGATCTCGACGACTTGCGTGGGCGGAGGCTCGCGCTCGGGGTCGACATCTCCAGCGAACTGTTCCTGCTGCCGGCGGCGCAGCTTGCAGAGGACGGCTTGGACATCCGATCCGATTGCGAACCCGTCGAGCTTGAGCCCACCGAGTACTCCAACCTGCAGACGTGGGTGGACGACCGGACGATCTTCGGGGCCGTCATGGACGGCCGAGCCGACGCTGGGGTGATCTTCGAGCCATGGTTGGCACCGCTGATGCGCCGCCACGAGCTGGCTCCCGACGACATCGTCGAGGTGTGGCGCACCCGCCCGTACTGCCATTGCGCTTTCACATCCGGCCCCGACCTGAGCGACGAGACCAGCGAACGGTTCACCGAGCTGCTCGTGGCAATGGACCCCGACGACCCTGACATCGCCGAGATGATGCGCATGGAGCACCTCACCAAATGGGTGCGTGCCGCCGACAACGGCTGGAACGACCTCATGAGCGCCGTCCAGAAAGCCGACCTCGTCGGCAAGATCTTCTAGGTCCGAGCGCGTTGATGGAGCGTCCTCTGAAGGCTGGAGAATCCGGCGGCCTGCCGCCTCGTTGAGCAGCAGTCCAACAAGCAGCCATGAGCGCGACCCGAGTGGCCGTTGAGACGTCGTGACCAGGCCAACCGTGCACGCCTGTTGGCAGCCGTCACGAGGAATCGTGTCACAGGCGCTTCGTACCGTTCGAAGATGCAGCGGGATCTCTTCGATGCGCAGGAGGTGCAGCGACGCTCAGTCGACACTGAGTTCCAAGCGTGTAATTTGGGCGGCGTGTCGGAGACCGGTTCCCTGAGCGTTGCTGGCCTGTTCGCTGGCATCGGGGGAATTGAGGTCGGGCTGCACGAAGCGGGGGCGTCCACGGAGCTGCTCTGTGAGTGGTGGGAGCCGGCACAGGCCGTGCTGGCGGAGCGATTCCCCGGCGTGCCACTCGTGGGTGATGTACGGGAGCTCGGCCAGCTACCCGATGTCGATCTGGTTGCTGCAGGTTTTCCCTGCACGGACCTGTCGCAGGCCGGACGGACGAAGGGCATCACTGGAGCGGCTTCTGGGCTCGTTGCTGAGGTATTCCGCCTCATCCGGGACCAGCGCGTTCCGCTGCTCTTGCTTGAAAACGTGCGAAACATGTTGGTGCTCGACAAGGGCGAGGCCATGCGGTACCTCGTTGACGAGCTCGAAGCGCTGGGTTATCGCTGGGCCTACCGGCTGGTCGACTCGAGGTTCACCGGCGTGCCACAACGCCGCCAGCGAGTCATCTTCCTCGCTGCGCTCGACCTTGATCCGCGCTCCGTGCTGTTCGCGGATGAGGCGGGTCAGCCTGATGATGACCACTATGGGGAAGAGGCTTTCGGGTTCTACTGGACCGAGGGTTTGCGGGGGCTCGGCTGGGCGAAGGATGCCGTGCCGACCCTCAAGGGGGGCTCGACGATCGGCATCCCATCGCCGCCGGCCATCTGGAATCCTGACGGGCGTGCTGGCTTGCGGATCGTCACGCCGAGCATCGAGGATGCGGAGCGCATGCAGGGCTTCGAAGCTGGATGGACCGCACCGGCGGCACAGATGGCTCGCGGCGAGGGCATTCGGTGGAAGCTCGTCGGCAACGCAGTGACGGTCGGTGTCTCCCGCTGGGTCGGGGAGCGTCTCATGAATCCGGGTCAGCCGTTCCTTGATGGGCAACCGCTCTTGCGTGAGCAGCGCTGGCCGACAGCGGCATATGGCGCCAATGGAAAGGCCTGGGCCGTGGACCTTTCGTTGTGGCCGCGTCGGGTGCGCTACCAGCACCTCGCCGACGTTGTGGATCTGGACCGGGCGTCGCCGCTGTCGGCGCGTGCAGCGGCAGGGTTCTACGGCCGCACACAGCGGAGCTCGCTGAGATTCGTCGACCAGTTCATTGTTGACATCGCAGAACACGCAGCGCACATGGCGGAAGAGCTCGCCGCAGCCTGATTCTGCAGGGCGTCGTTCGTTGCCTCGTCACTGGCCGTGACGGGACTCTGGCCCGCAGTCGCCGAGCGCCACCACCTACGCTCGTGCGTGATGGACGGCCCTGAGATCCTCATTGCCTCGCTGCAACGGGCTGCAATCACCGACAGGTACGGCAACGCCTGGCAGTACCACTCGCGAAGTGATCGGCATTCCAAGGTCGCCTGCTGGGGAGTCGCATTCGACCTCCTCCAAACTTCCGCCCTCCTTCGACGTCACGTAGCGGACGGCCAGGTTGTGCTTGGTATCAATCACACGATGAGGGACTTCGCCACAGGCAGGCAGAAGGACCTGGATTTGGTGCTCGCGCGCCCAACAGGCGACGTCGATCCACACAGGACGTTCGCGCGCCTTGTCGAGCAGCACAACATCGAGCTCAGCTCCGAGCAACGCAGTCGCCTAGCGGGCTTGCCCGACTGCCCGATCGGTCCTGTTGGCGCCGTGCTGGTGGCACTTGAGGCCAAGGCAACGATGACTGCGCACATCAGAGCGTTGCCGCGGCTCTATGACGAGTTGAATTCCTCACACCTCTGCGTTCACGGAGCCAGCCGCCAAGCGCTCGCTGTCGGCTTCGTGATGATCAACGCCGCAGCGCGATTTGCATCATCAGACATGAACAAGGGTGACCTTTCAGGCGGGCTCGTGTACTCCGAAGAACCTCAGCCGCGGTCGGTTGAGCGCACTATTGCCAAGGTGGCAGAGATGCCCCGACGTTCCAATGTGAGGGAGAACGGATTCGATGGCATCGGGGTGGTCGTAATCAACGGCAAGAACGACGGCACGCCGTTCACGCTCGTGACGGATGCACCTGCACCGCAACCCGGAGACTCATTTCACTACGACGAAATGATCTCCCGCATGGCGAACGAATACGACACGACATTCACCGAGATCTGAACGGACATCATCCACAACGAAACGGAGACCTCATGGACGCTGGCGACGCCGCACCCACAAGGCCCGCGCTTGGGCTGCTGCTTGGCTTTGAGGACACGATGGCCGACTTTGTCGAGCTGGCCCGTGAGGGCGAGGCCGCGGGGATGGACTCGATGTACACGGTCGAGGCTGGGCGCAGCGCGTTCGTCTCGGCTGCTGCGGTGATCGCGGCGACCGAGCGGGTGACGGTCGGCACCTATATCGCCAACGCCTATGCCCGGGAGCCGTGGCTCACGGCGATCGCCGCCAGAGACCTGGACGAGATGAGCGGTGGACGCTTCACCCTGGGCCTTGGCACCGGCAATCGCCACTTCAACGAGTGGTACATGGGCGTCGACGACTTCCGGCCTCTCGGCAAGCTCCGCGATTACATCGAGATCGTCCGCAGCGCCGTCGCCGGTCGGGCGGGAGAACCGGTGCGCTACGAGGGCGAGCACCACCGCATCCGCTGGCGGGCGAGCTGGGAGCCGACACGGCCGTCGATACCGGTGTACCTGTCGGCATCAGGACCCAAGATGGTGCGGCTGGCAGGCCAGGTGGCCGACGGTGTCGGCGTCGGGGTGATGTCATCGGTCGAGTTCATGCGTGACATCGTCCGTCCTGCGGCCCAGCAGGCCGCCGCCGACGCTGGCCGAGACTCCGCCAGCGTGGGGTTCCTGATGGGGTCGTTCCTGAGCGTCAACGACGACGAAGAGCTGGCGCGCAATGCTGCCAAGGCGACGATCTGCGGGCTGTTCCACCCCGTGCCGCATCCGTACTACGACTCTCAGCTGCGCCAGCTCGGTTACGCAGACTTCGCCGACGCCGCAACCCGGCTGATGCCCGAAGGCCAGATGCGCGAAGCAATCGGCTTGGTGCCCGACGAGGTCGTCGACACCATGACCATCACCGGGACGCCCGCGCAGTGCGCCAGCCGCATCGCCGACTACAGCGGCCTGACCGCAGAGATCATCCTGTTCCGAGTCCCGCAGCGCACCGATCGGCCAGGCCTCGCCGGCTACGAGTCCATGTTCGAGGTGGTGTCGCTCGCCGGTGTCTGACGCCACGGCCGCAACGGGATGACGGCATTGCCCGGCGCGCAAGAATCGGCTTGGGGGAATCGGCATGACTTTTCTGAGAAACGCCTGGTACGTCGCTGCGTGGGCAGAGCAGCTGGACGGCAACGGTCCAGTGGGCCGGACGATCATCGGCCACCCCATCGTGCTGTTCCGCGATCTCGGTGGCGAACCGGTCGCGCTGACTGATGTATGCCCGCACCGTTTCGCGCCGTTGCATCGGGGCCAAGTGCATGACGGCATCATCGAGTGCGCCTACCACGGGCTGCGCTACGACCACACCGGCGCTTGTGTGCTCAACCCGCACGGCAGCGGTCACATCCCGTCCAAGCTTCACGCCGCCAGCTATCCGGTTGTGGAGCGAGACACCATCGTGTGGATCTGGATGGGCGATCGTCAGCCCGACCCGTCGCTCATTCCCGACTTCTCGTATCTGAATCCGACGTCGGGGCTGCTTACCAGTCCGCGCGGCATGATCACGATGGAGGCGAACTACCAGCTGATCGCCGACAACCTGCTGGACCTCAGCCATGCGGCGTTTCTGCATCAGGGAATACTCGGCGAGCGCGAGCACGCCGCCATCGCTGAGTCTGGTGTCAGCCAGGAAGGGAACACGGTGTATGCGACCCGTGTGCTGCGCGACATCGCTCCGCCAGGTCTCTTCGACATGATGTTCCGCCGTGACGGGAAACCAGTCGACCACTGGACAACGATGAGGTGGGATCCGCCCGCGTTGCTGCGCAACGACGCTGGAGTCCACCCCGTCGGCGGGTGCCGTGACGACGGCACCGGCATCTACGGATCGCACTTGCTGACGCCCGAGACCGAGCACCGCACCCGCTACTACTTCTGTGCAGCGCAACAGGACCTCTGCCAGGACCTCGACGACCCTCCCGACGATGTCCGAGACCAGCTCGGCGAACTGCGCCGGTTCGCGTTCGAGGAACAGGACAAGCCGATGATCGAGGCCCAGCAGCGCAACATCGACCTCGAACCCGGACTTGCTGCATCGCCCGTTGCCCTGAGAGTGGACCAGGGAGCCTTGCGGGCGCAGAAGATTCTGGACCAGTTGATTGCTGAGGAACAGGCTCAGTAGGCGATCGGCGTTGTCCAGCGGGGATCGTCGTGGGCGTCCCAGTAGGCCTGCCGGAGCTGCATCGTGATGGGCCCGGGAGATCCGTCGCCGAGCGGTTGACCGTCAATCGACGTGACTGGCATGACCCCGCCGGCCGTGCTGGTCATGAACGCTTCATCGGCCTGGCCGACATCGGCGATCGGCACCGGGGCCACGCAGGTAGTCAATCCTTGCTCTGCCGCCAGATCGAGGACGGTCCGTCGGGTGATGCCTTCGAGCACCCCGGCATCAGGCGTGCGGAGTTCGCCATCAACCACGAGGAAGATGTTGAACCCGGGACCCTCAGTGAGGTTCCCGTCGAGGTCGGGCAGCACCACCGTGCTGCCGCCACGCTCGCGAGCTTCGAAGGCGCCACGTGTCAGGTCGCCCCAGTGGAAGTTCTTGACCGTCGGATCGACGGAGGCCTCGGGAATGCGCACCGTGTCCCGGGCGATGATCAGGTGCGATCCGGCCTCCTGCTTGTCGGGTTCGACGATCCAGATGTAGGGAATGGCGTAGGCGTAGAACTGGTTCTGGAAAGTCCACGGGTCGCGGGCACCCCGCCCCGGCCGGCCCCTCGTGGCGATCATGTCGACATAGGACTCGCGTAGCCCCGACCGTCGGACGCACTCGTGAAGGATCTCCGAGATCTCGGCACGGTCGAGGCCGAGGTTCATGTGGAGGTGCTTCATGCTGCGCTCGAACCGGTCGAGGTGCGCATCGAGGCGGAAGAACTTCCCGCCCCACACGGCAACCACGTCATAGGTGACGTCCGACCGGCTGAAGCCGGCGTCGAGCAGCGAGATCTTGGCTTCGCCGACCGGCACGTATTCACCGTCAACCCAGGCGCAGCCCCGGCTGTAACGGTCGTCGGTCGAGGAGTCGTCGGTCATCGGAACCTCCCGTTGGGTCCGCGGCACCGCAGGCGCGTCGGGTCTGACTCCATCAATGTCGCACGCCGGGGGCTACGTTGCTGCCGTGGCTACTGAAGGATTCCGTGGGCGGCGCGAAGACGAGCCGCTGCTGCGAGGCGAGAGCACCTACATCGACGGGCTCGACATCCCCGAACTAGCCGGCGCAGCCCAAGCGGTGTTCGTGCGCTCGATCGAACCCCACGCCCGGCTCGCATCGGTCGATGTGACCGGAGCGCGTGAGGCGGCTGGCGTGATCGCGGTGTACCTGGGACCCGAGGTCGACGGCTGGCCGCTGCCCCCACGGCTGCCCTCGATGAACGGCGATCTGTGGCGGCCGCTCATGGCATATGACACCGTCCGCTTCGTCGGCGAGCCCGTTGCGCTCGTGATCGCCGAGACGCGTGTCCAAGCCGTCGACGCCGCAGAGCTGGTGGTGGTCGACTACGAGCCGCTGGCACCGCTGGTCGATCTCGATGCCAGCCTCGCCGGCGACGTGCTGCTGCACGAGCATGCCGGCACCAACATCGCCCTGGCCTGGGAGCTCGACCCGGTGCCCGATGACGTCTGGGACGGCTGCGATGTCACGGTCGAGTTCGACATCCGCCATCCGCGACTCGGTCCGCATCCCATCGAGCCGCTCGCGGGCGCCTCGGCCTGGGGCCCCGACGGCCGCTGCACGGCGTGGGTCTGCTCGCAGCGTCCTGCGGGCGCCAAGCATGTCATCGAGACGCTGCTCGGTCTCGAACCCGGCACCGTGCGGGCGATCTCGCCCGATGTCGGCGGCGGCTTCGGCTCCAAGGGCGGATGGGGCTGCTACCCAGAGGACGTCGTCGTGGCGTGGGCTGCACGCGAACTCGACCGGCCGATCCGCTGGGCACAGACCCGCTCAGAGGCGTCGCTGGCGATGGGGCACGGGCGTGCCTCGCGCCACCGGGTGCGCATCGGCGGCATGCGCGACGGCACCATCGTGGCCTACTCGGTGGACGCGCTGCAGGACAGCGGCGCGTACCCGGCTATGGGCACCAACGTCACCGGCAACCTGCGCAACAGCGGCACCGGTGTCTATGACATCGCGCATGCGACGCTGCGAGGCACGTCGGTGGTCACCAACACCACTCCTACGGTGGCGTTTCGAGGAGCCGGCAGGCCCGAGGCGGCATGTTCGATCGAGCGGGCAGTCGACAGGTTCGCGCGGCTGATCGACCGCGATCCGCTCGACGTCCGATTCGCCAACCTGGTTCCGCCCGACCGGTTCCCGTACCGCACCGCGGTTGGGTCCACCTACGACAGCGGCAACTACCCCGCGGCGCTGCGGCTGGCTGCGCATTCGGCCGACTACGAGGGGCTGCGGGCTGAGCAATCAGCAAGGCGGGCGAGCGGCGACAGCGAAATCCTGTTGGGGATCGGCGTGAGCTGCACCACCGAGATCACCGGCGGCGGCGAGGGCGAGCGAGCAACTGCGTTCCTCGATGCCGACGGCACGGTCGACGTGGTGGTGGGAACGTCGCCGCACGGACAGGGCCACGAGACGACGTTCGCTCCGGTCGTGGCCGCACAGCTTGGCCTCGACGTCGACCAGATCACGATCTCGCACGACGACACCGACCGGTCGCCGATCGGCGGCGGCACCATCGGATCGCGCTCGGCACAGCTCGGCAGTGCTGCGGCCTACGGAGCCGCCGTCGACCTGGTGGCCGCAGCGCGTGAGCGCGCCGCCGAATTGCTCGAAGCCGACCCCGACGACATCACGCTCGACCCCGACCGGGGGACGTTCCACGTCGTGGGAACACCCGCTCGCTCCCTGGGCTGGGTCGACCTGGCCAAGCACGGGGAGCTCAGCGCCCATCATCACTTCAGGCCCGAAGGCGGCGCCGGCACCTTCTCCTTCGGAGCGTGTGTCGCAGCGGTGGACGTCGACACCGCAACCGGGGAGATCCACCTGCGCCGGCTGGTCAGCGTCGACGACGCCGGAGTCATCCTCCAGCCGGTGCTGGCCCATGGGCAGGTGCACGGCGGCCTCGCCCTGGCCGTGGGTGCGGCGCTGTATGAGGAGATGCAGTACGACCCTGACGCCATTCCGATGACCGTCGGGCTGGCCGACTATCTCCTGCCCTCCGCGGCGGAGCTGCCATTCTTCGAGTCCCACGAGACCGAGACGCCATCCCCGCTCAACCCGCTGGGGGTGAAGGGCATTGGCGAGTCCGGCACGGTGGTTGCCACGCCGGCGATCCACAGTGCGGTGCTCGATGCGCTGGCACCGCTCGGCGTCGAGCATCTCGACCTGCCGCTGACACCCGAGAAGGTCTGGCAGGCGCTGCAGTCCTAGCGGTAGACCCAGCGGCCGTCAGGTTCGGCCGAGCAGCTCCCGGGCTTCGTGGACCACGCTCGTGACGACCTCGCCGGCGCTCGGCAGATCGCTCAGCAGGTCGAATCCCGCACCGGCGTACAGCGGCTGCATCTGATCGTCCTCGGCTGCCACAGCGGCCCGCTGCAAGTCGGCCCGTGCCGCGGCCTGCAGCAAGCCGGGCAACGGCTGCCTGCCGTGGGTGGCCCAGTGGTCGGTGAACTCCGATCGCAGCACCCGGGCCCACTGGCCGGTGAACCCGTCGGTCAGCACCGTCGTGCCCGCCCCCGAGGTGAGTCGGTCCTTCCACAGGCGGCTGGCCAGCGATTCGGCGGTGGCCACGAAGCGGGTGCCCATGAGCACGCCCGAGGCGCCGAGCATCATCGCCGCTGCCAGGCCCCGTCCGTCCACGATCCCACCGGCGGCCACCACCGGCACGCGGTCGTCGATCGCTTCGATGACCTGGGGGACCAGTGTGAGCGTGCCGGTCCCGGCAGCCTCCCCAGCGGGCAGCTTGCGGCCGTGGCTGCGATGCCCGCCGGCTTCGAGACCCTGCGCGATCACCACGTCGCTGCCGCAGTCCACGGCGCTGCGGGCATCAGCAGTTGTGGCCACCATCGTCACGATCTTGGCGTCGACTCTGTGGAATCGGTCCGCCAGTTCGGGCTCGGGAATGCCAAGGCCCGCAGAGAAGACCGGTACCCGTTCGTCGATCATCACTTCCAGGGCAGCGTCGACCAGGTCGGGCATCGGCCGGGGCGCCTCCAGCGTCGCGGGCAGTTCGTAACGGGGGCGCAGTTCGTTCAGCACGTTCTGCACCGAGCGAACCAGGTCTGAGTGCTCGCCGACATCGGGGGGCGAGCGCACATCGTCGTGGAGCCAGATGTTGACGCCGAAGGGCCGGTCGGTCAGCTCTCGTACTCGCCGGATGGCGTCCCGGACGGCATCGGGCCGCAAGTTGAGCGCAGCCAGAATGCCGAGCCCGCCGGCGTTGCAGACCGCGGCGACCAGCTCTGGGCCGGCCACCCCGCCCATGCCCGATTGCAGGACCGGGGCGGTGATGCCGATAGCGGATCTCAGCCGCTCAGGATCGCCGGGAGTGAAGATCTCCGCACCCTAGACGTGCTGATCTGGGCGTCTGCAATGCAGCTAGGCGGATTCGGCGTCGGCAGCCGCGCCGACATTCGGTGTGAAGCCTGACTTGGGCGTCCCGACGCCCTTCAGCGCTTCGGCGGCCCGCTCGTTCTCGAAGATCTTCGCCAGGATCGCCTTGCCGGCCCGGTCGAAGTACCCCCGGTTCTCCATCACGAACTCGTTGGATTCAGCCATCGAGGCAAGCTGGCCGTTCACCGCGGGCATGACGTGGCGCGCCACCAGATCCCAGCTGCGGAACATGGCTTCGGGCTCGGCCCAGTCGTTGATGAAGCCCATCATCACGCCGAAGCCGCCGGTGATCTCCTGCATCCGCAGGATGTTCTCGATGAGATCGTCGGGGGTGCCGATGACGCCGGCCGCGGAGTCGGGGTCGGCGTAGAAGTCGATGGCTTCGGCCGTCGATGCCAGCGGCTCGAGCCCTGGCCGCTGCAGCGTGGCGACGTTGTAGTCGTTGTGCCAGCGCAGCAGCCCGTGCTCGACGTCTCGCCGAGCCTGGTCACGGGTGAGCGCCACGTGGAAGTTGAACATCACCCGCCAGTCGGCACGGTCCACGACCCGGTCGTGCTTGGCGGCGGCCTCCTCGGCGAAGCTCCACTGCAGCGGCAGCGACGCCAGGCCTTCGGTGGACATGGAGCCGATCGAGAGCACGCCCATGCCGTGCTTGCCGGCGAGCGTCATGCCCGACGGGCTGATCATCGACGCCGTCACCATCGGAATATTGTGCTGGTACGGCAGGATCTGCAGCTTCGCGTCGTACAGCGAGAACCAGTCGCACTCGTAGGTGAAGCGCTCGCCGCCTGCGAGCAGGCGCTGGATGACCGGGATCGCCTCGTCCTGGCGGTCCCGCAGCAGCATCGGGTCGATGCCCAGCGTGTGTGCATCAGAGGGCAGCGCACCCGGCCCGGTGCCGAGGATCGCCCGTCCGAAGCTCATCTGGTCGAGCTGGACGATGCGCTGGGCGACCATGAACGGATGGTGATAGGGGATCGAGGTCACCCCGGTGCCCAGCTTGATGCGGCCGGTGCGCACCGCCGCAGCGGCCAGGAACATCTCGGGCGAGCCGATCGTCTCCCAGCCTGTCGAGTGATGCTCGCCGCACCAGAACTCGTCGTACCCCAGCCGGTCGAGGTGGGCGACCAAGTCGAGATCCCGCTGCAACTGCAGCGCTGGACTTTCGCCAGGCAAGTGATGCGGTGCCAGAAACGCTGCGAACTTCACCGTCGGGACCCTACCGAAACCCCGTCATCGCCGAACGAGCTGACCTGCGTTAGCTGATGCTGTGGCCCTCGTCGACATCAGTATCCAACGCTGGGCCAGCAGGTCCGGACTGCTACGTTGAGGCGCAGAGGCCAGCCGTCCCGGCGTTGGCAGAGCAACCCACTTGGGTAGCAACCGGGGGGCTGGCCCTGTCGCGACCGTAGTCATGGTCTGCTGCGCGTGAGCCTGAATTTCGATGTCTCTCAAGGCGTCGTCAGGACCCCGTCGCTGATGAGGTCGTCGATGGCTTCGGTGCCGTAGCCGATCTCGATCAGTATCTCCCGGCCGTGCTCGCCGATCTTCGGGGCGGCCCGCCGGACGCTGGGCGGTGTCGCGGAGAACTGCTCGGGTGGTGGGATGACCCGGTACGGACCCGCAACCGGATGCTCATCGATCGGCAGATCCGACACGAGCTCGTCAAGCGTCGCCGCCTCGGTTGCGGGGATGCCGTGCTCTTGGCACAGCTCGAGCCATTCGGCCGTCGTGCGCTGGCCCAGCACCGATGCGACGTCGCGATACAGGCTGTCGCTGTGGGTGACGCGCTCGATGGGCGTCGCGAACCGCTCGTCGGCGGCGAGATCGTGCCGGCCCCCGGCTTCGAACAGTGCGACGTAGTGCTCCTGGTCGTAGGGGAGGATGTTGATCCACCCATCCGCAGTCCGCTGGGGTTTGCGCTCGGGCGTGAGGATGCGGGCATACCCAGCGCTTGCCACCGGGGGCTCGGAGATGGCGCCCGCACCGTGCTCGGTGAGCACGAAGGCGCGCATCACATCGATCATCGGGATCTCGATGCACTGCCCCTGGCCGGTCAGAGCCCGGTGGTACAGCGCCGCGGTCACCGAATTGGCGATAGTCAGCCCGCAGAACTTGTCGGCGACGAGGCTGGGCAGCAGCAGCGGCTCGGCACCCATGCGCGCGAACAGGTCGCCGATGCCGCTGGCGGACTGGATGATGTCGTCGTATGCGGGCGCATCGGCCTGCTCGCTGTCAGACGGGTAGCCGTGCGCCCTGCAGAACACGATGTCGGGGCGCACCTGCCGCACGGCCTCGTAGTGCAACCCGAGACGGTGCAGCGGTCCCGGGCGCAGGTTCGTGATCATCACGTCGCAGGTGGCGGCGATGTCGAGAAGCGCTTGGCGGCCCCGCTCGTGCTTGAGGTCCAAAGAGATGCTGCGCTTGTTGCGCAGCAGGTTGAGCGAGACGCCCGAGAGCCCCTCGACCGGGCCGGTGCCCATGCTCCGATTCCGGTCGCCTGCGGCCGGTTCCACCAGGATGACCTCAGCGCCGAAGTCGCCGAGCGTGCGCGTCGCGGCCGGCCCCATGAGCACCGACGACAGGTCCAGCACCCGGACTCCTGCCAGCGGCCCCGCCGCGCCCTCGCTCCTCGCCATCACGCTCCCGTCCAGTTTCCGAGTGTTGATCATGATCTGAATAATTGAATGTGCAAGGCGACGGTACTCAGGCGTGCGCCGGTGAGCAGGTCGAACTCGAGGTCCACGACGGTCATGCCGTCGCTGTGACGGGTCAGGATCTTGCCGCTGCGTGCCTGGCGTCGCCGCTCGAACACGGACATACCGTCGTCAGCTGTCGTGACCTGACCTGTTGGCGTCGGTCGCGCTCAGGAGGACGGAACGTCGACCGTCACGGTGGCGTCGATGGGGTTGCCGTTGTGGGTCAGGGTGGCGTGGTCGTTTGCGGAGAGCTCGACGCGGACTTCACGCTCGGCTGGGTCAACGTGCCGTCGGGTGCGTGGATCGACGAGGAAGGACGCATCGTCGGCAGCAACGAGGGCGTGTTCCCCGACGTGACCACGATCAAGTTCGGGCTCGGCAAGGTCCGCCTCGCCAACGACGCCTTTGCCCACGCGACTCGGGACTGGATCGAGCGAGGGCCGGAGAGCGAGTTCGTCTGGTCGCCTGAGGAGCTCGCTGCACGCCTCAAGCCCGTCGACGACGACACGCTGCTGGCCGAGCCCACGTTCAAGCTGGCGCTGCACTTCGAGGCAGCGGGCGACAGCGAGCGTGCACTGCGGCACTTCGAAGCAGCGCAACTCCTGGCGCCGGACAACTGGAACTACCACCGCCAAGGCTGGACCCACAAGGGCACCGTGTACGCCTCCCTGCAAGTGCTGAAGAAA
>JAJEBN010000066.1 GCA_022822525.1 Acidimicrobiia bacterium | reverse complement strand
AGCAGCCAAAGCCCCCATCCAGTGCAGTCGAACTGGTCTGTCTGTTGAGGTCGGTGGTCTCGTCGAGGTTCGAGACCAGGGTCAGTCCTTCCACTTTGGCGCCGGTGACTGCGTGGGCTGACTGGCCGGTGTTGGTGCCGTTGTCGTAGGTGACGGTGGCCCGCAGGTAGTAGCCGACGTCGTGTTTGGTTGGGGTGTAGGCGGAGGTGTTGGCGCCCGCCCCGGCGGTGGCGCCGGAGATGTCGGTGAATGTGCCGTCGGGGGTCGCGCTGCGTGCCCACTGCCACGCCTGGTTCGCGTTGTTCGAGTCGCCGTCGGCCAGCGCCGCCGTGAGCGCAGTGCCCAGCGCCGCATCGTCGCCCCCCAGGATCGTCACCGCCGGAGTGGCCCGTTCTCCCTTGATCCGCAGCTGCATGCTGCCCGAGGTCTTGAGCGCCGTGTCCGAGGAGGTCGACAAGTCGGTCCAGAGGATCGGTGTGGGCGAGATGGAGCGATGCACATTGCCGACGACCATGGTGTCGCTGATCCCCCAGCCCTGCCCGCCAGTCTGCGAATCGGATTCCGTGACGCCCACGTCCACGACGTTGTCGCCGCCGAAGTAGTTGCATGCCGCCACCCAATAGGTCGAATCGGGCTCGAGCACCACGTCGCTGCCGGCCGGCGAACTGGATTGGACCGAAACACTGGAACCGGGCGAGAACCTCCTATGGAACACCGCGGATTCCGGTTCAGAAGCTTCATTTTCAAGGCCGAGGCTCGGGCTGCCGTTGTCGTCGCTCCAGATTCCAACATTCATGTGCTCAAGACCGATCCGCCCTAGCTTCACGTCCAGAGCGGACAGCCGGTAGCCGTCTCGGTGGCCTCCGGTGACGAACGCGGTCCCCAAGCACCGCCGATTCCTAGTGTCGAAATTGGGGTTGTAGTTTGCTCGGCGGGTCGTATCGGTGGTCTCGTCGAGGTTCGAGACGAGCACTTCGCTCTCCACTGCGGCGCCGGTGACCGCGTGGGCTGACTGGCCGGTGCTGGCGCCGTCGTCGTAGGTGACGGTGGCCCGCAGGTAGTGGCCCGCGTCGGCCGCGGTGACGGTGTAGGCCGAGGTGTTGGCGCCCGCCCCGTCGGTGGCGCCGGTGATGTCGGTGAATGCGCCGTCGGCTGTATCGCTGCGGGCCCACTGCCACACCTGGTTGGCGTTGTCGGTGTCGTCGTCGGCCAGCGAAGCGACGAGCACGCTGCCCACCCCCGGATCGGCCCCACCCGAGATCGTCACCGGCGAGGCCTGCTCATACCCCTTGATCCGGAACTGCATCACGCCGGAGGTCTTGATGGCGGGGTTGATCACGGTGGAAGGGTCACTCCAGTTGCCCCCTTCATGTCGTCTGGTGGTGTCCGCGATCTGCCAGCCTGCCTCGCCGGTCTGGTCGTCCGAGTTGGTCAACGCCACCCGCGCATCGTCGTCGTCCCGGCACACATACACCCAATACGACTGTCCGCTGGCCAGCACCACATCGTCGTCGGTCAAGTCGATCGACACCGGCGAACCGGCCGAGTAGACGCCGTTGATCCGCCCGACCTCAAACCGGGCGTCCGGCCGGCCATCCTGTGGGCGGTCGGGAGGGGGCGCTAGGTACACCCAAATGCCGTCGAGCGGGGCATTGTCCACGGCTTCGCCGACGGCCAGCTCCAGCGACGACAGCCGGTAGCCGTGCGGATGGCTCCCCGCCGAGAACGGCTGGCCAAAGCAAAGAAGGAGGTCCCCCTGGCTTTGCCTGTAGTAGGTGTCGCGAGTGAGGTCGGTGGTCTCGTCGAGGTTCGAGACCAGGGTGAGTTCGGCGCCCTGCGCCGGTGCGGCTGTCGCGTAGCCGCTGAGGGTGAATCTGAGCTCGGGGTCAGCCGCGGTGGACTCGGTCCAAGTGTTGGTGTTGGCGGAGAAGTCCGAGCGTCCGTCGCCGATGTCGAAGCCGAAGTCGGGACTGATCGCGTCCTGGCTGTTGGTAGTCGTTTGGGCGACGCGGACTCTGTCGGAAGAACTGGAGTATGTGGGGCTGGTGCGTCGCAGCGCCACCCAGTAGGTGGTGTCGGCTTCGAGCTCGATGCCCGAGGGGTGGGTGAACTCGTCGAATTGATTGGCAATATCGTCGGGTGTGCCCTGAAAGGTGCCCACCACGGTGCTGCCGGGCCGG
This sequence comes from Acidimicrobiia bacterium, assembly GCA_022822525.1. GTDB lineage: Bacteria > Actinomycetota > Acidimicrobiia > Acidimicrobiales > Poriferisodalaceae > Poriferisodalis. Next base: position 6,918 of record JAJEBN010000066.1, on the reverse strand, counting down.
TTGTTGGTGCCGTCGGAGCGGATCTCTACCTCCACATCGGCGTCGGTGCCTGCGCCGACACCCAGCGACACCGACGTCAGCACGTACCCGTGCGCATGGGCGCCGGTGCGGAACGCAGTGGCCGTGCGGGAGTTTTGACGGCGACCCAAGAGGTAGAGGCCGGCCGCGGCCTGTTTCTCGTTCGACGCCAGTACGGCGCTGGCGGGCGTGGCGGTGGCACGGGCCACGGCGCTGTCGCCGCGCGCGTTGACGGCTCGCACCTCGAAGGTGTGCTCCACGCCGACGGCGAGGCCGCTCAGCGTTACCGAGCGTTCCTCGGCGAGGTTGCCGTCGGAGTCGGCGTCGACATCGGCCCAGGAGCTGTAGGTGCTGTCGGCGAGGTCGGACTGCTTGGAGCGCACCTGATACTTGGTGACGGCGCGGCGGCCGGTGACCGCCGGCGGCGACCACGACAGCTCTGCCCCCGCCGGGGCGGCGGTGGCGGTGAGGCTCTGCGGCGGCCCGGGCGGGCCCAGCAGCGCGAAGCCCTCGATGTCGATGCGCGGCACATTCCCCGTCGTTTGGTAGACGAAGGAGTGGTATAGGGCCGTGTTGGCGATGCTCCAGCCATGTGCCGCTCCGGAGTCCTCGCCGTCGGCGCCGGTGGAGTCGATGCCCACGGCAGACGGGACAACCAGGAAATAGGTCGTGCTGGCTTCGAGGACGGTGCCGGACGGCGCGGTGAACCAGTTCACCTGACGGCCGGCGAAATTGGTCGGCGACCTGAGCGTGGCCACGACGCTGCCCGGCGTCGTCCTGTTCGTGTAGCTGCGAATCGTCGCCGTCCCGGAGGAGGGATTGCTGGTGCTGAAGTGGATGCCGATGCGGTGCAGCCCGTAGCCCGCCGGGTTCGGACCGGTCGTGAAGGCCACAGCCGAATCTTGAGTCCTCGCGTTGTTGCCGCTCTGAGAGGTGTTGCTCACCAGCGTCGCGGGGGTGACTCCCACCGGGCGCGGCGTGGTGGCCGACGCCGTCTGTCCTGAGCCGTGGCTGTCGGTGTAGGTGGCGGTGGCACGCAGATAGAAATCGTTGTCGGCCGCGGTGGGGTGTAGGCGGCGTTGGTGGCCAGCGAGATGTCGGTGTACGCCCCGGTGGGGCTCGGCCCCCTCGACCACTGCCAGGTGGTGGTGCCTGCGGTGACCGTGTCGCTGTCGGCCAGGGTGGCGGTGATCGCGTCGCCCACTTCGGGGTCGCCGTCGGAGTCGGCGTCGGTCAGCGTCACCTCGCCGGGGCTGTTCGCGCCCTGCGCGGCAGCGGGCACCGGCACCAGCACGGCGGTGGCCACGGCGAGTGCGGCGAGCGCCGCTAGGGCGCGCAGCAAGCGCACGGGCGCTCCCCCCCCCCCCCGCTGTTTGCCGGTCATCGCTGACACGACTGCCTCCCGATGCGGTGAACGGCCGACGTCCAAGGGCACAGGCTAGGTCACAGAACAGCCATCTCAGCGACGGTGTTACCTCATGGTCGCCATGTATTCGGCATGCAAACTGAACCCACGCAGGCCCCAGCAGCCGGCCTGCGGGGGAGCACGCCAGCGGGGGCGGTTTGCGGGGGTGACGGTCGGGGTGATCGGCGGCGCCGGTCGGCGGGGGAGCACGCCAGCGGTGCCGGTCGGCGGGGGTGATCGGCGGGGGAGTCGGCGGCACCGGTCGGCCTCATCGACCTGTGCGAGGCATGCGATCCAGAGCGCGAAGCAGTCGCCAGGCGACCGTCGCCCGACTGGCCGAGTTCGCCGAGTCGAATCCGGCCGGCCGCCGGCGTGGGGACCTTCCTCGGCGCGGGCTTCGAGGCACAGCTCGACGACGACCTCGATCTGCCAGCCAATCGAGCTCAGCCAGGCAATCGAGCCTCGGCCGATCCGAAGCCCCAAAGCTTCAAGCTGTAGTCGAAGGTTAGGCCCGCCGGCCGCCGCCGGCCGCCGCCGCCGCCGTCTACGAGGATTCCTTGGGCGTAGGGCAAGTGGATCCTGGCTCCCAATACGCTAAATCCAACTTGACAAATAATTTGTTCATTTGTAATCTGGCGGTTGTGTATGAGCGTCGTGACATCCTGACCTGTGAAGGTCTCGGCATTGCTCTGAGCGAAGCACGCCGCGCTGCTGGCTTGAGCCAGCATGAGGCTGCGGCTTCAGCGGGAACGACCCGGCCGACGATCAGTGCAGCCGAACGCGGGCAAGGGGGGCTGTCGGTGCGCACCCTGCTGAGCCTGCTTGAGGTCTACGGGCGCGCGTTGCGCATCGGCGCCCCCCGTGAGGACGAAGCGCATCTCCGCGTGCTGTCCGATGCGGTGTCGCCAACGCCGCTGGTGCCGCGATGGCCAGCGACTCGCTAGCAGTCCTGCTCGGCGGCAGCCATGTCGCTGACCTGGTGCGGGGACGCGGCAGGCTCGGCGCCCGTCTGCTGTACCGCGACGATGCAACCCGACCCCTGTCTCTGTCGCTTCCTCTGAGTCGCAGAGAACACCGAGCTGCAGCGGTTGAGCCGTGGCTGCGCGGCCTGCTGCCCGATGATCCCCGGGTGATCCGACGCTGGGCCGACGACTTCGACCTGGCGGACTCGACATCGTTCTCCCTGCTCGGGACGCCGGTGGGCCATGACTGCGCCGGAGCGGTGCAGTTCTGCGATCCCGACCAGATCGACGACCTGCTCGGTCGCGGCGGCAGCGTCCGATGGCTGAGCCAGCACGAACTGGAACAGGTTGTACGTGACCTCCATGCCGACAGCACCGCGTGGCTCGGCGACCCTGCGTGGCTGCAGTTCAGCCTGAGCGGAGGCGAGACCAAGACGTCGTTGCATCATGACGGCACACGGTGGGGACGGCCGACAGGCACAGTGCCTTCCACACACATTCTCAAGCCGCAGCTGAACAAGCACGACTGCGACGACCTGCCCGTCAACGAGCACCTGTGCCAAACAGCAGCCCGCCATCTGGGGCTGCCGACTGCTGAGACACAGGTGCAGCAGATCGGCGGCATTCAGACCATCGTGATCAAGCGATACGACCGGCTGCATCGTGACGGATCCGTGGTGCGACTGCATCAGGAGGATCTCTGCCAAGCACTCGGCATCGAGCCGCACCGCAAATATCAGGTCAAGGGCGGTCCGTCGGTCGCGCAGGTCGCGCATCTGCTGCGATCGGTGTCGTCGAGCCCGTCTGAGGACATCGCCGCGTACCGGGATGCGCTCATCTTCAACTGGGTGATCGGCGGAACGGATGCGCACGCGAAGAACTACAGCGTGCTGATCGGCGCCGACGGCGATGTTCGGCTGGCGCCGCTGTACGACCTCGCCAGCGGTCTGCCCTATGTCGAAGACGACAATGTGCCGAGGATCTCGCTCGCTCAGCGGATCGGGGAGGACTGCACGCTGCGCAAGAGCGACCGCAGATCAGCGTGGGAATCCACAGCCGACGCGCTGGGCCTCGACAGAGCGGCAACCCTCGAGCGTGCCGAGCAGATCGCCGATGCAGTGCCCGAGGCGTTCGAGCTGGCAGCCTCGAGCCTGCCGCCCGAGTACCGCGATCTGCGCACCGTGACCGACTTGCGGCGACGCCTGTACCGACGCAAGCGCACATGCACCAGCATCAGCAGCGCAGCGGCGGACACCGCACCGCCGTCGCCGTGACGCCGGGCGGGGGCGGCACCGCTGCGGTCGGCGCCGCGACGCCCGGCGGGCACCGCCCACAGCTGTCGCCGTGACGCCGGGCAGGTACCGCAGCGCTGTCGCCGTGACGCCCGGCGGGTACCGCACCGCTGTCGCCGGCAGCTCGCCTCCGATGGCGAACTCGCTGTCGCAGCTTGGAGGCTCGTGCGGCTGTAACACCCCTTTCGTACGGTTGTTCTCATGTTGAGGGACGGATCTGAGGGGGCGAGGCGCAGCGACGACGCCGGCGGGTCGCGGGCTGTCTGGGACGGGGTCTCCGAGGTTCGTGCTGTCCCAGTCGTGTGTGTGCGATGCGGACCGAATTTTGCGGCGTTCGGTAGGTCGGCGGCCTATACGCTGACGGTCGTCGCGAAGCTCGCCGGCGCATCGCTCTGGGAGGTGAGATCGACATGACCAAGGCAATCCACGCAGCATCGTTCCTGGTGGGTCGCCTGGGCACGATCAGCACGTTCCATATGCAGAAGCTGTTGTACTACGCGCAGGGCTGCCATTTGGCGTTGCATCGCGAGCCACTTTTCGATGAGCCGATCGAGGCTTGGTCGAACGGGCCAGTCGTGAGAGATGTCTTCGCCAGACATGAGGGAATGTTCAATCTCAAGAGTCCGTGGCCTGACTCGCAGACGCTCAAGGACGCGGAGACAGAGCTTGGCTCGGATGCGATCCGTGCTCTCAAGGTGGTTGCTGACTCGCTGGGCTGTTGGGCCGTCGAGTCGCTCATCGACTCCACCCACAACGAGAGTCCTTGGATACAGGCTCGACACGGGCTGGCGCCGGAGGAGTACTCCGACGAGGAAATGCGCCACGACGAGATGATCGAGTACTTCGACGCGGTGTGCTTGCCTGGGAAACGCGAGCCGACCCGAAGCGAGCTCACACCGGCCGCGTTCGATCTGTATCTGAAGTTCTCGCACGATCGAGCATTTGCCCCTCCGACCATCAAGGCCGAAGACGCTGACTCGTGGTACGAGATGCTTGATGCCCCTCCGCGCGAGATGCCGAGCCTGCGTGAGTTCCTGTCATCTGTGAAGACACGCTCCAGGGTGTGACAGGTGACTACCCGGACCTAGCCCCGCTCGACCGGAGGCATGAAGTAGGCGGCTTCCGCTGTGCCTCTGAAGCACAGACCGAGTGGCTGCTGCAGCAAGGACCGAATAACCGCAAGGCCGGCACAGCGGCGAAGGTCTACGTCGTCACTGAATCCGAGGCATCGCATGTTGTTGTCGCCTACTTCGCATGGTGCATGTCAGGGGTGGCGTCCGACACGCTTCCCTCCCGATTCGTGCAGGGCGCAGGCGGCTACTCGATGCAGCCGTTCCTGCTGCTCGCGAGGCTCGGAGTTCACAGCGATCACGAGCGCCGTGGCCTGGGCAGCCGAATGCTGGGCCACGTGATCGTGGAGACCTACAAGTACAGCCAGAAGATTGGATGCAGAGGCCTCCTGATACACGCCGAGAACGACGATGCTGCGGCGTACTACCGGAGCAAGGTCGCCGATTTCTCGAACGTCAGCGGCAACGAGCAACACCTGCTGCTGCTCGCAAAGGACATAGGCAAGAATCTGGCCGCCTGAGCAGACGCCCGCAGAACGCTGTGACGGGCGAACCGAACGTCCCGTACGCAATCACGCCCGATCAACGAACGGCCGCTACTTCGCGATGGACCGGCGCATCGACGCTCGTGACGGGGACCCGTTAGTCGATCCGACTACGACGCGCTGGACCGGCGCATCGACGCTCGGCCCGACTACGACGCGCTGGTCGCCGCCGGCCGCCGCGACGAGGCCCGCAACATCATCGTCAGCCCTGAGCAGTACAACACCGACATTCCCTTCGCGGGGGTCGCCAAGAGCCACAGCGTCTACCTGGACGAACGACTCGCCGACAACGACATCGACTTGGGCAGCGATGCCAATCCCTCCGACCTCTGGTCCGACGGCACGACGATGCTCGTCTCGGTGTGGGCTGGCACAGAGATCTGGGCGCACGACCTCGCCACAGGGGAGCGTCAATCGTCCCTCGACATCTCCACAGCAGCCAGCGGAACCACGTATCCGCTCGGCATCTGGTCAAACGGCAGCGGCCTCTGGGTCGCCTCCGACACGGCGCGGGCCGCGTTGGCCTGCGCCGCACCCCGACGGGACTGAGACCACACCGCCCACAGCTGGCGCCGGCAGCTCGCCTCGGACACGGCGCGGGCCGCGTTGGCCTGCGCCGCTCCCGGAGCGGACTGAGACCACAGCGCCCACAGCTGGCGCCGGCAGCTCGCCTCCGATGGCGAACTCGCTGTCGCAGCTTGGAGGCTCGTGCGGCTGTAACACCCCTCTCGTACGGTTGTTCTCATGTTGAGGGAAGGTTCTGAGGGGGCGAGGCGCAGCGACGACGCCGCCGCCACGGGCGCTGACGCCGGCCGTGCTGCGGACACACCCGCTGAGTTCGTCGCCGTCGACCTCGATCTCGTCGGCCCCGATTCCTCGTGCGAAGCCGGTGCTTGCTGGAACTCCAGTGGCCGCGCCGCTGCCGACGCCGGCCGGAGTCCCGACATCGGGGAAGGCACCGTCGTCGCCTTCGCCGGCCCCGATTCCTCGTGCGCTGCCGTCGCCCACGAAGCCGATGCCCTCGCGCCTGATTCGACTCATACCGACCACTGCGCTGCCGTCGCCCACGAAGCCGCCGGCCCCGCCGCCGACCACGGTCCCGCCGGCCCCGATTCCTCGTGCGCTGCCGTCGCCCACGAAGCCGATGCCCTCGCGCCTGATTCGACGCATACCGACCACTGCGCTGCCGTCGCCCACGAAGCCGCCGGCCCCGCCGCCGACCGTGACGTTTCGTGCGGCTGTAACACCCCATTCGTACGGTTGTTCTCATGTTGAGGGACGGTTCTGAGGGGGCGAGGCGCAGCGACGACGCCGGCGCTGACGCCGGCCGTGCTGTGGACACACCCGCTGAGTTCGTCGCCGTCGACCTCGATCTCGCCGGCCCCGATTCCTCGTGCGCTGCCGGTGCTTGCTGGAACTCCAGTGGCCGCGCGGCTGCCGACGTCGGCCGGAGTCCCGACATCGGGGAAGGCACCGTCGTCGCCTTCGCCGGCCCCGATTTCTCGTGCGCTGCCGTCGCCCACGAAGCCGATGCCCTCGCGCCTGATTCGACTCATACCGACCACTGCGCTGCCGTCGCCCACGAAGCCGCCGGCCCCGCCGCCGACCGTGACGTTTCGTGCGGCT
>JAJEBN010000059.1 GCA_022822525.1 Acidimicrobiia bacterium | reverse complement strand
GCCAGACACCATCACGCCGGCGTCGACGAGCTCTTCGTTGAAGTTGCCCATCGCCTCGAGCAGCTCAGTGTCGGGCATCACGCCCGCCTCGCTGTCCGCCGTTGCCTTGATCATCACCATGACCCGCATAGCGCGAGTCAGTGTAGCGGCGAGCCGGTGTCGTGTGGGTCAGCTGCGCTCGATCACGCCACAGGCCACGCGGTCGCCGGCGCCGGGTTCGGCGCCGTAGGAGTCCGGCTGGGCGTGGATGATGATGGCTGAGCCGTCGGCGTCGAACACCGTGGTGTCGGCGTCGGCCGCGAGCGTGATCTTGCTGGTGAAGACGTCTGCCCGAGCAGTGCTATCGCTTGCGGCGTAGAGGTTGGGAAGATCGCCGGCGTGCTGGTCGTCGCCGTACATGAACCCGTGACCGTGACCGCTGGGGGCGAAGTGGCTGCCGGCGGCGGAGAAGTCCGGTGTGCAAGCGCCCACATCATGAATGTGGAACCCGTGCGGACCCGGCGTCAGCCCGCTGACATCGGCGGATATCAGCACGCCGTTCGGACCCTGCTCCAGGGTGACGGTGCCCATCGGGGACCCGTCGGCCCCCGATATTGCGGCGGTTGCCCGCTGGCCGACACCAGCGATGTCGTCGCCGTCATCCCCGCCGCAGGCGGCAAGCCCTGACAGCACCAGCAGTCCCGCCGACAACACACTGATCGTTCCCCGTAGGCGCATACCCAGTCCTCACTTTTTCATCAGCTGCAAACCCCGACCACGCTAGGCCACGGCACGAGCGACTCCGGGTGACATGCCGCGCCGCCCTCGGCGGCGGAGCGACACCGGTCACCACCGGTCTGCTTCATGACGAAACTCAGTCCACGGTGGCGAAGTCGAAGCTCGCCCGCACCGAATCGGCCAGCCAGTCGTGCTCGCCGTCGGCGATGATCTCCAGCATGCTGCGGCCGCCGTAGGTCTCGGCGGGGCGGCGCACAACTGCGGCAGGCATGTCGGCTCGGAGCTGGTGCTGGAGAGTGTCGGCAATCTCAGCCAGGGCGCCGATCTTGGCGAGCTGATCCGCCGGTGGCCCGGCGAGCAGCCACTTCTCGACTGCTTGGCGAGTGACGCCCATCATCTCGGCCACTTCGCGGTTGGAGAGATCCAGGATCGTCATCGCCCTGCGCAGCATCTCGAGACGCGACATGCCGGAAGCGTAATGGCGGCGCTCTGAACGGCTCGAAGCGGCTTCCTGCCGCGCCGCGACTATGCCGTGGTGCAACTGTTAGGCAATCTATTTCAGTTGCGTCAATATCGCCCGGCGTTGTGTCGCTGGCAGATCACCTGGGTATTGCGGGGCATCGCCGCTGATGGTCTCCCAGCTTGCTTTGCCATCGACATATATGTGCACAGTCACTTCGACCTCGGGATCGTCGTCGAGCAATCCGGCCGGAACCCAGTAGAGCTCTCCGTCGGCGCTGAGATGCGGCATCGGGCTACCGCACGTTCCGCAGAAGTCCGACTTCCAGTGGCCGTCGGGCATGACGTACTTGACGATCTGGTCCTGGCCCTCGATCCACGTCAGGTTCGTCGCAGCGGTGAACAGCGCAGCTTCTGCAGCTGCTCCAGTCACTTTGCGGCACTTGTAGCAATGGCACTGGCCGATGGGGCTGTACCGGCCGTCGATCTGGAATCGCACGGCGCCGCAGAGACAAGAACCTGAGATCATGCTTGCTCTCCTGACTGCAAGAACTCAGTCTCGCAGTACCGAGAACTGAACGAAGACGGAATTCGCGTTGGCTGTGGCTCTGGCGATCGCTGCAGGGCGGGTGGTGAGCGTTCGCGCCCGCTCGTTGGCGGAGCGTGCCGCGTGGACTGGTACCGCAGTCCGGTACTTGCCGTCTGAAGCCGGCAGCTCGACGGATTGGTGGCGCGCAGCACGTTGGCCGCCGTGCTGATGTTGCCGACTTCGTTCGTAGGTGTTGCATCGAGTCGGCGGCTCAAGGCACTCGCCACCAAGGACGCTGCAGTCGGCGTCGGCGAAGTAGCCGAGCAGCCGATGACGTTCTAGCTGCGGGCGAATTCGACGAGGTCGCTCATCGTTCGCTGTCGGACTCAGCTCGCCAGAGGTCACGCCGACGCTTGAACTCGAAGGCGAAGTCTTCGATCTGGGCTTCGAGATCGAGCTGCGGCGTACTGATAATCCTGTCGCTGCTCAGGGGCAACTGGTGGTAGTGATGATGTTCGACGGACTCGGCGACTGGAGTGAACGCTGAACGGAATGCGCGAATTCGATCTGAGCCGGCCTGTGTACTCGCTGAGCGATGCTGCGGAGATCCTCGCTGTCAGCCGGAGCACACTCGGCTGGTGGTTGGAGGGAGGCGAGCGTCGTGGTCGCCGCTATGACCCAGTACTGCGGGCTGCGGCCACTGGCGACACGAGCCTTACGTGGCCGGAGTTTGTCGAGGCTGGGCTTCTGCGCCAGTACCGGCGTGAGCTACGTGTCCGGCTTCACGAGATCCGCAGCTTCGTCGCTGCTTTGCGAGACGAATTGGGCGTGGCGCATCCGTTGGCGTACGCCGTGCCGTGGGTCGGTGAGGGACGGCGGCTGCTGGTCCGCTTCCAGGAGCTGTGCGAGCTACGCGGTGAGCTGCGTCTCATCGCTCTCGTGGACGGTCAGCCGTTGCTGTTGCCGCCTGCTGACTCGTTCGTGAAGCGAGTCGAATGGGACGGTGATCGGCCGGTCGCGTGGCGGCCGCACGACGACGAGGCGTCGCCAGTGCGCTGCCGTCCTGACCACCGGTTCGGCCGTCCGGCGATCGCGGGCATCAGCACGGCGGCGATCGTGGAGCACCTCGACGGAGGCGAGACCGAGAGCGAGGTAGCCGAGCAGTTCGACCTAGGCCTTGAGAGCGTCAGGTGGGCAGCCGCCTATGAGACATCGCGTGTCGCGGCGCAGGCCGCGTGAAGCTTGCCACGGTCCGTTTCTATTTCGACGCGGACATCCTCGGCCTCGCCAAGGTCGTGGGCATGCTCAGACCGGACGTGACCTATCCCGGAGACCTTGGGGCTCAGATCCACGGTCGAGCGCGTGCACCCTGCGCGATTACGACCGCTGACACGCCCGACACCGTTTGGATTCCGTACGCGGCGTCGAACGGAATGGTCGCCGTCACGCGGGACGGAAGGATCCGGCAGCGTGTTGCCGAACTCGATGCGGTGATCGAGCACGACGCCCGCTTGGTTGTGCTGACGAGCACCGACGCCAAGACGGTCTGGGACCAGCTTGAGGTGTTGATGACGCAGTGGCGACGGATTGAACGATTGCATGAGTTGCCAGGGCCGTTCATCTACCGCGCGAGCCGCAGCAGCATCCAAGCAGTCGAGCTCTCCTGACCTTCACATCGAACAGATGCGTTACTCCGGCAGACGGCGTCCGCCGGTAACTCGGAACGTCAGCTCGTCGTCGTCGCTCGTGTCGGTGCTGTCGAGTACTAGGTGGGCGTCGTCGGGGCGGTGCTGGGCTCGGTAGCGGTCCTCGACAGGCATCCAGATGTCTTCCCAGCGGGATCGTGCTGCTTGGCCGTCACGAGCCAGTCCTCGGGCGAGTCGGGTGGGGCGGTCGGCTTCCACCCAGATCAGGACGTCGTACCGGTCGCGGATCGACGGATAGGTGCAGTAGACGCCCTCGACGATGAGCGTGCGGTCATGCGGCGCGGTGACCCATTCGCCGAGCCGCTCTGTGCTCCAGTCGTAGCGCCGGTACCGAATGGGCACGCCCCGTTCGTGGGGTTCGAGCACCTCTCGCTCCAGCCGGGAGAGGTCGAAGAGACCGCCGATGTGCTGCTCCGACCTGGCTGGGTCGGCCGTCGGCCGCCCGAAGTCGTCGCCATGGATGAGAGCGACGTCGGCCGGCCAGCAGCGGACCAGCTCAGCAGCCAGCCTGCTCTTGCCGGACCCACCCGGTCCGTCGATGCCGAGCCGGATACGCGACCCGGCAGGCGACACCAGCCGCACGATGTCGGCCGCGCCGATCCGGTCGCCCTGGGACGCAGCACGTGGCGACATGCATCTCCTCTCGCGTTTGGACCACGGAAGTCAGTCGCTCGAACCGACGAGGCCGAACCTAGGTCGCTCAGTCGGGGATCCAGTCTTCGGTCTTGATGCCGAGGCCGTCGGCGATGCGGTTGGCGTAGGCGTAGTAGCCGACGACTTCGGTGATGTCGAGGATGTCGCGGTCGGAGAAGCCGGCGTGGCGCAGGGCGTCGACGTCGGCGTCGTTGATGTCGGCGGGTGTGGTGGTGAGCTTGACGGCGTAGGCCAGCATGGCGGTGCGCTTGGGTGACAGCGGGGCGGTGGTCCAGTCGTGCTCGACGGCTGCGAGGAGTTCGTCGTCGGCGATGAGGCGGCGCAGACCGCGCCGGTGGTGGACGACTCAGTAGTGGCAACCGTTGGTGAGGCTGACGACCAGGGCGATGAGCTCGCGTTCGGCCTTGCGTAGCGTGGCGGTGCCGGCCATGGCCGATTCGTAGAGGCCTTGGTGTGCGGCCATGGAGCGGGGGTTGAGCGAGTGGACGGCCAGGATGTTGTCGACCCGGCGGTGGGTGGGGTCGACGACCCGGGGGTGCAGCTCGCCGAGCTCGCCGTCCCAGGAGTCGTCGGGGATCATCTCGATACGCGCCATGAGCCAGCGTGTCACACCGGTACGGCTGTGCACGGGCCGTCTGGCCATCTTGATCTCCGGCTCGGGAACCCTCCCCCCCGGCGGCAGACAGGGTTCCGCTGACCGCAGCCGGCGGCGCGCGAAACTCTCCCGCATGGCAACCGAGCGCAGCTATGAGGGGCTTCCGCTGCACGAAGCCGTGAGACGTGTTGCGCGCCACCATGTGCGTCCCGACGTGCGACACATCAACGATGAGGAGCTGCACATCTTGCTGGGCGCCGCCGACTGGCTGGAATCGAACGGCTGTGAGGAGCTCATCGGAGAGCCGCAGTTGTTCAGCCGCAACGACTAGTCCCGGTTTGTTCGGCGGCTTCGTGCAGAGTGGTGGGCGCCGACGTCTGCGCTGGCGTCTGCGCGCCGTGCTCGGCGCTTGGCACAAGGCGCTGCTGGTCGGGTGCGTGTGTGCTCTTTGGGCGTCGGCGTGCGGGCTTGGGGGCGAGGGCTCGTCGATTGACGACGACACTGGGCCGACACCCTCTTCGGCACTGACGCCGGTCGCAGTTCCGCCGCCGGACTCCGGCGTTGCGGCCGGTGCAGGGCGAGCATCGAGTCCCGATGCCACCGTTTCATCGGACCCAAGTGCCGCAGCGGATGCCGGCGCTTCGTCCGCGTTGCCGGATTCTGCTCCGGTTGATGCCAGCGACTCGCCGGCTTCGGACACGTCGGAGGTCGCCTCGGAGGTCGCCCCGGCGAGCGAGCCGGCCGCCGACGCGGACCGTTCGGCGGCCGATAACCAGGTGCTGCCGCCGGTCACCTTTCCTGAGGCGTCGATTCGTGATCCCGAGGCCGAGGCGGCAGACCTCGAACGCCGCCGCAGCGTGATCGGGCTGTTCGAGCGGCTGCGGGTGGAGGCTGAGCATCGATCGGGCTACGACCGTGACGCCGTGTTCGGCGGGTGGTTGTACAGCGGCGGGATGTCCACGAGAGAACGGGTGCTTGCCGCTGAGCGCTTGGCGGACGGGTCGTGGCATTCGGCGTACGACAACGTGGTGGTTGCCGATGCGTCGAAGCTCGACATCGACCATCTGGTGCCGCTGGCCGAGGCGTGGGAGTCGGGCGGTTATGCGTGGACGGCGGCGACGTGGCGGCGCTTCGGCAACGACCTCGACGACCCCCGCTCGCTGATCGCCGTGACCGCGAGCACCAACCGCAGCAAGGGTGCGGGCGATCCCGCCGACTGGCTGCCGCCCAGAGCGCAGTACCGGTGCCGCTACGCCGCCGACTGGGTTGCGGTGAAGACGCGCTGGGAGCTCAGCGTGGACCGCCGTGAGCAAGCCGCAATCGAGACGCTGATCGACGGCTGCACCGGCGCCGACTTCGCGGGCGACCCCGCCGCTGGCGCTTCAGACGGCCTGGCCGGCACACCGCCGACCGGCGCCGCACCGGTCGAATCGTCGTCAGCATCGGTGGCCCAGTCTGATGCCGGCACCGATGCCGAAACCGAGAGCGAGGACCCCGCCACCAGCGAGCCGGACAGCGCTGATTCGGGCAGCACCGCGTCATGCACCCACTGGCACGCCGGCGAACCAAAGCACACCCACACCCGCCGTGCCGACGGCACCGTCACGGGACACAGCCACCCACCGTCATCCCAAACCAAGTGCGGCTACCTCTGGCAATAGCCGTAGCGCCGCGCCTTGCTCCGCCGTCGGCACCCGGTCGCATGTCGAAGCAGTTGCGGGCGACGGCGATCAGGCTCCTGATAGTTCAGGAGCCGACGGCATCGCCAGCGCCGGTGTCGTAGTGGGGCATTGCGAGGTATCCCACTTCGGTTGCCCAGCGAGCAAACTGACCGGGCTCGAATGGAAGTCGATAGTCGGTCATGATCAAGTCATCTGCAATGTCGCTGACCTGGTCCAGAGTGAGCAGCCCGCGGTGCATGGCGTCACACAACAGAGGCAGCGTTTGCGTGCACTCCACGCCCTCGCGTCTGCCCACTTCGAAGGCCGCGCTGTCATCGATGACCGCTTCGGCCGGCAATGTGGCAGCGAGAGCCAGCACCTCGGCTTCACCCAGGTTCTTCCGGCCGGACACGAGTGGCTCGCTGAACGCGGCCAAGGCCGACATTTCCTCGTACGAGTGGAGTTGGTGGTGGTCGACCCACGGCGCGTTGACCGCATCGGCGACTTCAGGAAATCGGTGACTCGCCGACTCCAGCTCGCCAAGCACGGCTATAGGGATGATCGCTCGGCGCTCACCCACTATCTCTTCAAGAACCCCGAGCCAGCCAGCCTGGGCGAAGTGCCGCAACGGGCCTGTATCGAACACGAGCGCGTCCATCGGCGCCGTGTCAGGAGACGAACGACCAAATGGCTTCCGCTGGCCGCGGTTGGGGCTCGGGCAGTTCGTCCTCGCTATGGGTGTCGAGCAACAACTCAACGCCGCGCGCTCGCGAGATGTGCTCGCGCTTGACGAGGTCGAACACCGCTTCGATGTAGTCGGACGGCAGTTCGGGAGGTCGCAGCTCATCCGCTACAACCAGTCCGAGTTCTTCGATGTCAGAGCGCTGGGTCCGTGTCGCTCGCACGAGTGCCGCTTCGCCCTCGTCTGCTAGTTCGGTCTCGATGAGTCGCCGTGCCAAAGTCGACATGTCGACTCGGTACTCGCTAGCGATTCGCACAGCGTCGGTCCTGATATCGGAGCCGCTCCACTCTTGGCGAAGCGCCAGAGGTGGCAGGAGCAGTGCACGTGCGAAACGGTCGATGCGTTGCTCCCGCGACGCGTTGCTGGAGTCGGCCACATCGACCGAGTATTCATCGGCGAATACGTAGTGACCGATTTCGTGGGCGAGCGTGAGTCGACGCCGGCCCGGAGCGTGGCTGCCGTTGACGACGGCCAATCCGCCTCGGGCCAACATAACCGAGGCCCCGTCGGTGAGCCGATCGTCGAGTGCGAGTGAGAACGTCAGCAAACCGACACGGCGCGTCTGATCGCTCAGCCGCTGAGCGGGCTCAACTTCGTCGTAGCCCAGAAGCTTGCGAGTGCGGGCTGCAGCGCTCTCCATGGCGTCGTTGGACTGTTCGAAGCGGATGCGCGGCGAATCACGCAGCTTGAGATCCCCAATCCGCTGCATGAACTCGATCTCGCGAGCGAGTCGCTCTGTGAGCCGGTCAATCTCCAGATGGGTACTGCCCGCTGGCCGGCCGCGTCGTCGCGAAATAACTGACTGGGGTGCGTCTTGAAAGAACCACTCCAACCGCATCGAGAGGCACTCAGCGAGGCGTACAAGTTCGGTCGTCGCGATTCCACGCTCGCCGCGTTCGATGTCCTCTAAATCCGTCTCGTCGATGCCAGCGTGCTTCGCGCAGGCCGCGGCGCTGACCCCGGACTCGATTCGAGCAGTCTGGACCCTCGCGCCGACCTCAGCCCACTTGGCGAGATCAGTCTGCACAACCATGAGGCTAACGCACCTGCGAAGTTCGGATTCTCAGCGACTGTGGGCCGCGTCGTGCCATCGGCGCATCCTAGATGGGGGCGGCTTCGCCGCGTCCAGCGCTTATCGGGTCAGTAGATGTACTCAAAGCCGAGCTTGTCGCAGAGGGACTTGTAGTTGCTTCGGAGGTGCCGGGCTGGGGCACCAGTTTGGCTGTACTTGCTGAGCGCTTCGAGCAGGAGGAGCTCGAACGCAGCCAGCTCGAGGTTGCTGTAGACGGTCTTGCGGTAGCCGATGACGGCGCGCGCTCGGGTGTTGTGCCGGAATGTGCGCAGCCGGTCGTCGCGGGCGCGCATGACTGAGCAGGAACCGAAGTGAATGACGCGTCCCTCGGCTCTCCCGTCGAGCATCGTGTCGATGCTCCACTGCTTGCGAAGATCGGAGTCCCAGTCGCCTTCGAACGCGAACACGCCGGCTGCAATCGGCTCGGTGGAGCCACTGCGCCCAGTTGCGCTAGACGGCGCCGCAGGTGACTTGGCCATTGCGCTCCTTGGTTGGAGATGCGGTGGTGACGCCGCGGTTGAGCACCTTCGACGGCTGTTTCAGTTCAGCAGGTAGCGGAGCCTCTCGGCCTGCTCGTCCCACCCTTCGAGTTCGGCTTCTCGGATTGCGGCGCCGAGCCGATCCTTGTGCAATTCCTCGGCGATGTGCCGCAGCCATTGATCCGGGTTGCACACGGCCACATGTTCCTCTTCGGCCTTCCACTCGCGCATGATGGGGTCGTCGAGCATCGAAGGGTCGTCCACGATCGCGACACATCCGTTGTCCCAGACCCGGCCGAACTCTGGGTGATTGATCAGACCTGACATTGACAGTCCCTTCTCTGTTGCCGCGTAGTGCGCAACCAAACCTGCGTGCAACCTAGGCAGGGGGTGTGACGGGCTTCGCCGCGCTTCCAGTGGCACCGAGGTTGATTCCCGGCCGGCGCGTGGCGCCGAGCTAGGGCTTGCCGCGTGGGGCAGAATTCGCGGTGGCTGTTGGGTTTGTGATGTGACCGCGGGAGGTCGGCATTGGAGACGACTACCGCGTACGCGCCTGCGTCTTCGCTGGGGTGGCTGGATCTTGACCGTGCGGCGAGCGAGCGGGTTGGTGAGCTGCTGCGGGCGCTTGACGAGCCGGGGACGCTTGATGTGCTGGGCCTGGGAACCGTGCGCGACGCGTTCTCGGGGATGCTCAATCCCGGAACCTCGACCATTCAGACCAGGCTCCGCTACTTCCTCTTCATCCCTTGGATTTGCGCCAAACTCGAAGCTGAGCGCGTGCCTCCGGCGGACTTCTCGCGCAGGCTGCGCGACGACGAGGCACGGCTGATCGACTGCCTCCGTCACCTCGGTCGCAACCAGGGTGTCATCGGCTACGCCGCCGGCCGGAACCTCAAGCGCATGCCGAGCGATGCCTACTGGGGAGGCCTGTGGACGTGGGGTTTGCGGCAGCTCGATCTCAGCATCTTTGAGTACGGCCAGCGTGCAGCTGCCCTCGGACGGACTCGGCCCGAGCGAGATGACGACGGCAACGCGATGACGCGGAACGTTTCGATGTGGGCGTCGTTGCCACCGCCGCCCGACGATTTCTTGGAGGCAGAGATCACCTTCGACCTCACCCAGGAGGAAGCGCAGGTGCTGGTGGATCACATCCGGCGGCACCACGAAGGCACGTTGCTCGCCGTGCTGTGCGCAACACCGGAAGTGGCAGCCCGTGTCGATTACCCCTGGGAACTGCCGACGCACGGAATGTCGGGTCAGCTTGTCGAGACCCTCGGCCACGCACAGAACTTCTCCGAGCTGACCGCCGGACCGCAGCACGTCTACAACATGCTGCTGGCGCGCCGTGCCCGCGAAGAGCTCGGCTGGGAAACCGATGAGCTCGAAGAGAGCGAACTCGGCCGCCTGGAAGAGTGGTCTGGGCGAGTTACCGAGCGTCTCGACGAGATTCGCGCCTGGGCCGCCGATTTGCCGAGGTTCTGGGCACTCCTGGCTGAGCATCACATCAGCTACAGCGCCCAAGAATTCGTGAACGCCATCGTCACCCGGGCGGCGGACGATCCCGAGGGATTCGCCGAAGACCCGGAGGTTCACAATCTCATCGGCAAGCGTGAGCTTCGCTTGAAATCGAAACGGGCACGGTTGGCACACCGCTCCGCGTTGGAGAACTGGAATCGCATCGGTGTCGGCGGTCAGTTCGATTACCGCTGGGGCATCACGAAGTCGTTCCTGGCCGACATCGCCGCCGGTCTGCGGGTAGAGATCTGATGCTGCAGCCCACCAACCGCCTGACGCTCATCGACGCAATGCGTCCGCCGGCGGGCTTTCGCATCGAATCAGCGATGGCGGTCACCTTCACGCTCGACCTCCGAGCACTGCTGGCCGCGCCGGCAGCGTTTGCGCTCACCGGCCCCGACGGCACCGTCGCGGGCAGCGACCAACTCGAGCCCATCGAGCTGCTGCACGCTCTGCGCTCCCACGCCGACAAGATCACGGTGTTCAGCCAGGCCGGCCACATTGCCCTGCCTCCGTCCCGACGAGTATTCGCCTTCCTCGAGGGTGCGGTCGTTCCGGTGGATGGGCCGCGCGGCGGCATCGTGCATCCCAAGGTGTGGGTATTGCGCTACGAGTCGCTGGAGGCGTCGCTGGACGGCCAGAGCCACCAACAGCGCCTGCGGGTGCTCGTCGCCAGCAGGAATCTCACCTTCGACACCAGCTGGGACACCGTGCTCCGGCTGGACGAGCATCCGGATACGAGCGGTGTGCTGCTTGAGCCAGTCGGTGAGCTGTTCGAAAGCCTGCTCGACGCCGCCGTTGGCCCGGTTGGCGACGCTCATCGGCAGCGGGTGGACTCGCTCGCAGCAGCGCTGCGGACAGCAACATTCGCGCTTCCCGACGGCGTGGACGACCTGCGAGTGCATGTGCTGGGCCTCGGTGGGCCGGATTCACCGCCGACGGGTTCACCTTTGCCGCGCGACGCCGAACGCTCGCTGGTGTTCTCGCCGTTTGTGAGCGATGGGTTCTTCGAAGCCGTGCATCCGCACCCGATCGACGAACTGGTCGCCAGAGAGGAATCGCTCGATTCGCTGAAACCAACTGCCCTCACCAACGTCGGCACCACGTACGCGTTCGACGACGGCAGCGCGGTCGACTTCGACACTGCTGAGGATGAGATGTCGCCGCACGATCCGGGCCGACCGCTCGTCGGCCTGCACGCCAAGGTGTTCGCCTTCGAGCACGAGGGCCGGGCGCGCCTCTTCGTAGGTTCAGCAAATGCGACCTGGTCGGCATTTCACACGAGCGTCGAGATCCTCGTCGAGTTGCGCGGGTCCACAGCAGCACTCGGCATCGACCGGCTGTGCGACGGCAACGACGACGAGCCTGGGCTGCGGCACTGGTTCATCTCGTATCAACCGCCCGACCCGCCGCCCCCGTTGCCCGACCCGCCGACACTCGATGCTGCGCGCCTCGCCATCGCACGACTTCCGTTCGAGGGAATCGTCGAGCAGAGCGGCGACGAATGGGCCGTCACTTACCGGTCAGATCAACCGCTGCCGACTCTGGATGGCGTGACTGTCCACTGCTGGCCGCTCGCCTCTCCGGGAAATCGGCGGTCGGTTGCCGAGGGCGATTCCTTCGAGGAGCGATTCGAGACCAGTCTCGAAGCCCTCAGCGGTTTTCTGGCCTTCGAGCTCGCTGACTGTGACGGCGTCAAGACCGAGTTCGTTGTCCCCGTCAAGCTGACCGGCGTGCCCGAGCACCGTGACCGGTTCCTGCTGCGCACGCTGGTCGGGAACGCGGAGCGTTTCCTGCGGTACCTGCTGGCGTTGCTCGATGAGGACTCGGGTCACATGGAGCTGCTGGACGCCGTCGAGCGAGCCAGCGCCGACGCTGCGGGTGACGGGCAAGGCCTGGCCAACCTCCCAGTGCTGGAGAAGCTGCTGCGAACCATGCGTCGAGACCCGACGAAGCTGGCCAGCCTGCATCCGCTCGTGTCAGACCTCGCGGCCGACGATGCGCTGCCGCCGGGTTTCGCCGAACTCTGGAACGCGATCTTCGACGCGGCGATCGCCGGCGCCGCCGAAGAAGCATCAGTCCGATGACCGGCGGGCACGTCGATGTCGAAGCAGTCCTCGGCGACCTGAAGGACTTTCAACAGCGGACCGCTCGTTGGACGTTCCAGCGGATGTTCGACAAGCACGACCCGGCCTATCGGTTCCTGGTTGCCGACGAGGTCGGTCTTGGCAAGACCCACATCGCCAAGGGCGTGATCGCGCAGGTCATCGAGCATCTCGGCAGCATCGGCGACACACGACACGACATCGTCTACGTCTGCTCGAACGCAGCCATCGCCCGCCAGAACCTCCGCAAGCTCGTCCCCAAGGGCATCGAGCCGCTCGAAGACGTCGGTCGGCTCGCCATGCTCCCGCTCACTGCGTTGAACGAGGGCCACGGCAAGCAGCCGGGCATCAATCTCATTGCGATCACGCCCGGTACGTCGCTGAAGTTCGGCCGCAGCACCGGCCGATTCGAGGAGCGCTGCTTGGCGTACACGTTTCTGCGGGCGCATTGGGGAGCCGACGTCATGACCGCGCCGGCTCGACGGATCTTCTGGGAGGGCGTCACAGCCGGAGACCCCGATGCGCGCCTGCGCTGGTGGGAGAGCGAGTACCGGCAGAAGATCACGGGTTCGCTCAAGGCCTTCGCCGAAGAGCTGACAGAGGTCGACAAGTCACGCCGTCGCCACGGCAAACCCACGCTGCGCGCGCTGTTCGACCGGCTGGTCGACGGGTTGAAGTGGAAGCGGTCGTTCCCCGACGAGCTGTGGGACGACCGCAGGGTGCTGATCGGCGAGGTTCGTCGCATCCTGGCGATCGTCGGCATCGCAGCGCTCGAGCCCGATCTCGTGGTGCTGGATGAGTTCCAGCGGTTCAAGGACCTGCTGCGACCCGATCCCGACAACTTTGCCGCCGAACTGGCGCACCGGTTGTTCGACTACAGGGACAGCGTCACCGGTCGCCTCACACGGACGCTGCTGCTTTCGGCCACCCCGTATCGCATGTACACGACTGCCGACGAGATCGACAGCGACCACTACGCCGACTTCCTCGACACCTGCCAGTTCCTGTTCCAAGACGAGGAGCGGGTCGACCGGCTCAGAGAGCGCTTCGTTGGCCTGCGGTCCGCGCTCACATCAGCGGAATCGCTACCGAGCGCCGAAGCGATCTGCACCGACATCAGCTCCGACCTCCGCAAGGTGATGTCGCGGACAGAACGGCTTGCAGCCACGCCGAGCCGTGACGGGATGCTCGCCGAGCATGAGGCCCAGGTGACGGTGGCGCCCGACGACCTGCGTGCGTATCTGCGCATCGGCAATCTGGCGGAGACGGTCGAGCATCACGAGCCAACCGAGTACTGGAAGTCGGGCCCGTATCTCGTCAATTTCATGGAGCAGTACAAGCTGAAAGAAGCCGTCCGGCAAGCTGCAGCCGACGGCCGGCTCGCCGACGAGGATCGGCTCGATCCTGGCCCCGGCTTGTTGAGCTGGGAGGACGTCGAGGCGTATAGGCGCATCGATCCCCAGAACGGCCGGCTTCGCTGGCTGCTCGAGGACCTGGAACGGCACCGAGCGTTCGAGATGCTGTGGGTGCCGCCGTCGCTGCGCTACTACGACACCGGGTCGGTGTACGAGTCGCCCGAGGCGGACGGCTTCACGAAGCGGCTGATCTTCTCGGGCTGGGCGGTGGTGCCGAAGGTCGTCTCATCGCTCGTCAGCCTGGAAGCCGAGCGGCACGCGTTCGCCGGCCGCGACCACAACTACAGCGCCGACTACCGCCGGCGGGGGGGCCAACGCCTCGATTTCCGCACCAGCGAGCGCACGGCAGGTGAGGCCCGAGCGGGGGAGGCATTGAGCGCTCGGCGTGCTGCAGCGATGACGGGATTTCTGCTCGTGTGGCCCAGTCCGAGTCTCGCCGAGTTAGGCGATCCCCGACGGCTGGCTCGCGGCGGTCGACGCCATGTCTCGGCACTGCTTGCCGATGTGGCGGCGCGAACGGCAGAGGCAATCGCGCCGCTTATGCGGTCTGCACCAACAGAGGGTGCCGTCGATCGACGTTGGTATTGGGCGGCGCCGTTGTTCCTTGACCGGGCGAGGCACCCTTCGGCGGTTGATCTATTGCTCGCCCCCGGCGGCGCTTGGTACTGGGAAGGCGACGACGTGGGGCGCGGGTTCAGAGCCCATCTCGCCGAGGCACGTGCGATGGTCAACCACGGCGTTTCGGCGCTCGGCCGCCCGCCCGATGATCTCGCAGAGGTGCTCGCGGAAGTCGCGGTTGGCGGGCCGGCGCAGTGCGCCTTGCGAGCGGTCAGCTCGACGGTCGGCCTTCCGGTCTCGCATGAGTGGTCGGTGGCGAACGCCGCGTGGATTGCAGAGGCGTTCCGGCGTTTCTTCAATGCACCCGAGATCACGGGCGTCGTCGTCCGCGGGCGGCCCGAGGACGCCGATGGCGAGGCCGGTGTCGAGCGGTACTGGCGCGACGTCGTGCGCCACTCGATTGACGGCAATCTCCAGGCCGTGCTCGATGAGCACTGCCACGTGTTGCGCGACTGGCTTGGCCACCTGAGCCTCAGCGATGACGATCAGCGCACGGCAGCAGCTGACGACATCGGCTACAAGGTGCAAGAGGCGCTCGACCTTCGGACCTCGCTGTTCCGAGTCGACATTCCGCGCCGAGCGTCAAACGGCCAAGAGTTCGTATTGGACGAACACCGCCTGCGAACGAGATTCGCTGTCGCCTTCGGCAACCAGACACTCGATGAAGGCGGAGAAGCCCGCATCGAGGCCGTTTCGAGGGCGTTCAATTCCCCGTTCTGGCCGTTCGTGCTCACGTCCACATCGGTCGGGCAAGAGGGCCTCGACTTCCACCTGTGGTGTCATGCTGTCGTCCACTGGAACTTGCCGACCAACCCAGTCGACCTGGAGCAGCGCGAGGGGCGCGTGCACCGGTACAAAGGTCATGCCGTGCGCCGGAACCTCGCAGCGACCCTTGGGCCGAACCTGCTCACGAACGGAGCGGTGCCTAACGGCGACCTCTGGGACGAGCTCTTCGATACGGCGGTGCAGGAGAGCGAGGGCGCCGACGGAGCGATCGTGCCCTACTGGGTTTTCAACGACGGCCCGGCGAAGATCCAGCGTCACGTGCCCGTGCTGCCGTTCAGCCGAGACGCAGCTGCCGTCTCGCAGCTGCGCAAAGCCCTCGCCGCGTACCGTCTCGCATTCGGCCAACCCCGCCAAGAAGAGCTAGTCGAGTTCCTCAGCGCCGACCGCACCGACGAGGAGTTGCTGCAGTTGACTGCCCGCCTGAGAATCGATCTCTCACCACCGGCCACACCCGAGACGGCTAACAGCCTCGCCACGCGCTAGGTGCGATCGATTGGTGCGACGGTGAGCGTTGCCCCAGCGTCATTCAGCGATGCGTCGAGCCGCGCAAGTGTCACTTGGCTGAAGCTGAACAAGTCCGACGCCGACATACCGCCTTCACGAGCGATCCCTAGGACGATTGAACGGGGCCGATGCGGAACCCACTCTGCATCACCGCCTGCCTCGACGAGCAGCTCGCGCAGTCTGTCTCGTGCTTCGCTGTCGTAGCGCAATGATTCGGTCGACACGACCGCTTGCCCGATGAGGTGGCTTGCTGCCGATGACCTGGGGACGTGCTTGACGTGGATGAGGTCGCCGCCCGGCGAAATCAGATCGCACGCTTCGAACCCTCGCCGGTGCTGCGTAGTGTCCACCATTTCCCGATCAAGCATGGCGAAGCCACATTGCTCCGCAACGGCAGCGTTGTATGCAGCTTCCGTAGAGTGAATCGCGGTGTCCCAGCTAGGCAGGGTTACAGGGGCAGTCCGGCAAAAAATCTCAGCGACGTGCGCTTGGAGGCGGTCGGCGTAGTCGTTGTCGATCGCGAACCACTTGGAATCGAAAAAGCAGTAGCGGGTACCGCCGAGATCCACTTCGTAGTACAGCCAGCGGGACACGGGAATCGCTGCGCTGATGGCATCGTCCCCGTCGCTGTCCCGATACAGCTGAACCTTTACTTGGTTGGCTGCAGCTCGAGGGTCATGTGGGTTCTTTTCTCGCAAAGCATCCGTGAGGCGCCCGAGCTCAGGCAGGCCGTCCTCTGCCGGCGGGTGATGCCATCCAAGGCCGGTCACCTTGAATGACGATGGCGTGCCGTTATCGTCGATGTGCTCGTGTGGCCACGCGATCGCGAGGCGTTCATCGCTGGATTCGTGCAATGCGGCGGTGAGCCGGCGCTCCAGCTTCTCGACCTGCGACTTCGCACGTACACGAACGAATTGTTCAAGGTTGCGCAACTCAGGCTTGACATCAAGCTTGAGGGCTCGGGAGATCGCATCCAGGTCGCTCACGAGGCCACCGGGAGTCTTCGCCAACGGAATGCTGAGAGCATCAGCTGCCCTCACTTGAGTGTGGTCGTCTCCGAGGACAAGTCCCGGGACAAGCGCCGAACCGCTCAAACGCGTCACCATCTCGCCGAAATCCCCGATTCCGAAGCCGCGCAGTGTTTCGCCTGCCGGAATCGATGACCGGTCAACCCGGGCGCGGTGGTCGAGTTCCGAGCGGGTGAGCGACTTGATGAACTCGGGCGCTGCCGTGCGGACGGCAATTCGCAGACCAAAGCCCTGGTCAATCTTGTCTTGGTCGAGCAGCTGAAAACCCATGCCGTACGACAGCGCGAAGGCTCGCTTCTTGCCGTCCCGTATCAGTAGGACACCTGCTGCCGTTTGGTTGCCCACTTCGACATCGACCCCCGAAAGGAGAGACAGCCGGCCTGCCCACGAGGCTTGATCGGATGACATCGCGCCATGGACCAGCAGCGCCTCACGGTCCGACACCGTGGCTTCGGTTGCCGCGAAGGCGCCGCTGTCCAGGTACTTGGAACGGACTGCGTCCACCAGCTTCGGCAAGCGCTTCAGCCGGTACAGGGTCGTACGTGACGACGGTGATTCTCTCTTGGGCATGATCTTCAGTATCGCTGCTCACCCAACGGCAAGAGATGGACGCCGGCACCACACTTCGCATTCCCACAGACAGACTGAGGTTCCGTCGCCGCTAGTTGAGCCATGGGTCAGCTTGGGGGTGCCTCGTTAGCGTGTGCGCATGGAAGCTCAAGAGCACGGAAGTACGGCTGTGCAGCACATCGAGCAGGCCGTCTTGACGGCGCTCACCGAAGCCGCGAAGAATGGCAACGCGCGATTGAGCCGGGTCGAGATCAGCCGCAGGATTGGCATTCCTGACACCAGCAGAGGCAAGCAGTGGATTACTTCGTGGGCGCTGTTCTCGCTCGAGGATCAAGGGATGGTGAAACAGCTCGCGCCTCGCGGCGGCTGGTCCCTCATGAGCGGACAACCGTGAGTCATCAGCGTGAAGCGGTGAACGCGATGAGGACTGCGTAGGGGCGCCGAAGCCGTCCACGCCTCGACCCCACTGCTCTCGCGAACGCTCTATTTGCGTTGGGCATCGCCCAGAGCGCTGTCATGGTGCCGCTGCTCGAAATTGCTTGTCTTCAGGGACCATCAATATGCCCTCGATTCCCCGCATCGCGCGGCGCGCTACAAGAGGCGAGCAAGGATTGCGGCAGTTCGCGGCACCGATTGTTCGATGTTCAATCCGTGGCACATGCACACAACCTCACGCGAAGCGACACCTAGGCCCCTGCCATTCCGACTGGCGGAATGCTCGCTAGAGCCTGTTTACAAAGTAGTCCATCACGGCGACTGACGTCATTGAGCAGAGAATGGCTTGATGTACATGGTTGGGTGGGTACAGGTCGGGGGAGTTCTCGGGGTAGCGCTTGGATGCCATACCTACCCTGTCAAATTCTTCCATCCAGCCCCCGAAACTGTGGTGAATCGGGCCCAGTGACACTGGTTCTCCGGGCGTCAGGGTGATCGGTCCCCCCAAATAGCTGATCTTCATACCGTACTTCGTCACGTAACCATAGAACGTTTCGGTCAATCGTATTTGTACTGAATCGGGCAGCGCATCGTGCAATTGTCTCAGATTATGTGTTGCGTGGAATTGCCCATTGTGGATATGACACAGCACCTTTAACGAGATTTCTATTGAATAACCGGCGTTGACGCATATGGCAAATCTTCTCATCGCTGAAATGAATCTCTCGATATCTCGCCGCCGGTTTGCGCTTCCGCCGAGCCGTGCTCATACTCGGCATTTTATCGGCGTTTTTTCTTGGCTTGGAGATATCCGTGGATGGCTGCGACGATGATGATGAGCACGAAAAATCCGCTGTGGCCGAGTCTGAGTGATGTGGCGATGGTCGCGATGACGAGGACGGCGATGATGTCGGGTCCCCACGGGTCGCGTCGGCGTGCCATCGGCTGCTGCTATGTGAGGATGCCGTCTGCTTTGAGTTTGGTGACGAGTTCTGCTTGGGTGCCGGTGCCTTTGGATGTGTTGCAGGCCCCGCATAGCAGTTGGAGGTTGTCGTAGTGGTCGTTGCCGCCTTTGGCGACGGGCACGATGTGATCGACGGTGTGGTTGCGGAACGGGAACAGGACACGACAGCCGTTGCACTTGCCTTCTTGCTGGCCGTAGAGCCGGTGCTTGTGGGTGCGGTAATGGGGAAGTTCTCCGAGGTCAGTTCTGCGGGGCAGGTCTGTGAGAGGGACTACTTCGTTGAACAATGGGCCTTGGTCGTCTCGGATGCGCTTGAGCACGAGCTTGGCGGCGACCGGTGACAGGTCGATGCCTGCCCATTGCCGTTGCAGCCGGTCAGCGGCGACGAGGGTAGTGGCGCACCCGCAGAACGGATCGAGCACTACGTCGCCGGGATCAGTGCTGGCAGTGATG
The DNA here is from genome assembly GCA_022822525.1 of Acidimicrobiia bacterium. GTDB lineage: Bacteria > Actinomycetota > Acidimicrobiia > Acidimicrobiales > Poriferisodalaceae > Poriferisodalis. Next base: position 6,552 of record JAJEBN010000059.1, on the reverse strand, counting down.
ATGCGCTCAAGCAGCGCCAACGGCTTCTGCGTCGGGTAGCCGGTGCGCTCGGACTTGGGTGCTGGGTTGATGTCCGACCACAGGCTCGGCACGAGCTGGGTCGCTTTGCCGTCCAAGTACCGCTTGAGCCGTGGCCGGCCGCTCTTGGTCCAATGGATCATTCCTGCGTCGTCGAGGGCGTGGCATTTCTCCAGCGGTGACAGGTCGCGGTAGTCGACCGTGACCACGGATTGCGCCCAGGACGGGAGCTTCGGCAAGTCGGGCGGCGCCCATGCGCGGCCTTTGGGCGGCAGCACGCCTCTGAATGGCTTGTACGCCTCCGGTCCGCCCTGCTTGCCGCCGCTGAGATCGGTGGACGCGAACCGCCCGCGTTCGTCGCGCTGGCTGTAGAGCTTGTTCACCTGCTCCTCGCTCATGGGCGTGCGGGCACCGTGGAAGGTGAACTCGTCGCCAGCGGCGTAGTACAGCAGCGTGTCAGTGATCTGCTCGAACCGGCGAATGGACAGCGGATGCGCGTTGGTTCGCCGCCAAGTGATCTCGTTGCGATAGTGCTGTGCGCCGATCACCGCGTCCAGCAGCATCTTCAGATAATGGGCTGCGGTTGGATCGCAGTGCAGCCACAGGCTCCCAGTGGGTTTGAGAACGCGGGCCATTTCCAGCAGCCGCACGGCCATCATGATGAGATACGACTTCATGCCGTTGCCGTGAGCGATACCCGCCGAGTCGATGATCGCGTACACGGCGGGCTGCCGGTCTGCGATCTCGCCGTGCCATGCCACATCGACATCGCTGAGCGCCCAAGCGTCCTTGAACGCCGCACCCGCAGCATCAGAGCCGATGGGAGCCTCGTAGTCTCGGTTGGAGTTGAACGGCGGATCGAGATAGATCAGATCAACCGAGTCGCTGTTCATGCCCCGCATCACATCGAGGTTGTCGCCCGTCCAGATCGTCCGGTTAGCCCAGTTCGGCTCTGGACTTGCGGGGGGGGGGTAGGTGCAGTCACAGCCACCGCGCCTCAGCAGGAACGGGCGGCAGCGGGGTGGCCTGTCACAGAGACAGAGTATGGCCCACGCTCATTCCCGCTGCCACAGTCGGCCTTGGCGCGGTCGCACGTTCGGCGGCTTCGCCTCGGGTTTGGAATCGGCCTTGTCGAGGTACGGCGACAGCGGCCGCTGCTTGCGCTTGGTGTTGAGACACCAGCATCGGAGTTGCACCAAGGCGATGAACGTGGCCGAGAGCTTCTGGTATCGGGTAGCGATGCCTCGGAACTGCTTGAGGTCAGCGAACGCGTTCTCGACGAGGTGACGGGCCTTGTACGCCTCGGCGTCATGGGGCGGCGGGTTCACCCAGTTCGACCTGGCGGGTATCACCGGCTCGATGCCCCGCTCGGTCAGACCCTCTCGGAGGGGGCCGCTATCGTACGCCTTGTCAGCAAGCAAACGGCTGATGTGTCCGGGCGAGTCCTGAAGGAGAGGTTCCAACTCATTTGCTTCAGCGGCATTTCCGGGTGCCAAAGTGAAGTGCGCCTGCTTGCCTGACCGGTCGGTGAGCGCAACTAGCTTCGAGGTAAGCCCTCCACGGCTTGTGCCGATGGCTTGTCGCCGTCGGGACTCGTCGGGAGGGCTGCCTCTTTTCTCGCGCCAGTAGCGTGCTGGTGGACCTTCACGAACGTGCCGTCCACCATCGCCACCGACATATCAAGCTCGGAAGCCAGCGAGTCGAACACGCGTTGGAACACACCGCGTTCGGTCCAGCGGCGGAACCGCTGATACACGGTGATCCACTTCCCGAACTCGGGCGGCAGGTCACGCCACGGCGCACCCGTGCGGGCGATCCACAAGATGCCCTCCACAGTCGTGCGATGATCCGTGCCATAGGGCCTGCCGCGTGTTCTTCGCTGCGGCAGCAGCGGCTCCAGCCGCCGCCATTGGTCGTCGGTTAGGACTAATCGAGCCATAGCAGGCTTCCCTTCCATCTTGTCCCGCTAGCTCTGCCGGAGTGCGCGGGCTGTCAATATCTGCTTCTATTTTGCCTCACACGGCACGACACAGAAAGCAAGTCAGAACGCGACGCAGCCCCCGCCAAGATGGAAACGGGGGCTGCGATCAAAGTTCGGCGCACGCGCCGCACTCCGGCGCAGCCAGATTAGCCGATCCAGTCAAGCAACTAGAAGCAACACACGTACGCTCACGCTCTACGCGCGGTCAGACTTTGTAAACAGGCCCTAGAACGATCTCGGGTGTGCGGGCTGTCAGTACTTCCTCGCTGGGGCTTCTCGTCCGAGTCACACCCGAGAGTCGAATGTGACGCCCATCGGAATGCTCGCCGTCAGTCGGCTGCGGTGACCCCGGGCGCTTCGGTGGCCGGGATCGTTGCTTGGGGTTCGCCGCCTGCGGGGTCCTGCGGGACAATCGGTACTGGGTTGCTGCGTTCGATCTGGCGAATGCGATCGATGGTCTTGTCGAGCTTGTCACTGCGAGTGCTCTTGAGGCCATCCCATGACCTGGTGAAGGTCCCGAGTTGCCTGTCGGCGTCGCTGAGCTGTTTGACGAAGCGTGACCATTCTTGGTGGAAATCGTCGAGGCAGCTCAGCACTTCGTCGGTGCGGGCTTCGAGCTGGAAATTCTTGACGGCCTGACGCACAATCCCGAGCACGGCGAAAAGCGTCGTGATCGAGCAAAGCACGACGCCGAGCTTGAGCGACTTGTCGACGATGTCCGGGTCGGCTTCGTGCATGAACGCGTAGATGCTCTCGTTCGGGATGCACATGACGACAATGTCAACGGAGTCCTCGGCCTGCGCGTAGTTGCGGCCGGCGAGGTCCTTCACCATCGTGTTGACATTGCGCACGAACGCCTTCTTGGCCTGCTCGCGTTCGCTGTCGTCGGCAGCTTCCAGGTAGGTCTCGAAGTTCTCCCGAGGCACCTTGGAGTCCACGTGCAGCTGGAGACGATTGGGCAGGTAGATCGTGAAGTCAGGCTTACCGCCGTTGGGCAACTGCTGCTTGGTGGCGTAGTTGACGCCTTCGACCATGCCCGCTGACTGCAGCACCTGTTCGATGAGCCCTTCGCCCCAACTTCCGCGCGAGGTCGGCTTGTCGAGCACCTGCGTCAGTCGCCGTGCCGTGTCAGCGACGCCTCGAAGCTGAGTCTTGATGCTGCTGCGATCCCCCGCGGCATCGGACTGAATGGCACCCACTTGCTCTCGGACATATTGCAGGTGTGCCTCGATGGCCACGGTCTTCTCCGCGATCGGAGACGAGGACTCAAGTGCTGCCTGCTGCATCTGCTCGCTGGACGCCTCCACAGCATGACTCACGAGTTCGCGCATCTCCGCATCGCGCCGGCGACGCACCGGCCCACGACCCACCAAAACACCCGCCACGAACGCTACGAGGCACGCCGCCACGACCACCAAGCCAACACCCAGATCAGACATGCGGGCAGCCTGCCAAGCAAACCCCGCGAAGCCAAGACCAACCAAGCGAATCGCGACGGGCGATCGCGAATCGCCTGCCACACTCTGAATACCGTCGGCGCTCTTCAAAGTCTCCGTGATGGCCGCTCGGAAACTCAGCGGTTGAGGTCACCGGGAACCTCCCACGTCGCGTCTAGCGCCGGATCGAGCAAAATTGAACCGAGGTTCTGAGGGAACACGGCGAGAACGATGTCGACGCCGGTCGCGGATGGGCTCCGAATGGCCTGGATTCCGTGTTCGTGGGCGGCCTCTCCCAACTGCTGAGTGACTTCCAAGTTGTCACTTACGACATCGCTGAGAGAGATGCTCAGATGCGAGAGCGTGTTCTCGTCGGTGAGGTCGAGGATGGAGTCAAACTCGGCCTCAAGTCGCCAGAGTTCGCGGGGCAGCAGGTCGTCTGGCCGGAGACCTTGACGGGCCGCCTGACGAGTGAGTTCTGCCGCCGCGCACGCCCGTGTCGAGCACAGGTAGACCACCGGAAAACTCTGTGGCGGGTTGAAGCGCCCGCCATTGCGACGGGCTCCATCCCCGCTGCGGGGGTTGTAGCCGGGAGTTTGGTTGCGGAACCCAACGAGGCGCTCCGAGAGCGTCGGTGCGCGCGCGACGACGACTGGGTCCACCCGGATCATCTCAGGTGGTGACGCCTTCTGCGAGCGCGAGCAAGAGGTCGACGACGCGGCGGTAATCGCCCCGAGCGACGAGGTCCAGGGGCTTCTCGTAGTCGAGGCCGGGGTTAGGAGACCGCAACCAGAGCCTGGCGGCGTCGTCGCGGATGACATTTCGAGTGAGGTCGACAACCGCACGCAACTCGAGGAGCCGCTCTTCGGTCTCGCGACGCGGCGCCGTCTCGTCAGTGCGCCATCGAACCACGCTGCGCGGGTTGGCGTCGCTCACTCGCGCGAGGTCTGCCGTATCCACAATGTCACCGTCGTAGAGGTGATCCAGCAGAGACGAGACTGTATTCATTGGCTTATGCCGCCCTTTTGTCTATGGTGGTGTCGCGTTCGTGACGTAGTATATGTCGAGCAAGCGTCAGGAGATGACCCGTGACACTCAACTTCGGACATGGCTTCTTGCCGCGGATTGGAGTGGACAACTACAAGGCTGTCGACCGCTGCGTCGGGTCGACCGATCTGTTTGCCTCTCGCCCACTCGAACTGCCTTGGGCAGTCGTCGACGGAGCTTGGGCCGAGTCGGCACCCGCGCTCCTGGACACGCTGAGGGCGAGCGGCACACAACTGCTTGTCGACACGTTCGGATGGCGCTACCGATATGACGCGACGCGTGACGTCGACAAGCTGACTGCCGCGACATGGTCGCCGAGCTGCACCCTGAATCTTGCCGACCGTGCGCAGCTTCGATCCTTCGCGGAAGCGAGTCTGCGGGCGCAGGCTGCGCTCGGCGCTGATGCCTACTTGTTGCCGGGTTGGTTCCCCGAAACCAACTCGGAGGATCTTCGCGCTGCCTATGAAGTGGTCTTGGAAACAGCGTGCGACACGGACGACATCGACGCTCGACCTCTGGTTGCGTTCGTGGGTGGCCGCATCGCCAATGTCGATCAGGTAGTTCAGCTCATCGAGCACATTCGGCACTACCCCTCAGCGCTCTACATCCAGCTGACGCCTATTCGTCTGCACAAGGACAGCCCATCCAAGCTCGAGGCTGTAGTGGACGTGTACCGGCACGCCCGAGAGCGCGATTTCGATGTGATTGCGGGATACGCCGGGGCGCTCACGCCAGCGTTGCGAGCGCTCGGGGTCGATGCCGCTGACGCAGGTCTGGCAACAGCGGAGGCCTTTGACCGAACGAAAGCTCGGCGGACTCAACGGCGAGCGAACCGTGGCGAGTCGAGTAGCGGCGGCCGTCAACGGCGCATGTACTTCCAAGAACTGGGACAGTCGCTTCCTGGAGATGTAGTTGAGCGACTGCTCGAAGTGCCTGCCGCGGCGGCCGAGATTCGAGGCTGCCGGATGCCGTGCCACCGATTTAGGAACGACCCGATCATGGACCGAGGGCGCGAGCATTCGCTGTACGCCCGCGTCCAAGACGCCCAACTGGTGGATTCGCTGCCACCCAGCATGCGCGCCACGTCCGTCCACGAACGGTTGCTCCAGCAACGTTCCACGATTCTCCGAGTCAACGGAGCCCTTGCGGAATCGGACATCTCGCCGCTCGACATTCGGCCGATCGACAATCAACTGGCATGGATGTCCCGCTGGCTGTCCGCACCAGCTGCGGCCTGAGTTCAGCCCCGCCAATTGTGACAGTCTTCCGCCGGTCACCATGAATTGTCTGGTTGCGTTCACCATGACGTCGGCACGATGCGTCTTCGGTGCCGCAGATGCCGACGGAGTCGACGCCAACTCCGGCCTTCTCGTCGCCTGATCGCCTGCCCTGCGGTGCAGGAGTGGTTTTGCGCACTGATGGCCGGGATGACCATCGGCGTGTGCACAACGATTGTCAACGTGAAGGGACCCCTTCTTGCGGCAAGTTTTCGAAGCGCCTTCGCGCTTACTCTCGCGACTATGGCTAAGCGCAGGCGGCGAAAGACCTCGGGTCCTCCTCAGGCGCTGACGCGCGAGCAGTATCTCCGTCAGGGCGGCTCCCGCTCCAGAAACTGGAAGCACCGTGCAAGTCGTGGAGCGCGCTTTAGGACTGGTGGTGACTAGTCGCTGCGTCGTTTGCCGTGGAGTGGCCGTTTCCATCGCTCCGTAGTCGCGGCAGGCCATGGCGGTGGCCTCTAGCTGGTTGTGCTTTGTGCCTGCCTCGCCGGCACCCAGGATTCAGTCCGTCGGCTGTGACACCCCGTCTCTACGGTTGGGGCGTGGCTGATGGGTCGGGGATCGAGTGGACCGAGGCGACGTGGAACCCGACCACGGGCTGCGATCGGGTGTCGCCGGGCTGCGATCGCTGCTATGCGCGGACGCTGGCCAGGCGGCTCAAGGCGATGGGGTCGCCGAAGTACCAGAACGACGGCGACCCGTCGACGAGCGGGCCGGGCTTCGGGCTCACCTTGCATCGGTCGTCGCTCGATGTGCCTCGACGCTGGAGCGCACCCCGCCTCGTGTTCGTGGA
>JAJEBN010000022.1 GCA_022822525.1 Acidimicrobiia bacterium | reverse complement strand
GTCCACAGATCACCGGTGGCCAGCGCCTCTTCCATCTCAACCCGGTACGCATCCATGCGCTCGACGTCAGCAGTTGCGATGTTGTCGGCTCCGAGGTGGATTGCCTCTCGCTCCAGCAACAAGGTGATGTGCTGCAGTTCGTTGAACTCCGACCGTGAGTGCCGCGCCACCCAATACCCGCGTCTGGGTTCGTTGACAACGATGCCCTCGTTCTGCAGCTGACGCAGCGCCTCGCGCACCGGTACTGGACTGACACCGCATGCCTGGGCGACCGCATCCACAGGGATCTTGGCACCCGGAGGCAGATCGCCTGTGACGAGCAGCTTGCGCAGGTAATGCAGCACCGTCTCGTGGACCGAAGGCTGCGACACGGGCGGCGCAGGTGTGAACGAAGGTACGGCAGCCACTACTTCGGAGCATCCTCGCGAGCAATTGATTCCGACCGAGCCAGCGATTGCCTCGGAAGCACAGACGACTATTCGCTTGGCACGCTACTGCGCTGCGAACCCGCAGCTATTCCCATTCGATGGTGCCGAAGGATCTGGAACTGATGTCGTAGACGACCCGGTTGACGCCGGGCACTTCGTTGACGATCCGGGACGAGATCGACTCGAGCAGATCGTGGGGCAGGCGGGCCCAGTCGGCAGTCATGGCATCCTCGCTGGTGACGGCACGCACGATGATCGGGCGGGCATAGGTGCGCTCGTCGCCCATCACACCGACACTGCGGATGTCGGCCAGCACGGCAAACCCCTGCCACACCTCGCCGTCGAGACCTGCTGCGGCGATCTCGTCGCGGACGATGACGTCGGCCGCCCGCACCGTCTCGACGGATTCGGGTGTGACCTCACCCACGATCCGCACCCCCAGGCCCGGCCCGGGGAACGGCTGGCGCTGCACGATCTCGGGCGGCAGGCCCAGCTCGGCGCCGACAGCCCTCACCTCGTCCTTGAAGAGATGGCGCAGCGGCTCCACCAGCTCGAAGGTCATGTCTTCGGGCAGTCCGCCCACGTTGTGGTGGCTCTTGATCTTCGCCGCAGTCGGCGAGCCCGACTCGATCACGTCGGGGTACAGCGTGCCCTGCACCAGGAAGCGGGCATCGGTGATGCCGCCCGCGGCCCGCTCGAAGATGCGCACGAACTTCTCGCCGATGATCTTGCGCTTGTCCTCGGGATCGGTCACCCCCGCCAGCGCCTCGAAGAACTCGTCAGCCGCCCGCTCATGGATCAGCTCGATGCCCTGGGTGCGCCGGAACGTGTCGGTGACCTGCTCGCCCTCGCCAGCACGCATCAGCCCGGTGTCGACGAACACGCAGGTGAGCTGGCTGCCGATGGCCCGCTGTGTCAGCGCGGCGGCCACGGCGCTGTCCACCCCGCCCGACAGCCCGCAGATGGCCCGTGCGCTGCCTACCTGCGCCCGGATGGCCTCGATGCTCTCGGTGATGACGTTGGACATCGTCCACTCGGAGTTGATCCCGCAGATGCCGTGGAGGAATCGCTCGAGCTGGGCTTGGCCGCTCGGCGTGTGCGCGACTTCAGGGTGGTGCTGCACCCCGTAGAAGCGGCGATGCGGGTCTTCGATGACAGCAGCAGGGCTGTCGGCGGTGGACGCGGTGACCGTGAATCCCGCCGGCGGCTCGGTGACGGCGTCGAAGTGCGACATCCACACCGACTCAGCCGGCGGCGCAGCGCGGCGGCTGGCGGCTTCATCTCGCTCATCGCCGGCACGGTCGCGGGCGTCGCCGGCAGCATGCTCATCGGCGACGGGGCCGAGCAGCTGCGACCGAACCCCGGTGTGTCGCAAGCTCGTGCGGCCGTACTCGCCGCGCCCGCTGCGATCCACCCGCCCGCCCAGGTCGCGGGCCAGCAGTTGGGACCCGTAGCAGATGCCCAGGATCGGCACGCCCAGTTCGTACACATCTGGGTCGATGCCCGGGGCGCCCTCGACGTGCACCGATGCCGGGCCACCGCTGAAGATGATCGCCGCGGGCGAGCGCTGGGCCAGCTCGGCGGCAGTGGCCGTGTGGGGAACGATCTCGGAATAGACCTGCGCCTCACGCACCCGCCGGGCGATCAGCTGCGCATACTGCGCGCCGAAGTCCACCACCAAGACGGTTGGGTGGGCGACCGCGCCGGCCGCCGGAGAGTGAGTGGACATAGGCCGCAGCTGCGCAGAGTTGGGGAAAGGCATGAGGGTACCGCTGGGTCCCGGCGGCATTGCGGGATATGGCGGCCGGGTGTCGCCCGACAACGACACAGGACCGGCGCGAACGCCGGCCCTGTGCCTGATTGGGAGGGAGTGGAGCGGGAGCTACATCATTCCCGGCATGCCGCCCATGCCGCCGCCCATGGCAGCAGCAGCCGCAGCGGCAGCAGCAGGATCGGCTTCCTCGGGCTTGTCGGTCACCAGCGTCTCGGTGGTGAGCAGCAGCGCCGCGATCGACGCCGCGTTCTGCAGCGCCGCACGGGTCACCTTCGCCGGGTCGATGACGCCAGCCGACACCAAGTCCTCGAACTTGCCGGTATCGGCATTGAAGCCCGTGTTGCCGTCGGACTGCTCGATCTGCTGCACGATGACAGCACCCTCGTAGCCGGCGTTCTGCGCGATCTGGCGGCTGGGAGCTTCCAGCGCACGATGCACCATGCGGGCACCAGTGGCCTCATCGCCGTCGAGATTCAGCGCAGCCACCGCGGCCCGAGCCCGCAGCAGCGCAGTGCCGCCGCCAGGCACGATGCCCTCTTCGATCGCGGCACGGGTCGCCGACACGGCGTCCTCGATGCGGTGCTTCTTCTCCTTCAGCTCGACCTCGGTGGCCGCGCCGACCTGGATCACCGCAACGCCGCCGGCCAGCTTCGCCAGCCGCTCCTGCAGCTTCTCGCGGTCCCAGTCGGAGTCGGTGTCGTCGATCTCACGCTTGATCTGCACCACGCGGCCCTCGACGTCGCCACTGTCACCGCCGCCGTCCACGATCGTGGTCTCGTCCTTGGTGATGATCACCTTGCGGGCAGTGCCGAGCAGGTCGAGGGTGGTGTTGTCGAGCTTCAGGCCGACCTCCTCGGAGATGACCTGGCCGCCGGTCAGGATCGCCATGTCGGCCAGCATCGCCTTGCGACGCTCGCCGAAACCGGGCGCCTTCACCGCAGCCGACGAGAACGTGCCGCGGATCTTGTTGACCACCAGGGTGGCCAGCGCCTCGCCCTCGACGTCCTCCGCGATGATCACGAGGCTCTTGCCGGTCTGCATGACCTTCTCGAGCACCGGCACCATCTCGGCGACCGCGCCGATCTTGCCGTTCACGAACAGCAGGTACGGGTCGTCGAAGACAGCTTCCTGGCGGTCGGGATCGGTCACGAAGTACGGCGACAGGAAGCCCTTGTCGAACTGCATGCCCTCGGTGAACTCGAGGTCGACACCGAACGTGTTCGACTCCTCGACCGAGATGACGCCGTCCTTGCCGACCTTGTCGAACGCCTCGGCGAGCGTCTCGCCGATCGTCGAGTCGGCCGATGAGATGCCGGCGACGCTGGCGATCTTGCCCTTGTCGTCGGAGACGTCGGTGGACATGTCGCCCATCGAATCGACGGCCGCTGCGACAGCAGCCTCGATGCCTCGCTTGAGCTCCATCGGGTTGGCACCCGCGGCCACATTGCGCAAGCCTTCACGCACCATGGCCTGCGCCAGCACGGTTGCGGTCGTGGTGCCGTCGCCGGCGACGTCGTTGGTCTTGGTGGCCACTTCCTTCACGAGCTGGGCGCCCATGTTCTCGAACGGGTCGTCGAGCTCGATCTCGCGGGCGATGCTCACACCGTCGTTGGTGATCGTCGGCGCCCCGAACGACTTCTCGAGCACGACATTGCGGCCCTTGGGCCCCAAGGTCACCTTGACGGCGTCGGCCAGCTTGTTCACGCCAGCTTCGAGGCCGCGACGGGCCTCCTCGCTGAATTTCAGGATCTTCGGCATGTGTTGGTTCTCTTTCTTGTCGGCGCAGTCAGCGTCAGGCGACGATGGCCAGCACGTCGCGGGCGCTCAGGATGAGCAGGTCCTCGCCGGCCACGGTGATCTCGGTACCGCCGTACTTGCTGTAGACGACGGTGTCGCCGACGCCGACGTCCATCTGGATGATGTCGCCCGACTGGTCAGAACGCTTGCCGGGGCCTACCGCGAGCACCTCGCCCTGCTGGGGCTTTTCCTTGGCGGTGTCGGGGATGACCAGCCCGCTGGCTGTGGTCTCCTCCGCGTCGCTCGGGCGCACGACGATGCGGTCCTCAAGTGGCTTCAGATTCATGGTCGGATGTGCCTCCTGTGGCTCATGGGAACGCCCGGCAGCACTTAGCACTCTCACCGGGCGAGTGCTAACGATACGAGCCCTCGGGACCAGCCACAACCTCGCGACGACCCGATCCGGACAGGGTTTCGCCTGCCGGCTCAGCCTTGGAGAAAGTCGATGCGCAGGTTGGGATCGGCGCCCCCGTCGAGGGCGGTCGGACCGTCGCTGGCCAGCCGGTACCAAGCGGTCGCAGCGATCATCGCGGCGTTGTCGGTGCACATCGCACGGCTCGGCAGGTAGGCGTTGATGCCGTCTTCCACGCAGATGTCGAGCGTCCGCTCGCGCAGCGCACTGTTGGCCGCCACGCCGCCGGCCAGGCAGATGCCCGCTGCCCCCGTCTCTCGTGCCGCCTTGCGGGCCTTGTGGGTCAGCACGTCGGTCACACACGCTTGGAACGACGCCGCCACGTCGGCAGTCTCGACCTCGGGGTGGGCTCGCACCCAGTTGATGACCGCCGTCTTGATGCCCGAGAACGAGAAGTCGTAGCCGTCGTCCAGCATGGCCCTGGTCAGCGGGACAGCGGCGGGATCGCCCTCGGCCGCCAGCCGGTCGATGACCGGACCGCCCGGGTAGCCCAGCCCCAGATAGCGGGCCACCTTGTCGAAGGCCTCTCCGGCAGCATCGTCACGGGTGGCGCCGAGCAGGCGGTAGCGACCATGTCCTTCGAACGAGATGAGCATCGTGTGCCCGCCCGAGACCAGCAGGGTGACCAGCGGGAACTGCACATCGGCGTCGTGTTCGTCGAGCAGCGCCGCGTACAGGTGGGCTTCGTGGTGATTGATGCCGATGTAGGGGACGTCCCAGACCAGCGCCAGCGCCTTGGCGGCGGCGACGCCGACCAGCAGGCTGCCGATGAGGCCGGGGCCGCAGGTCGCCGCCACTGCGTCGACATCGCTGTCGGCGGCGCCGGCTTCGACGAGCGCCTCGGCCACCACCGGCGTGATCAGGGCTTCATGGGCACGACCGGCGATCTCGGGCACGACGCCGCCGTAGCGGGCGTGCAGATCCACCTGGCTGCTCACGATGCTCGAACGCACCTCGCGCCCGTCATCCACCACTGCCGCCGCCGTCTCGTCGCAGGAGGTCTCGATGCCCAGGATCGTCGTCATTGCGCCTGCCCTGCCTCAGAAATGCCGGGGGCTGTGCCCGATGCGCCCCCGGTACCGCCGGGGGCTGTATCCGATGTGCCCCCGGTAACGCCGGGGGCTGTGCCCGATGCGCCCCCGGTGATGCCGAGCGCGGTGGCGATGCTGTCCAGGCGTTCGCCGTGGGAGGGGCCGTTGATGTCGTGGCACCACATCACCAGCGCATCCTCTCGCTTTCCGCCGGGTCCGCCGCTCCGGTAGTAGTTCTTGCGGCTGCCGACGGGCGCATAGCCGAACCAGCGGTAGAGCCGCTGCGCCGCAGCGTTGGAGGCACGCACCTCCAGCGTCAGTGCTTCCAGCCCATCGATGCGCCGAGCCTCCCTGTGCAATTCCAGCATCAGCCGTGCGCCAACGCGCCGGCCTTGGCATTCAGGATGAACAGCAACGGAGGTGATGTGCCCCTCATCAGCCACGATCATGAAGCCGCCGTAGCCGATGACGCCGACTCCTCGGCCGTTCGGCACCGTCTGGCAGGCCACTCGGTACACCCGCTCGCCGCTCCGCTGCAGTTCATCCAGGTACAGCGCCATCGACCACGGCCGCGGGTACACCAGCTTGTCGATGCGGCGGATCTCGCGCAGATGCTTGCGACGCATCGGCACGATGACCACGCCGTCCGCCTCGCTTGGCGCCGCGCGTGCCGCCGCGCTCGGGGTTGCTGCCGGCGTACCGCCGGCCGCCGATACGGCCGGAGCAGCAGCGCGACGCCGTACGGCATTCATGACCGCTCCCGCTGCTGCCAGTTGATGCGTGCATCGGGGGCTCTCAGGTACAGCGGCGAGATCTCCGATGGGCTGACGAATTCCTCCCGCAGTGCCTTGGCGTGCGCCAGTTCCACCAGCGCGCCCGCGTTGGGATGCCGCAGTCCCTCCCGGCCGATCTCGGCGCCGCGCACTGCGCCCAGCACCTCCGCATAGCGCTCGGCGCCGTCGCCGACGATCAGCGTCTCCGAGCCGAGGGCCATGAGCTGGTTGGCCACGTCCGCGGGCTGGTCGACGGCAGGCTCGCTCATGAGCTGGATCCCGCCGGGAGCGCGGCGGTAGGTGGCGTAGAAGATCTCGCCCCGCCGGGCATCGACCGTCGAGACAATCAGCCGGTCGCTGAAGCGGGCCGGAAACGCCGCGAGGTCGAGGCTGGAGACGCCGATCATGGGGATGCGACAGGCGTGCGCGATGGACTTGGCCGTCGCCAGACCCACCCGCAGACCCGTGAACAGCCCCGGGCCGACGTCCACCGCCACGACGCCGATCTGGGACAGCTTCATCTGCGCCTGCTCGCACAAGAACCGGATGGCAGGCGCCAGCGTCTCGGCGTGCCGCCGGTCGCGCGTCGTGTGGAACGAGGCGATGATCCCCTCGTGGCCGCCGATGGCGACGCCGACCTGAGGTGTCGCGGTCTCGATGCCGAGTACTAGCACGGCGCTGCCTCCGCGCCGTCGAGCACTAGCACGGCGGCACCTGGGAACTGTCGGCAAAGTGCCACGCTGCAGCGAGCGAGTCGGCGCGGGCGTGCCAACTCGGACCCACCAGGTCGGCCTCGAAGACGCGAATGTCGGACGACTCTGCGGGGTCGGCAAGCCTGATGCGCACACGCAGGAAATCACGCGGCAGCTCGCCGATCACCACCTCGCCCCACTCCACGCACACCACCGCATCGTCGTCGAGCAGCTCAGGCAGGTCCAGGTCGAGCACCTCGCCGAGATTCTCCAGCCGGTACACGTCGAGGTGGTGCAGCCGCATCCGGCCCTGATAGCTCTGCGCCAGGGTGAAGGTGGGGCTGGTCACCGGCTCGGCGACCCCGAGTGCCGCCGCCAGCCCCTGAGTGAACACCGTCTTGCCAGCGCCCAGGTCGCCCGACAGCAGCAGCACATCGCCGGGGCGCAGGAGCGGGGCCAGCGCCGCCGCGACAGCTCGCGTCCCGTCGGCGCTCGTGGTGCGAAATCGCATAACGCAGATTGTCTAGCGCCCGGCGGCGGCGATTTCGACAGTCAGAGGGTCGCCGGCGTGGCGGTAGACGCGCGGGACGCGCGCCGACACTGACGTGAGCACCTCATAGGGGCTGCGGCCCGACCAGTGCGCCACGTCCACTGCGGTGATGCGCTCGTCGCCCTGGCCGCCGATCAGCGTGACGAGATCGCCGTTGTAGGCACTGGCATCGCCGATGTCGATCATCGTCTGGTCCATGCACACGTTGCCGACGACCTGGTGACGGGCACCATCGAGGAGCACGCTGGCGGGCGGCGTTGCCGCGCCGGTGCCCAGCGAGCGCGCGTAGCCGTCCGCGTAGCCCACGGGCAGGGTCACGACCCGGGTCTGGCGTGGTGCGGTCCACGTGCTGCCGTAGCCCACCGAGGCACCTTCAGGCACCACCTTGAAATAGATGACCTCGCTGTGCCACGACATCACCGGCTCGGTGGGCAGCGCTGCACCGATCTGGGGTATCGGGTGCACGCCGTACAGCACGATGCCGGGGCGCACCCGGTCGAAGTGCGCTTCGGGCAGCCGGGCGGTGGCGGCCGAGCCGGCCATGTGGCGGGTCGGCATGGGCAGCGAGCGTCGCTCATAGCAGCTGGTTGCTTCGCAGAAGCGCTCGAGCTGAAGCTTGGCGTCGGTGAGATCGTCGGCGTCGGCGTTGGCGAAGTGGCTGAAGACCCCGTCTATCTGCACCGATTGGCATCTCAGGGATGCTTCGATCAGCCGATCGGCGTTGTAGTGGTGGACCCCGATCCTCTCCATCCCCGTGTCGATCTTGAGATGGGCCCTCGCCGTGACGCCTGCGGCCCGGGCTGCTTCGTCGATCTGGTGCAGCTTGTCGATCGACGGTGCGGTGAAGATGAGATCGTGCCGCAGGAACAGCGGGATCTGCCGCACGACGGCACCGCCCAGCACGTGAATGTCGATCGTGATGCCGGCAGCGCGCAGGGCGATGGCTTCCTCGACGTAGGCGACGGCGAGCGTGGCCGCACCAGCCGCCTGCAGGGCACGACCCACCGGGCCGATGCCATGGCCGTAGGCGTTGGCCTTCACGACCGGCGCAACCTCGGCATCCCCCACGAAGGCCTGGACCGTTGCCAGGTTGCGCCCCAGCGCGTCGAGATCAATGTCGCACCAGGTAGGACGCATCTCAGATGCGTCAATGGGACCCGGACGCATCGCTGACGCGTCGGTCATGGCTGCCCTGGTTCCGACCGGGGCCCGCGGAGCGCGGCGCGGGCCGCCGGGAGCGCTGCGACCTGGGCAGTGGCTACCAGCGGGAGCGTGGCCGGCTGGGACGCCGGCGATCCGACGCCGGCGGTGCGGCCGTGCCAGTGGGCTGCTGCCGCAATCTGCGCCGAGGCGTAGTGCGAGTGGTGACCGCCCGACAGCACCGCCGCGATGACACCCGACAGCACATCGCCCGAGCCCGCAGTTGCCAGTCGTGCGGTGCCTGAGGTGACCGCGAGCACCCTCGGTGGCGCCGGCGGGCATGGCGGGGTGGCGATCAAGGTTGCCGGTCCCTTCAGCAGCACGAAGACGTCGAGCGAGGCGGCGGCGCGCCGGACAGCGTCGAACCGGTCAGCAGCAGGCCGCGCGCCGGTGAGCGTGGCGAACTCGCCATCGTGCGGCGTGAGCACGGTCAACGGCGCCCGTCGCTGCAAGCACTCGGGATGCGCCGCGACAGCGGTGACGGCGTCTGCGTCGACCACCAGCGGCAGCGGGCACTCGGCGATGAAGCGGGCCACCTGGGCCGATGTCGCGGGATCGGTGCCGACGCCCGGGCCGATGACTGCCGCATCGAAGCGCTCGATGCCCTCCAGCGCCGGCTCTGCCCAGGAGCCCGGCGGAAGATCGCGAGCCACCGCCTCGGTGGGCCGGGCGATGTCGCCGGCACGCACGCCCGGCGAGCTGATGACGACCATGCCCGCGCCCGCCTGCTGCGCTGCCGCGCACACCAGCGCGCCGGCGCCGCGCATCTGGGGCGATCCGGCAATCACCCGTACCGAGCGGCGCCACTTGTGCGCTGCCGGTTGCGGGCCGGCCAATGCAGCGTCGGCGTCGGCGTCGGTGACCAGCCACGACCCAGCAGCACTGGCATCGAGGCCGATCGGCGCGAGGTGCACCTCGCCGGCGGCGGCAGCGCCGGGGTGCAGCAGCAGCCCGGGCTTCAGCGCGCCGAATGTGACGGTCCCAGCCGCGGGCCAGCAGCCGTGATCCTCGCCGGTGAGCGCGTCGATGCCCGACGGGATGTCGACGGCCAGCACCGGCACGGCGGGCGGCTGATCCGCGCCCCACGACCCGCGCAAGCCCGTGCCGTACGCGGCATCGATCACCAGATCGAAGCGGCGCGAACCGCCCGCGGCCCCCGAAGCGACGAGATCCAGTGCCTCGGCGGGCGTCGTGACCCCGCAGCGGACACCCCACCGCTGCAGCACCCCCGCAGCGACCCGCCCGTCTGCACCGTTGTGGCCCTTGCCCGCGGCCACCAGCACCCGGCGCCCGTAGGTTCCGCCCATCATCCGGCGGGCCGCAATCGCCACCTCGGCACCGGCACGGGCAATCAGCACATCGGTGCCCTCGGGCGCCGCAGCGTCGATCTCTGCCATCTCCGCCGGCGTCACGATCGGCAGCACCGCGTCGCTCCGGGCCTATTGCGCCAGCACCATGGCGGCTGCCACCGAGTCGGTGTGGCTCAGCGATACCTGCCAGTCGGCCAGACCGGCTGCGTGCGCTCGCTCGGCGGCGAGACCGCGCAGCACCAGCTCCGGGCGCCCGCTGGCATGGCGGATGACCTCGATGTCGCGGAACTTGCACGCGCCCAGCCCGACGCCGAGCACCTTCATCACTGCTTCCTTGGCTGCGAACCGGGCAGCGAGGCGGGTGTCGGGGTCGACCGTGGCCATCGCGTACGACAGCTCCCCTTCGGTGAACAGGCGCCGGCGCATGCCGGCGCGCCGTGCGAGCACGGCGGCGAAGCGGCGAACGTCCACCATGTCGAGCCCGATCGCGGTGCTCACCCGGCTACGGCCCCTGCTCGCCGGGTGTGCCCGCCGCCTGCCCCAGCCAGTGCTCTGCCAGCACGTACACCGGGCGGGTCAGCAGATCGAACACGTCGATCGTGCCCAGCAGGTCGTCCCGGAACCACGGAAGCGTCTCGGTGACCGCGTCGGCAAGCGCGCCGTAACGGCCGCGGTAGCCCATCATCACCGAACGCATCGCCGGCGCAGCCAGCCGCTCGGTGAAGCGGCAGTGCAGCAGGGTGAGCCCGGTGGCGGTGCCGTCCTTGGTCTCGGGAATGTGCAGCACCGTCCGGCCGTCGCTGCCGCGGGCCACGGTGACCTCGCGCTCGTACGCCGCCCGGTGCTTGGTGCCGCGCAGCTGCGGGTTGGCCACAGTGCGTGATTCGACGCCCAGCGCTGAGCCGCCACGGTCGGTCAGCCAGATGGTGGCTGCGGGACTGCTGGCGGAGGTCACGTCACCCTCGATGCGGTAGCGAGACCAGCCGGTCACCTCGGCCACGGCGAGATCGAGCGCGGCCAGCGTGCGCAGCGCGGCGTAGGAGAGCTGGTCGCGTGGTGTCCCCGCGTCGAGCGCTGCGGTCACGAGCATCGAGCCCAGCAGCGTCTCGTCGGCCCGCGACGTGCCCACGGTGACGGTCTTGGCCTGGTGCTTGATGGTGTCGATGGGTCGGGTGAGCTCGTCGATCGCGATGTTGAGCGCGTCGGTGAAATCGTCGATGACCACCGACGGCCGGCCGACCTTGCCGAGGTCGAGCTGGTACATCTCGAGCGGCGCCAGCCCGGCCGCGTAACGCAGCACCGCGCCGAGGCGAGCGGCGGTACCCGCCCGCAGGTGCCCGTCGTAGTTGCCGGCTCGGACGCCGTCGCGGAATCGGTTGGCGGCCGGACCGAGCCGCTCTGCCAGCACGCCGAGCTGATCCCCGTCGCTGCGGGCAGCAGCGAGCATCGTCCCGTCGCTGCGCGCAGCAGCGAGCAGATTCTCGTCGCTGCCCTGAGCAGCGAGCAGTGCCTCGGTCTCGGCGCGCATCTCGTGCAGCGGATCGGCAAGCGCGTCGATGGCGAGCGCGGCCTCGTAGCCGTACAGGTGGCCCGCGGCGGTTGCCAGCACGAAGTCCACCGCGGGATGGACGGCGGGCACCTCCAGCAGGTCCGCGGCCGCGTCGAATCGGCCCGTGCCCGCGGAGGTCACCACGATCGGCGTGGCCCGGTGCGCCCGATAGATCGCCACTTCCTTGGCTGCATCGTCGGCGACCGAGCCCCGCAGTCCCGTGGCGCACACCCAGATGAGCGGCTCGCACGAGAGGTCGATGTGCTTCTTGTCCTCGGTGCCGTCCTCGGCGACGGCGTGATAGCAGATCTCGGAGAGCTTGATGCGAATCTCGCGTGAGGCGATGCGGTTCGCACCGTTGCCCACGACCGCCCAGTGGCGGTGCGAGCCCACGTGGCGCCGAGCGATGCGAGCAATCTCGTCGTGGGTGGCCAGGACTGCTTCGAGCGCCGCCGGCATGTCGCCGAGCGCTGCGAGCAGTTCGCTGGTGGCGCGTGCGGTGCGAGCGTCGCCTGGCCGGACCTCGGCGGCGATGGCCGCAGCCAGCAGTGCGCAGGCCGCGACCTGGGCATAGAACGCCTTGGTGGAGGCCACCGACATCTCCACGTCACGTCCGTCGGACGTGTAGAGCACGCCGTCGGCCCGGTCGGTGAGGTCGCTGCCGCGCCGGTTGACGATGGCGATCACCGATGCGCCGCGAGCCCGCGCGAGGTCGACGGTGCGGTTGGTGTCGGTCGTGGTGCCGGACTGGCTGACCGCGACGACAAGCGTGTCGGACAGGTCCGAGCGCAGGCCGAAGCCGCTGAACTCGGTGGCCAGCGATGCCACCGTTTCGAGGCTGCGCTGATCCTGGGAGGGTTCGAGCAGCGTCTCGCAGAAGTGCGGAAGCGACGATGCTGCCGTTGCCGCGGTGCCCTGGCCGATGGCGACGATGCGCCTGATGGCGCCGTCGCCCAGTCGGGCCCGCACGTCGGTCGGCAGGATCTCGGGCCCGAGCCGGGCACGGAGCCCGGCTGTGGCTGTATCTATGCGGCCACGCAATGTGGCCGTGTCTATGCGGCCACGCAATGTGGCCCGGAACGATCTCGGCGCTTCGCGGATTTCTTTGAGCAGGAAATGGGGGTTGTCGCCGCGGTCGATGTCGCGGGTGGTGACCTCGGCCGTGACGATGTCGCCGGTTTCGACGGGCAGCTCGGTGCCGTCATAGGAGAAGCGGCGCAATGCGGTGAGCTCGGCCGACGGCCCGTCGGGCGTGTCGACCAGCATGATCTGGCCGCGACTGCCGACAGGATTCGCCGGGTCCGACGGCGTCTCGCCGTCGAGACGCACATAGGCACGGCATTCCTCGACGAGCCCGTACGGCTCGCTGGCGACGACATAGGACGGGCCCGCCGAACCCACGTACAGCGCCTGACCGCTCCCCCGCAGCGCCAGCGCCACCACATCGGGCACTTCGGCGGCATGCGCTGCGATGGCCACTGAGCCTTCGAAGCCGCTGGCTGCGTCGACGAATGCGCGCCCCAGCCGCTCGGCGGGGGTGACGCCCGGCTCATTCGACAGCGCCAGCGATCGGAGGAGCATCGTGGGGATGACCCGGGCATCGGTGGTGATCTCGGGCGGGACCTGCAGGCGACGCTGGGCGATCAGGTCCGCGTAGTTGTCGACGTCCCCATTGAGCACAGCGGCGACGTGGGCCATGTCGCCGCCATCAGACCCAGCGACCCGGGCCATGTCGCCGCCATCAGACCCAGCGACCCGGGCCATGTCGCCGCCATCAGACCCAGCGACGTGGGCCATGCCGCCGCTGCGGGGAGCCCAGGCGTCGAGCGGATGGGTGTTGGGCACCGACACGATGCCGACGCTGGCCCAGCGGGTGTGCGCCAGCACCACGGCTTCGGCGCCGTCGGCGCTCAGCGCCCAGCGCAGCAGGCCGTCGTCGCTGATCTGCGCTCGCAGGGCAGCCGTGTTGTCGCCCAGCTCGCCGATCTCCGATGCGGTCTTGTAGACGAATGCCAGCCCGTTCGGGGTATCGCGGACTGCGCCGGCACCGAAGAGCGGGTCGCTCAACCGTCCAGGCTGCGAGCCGGCTGTGGCCCCGGAGGCGCCGGGCTCCAGCCGTGCGCCGCGCACGAACACCTGCAGACCCGCCGAGTCGCGCCCTCGAACCTCCAGCCGGTCGAGTGCAGACAGGGCGACCTCGATCGACCAGAGGCCCTGCACTGCCGTCGGCGGCGGCGTGCCGCCCCACAGATCGGCAATCTGGCGGGCCATCCGCAGGCGATCACGCCGCAAGGCGAAGGCATGGTCCTTCAGCTCCCCCAGTCCGGCGTTGATGCGTTCGAACTGGCTCTCGACAGCATCAGCGTCGGCAGCTTCCGCAGCGTCGTTGTGGCCGCGCGAGACGTTCGGCGCCTCCCCTGACTCGACCAGGCGGTCGACGTCGGCGATGCGGGCATCCACCGCCCCCAGCGCAGCTTCGATGTCGAGCACGCACTTGGCATCGGAGACCAGCAGCCGGACACCCGGCAGCGATCGCAGCGATTCGTCGGCCCGCCGCAACGATTCCGCGGCGGTCTCGAGCAGGTCGATGAAGGAGCGGTCGCCCCCGGCTTCGGACCGACCGCCGGTCAGCGCATCAGCAAGCAGGGCCGTGGCGTCATGCAGGAGCGGGACGACCTCCGCTGCCTGCAACGCCTCGCTGTCGTCGCGACGGCCGACGACGGCCACGATCCCGCACACACCAGCGAGGGTACCGAGCACCCAGCGGCCATCTGGCTCAGGTCGGGCACCGGCGGCGGGTGTTCGGGCTGCGTGATTAGATATGTGAACCTGCTCACAAATTGGGGGTACCGCCATGGCAATCACGGGAGTCATGCGAGCTGGCTATGTGCAGATCCGCTCCACCGACATGGAAGGTTCGATCGTCCACTACCGCGACCGGGTCGGGTTGTCGGTTGTCGGCACCGGCGACGACGGGCGCGTCTACTTCAAGGCCTACGACGAGTTCGACCATCACAGCGTGATCCTGCGGCCCGCCGACGAGCCCGGCATGGACTTCATGGGCTTCAAGGTGCGCAACGACGACGACCTGACCGAGCTCACCGACCGGCTGTACAACCACGGGGTGCAGGTCGACCATCTCGAACCGGGGTCGCAGCCCGGCCTGGGCCGCGTGGTCAGCTTCCAGATCCCCGCCGGTCACACCATCCACCTCTATTCGGAGATGGCGATCGCCGACAAGACGCCGCCGACGCACAACCCCGACGTGTGGGACGAGGAGCCCCGCGGCATGCGGGCCACCCGCATGGATCACTGCCTGCTGTACGGGCCGAACATCGCCGAGACGGTCGAGCTGTTCACCGAGGTGCTCGACTTCGAGGTCTCCGAGGTCGTCAAGGCGCCGGACGGGTCGTACGTCGCGCCGTTCCTCACATGCGCCAACAAGGCCCACGACGTGGCGTTTGTGGCGGCCGAGGATCCGGCCATCTTCCATCACGTGTCGTTCTTCCTCGAGAGCTGGAACGACGTCGCCCATGCCGGTGACGTCATGAGCCGCTACGACATCCCTGTCGACATCGGCCCGACCCGCCACGGCATCACCCGGGGCCAGACGATCTACTTCTGGGATCCGTCGGGCAACCGCAATGAGGTGTTCTCGGGTGGCTACATCCACTACCCCGATGTGCCCCAGCGCACGTGGGATGCCGAGCAGCTCGGCAAGGGCGTGTTCTACGTCGACCGCCGGCTCAACGAGGCGTTCCTGAACGTCTACACCTGATTGACCTGATTGCGCGCGGCGCTCGCCGCGTCAGATCATCCAGCGGCGCTAGCCGCGCTTCAGCAGCGCGACGAGGCGGCCCGCGAGGGTCGTCGCGTCGCGCTCTGTGGCGGCTTCGACCATCACCCGGATGACCGGCTCGGTGCCGCTCGGCCGCACGAGCACGCGCACATCAGGGCCCGCATTCGCCGCCAGCTCGTCGATCGCCGCCCGCGTGTGCTCATCGAGCGTTGCCGACCCTGCGGGCACGCCGAGGAGCACCTGCGGAGCCTCCTGCATCGCCGCCCGGGCCAGTTCGGCGCTCGTAAGCGCCGAACCATCA
This sequence comes from Acidimicrobiia bacterium, assembly GCA_022822525.1. Classification (GTDB taxonomy): domain Bacteria; phylum Actinomycetota; class Acidimicrobiia; order Acidimicrobiales; family Poriferisodalaceae; genus Poriferisodalis. Next base: position 35,441 of record JAJEBN010000022.1, on the reverse strand, counting down.
GGCACAGCGGCGCGGCTGCGAGCCACCAGGTCGGCGAGGTGCACGGCACTGCGCAGACCGTCACCGGTCGTGGCCTCGCGGCGGAAGATCAGGTGACCTGACTGCTCGCCGCCGAGGCTGTAGCCGCCGGCGTCCATCGCCTCGAGCACCGACCGGTCCCCGACCGCAGTCTCTGCCAGGTTGATTCCCGCCGCAGCCATCGCCCGGCGCAGCCCCAGGTTGGACATCACGGTGACGACGAGCGTGTTGCCCACCAGCAGACCTCGCTCGGCGAGATCTGTTGCGAACAGCGCCATCTGGCGATCGCCGTCGATGAGACCGCCGTCGCTGTCCACCCCGATCATCCGGTCGCCGTCGCCGTCGAAGGCCAACCCCAGGTCGGCGCCCTGATCGACCACTGCGGCCTGCAGCGCCGCCGGATGGACCGAACCGCAGCCGTCGTTGATGTTGCGGCCGTCGGGTTCGCAGAACAACGCGGTGACCTCGGCGCCGAGCCGCCCCAGCAGCCCAGCCGCCCCGAGCGCACTCGCCCCATTCGCGCCGTCGACGACGAGTCGGAGCCCGTCGAGGGTGCGCCCCCCGACGGCATCGCGCAACGACGCCTCGTAGGCCGCCAGCACACGCCCCAACTCGGTCGGTGTCACCGCCGTGCCGCCGACGCGGCCAGCTCCAGGTCTTCCTGCGGGACCGGTCGCGGCGTCGATGGCGAGACCGACGTCGGGTCGGCGTGCGATCTCGGCCGCCGACGGTCGGTCGCCGTGCGTCAGCCCCAGATCGCCGAGGCACAGCGCAACAGCAGCCTGCTCGGCATCGCTGAGCTTGGTGCCGCCCGCGGCGAACAGCTTGACGCCGTTGTCATGCCACAGATTGTGGGACGCCGAGACGACCGCTCCAGCCGCGCCGAGGTGCTGGGCCGCGAACGCCACCACCGGCGTGGGCACGACGCCGAGGTCGATGACTTCGGCGCCGGTCGCGCGCAGCCCGGCAGCGAGCGCTCGCGCCAGCGCGGGACCCGATTCGCGTGTGTCGCGGCCGACTGCCCAGCGCGCCGGGCCGCTGCGCCCAATCAGCGCCCGGTTTGCCGCGCGCCCGAGCGCGTGCGCGACGACCTCGTCGATCTCGTCGAATGCCCGTCCCCGGATGCCGTCGGTGCCGAAACTGAGTTCCATCACACTTCGTTGCCGAGTCTGCACCTGAGCGCCGGCGTCTCGGAACCGGCGATGAGGACCGGGCGGGCCGCTAGCGCTTGGAGTACTGCGGCGCCTTGCGGGCCTTCTTCAGCCCGTACTTCTTGGATTCCTTGATCCGGGCGTCGCGTTGCAGCAACCCGGCCGATTTCAGCGTCGGTCGCATCTCGGGGTCGAGCACCAGCAATGACCTGGCGATGCCCAGCCGGATCGCGCCCGCCTGTCCGGCCACGCCGCCGCCGTCGACCGTCGCATCCACGTCGTAGGTCTCAGACGTCTCGGTCAGCCGCAGCGGCTCGGTGATGTTCGTGCGGTGCACCGAGGAGGTGAAGTACTCGTCGAAGGGGCGGCCGTTCACTGCGATGTTGCCGCTGCCAGGCCGGAATCTCACCCGGGCGACGGCTCGCTTGCGGCGGCCGGTGGTTTGCGTCAGCGGTACGGGCACGGAGTCTGTGTCTTTCTGGTCGGATATCGCGTCGTCAGGGCGGTGTCAGGGCCGTCGGGGTCAGTGCGCCATGGCGCCGGGCAGAGCCAGCGGTTGGGGCTGCTGAGCGGCGTGGGGATGGTCGGGACCGGCGTACACCTTCAGCTTGCGAAGCTGTGCTCGGCCGAGGCGATTGTGGGGCAGCATGCCCCGGATCGTCCGCCGGACCGCGTCGGCGGGCCGGCGAGCCAGCAGATCGCCGTACTTCTCGCTGTGCAGGCCGCCCGGGTAGCCCGAATGGCGGTGCACCAGCTTCTTGGTGGCCTTGTCGCCCGTCAGCACGACCTTGTCGGCGTTGACCACCACGACGTGGTCGCCGCAGTCGATGTAGGGGGCGAAGGTGGGCTTGTGCTTGCCGCGCAGCACCCTGGCGACCTCGGTGGCCATCCGGCCCAGCACCATGCCTTCGGCATCGACGACGAACCATGCACGCTCGATCTCAGATGCTTTGGGGGCGTAAGTGCGCACGCTGGAACTCCGCTTGAGGTCTGCTGGGAGCTGGGCTCCACAGGGCGAACGGCCCCACGAGGCTACCGGCGCTCGGGCCGGATGCCGTCACTGATTCGTCGATGCAACCGGCCCCGAGGCGCGAACGGGCTCGGTGTCACGGCCGGCTCGCAGCAGAGTGCCCGGACGGGCGTCGGTGAAGGCGCCGTCGCGGACCGCAACCTCGCCGTTGATCAGCACGGTGTCCACTCCCTCGGCCTCGCCGTAGAGCCGCCACGCGCCCCCCGGAAGGTCCTCGCGCACCTCGATCGGCTTGGGGGCCACTGCGTCGGGGTCGAACACCACGACATCGGCGTGCCAACCCTCCGCCAGCCTGCCGCGACCGGCGAGCCCGTAGAGGCGGGCGGGGATGTCGGTGAGCTTGTGGATGGCGTCCTCCAGCTCGAGCATCTCGCGGTCACGGGCAGCGGCCAGCAGGTAGGTCGAGTAGTTGAACGTCGCCAGGAAGTCGAGGTGCGCGCCGGCGTCGGACGCCCCGATCACGCAGCGGTCGTCATTCCACAGCTCCTCGCGCATCGTCCAGCTGTCGGGATCGTCGCCCGCGGCCCGGGGGTACAGGCCGGTCTTGAGGTCGTCGGCCACCACCAGGTCGCACAGGGCATCCCACGGCGTGGTGCCCTGGGCGTCGGCGATCTCGCCGATCGTGCGACCCTCGAGGTGTGCCAGCTCCGGCTTGGTGACCTCGCCCACGGTCAGCCGCTCCCAGCGAGCGACGCCACGGAAGGCGCTGGGCTGCTGCGCCAGATCGTTCAGCTCAGCGCGCCGCTGCGGGTCGGCGAGCAGCTTCATCTTCTCGGTAGGCGGCAATGCCATCGGCTCGGCCCAGCCGGCCAGCGTGTCGAGCAGGAAGCCGCTCTCGAAGCACAGGCGGCTCACCGCGGGCATCGGGGCGGTGAGCGCCACCACGCGCCCGCCCTGGCGCGCTGCGTAGTTGCTGGCCGCGAGCTTCTGGTCGATGACGTCACGGTGGCGGCCGTTGGCGAAGATCACGTTCCAGTTGAGGGGCCGGTCCGCAGCCACCGACATGTCGGCGAGCAGCTGGTACACGTCGTCGTCGAAGCGCTCGATGGTGGGGATGAACTCGATCGCGACCGCGGGAGAGGACCGCAGCACCGAGCACAGCTCGATCAGCTCGCTGGTGGAAGCGTGACGCGACGGCACCGGCTCGCCGGCTGCGTCGTTGTGGGTCTTGGCCCACGACGAGCTGAAGCCCAGACCGCCTGCCGCGATGCTGTCGGCCAGCATGCGCTTCATGGCGTCGAGCTCCTCGGGCGTGGCCTCGTGGCCCACCGAGCGCTCGCCCATCACGACCCGGCGCAGCGCGCAGTGCCCCACCAGGAAGCCGGCGTTGGGCATCAGCGTGCCGTCGATCGCGTCGAGGTACTCCCCGAAGGTGCGCCAGTCCCACGGAACGCCTTCTTGGAGCGATTCGAGCGGCATGCCCTCCACCCGCGCCAGCATCCGCATGAGGTAGTCGCCGTGATCGGGTTCGAGCGGGGCGATCGTGAAGCCGCAGTTGCCGCCGATGACGGTGGTGACGCCATGCAGCGGCGACGGCGACAGCGTGGTGTCCCAGAAGACCTGCGCGTCGAAGTGCGTGTGGATGTCGACGAAGCCGGGTGCGACCACCTTGCCGGACGCATCGATCGTGCGCTCCGCAGGCCCCGCCGCAGCGGTGGCTTCGGTGCCCACCGCCACGATGCGACCGTCGCGGATGCCGATGTCGCCTTCGGTGCGCGGCGCTCCGGTGCCGTCGATGATCGTGCCGCCCGCAATCCTGATATCGAGCATCTGCGATGTCCCCCTGTGACGCAGCGATGCGTTCCCGCTGAAGTGCGACTGTGCCGGCATCGCTCCCAGCGAAGTTACCGTGCCAGCGGTGAGCGAACATGAGCCTGCCGCCCACGCCGGTCAACGGACCGTGCGGCTGGACCTGGCGTATCGGGGCACGGGTTTTCGCGGCTTCGCCGCCAACGAGGGCGTTCGCACAGTCGCGGGCGAATTGGGCACCGCACTCGCGCGCATCCTCGGCCAAGCGCCCGCGCTGACCGTGGCCGGCCGCACCGATGCGGGCGTGCACGCCACCGGACAGGTCGTGTCGTTCCGGATCGGCGGCGAGGGACTGCGGCGGATCGGCGGCGATCAGCTCGACGGCCGGCTGGATCGCTGCGCGTCCTCGCTCAACCGCATGCTGAACCCCGACATCGTGGTGACGGCCGCCGCGTTCGCCGATGACAGCTTCGATGCGCGCCACTCCGCAACCGCCCGTGCCTATGAGTACCGCGTCCGCAACGCCGCGAACCTCGATCCCCGCTGCGCCGACCTCGAATGGCACGTGGCTGTGCCGCTCGACATTCCTCAGATGAACGCTGCCGCAGCTCACTTCGTCGGCGAGCACGACTTCACCTCGTTCTGCCGCCGGCCGAAGGACCGACCCGACGCGTCGCTGGTGCGCAGCGTCGCCCGGGCGCGCTGGCGCGGCGAGGGTGCTCGGCTGTGGTTCGACATCGAGGCCAACGCCTTCTGCCACCAAATGGTGCGGGCCATCGTGGGCCAGTGCGTGGCGACCGGGCGCGGCGACCGCGCTGCCGGCGACGTGCCAGCGGTGCTGGCAGCACGCAGCCGGGATGCGGCAGCGGCGATCGCGCCGCCGCACGGGCTGACCCTCGTCGCAGTCCGCTACCCAGACAGCTGAGCGACAATCGGCTCAGCCTCTTGAGCAGCTACTGCTCGGAACGGAACACCTCGATGCGGTTCTCGAGGTTGAACCACAGTGCGATGTGCGCTTGCACCTCGGCCGCCGTGATCTCGTCGAGGACGGCTCGCAGCTGCGCGGGCGTGCCGACGCTGCTGTCATCTGCGTGATGACGCCGCAAGAGCGGGTTGACAATCGAGGAGTTCGACTCGAGCACGTAGTTGTCCCGCGTCACCGAGATCGCCTGCTGCAGGTCGCGGTCGGTCGGACCGTCGGCAATCAGCCCCGCCACGGTATCCACGATGGCGGCGTGGCTCGATTCGAGCCCATCTGACGGTCCCGTGGCGCTGATGCGTGCCGTCCATTGGCCGGTGGCATCGTCTGGCGAGACCGATGCAAACACCGAGTAGGTGTCGCCGAGTTGCTCGCGCACCCGGCCGGTCAGCAAGTCGTCGATGACCGCTGCGGCCACATCGCTGAGAACCAGGTTCTCGACGGTGAGCGTGGTGGCGGCACCGAACACGATGTCGAGACCTGCTGCGCCCGAGTCAGCGTCGACCGGAATCGTGATGCGCTCAACGCCCGACGGGAAACCCGGGTTGTGGTCGGTGAACGTGTCATCCGTTCCTGCGGGCAGCGTGCCGATGTAGCGCGCCGCCAAGTCGGCCACCGTGGCCCGGTCGATGTCGCCGACCACTGCCACCACCAGATCGTCCACATCGCTCAGCCGTGCTTGGTAGAGGCCGAGCAGCGAATCGGGGGTGGTGGCGTCGATCTGATCCTGCGTGGCAATGAACTGGTACCACGGGCTGCCCCCATAGAGCGCGTCCAGCAGCGCCAGCTCCGAGATCCACTGCGGGAAGGTCTCGGCGTTCGCCAGGCGGGTCTGCATCGCTTGGATCTGCTCGTTGACCGCCACCTCGGTGATGCGCGGCTCGGTGACATACAGGTGCAGCAGAGCAAAGAGCGCTTCGAGGTCGCCCGCTCCCGCTGCGCCCGAGAAGCCCTCTGAGTGCTCGGCGATGAATGGGCTGACCCGGGCTGTCGTAGTGGCCAAGTACTCGTCGAGCTGCGTGGCCGTAGCGTCACCGATGCCGCTCGAGGCGACCGCGCCGACAGCGTGACGCACCAAGGCCGAATCGCCCACCGACAGTGACGACCAGCCACCCAGGCTCTCCGCCACCACCGTCACCTCGCCGGCCGCGATGTCCGATGGCGCGAAGACCACCGTCGCCCCATTGGGGAATTCCCACTCATAGGCGTCGTCGAACAGGCCAACTGATCGTTCGGCGGCGGGTGCAGCCGGATCCGGCCGTGCCATGAGTGCGTCGATGGCCTCCTGCGCTTCCGGCGGTGCCAGCGGAACGGCCGCGTCCACCGCGGCACGCAGTTCCTCCGCGGTCGGCACGTCCGCCGGGTCGGGCCCGATCGACACCACCAGTGGCGGCGCGATCTCCAAGAGCCAACGCAGATGTGCGGTCAGCTCTTCGACCGTGTAGGTGTCGAGCAGCGCGGTCAGCCGGGCCACCCGATCCGGCGTCGATGAGACATCGGCGCCGCTGAGGAAGTGCGCTGCGTAGGCGAACGAGTACTCGCGGTCCTGCCGGGTCTCGTCACTCTCGAGCTGGAACTCGAGCGAGGTGCGAAACGCGCTTACTGCTTGGTCGAGCTCTGCCTGGGTGAAGCCGAAGTGCGCCGCGCCGTGCACCACCGAGATGTAGTCGGTGGTTGCCTGATTGAGATCCGAACCCTGATAGTTCGTGCCATACAGGCGCAGACCGCGTGCAGCCGGAAACGCGCTGAAGTGCGGTTCTGTGGCCTGTGAGAGCTGACCGGCTTGGAATGCGGCATCCAGCCGGATGTCGAGCATGCGAGCGATCAGATCCTCCATGAACCGGAGCCGCTCACCCCCGACCGTCCCCGCAGGCCACGCAGGCAGCTGCCAGTCGAGCGAGATGTAGATCGGGCCGTGGTCCGGGTGCGTGACCACATCGGTCACCGGCTCGTCCACGAAGTCTGCGATGAACGCAGACCGGTCGGGCTGCGGCGGGGCCGTCGGTGTGCGCGGCGCCAGATCCGTGAAGTAGTGCTCCACCAGCGTCTCCATCTCGGAGACGGCCAGGTCGCCCACGACCACCACCGCCATGTTGTCGGGCCGGTACCACGTGTCGTAGAACTCGCGCAAGACCTCGGCGGTCATCGACAGATTGGATTCCTCGCTGCCGCCGATGAGCATGCCCTCATAGGCGGTTCCCGAGTAGTAGATGGCGTCGAGGAAGTTCGAGATCCTGCCTGATGCCGACTCGTCGCGCAGGCGGTACTCGTCAAGAATGATCCCCCGCTCGGCATCGACATCGGCAGGCAGGAGCGTGGCCGCTGATGCCCATTCGGACAGCACCGTGAACCCGAGGCCGATGGTGCCGGGGTGGTCGAGCTTGAAATCGAGGATGTAGACGGTCTCATCGGGGCTGGTGTAGGCGTTCAGGTCAGGACCGAAATCGGTGCCGAAGTCGCGGAGCACCTGGAGGAGCTCGTTCTTGGAGAAGCGCTCGGTGCCGTTGAACATCATGTGTTCCAGGAAGTGAGCTGCGCCCTCTGCGCCGTCGGGATCCAGGACGGCCCCGGCATTGACCACCAGGTGCATCATGATCGACTTGCCCGGCGAGTCATTCGAACGCAGGTAGTAGGTGAGGCCGTTGGGGAGCTGGCCGATCAGCACCTCCGCATCCACTGGCAGCAGGGTCGCGTCAGGATCACCGGGCTCGTAGTCGTTGAACTCGCCCAGATCGACCGGGTCGCCGATGGGCTCTTCCGCGGGCGCCGGCTCATCAGTCTCTTCGGGCTCGTCGGCAGGCTCGGGCTCGTCGGCAGGGGCCGGCTCATCCGTCTCTTCGGGCTCTGCCTCGGCTTCGACAGCTTCCGGTTCGTCGGTGTGAACTTCGACTGTTTCGTCGTCGGCCGCTGCGGGCTCGCTGACTGCGTCATGTTCGTCTGGAGCGCACGCAGCCGCCAGCAGGGCGGCCGCAAAGAGCAGAGCGAAGATCTTGCGCCAAAGGACTGGTTTCATCGACGGGTGCGCCTTTCGGCCGGCAGCGTGCGGGAGGGGACGGTACTCGGATTCAGGGGGCCAGCGGCAGCCAGAAGCGGGATGGGTTCTCATGCGATCTCAGAGGGTCCTGAGCAGTTCCAAGAGCCGGTACGGAGACCCTGCACACGCCTCGATGTCCGCCGCTGTCATGGCCTCGGACCAGCCCTCGCCGTCGTCGGCCACGACGGCAGGCAGCTTGGTGGCTGCAGCGAGCTGAGAGGCAGTGGCCTCGTCGCGATGCACCAGCTCGAGCTCGACCGGCGATGCCGCGCAGGCTTGCTTCCACTCGCGTGAGCCCAGCGGATTCCAGCCGTGGGTGATGTCGCACAGGGCGCACTTGCTGCGGCCCGTCAGCTTGCCGAAGGCGTAACGGAACTCTCCGGCGAGCCCGCCGTCAGCGTCGTAGATGCCCACCAGCCGCACGCGCCGCACCATATCGCTCGGCGCCTCTGCCCTCGTCGCGGGATGTCAGGCCGGGCGACGCTGAAGGGCCGGCTTGCGCTGGCATACTCGCCCGGGCCAGTGACCGCATGAGAATCAGATGACCATCCAGCTGCCAGACCTCCCATACGCACCCGATGCGCTCGCCCCGCACATCAGCGAGCGCACGATCAGCTTCCATTACGGCAAGCACCACGCCGGCTATGTCACCGCAGTGAACAGCGGGGTCGCCGACACACCCAACGAGGGTCGAGCGCTGGAGGATCTGGTGCGCTCGCTGCCCGCGGGCGGGCTGTTCAACGCAGCAGCCCAGACGTGGAACCACAACTTCTACTGGCAGTCCATGTCGCCCGGCGGCGGTGGCGAGCCCAGCGGCGCCCTGGCCGCGGCGCTGGAGGCGAGCTTCGGCGGCGTGGACGCGTTCCGGGCGGACTTCGCCGCCGGAGCGGTCCGCAACTTCGCATCTGGCTGGGGCTGGCTGGTGTTCGATGCAGCCACAACCGGCTCTGGCTCGCTGCGGATCGTGCAGACCGACGACGCCCGCACGCCCCTGACCGACGGCCTGAGGGCGCTGTTGGTGATCGACGTGTGGGAGCACGCCTACTACCTCGACTATCAGAACGCCCGAGCCGCCTACGTGGATGCATTCGTCGAGCACCTGATCAACTGGGAATTCGCCTCGGCCAACTACAGCGACGCCCTGCGCAACCACGCCTAGTTCACGAGACCAGCGGCAACGCAACCAGGCTGAGACTGCTCGTGTGTCTGACGCCGGGCAACCTCACGACCCACCTGCGCAAGCTGGAAGCCGCCGGCTACGTGACCATCAGCAAGCAGTTTCACGGCGCAAAGCCCCGGACGTGGATCGAGGCCACCCAAGCCGGGCGGCGAGCCTTCGCCGGGTACCTCGTCAACCTCGAACGGGCCCTCGGCGTGCGCACGAACTCCTGACACTGCGATCGCCCGCCGAGGGTCGGCGGCGGGCGGCGGCACGAGAAACGGGTGTCATGGCTCAGCGGGTCCCGAACAGGGGGCATACGTCATTAGGCTCCGTCACGCATGGTGATTGGCAAAACCGTATGTCGGTAGAGGTCGATGCGCGGACGCTCGCCGATCTCGAGCCGACCGTAGGGCAGCTGCTGGAGCGACACCTTCGTCAGACGAAGGAATGGCATCCTCACGCGCTCGTGCCCTGGAGCCGGGGCAAGGACTTCGCCCCCGATTACGAGTGGTCACCCGAGGAGGCGAACCTCACCCCGGAGGCCCGCAGCGCCCTCTTCGTGAACGTGCTCACCGAGGAGAACCTGCCGTACTACTTCCGTGACAGCGAGCGGCTCTTCGGACGCGACGGCGCGTGGGGCGAGTGGGTTCGCCGCTGGACGGCGGAAGAGGGGCGCCACGGCCGGGTCATCTACGACTACCTCTCAGTCACCCGCGCCCTCGATCCCGTGGCGCTGGAGCGAGCACGCATGGCGCAGGTGCAGTGCGGGCAAGTGCCCCAGCCGCCGAGCCTGCTCGAGGGCCTCGCCTACGTCACGCTGCAGGAACTGGCGACCCGCATCGCTCACTTCAATACTGGACGCCACATCGACGATCCCGCCGGCAAGGCCATCATGCGGCGGGTCGCTTTCGATGAGAACCTGCATTTCCTGTTCTACCGCGACGTCATGAGCGCCGCCGTCGAGATGGACCCCTCCAGCGCAGTGGTCGCCATTGCCAATCAGGTGAAGGGCTTTGCCATGCCTGGTCTGGGCATCACCGATTTCGACACCCACTCCCGCATCATCGCCGAGGCCGGGATCTACGACCTGGCCATCCACCACGACCAGATCCTGCAGCCCGTCGTGCTGCGCGACTGGAGACTGCCCGACCTCACCGATCTGTCGAGCATCGCCGAGGCGGCACGCGACCGCCTCATGAAGATGATCGACCGGATCGGGCGCGTCGGTCAGCGCCTCGCGGAGCGCTACGCCGAGGCGCGGAACTCGCTGCGCCGCGATGCAGCGCTCCTGCGCTAGAGGCTCAACCGATAGGCGCGATCACACTCGGCACCCTGCGGCTGCCGGGCAGTCGCGCGGCCTCGACGAGGGACTAGTGATCGCCCTTGGGGTCAAGCAGGGCAGTGAGCTGATCGATCGAGAAGCCGTCACTGCGGGCGGCGTCGATGAGCACATGCTCAGCAGCGGCGATCTTGCCAGCCGCCGCGGGAATGTCAGCCGCCACGTCGACAGGCACCACGACCGCTCCATGACGGTCGGCGTGAATGAGGTCGCCCGGATGCACTGACATGCCGTGCACCCTCACCGGCACCGCGTAATCCACGACGTGCACCCACGCGTGAGACGGGCCGATCGAGCCGGCCAGAGCACCGAAGCCCGGTGCCCACTCGCTCAAGTCGCGGATCGAACCGTTGGTGATGACGCCGAGCGAGCCCAGACCGGCATGGATGCTGCTGTTCACCTCGCCCCACCAGGCGCCGTAGCCAGGCGAAGCGTCGACGTCTTCGATCACGGTGACCGTCGGCTGTGGGCCCTCGGCCATGTGCCGGTAGTAGCCGACGCGCACTGCCAAGTCGTCGTTGCCGGATCGGCCCGATGGCGCATTGGCACGGATCGTGGCCGTGCGGGCATAGCCGACCATGACGGTGTCCGGGTCAGGACAGACCAACGGTGAGGTGGTGTATCCGTAGGCGCGGCGATGCGGAGCCACGACCTCGAGCGCATTGCAGACGGTCGGCGTGTCCAGCGCCCGCAAGGCGTCGAGCACGTCAGGGTCCAACGGCCCAGTGCTCGACGGGTTGTCGGTGCTCATGTGCCGAGGCGCCGCGAGGAGCTAGACCAACTCGATGAGCGCCATGGGGGCGTTGTCGCCCCGGCGGGGACCCAGCTTGAGGATGCGGGTGTAGCCGCCCGGCCGCCCTTCGTAGCGGGGGCCGATCTCGTCGATCAGCTTCTGGGCCATCTCCTGGTCGCCGTTGAGGCTGGCGACGATCTGGCGGTGGCGTGCCAGACCGCCCTTGCGCGCCTTGGTGATGAGCTTCTCGGCGTAGGGCCTCAGCGCCTTCGCCTTGGTCTCGGTGGTCTCGATGGCCTCCGCGGCGAACAGCGACGCTGCCAGGTTTGCCAGCATCGATCGCTGATGGCTCGCGCTGCCGCCGAGGCGGCGGCCCTTCGTGGGCGCGGGCATCGTCAGCTCACCGCCGCCGGCTCGGCCGAGGGGCTCTGCTCGGACGGTTCTTCGGCCGCCGTCGGACTCATGCCCCGCAGCGCCAGGCCGCGCTCGTCGAGCTTCTCGATGACCTCGTCCAGCGACTTCTGGCCGAAGTTCGGCACGGTCATCAGCTCGTCCACGGACTGATCCAGCAGCTCGCCGATGGTGTTGAACTGCGCGCGCTTGAGGCAGTTGCGTGCCCGCTCGGACAGGCCCAGATCCTCGATCGGCCGCTCCAGGTCGCTGGTGCGGCCATCGCTCACCGCCACGTCGGCGATCTCGAGCCCCAGGTTCTCCGGCGAAAGCTCGGCGATCATGAGCATCAGCCGGCACAGGGTGTCGCCGGCCGATGCCAGCGCCTCGCGCGGGGTCATTGCGCCGTCGGTCTCGATGTCGAGCACCAGCCGGTCGAAATCGGTGGACTGCTCCACGCGCACCGGCTCGACCTCGACGGCCACGCGCCTGACCGGGCTGAACAGCGCATCGATGAGGATCACGCCGATCGCACCGCCGACGCGATCGCTGTCAGGGGCCGAGTAGCCCCAGCCGCGCTCGATCGTCAGATCCATCGCGAGGCGCGCACCCTCGCCGAGCGTGGCGATGTGCAGATCGGGCGTCAGGCACTCGACATCCACACCCCAGTCGACATGGCCCGCGAGCACCGGGCCCACGCCGCGCTCGTCGAGGCGGACAGCAACGGGTTCGTCGCTGTGGCTGCGCAGCACGACGTCCTTGAGGTTCAACACGATGTCGGTGACGTCCTCGACCACACCTTCGATCGTGGTGAACTCGTGGAGCGCATCGTCGAACTGGACCTGTGTGATCGCAGCACCGGGAATCGACGACAGCAGCGTGCGGCGCAGCGAGTTGCCAAGCGTGTGCCCGAAGCCCGGCTCCAGCGGGCCGATGGCGAAACGCTGACGGTTGCCCTCGGGCTCGCCCAAGATGTCGATTGTCGGTCGGTGCATGACCAAGGTGTCGGAGACGGACACATTGACCCCTTTGTGGGTGATTACTTGCTGTAGAGCTCGACGATGAGCTGTTCGCGCACCGGGATCTCGATCTGAGACCGGATCGGCAGCTCGCGTACCGTGACCTGCTGGGCACCGTCGCTCGCCTCGAGCCACGGCGGCGGTGTGCGATCCAGTACGTCGAGATTCCACCGGATGGTGACGATCTCGCGGGACCGCGAACGCAGCGCGATGACATCGTCCTTGCGGGCCCGGTAGCTGGGAATGTTCACCCGGCGACCGTTGACGTCGATATGACCGTGGCTCACGAACTGGCGGGCCTGGGGGCGGGTAGCGGCCCAGCCGGCCCGGTACACGATGTTGTCGAGGCGCAGTTCGAGCAGCCGCAGCAGGTTCTCGCCGGTGACCCCCCGCTGGCGGGCGGCTTCCTCATAGAGGTTGCGGAATTGCCGCTCGGTCATCCCGTAGGTGAAGCGGCACTTCTGCTTCTCCTGCATCTGCATCAGGAACTCGGAGTTCTGGCTGCGGCGCCGTCCGCGGCCGTGCTCGCCGGGCGGGTACGGGCGCCGGTCGAGCGCCTTGGTCTCGCCCTCGGTGCCCCAGATGTTGGTGTTCAGCCGCCGCGAGACGCGCGCCTTGGGACCTGTGTAGCGAGACACCTCAGACCCTCCGGCGCTTCGGCGGACGGCAGCCGTTGTGCGGCACCGGCGTCATGTCGCGGATGCCCTTGATCTCGATGCCGGAATTCTGGATCGAGCGGATGGCGGTCTCGCGCCCCGAGCCGGGGCCTTTCACGTGCACGTGCACCCGGCGCACGCCGTGTTCCATGGCCCGCTCGGCGGCCTGCTCGGCGGCCTGCTGCGCAGCGAACGGAGTCGACTTGCGGGAGCCCTTGAAACCGGCGTTGCCCGCCGACGCCCACGACACGACGTTGCCCTGCAGATCGGTGAACGTGATGATCGTGTTGTTGAACGAGCTCTTGATGTGCGCCACGCCGTCGCCGACGTTCTTGCGCTCCCGGCGGCGCCCGCGGCGAGGCTGCTGCTGCTGATTCACTTGCGCCCGCCTCTCATGCGTCCGGTCTCTCGTTGCCGACGGAATCGGCCGCGCACGCTCACTTGCGCACCTTCTTCTTGCCCGCCACGGTCTTGCGCGGGCCCTTGCGGGTGCGTGCGTTGGTGTGGGTGCGCTGACCCCTCACCGGCAGGCCTCGGCGGTGCCGGACGCCCTGGTAGCAGCCGATCTCGATCTTGCGCTTCACGTCCTGGGCGATGTCGCGCCGCAGGTCGCCCTCGACCGTGAGGCTGGCGTCGATGTGGTTGCGGATGCGAGCCACCTCGGCGTCGGTGAGGTCGCGCACACGGGTGCGCTCAGCGATGTTGAGGTCCTCGCAGATCTGCTGGCTGGCTGAACGGCCGATGCCATAGATGTAGGTCAACGCGATCTCCACACGCTTCTCGCGTGGAATGTCAACGCCGGCAATTCGGGCCATCTATACGGAACTCCTGTCTCAGCCTTGACGCTGCTTGTGCCGCGGGTTCTCACAGATCACCCGGATCCGCCCGTGACGGCGGATGACGCGGCACTTGTCGCAGATCTTCTTGACGCTCGGACGGACTTTCATCGGGGGACCTGCGCTGTAGACGAGCGAGCAAGTATAGGGGTCACGACGCCGCCTCGATGGTCGCTGTATCGGCTGGTGCGGCCTCAATGGCCGCCACGACGTTCATGGTGCGGCCTCGATGGCCGCCACGATGCGCTGATGCACCTGATCGGGTGTGCCGAGGCCGTCGACGGTGACCAGCACCTCTCGATCGGCGAACAGCCTGCGCAGCGGCGCCGTCTCGGCTTCGTACAGCTCGAGCCGGCGAGCAATCGCCTCGGGCGTGTCGTCGGCGCGTCCCCGATCCAGCATCCGCCGCGTGACGATGTCGTCAGCCACCTCGAGGTCGATCGCCCGGTCCACCGCGTGCGGCGCCAGCAGGGCGAACAGCCCGTCGGCCTGCGCCTCGGTGCGAGGAAAACCGTCCAGCAGGAAGCCCGCAGCAGTATCGGGCGACTCGAGGCGCTCGGCCACGATGCCCAAGATCAGCTCGTCGCTGACGAGCTCGCCGGCGTCCATCACCTCTTTGGCCTGACGGCCCAAGGGGGTGTCGGCGGCGACCGCGGCGCGCAGCATGTCTCCCGTGGAGATGTGGGCCACGCCGTAGCGCTCCACGAGCAGCTCGCACTGGGTTCCCTTGCCAGCCCCCTGCTTGCCCAGGATGACCAGCCGTCGTGCGGTGGTGCCCGACATCAGGCCAGGAACCCTTCGTAGTTGCGCATCAGCAGCTGACTGTCAACCTGCTTCATGGTCTCGAGCGCCACGCCCGAGGCGATCAGGATCGACACGCCGCCGAAGCCGATGGCGGCGCCGGCGCCGCCAGAGCCCAGCGCATCAAGATCGCTGGTCAACGACAGCAGCACGCTGGGCAGCAGCGCCACCAGGGCAATGAACAGCGCCCCCGGCAGCGTGATGCGGTTGAGCACCCTGGCCAGGTACCGCTCGGTCTGCGGCCCGGGCCGGATGCCGGGAATGAAGCCGCCCTGCTTGCGGATGTTGTCGGCCTGGCGCACCGGATCGAACGAGATCGCCGTATAGAAGTACGCGAAGCCCACGATCAAACCGCCGAAGAACAGGATGTAGGCGATGTTGTCGGGCTGGGTCAGGTACTCGTCGACAGCGGTCTGCAGCCAGCCCCAGTTGGCCACATTCGACAGCAGCACCGGCAGGAACAGGATCGAGCTCGCGAAGATGACCGGGATCACGCCCGACTGGTTGACCTTCAGCGGAATGTAGGTGTTCTGCCCGCCGTAGAGCCGCCGGCCCACCTGCCGCCGTGAGAACTGCACCGGGATGCGGCGCTGGCCCTGCTCGATGAAGATGATGGCGACCATCATCCCGACCGCGACAATGATCGCCGCAGCGAGATACACCGTGCCCTGCACGGCCAGCAGCCGGGCCCCGTCGAAGGGGATCGTCGACACCACCGAAGCGAAGATCAGCAGCGACATGCCGTTGCCCACGCCGCGCTGGCTGATCAGCTCGCCCATCCACATCAGCAGCGCCGTGCCCGCGGTCAGCGACAGGATGACCAGCGCCACTCGGTTGAAGGTGAAGTCGGGGATGACGATGACGCCGGCGGTGTTGCCCAGTGCAGTGCCCTGACCGCGCCCGAAGATGAAGGTGATGCCGGTGGCCTGCACGAAGGCGATGCCCAGCGTCAGGTAGCGGGTGTACTGGGTCAGCTTGCGCTGGCCCACGGCTCCCTGCTGCTGCAGCTGCTCGAAGCGCGGGATCGCGACGGTGAGGATCTGAATGATGATCGATGCCGTGATGTACGGCATGATCCCCAGGGCGAAGATCGCGAAGTTGGTGAGCGCGCCGCCCGAGAACAGATTCAGCAGCGCCAGCACGCCGCCGGTGGAGGAGGCCTGCTCGCGCAGCGACACGATCGCGTCGAAGTCGATGCCCGGCACCGGTACCTGGGAGCCCAGCCGGTACGCCGCGATGATGAACAGCGTGAACATGATCTTCCGGCGCAGATCGGCGATCCGGAAGATGTTGCGCATGTGGCCGAGCACGACGAGCCCCTAGCGATTGGTGTGCTGGTTGCCCTGAGCGGCCGGCCGCGGGCCCTTGAACGTGGGCGGCAGGATCTCGATGCTGCCGCCGGCGGCCTCGATCGCGGCGCGGGCCGAGGCGGACGCTGCATGCGCTTTCACCGTGATCGCCCGGGTGATCTCGCCGCGGCCCAGCACCTTGACCATCGAGCCCGCCGACACCAAGCCGCGCCCCAGCAGCGCCTCTGGCGTGATGTCGTCGAGGCCGGACTCATCGAGCGTGTCGAGATTCACCGGCTGGTAGGCCACCCGGAACGGGTTCGTGAAGCCCTTTTGCTTGGGAACTCGCACCTGCAGCGGCAGCTGGCCGCCCTCGTACCAGACCGGCACGGTCCCCCGTGCCCGGGTGCCCTTGGTGCCGCGGCCTGCGGTCTTGCCGCCCTTGCCGCCGGTGCCGCGCGCCACCCGCTTGCGCCCGCGCTTCGAGCCCGGCGGCGGGGTCAGATCATGCAGTTTCAGCATTGCCGACCTCTCCTGGAATCTCTTGGGCTGATACTTCTCGAACAGCGATCAGATGGCTGACCTTGCGGAGCATGCCGCGGATCTCGGGTCGATCAGGAAGGGTATGGCTGCGGCCGATCTTCCCCAGGCCGAGCGCCCGCAGGGCACCGCGCGCCTTGGGCTTGGCCCCGATGCCCGAACGCACCTGGGTCACGACAATCTGGTTCATGACTGCGCCCCCGCGTTCGAATCGCTCAGCTTGCGGGTGCGCTCGGTCTCCCGGTATGCCTCGAGCAGCCCAGCGGGGATGCACTCTTCGGCTGACAGCCCGCGCAGCTTGGCGACCTCGTCGGGCCGCTTCAGCGCAGCCAGTCCTGCGATGGTCGCACGCGCCACATTGATGTGGTTGGACGAGCCCAAGGACTTGGCCAGCACGTCGCTGATGCCCGCCTCCTCCAGGATCGCGCGCGCGGCGCCGCCGGCGATGACCCCGGTGCCTGGTGCAGCCGGCTGCAGCAGCACCTTGCCGGCGCCCGTCACTCCCAGCACGGGATGGATGATCGTGGAGCCGGCCAGCGGCACCTCGAAGAGGCTCTTGCGCGCCTCCTCGGTGCCCTTCTGGATGGCCAGCGGCACTTCTTTCGCCTTGCCGTAGCCCAGGCCCACCCGGCCGGCGCCGTCGCCGATCACCACGAGCGCGGAGAACGAGAAACGGCGCCCGCCCTTGACGACCTTGGCCACACGGTTGATGTCGATGACCCGCGACTCGCGCAGGCCGTCATCGCCGCTGTTGCGCGGGTTGTCGAACTGCCGCTCACGCGGGCGCCGACCCGCGCCGCGCTCCCGTGGGCCCCCGCGCTCCCGTGGAGCCTCGGTCGTAGGTGCATCTGCCACGAGTTCTCCCTTAGAACTTCAGGCCGCCCGCGCGGGCAGCATCTGCCAGAGCCGCGACGCGGCCGTGGTAACGGTTTCCGCCGCGATCGAAGACCACGGCTGTGGTGCCGGCCTCGCGGCCTCGCTCGGCGATCAGCCGTCCGACTTCGCCGGCAGCGGCCACGTTGCCGCCTCCCGCGGTGGCCAGCGGGGCTTCGCGAGTCGACGCGGCCGCCAACGTGCGGCCTGCATCGTCGTCGATGAGCTGCGCGCTGATGTGCCGGTTCGACCGGAATACTGCAAGGCGCGGGCGCTCGGCGGTGCCCGACACCCGCTTGCGGACGCGGTTGCGGCGTCGAGCCCGACGTGCCGCCTTCATGGGGACGCTCACTTGGCGGCCTTTCCGACTGTGCTCACTTGGCGGCCTTTCCGGCCTTGCGCAGCACACGCTCATTGACGTAGCGAATGCCCTTGCCCTTGTAGGGCTCGGGCTTGCGCAGCTTGCGGATATTGGCGGCGACCTGTCCGACGAGTTGCTTGTCGATGCCCTTGACGATGATCGACGTCTGGCTCGGGACTTCGAAGTTGATGCCCTCAGGCGCCTGCACGGGGACCGTGTGGCTGAACCCCAGCGACAGCTCGAGCGCCGAAGGCCCGCGGGCCGCGGCCCGGTAGCCCACGCCGACGATCTGCAATTCCTTGGAGAA
The DNA here is from genome assembly GCA_022822525.1 of Acidimicrobiia bacterium. GTDB lineage: Bacteria > Actinomycetota > Acidimicrobiia > Acidimicrobiales > Poriferisodalaceae > Poriferisodalis. Next base: position 17,174 of record JAJEBN010000022.1, on the reverse strand, counting down.
GCCTGCCGAGACGCCTTCGACCATGTTGGCCACCAGCGCCCGGCTGAGTCCGTGCAGCGACCGCTGCGTTCGGCTGTCGTCGGCCCGGTCCACCGTGGCGGCGCCGTCGTCGACGCTCACGGTGATGCCCGCAGCCAGCTCACGGGTGAGCTCGCCCTGCGGGCCGCTGACCGTCACCACCGCACCAGCGGCCGCGCCGGCGCCCTCAGCCGCCGGCTGTGCGGTGACCGTCACCCCGTCGGGGATCGAGATGGGCGCTTTGCCCACGCGTGACATCGTCGCCTCCTACCAGACGTAACAGAGGACTTCGCCGCCCATGCGGTTGCGGCGAGCCTCGCGGTCGGTCATCAGGCCCCGGCTCGTGGACAGCACGGCAATGCCGAGGCCGCCGAGCACGCGGGGCACCTTGTCGGACTTGGTGTACACACGCAGCCCGGGCTTGGAGATCCGCTGCAGTCCAGAGATCGTCCGATCGCGGTCCGATGTGTACTTCAGGTTGATCGTGAGCTTGCGGTCGGAACTCCCGTGGGAGCCTTCCACCTTGAAGTCGCTCACGTACCCCTCGCGCTTGAGGATCGCTGCGAGGCGCTCCTTCTGCTTCGAGGACGGCATGGCCACCTCGTCCTTGAACACCAGGTTGGCGTTGCGGATGCGGGTGAGCATGTCCGCAATGGGGTCGGTCATCGACATGTGCACACCTCCCTCACCTGCTGGCCCCTCACCAGCTGGCCTTGGTCACGCCGGGCACCTCGCCGGCATGGACCATCTCTCGCAGGCACACTCGACACAGCCCGAACTTGCGGTACACCGACCGCGGTCGGCCGCACACGCGACAGCGCGTGTACGCGCGCACCTTGAACTTGGGGGTGCGCTGCTGCTTGTTGATCAGTGCCTTCTTGGCCATCTGAACTGCCTCTGTTTCGTTGGTGAAGCGGGGGTCGGGCGTTATGCCGTGGGGTCTTGGCGGAATGGGAAGCCGAGCGCATCAAGCAGGGCTCGTCCGCCCTGATCGTCGACGGCCGAGGTCACGAGCGTGATGTCCATGCCCCGGATCTGGTTGACGCTGTCGTAGTCGATCTCGGGGAAGACGAGCTGCTCGGTGATGCCGAACGTGTAATTGCCGCGCCCGTCGAAGCTGCGCGGCGACAGTCCGCGGAAGTCCCGGATGCGGGGAATCGCCAGCGAGACGAGGCGGTCGTAGAACTCCCACATGCGGTCCCGGCGCAGCGTCACCCGGGCGCCGATGGCGTTGCCCTCACGCAGCTTGAAACCCGCGATCGAGCGCTTGGCCCTGGTGATCGCCGGCCGCTGACCGCAGATGCGGCTGAGGTCGTCGACGGCGCCTTCGAGCAGGCCGCGGTTGGTGAGTGCTGCGCCGACACCCATGTTCACGCTGATCTTGGTGAGCGCGGGCACCTGCATGATGTTGCCGAGTCCCAGGTCTTGCTGCAGTTGGGCGCGCACGGAGTCGCGGTACAGCACCTTCATCCGGGGCTCGGGGCGCGTCGGGGCGGCGGTCACGTCGGGGGCGTCGGGAGTGTCAGTCACACTCATGACGGCAGTTCCTCCCCGGAAGCTCGGTGATAGCGCACCTTGCGGTCGCCTTCGAAACGGAACCCGACACGGCCCGGCCGGCCGGTGCGGGGGCACACCACCGCGACGTTGGACACGTCGACCGGCAGCAGGTAATCGATGATCTGGCCTTCCTGGTTCTGCTGGGAGGGACGCTGATGCTTGTGGCCGACGTTCACTCCCTCGACCGTCAGGCGGCGCCGCAGCGGGTCGACCGAGACGACCTCGCCCTCGCGGCCCTTGTCCGGACCTGACATCACCCGCACCGTGTCGCCCTTGCGGACTCGCAGCCGGGGCAGCTGGTTTCGCTGACGTGGCATCTCCACACCCCCCTCAGAGGACCTCTGGAGCGAGCGACACGATGCGCATGAAGCGCTTGTCGCGCAGCTCGCGGCCGACGGGACCGAAGATGCGTGTGCCCCGCGGCTGGCGGTTGTTGTCGACGAGCACGGCAGCGTTCTCGTCGAAGCGGATGTAGCTGCCGTCGGGACGCCGGCGCTCCTTGCGTGTGCGCACCACGACGCAGCGCACTACGTCGCCCTTGCGCACCGAGGCACCGGGAATCGCGTCCTTCACCGTGGCGATGAACACATCGCCGATGGAGGCGTAACGACGACCCGTGCCGCCGAGCACGCGAATGCACAGCACCTCGCGGGCGCCCGAATTGTCGGCGACTTTGAGTCGGGACTCTTGCTGGATCATCAGGTACGCAGTTCTTCTCAGGCTCGGGGCTCAGCGCGCCCGTTCGGTGATCTCAACGAGGCGCCAGCGCTTGGTCTTCGAGATCGGGCGGGTTTCCATGACGCGCACCCGGTCGCCCGGACGCGTGTCTCGCTCGGGGTCGTGGACGTAGAGCTTCTTCGTGCGCTGCACGGTCTTGAAGTAGCGGGGGTGGCGCACACGCTCGGTCACCGAGACCACCGCGGTGCGGTCCATCTTGGTCGAGGTGACGATGCCCTCACGGATCTTGCGCCGGTTGCGCTCTGCGTCGGGGGCCGACTCTGTGCTCATGAGGATTCTCCTGACTCCGCGGTGTCGTCCAGCCCGACCGAGCCCTGCGAGGCGCCAGCGGACACAGCCGAGCCCGCCGAGGCGCCGGCCAGCGCGTCGGCGGCAGCAATCTCACGCTCACGCAGCACGGTGTGAATGCGTGCGATGTCACGGCGGGTCGCCGACATCTGCGCGGAGTTGTCGAGCTGCCCGGTGGCAAATGCGAACCGCAGGTTGAACAGCTCCTGGCGAGCGCTCTCGAGCTCGTCGAACAGCTGGTCGTCAGACAGCGTGCGAAGCGTCGCGGCCTTGGCCATCAGATGGCCTCCTCTCGCGAGATCACACGTGCCCGCACGGGCAGCTTCTGGATGGCGCGCTCCATGGCGCCGCGAGCCAGCTCGGCGTTGACGCCGCCCAGCTCAAACATCACCCGGCCCGGCTTGACCACGGCAACCCACTTCTCGGGGTTGCCCTTGCCGGATCCCATCCGGGTCTCGGCGGGCTTCGCCGTCACCGGCTTGTCGGGAAAGATGTTGATCCACACTTTGCCGCCGCGCTTGACGTGGCGGGTCATGGCGATACGGGCTGCCTCGATCTGGCGGGCGGTGATCCAGCCCGGCTCGAGCGCCTGGATGCCGTAGTCGCCGAAGTGCACGGCCGTGCCGCCCTTGGTGCGGCCCTTCATGCGACCGCGATGCGCCTTGCGGTGCTTCACCTTGCGGGGCATCAGCATCAGTCGTCTCCCGGCCTGAAGTTGGGCGTCTGGGACTGGTCGCGCGTGGCCCGCTCGATCTGCTCTTCCTCTTCGAGCAGGCGCTCGAATTCGGGATCGGCCTCACGCAGCAGCGGGACGGGCTCTTCGGGCACGTCCTCGAGATCGTTGCGCCGACCGGCCGACGTCACGACTCCTGCGGGGGGCGCTCCGTCACCGGAGGTCTGCCCGGTCGCCATGGCGGCCTCGCGGTGGATGCGCTCATCGGAGGACACCTTGTAGGGGAGGATGTCGCCCTTGTAGAGCCACACCTTGACGCCGATGCGCCCTGCGGTGGTGCGGGCTTCGCGGAAGCCGTAATCGATGTCGGCACGCAGCGTGTGCAGCGGCACTCGGCCCTCGCGGTACCACTCGGTGCGGGCCATCTCCGAGCCGCCGAGGCGACCGGAGCACTGCACGCGGATCCCGAGCGCGCCCGCCTTCTGCGCGTTCTGCACGGCGCGCTTCATGGCCCGGCGGAACGCGACACGGCCGGCGAGCTGATCTGCCACGCCCTGCGCGATGAGAGCAGCTTCCAGCTCTGGCTGCTTGATCTCCTGAATATTGAGCTGCACCTTGGGATTGCCGGAGATCTTGCCGAGCTTGGTGCGCAGGCGGTCGGCCTCGCTCCCGCGCCGTCCGATGACGATGCCGGGACGGGCGGTGTGCACGTCAACCCTCAGGCGATCCCGAGTTCGCTCCACCTCGATGCGGCTGATGGCTGCGTGCGGCAGCTCCGTCCGCAGGTAGTCGCGGATCTTCCTGTCCTCGATGAGATAGTCCTGGTACTCCTTGTCGGCGTACCAGCGCGACTTCCAGTCGGTGGTGATTCCCAGGCGGAATCCGTAGGGGTTGACCTTCTGACCCATGATCAGTTCTTTTCTGCGGGGTCGGCAGCTTCGGAGTCAGCAGCATCGGCCCCGCTGATGTCGCTGGATTCGGTTGATTCGACCTCGTCGTCGGCGACTGCCTCGACGGCATCATCAGCGACTGCCTCGTCGAGATCTGCCTCGGTGTCGGGCTCGCCGTCGCCTGCGTCGGTGGCACGGCTGGCAGCCACACGGGCCGCACGGGCCGCGGCGGCGGTCTGCGAGCCCGAGGCCGCCAGGCGAGCCTCACGCATCTCGAGCTCTTCAGGGCTGAGCTGCGCAACGATCACCGTGATGTGACATGTCTGCTTGTGGATGCGCGTGGCGCGGCCCCGGGCCCGCGGGCGCCAGCGCTTGAGCACCGGTCCCTCGTCGGCCCAGCATTCGGCCACGTACAGCTCGTCAGCTTCGAGCTGCTCGTTGTTGGTGGCGTTCGCCACGGCGCTCTCGAGCACCTTGGACACCACCTCGGCGGCGCCACGCTCGCAGAACCGCAACCGGTCGCGAGCGAGCGCCAGATCTTCGTCCCGGATGAGGTTGAGCACTGCCCGTGCCTTCGACGCCGACAGCCGGCCGTAGCGAAGCGTCGCCTTGGCCCCTGCGATGACGTCGAGGTCGATGAGTCCGCTCATCGCCGGCTGCCTTTCTGGAGTCCGGCGCGCGGTGTGAGCGTCCGCTTCGGGGAGAACTCGCTCATCGTCGTCGACCGCCTCGCTCTTGGCCCGCGTGGAACTTGAACGTCCGGGTCGGCGCGAACTCGCCCAGCTTGTGCCCCACCATCGACTCGGTGACGTACACCGGCAGGTGCTTGCGCCCGTCGTGCACCGCAATGGTGTGCCCGATCATCTCGGGGATGATCGTGGAGCGCCGGCTCCAGGTCTTGACGACCTTGCGCTCGCCGCTCTCGTTCAATTCGTCCACCTTGGAGAGCAGGTGGTCGTCGACGAACGGGCCCTTCTTGAGACTGCGCGGCATCGCTCTACCTCCGGGACCCTCGCGTCCGGCGACGGCGGACGATGAGGTCGTTGGACTTGCTGTTCTTCGAGCGGGTGCGGCCCTCGGGCTTGCCCCACGGCGAGACCGGGTGGCGGCCGCCGGAGGACTTGCCCTCGCCGCCGCCGAGGGGGTGGTCGACGGGGTTCATGGCCACGCCCCGGGTCTGAGGGCGGACGCCCTTGTAGCGGTTGCGGCCCGCCTTGCCGATCTTGACGAGGTCTGCCTCGGCGTTGCCGACCGAGCCGATGGTGGCGCGGCAGTCGATCGGCACGCGGCGCATCTCGGTGGAGGGCAGGCGCAAGGTGGCATACGCGCCTTCCTTGGCCACGAGCTGCACGCTGGAACCTGCCGATCGGGCCATGCGGCCGCCGCCGCCCGGCTTCAGCTCGACGTTGTGCACAATGGTGCCCACCGGCACGTAGCGCAGCGGCATGGCATTGCCGACTCGCACTTCGGCTCCCGACCCGTTGGCCAGCTTGTCGCCGACCTCCAGCCCGGCGGGCGCCAGGATGTAGCGCTTCTCGCCGTCGTGGTAGTGCAGCAGCGCGATGCGCGCGTTGCGGTTGGGGTCGTACTCGATGGTGGCGACCGTGGCGGGCACGCCGTCCTTGTTGCGGCGGAAGTCGATCACCCGGTACCGCTGCTTGTGGCCGCCCCCGCGATGACGGGAGGTCTTGCGGCCGTAGTTGTTGCGCCCGCCGGTGGAGTGCTTCTTGGCGATGAGCGAACGCTCGGGCTTGGTCGCCGTGAGTTCGGCGAAGTCCGAGACCGTCTGGAATCTCCGTCCGGGACTCGTCGGCTTGCGTACTCGAATGCCCATCAGCAGTCCTACGAATTGAAGATCTGGATCGAGTCGCCCTCGACGAGGGTGACGATGGCCCGCTTGGTGTCCGGCCGCTTGCCGACGGTGTTGTTGCGCCGGTTGCGCCGCTTCTTGCCCTTGCGGTTGAGCGTGTTGACCTTGGCCACCTTGACATCGAAGATCGACTCGACTGCCTGGCGGATCTCGGGCTTGCTGGCCGACGGATGCACCCGGAACACGTAGATGCCTTCTTCGAGGAAGTCGTACGACTTCTCTGAGATCACCGGGGCGATCAGCACGTCGCGGGGGTCCTTCACTGTGCTGCCCCCTCGGTCTCGGCGTCGGCGTCGGCGGGAGTCGCGCTGGTCGGCAGCGTGTCCGCAGTGAAGACCAGCCAGTCCGAGCGCAGGATGTCGTACGCGTTCAGCTCCGCCGGGCTGACGGCGCTGACTGCGGGGAGATTGCGGAAGCTGCGACCGGCGGTGCGGTGCGCGTCGCTGTCACCCAGAACGAGCAGAACCTGCCCCGACAGGGACAGGTTCTCGAGCACTGCGACTGCGTCTTTCGTGCGGGGCTGCGCGAAGCGCCACTCGTCGATGACCATGACGCGCTCGCTGCGAGCCCGGTCGCTCAACGCCGAACGGAGCGCGAGCCGCACTGTCTTGCGGTTCACCTTCTGGCGGTAGTCGCGCGGCTTGGGACCGTGCGCGATGCCGCCGCCGGCCCACTGCGGCGAGCGGGTGGAGCCGTGACGAGCCCGGCCGGTGCCCTTCTGACGCCACGGCTTGGCGCCGCCGCCGCGAACTTCGGCACGGGTCAGGGTGCTGTGAGTGCCGCTGCGGCGGGCGGCTCGCTGTGCAGTGACCGCCTGGTGCAGCGCTGCCATGTTCGGCTCGATGCCGAAGATGGCTTCGTCGAGTTCGACGGTGCCGGCTGTGCCGCCGTCGGGGGTGCGAACGTCGAGCGTGAGTGTCATCGCAGCCGCCTCAGACCTCTGCCGGCGCCTGGTTCGCGGACGCCTTGACCGCATTGCGGACGACGACCGTGCCGCCCTTGGGCCCCGGGACCGAGCCACGCACCAGCAGCAGACCGCGCTCGGCATCGGCTTCCACCACGGTGAGATTGAGCGTGGTGACCTTCTCGCTGCCCATGCGGCCGGCCATGCGGGTGCCCTTGAACACTCGTGAGGGGGTGGCGCACGCGCCGATCGCCCCCGGTGCCCGGTGGACGCGGTGTGCGCCGTGGCTGGCACGCTGACCCGAGAAGTTGTGCCGCTTCATGGTGCCGGCGAAGCCCTTTCCCTTGGAGGTCGCCGTCACGTCGACGAGCTCTCCGGGACTGAAAAGGTCGGCACCCAATTCGGTGCCGACCGTGACATCGCTCACATCGTCGAGCCGTAGCTCTACGAGCTGTACGCCGGGATCTACGCCGGCGCGCTCGTAGTGACCCGCCGTGGGCTGGTTGATCTTGCGGACTTCGCGGTGGCCGAAGGTGACCTGCACCGCGGTGTAGCCGTCCTGCTCGGTGGTGCGGACTTGCGTGACCCGGCAATCGTCGACGCGCAGCACGGTGACCGGGACGACGCGGTTCTCGTCGTCCCAGAGCTGTGTCATGCCGACCTTGGTGGCGACCAGCGCCTTGTTCGCCATGGGCGTCTCTCTCGTGCCTTCGTACCTTGACCGAGCCATTGGCTGCCCGCTCAGCGGGCGGTTGTCCGTGCGGCAGCCCGCTCAGCGGGCCGCTGTCTCTTCGGCAGCCCGCTCAGCGGGCCGCTGTCTCTTCGGCTGCCCGCTCAGCGGGCCGCCATGCGAACGCTCCGCACGGCTGTGCCGGCGGAGCGGTGTTCTGGTTGTGCCAACCGGTTCCGAATACCCGGCCCTGTACGGGGAGGCATCCGGCCTTGCCGGACGTCGGTTCGGCGCAGGAAGTCCGCGCCGCGAATGAAATAGACTACCGATAACCCACGACCGCCCCAACCTCATGACCGTTCAGCCGGCGGGTTGGGGCGCCCTCGTTGGTAGGCCGCGAACAGCATCGCTTCGCTCGCCAGGACCAGGTGAAATGCCGTCGGCAGGTAGGCAGTGAACCACTTCCCTGCAGCCATGCTCTCGTCGCCGAACGCTCCGGCATCGCCGAGGAGTCCGATTGCAAGACGCGCCGCCATCACAGCGAAGTACAGAACGCCGAACCAAGCGACTGGTCGCACCCATTGCAGCCCGAAGAGGTTCCGGCCAGCTCGCATTCGCAGCGTCGCGGCCGCGATGATCATCAAGATCACCACTTGGGCCGCGAACAGCGCCGGGAACGGCAGGCTGCTGCCCTGCCAGGCGTCTTGGGAGGGCAAGAAGGCCACGTCCCACCAGCGCTGTGCTGCTTGACCCACGACGCGGGCCAGGAATGCCAGGCCGAATACAAGGCTTGCCGCAGCAAACCGGGTGTCGCTCACGTGTCCTCCAGCGGCACCAGGGCGGCCGCGGGATCGAGCCGCAGACCCAGCCCGCCGCTGCCATCGGGCACGTCGCGTCCGTGCAGCATTCCTCCGTAGCCCCACATGATCGTCCGATCGGTGAGATCACGGGCCAGCAGATGCGTCCCGAAGGCGCCCTCGGCCCCCACAACGGCACCCGGGGCGCTCGCGATGACGGCGAGGGCCGCCCGGGTGAGCAGGCTCGTTTCTCCCACCTGGCATCCGACGATGACGTCAATGCCGGCGCGCGCGGCAGCAGCCACCACGTCCAGCGACCTGACGACCCCGCCCATCTTCGACACCCGCACGTTCACGATCCACGCCGACGGCTCCGCCAGCGCCTCGAGCTGCCGGGTGAGCCGCAAGCTCTCGTCGGCGATGACCTTCACCCCGCTCTGCTGCGCCACGCGCGTGCACCCGTCGACATCACCCGCCTGCAACGGTTCCTCGATGGCGAATGCGATGTCGCCCAGTGCGTCCAAGTGCGCTGTGCACTGCTCGGGCGTCTCCCAGAGGTTGTTCGCATCGAGCCGAACCGTCGCCGGGCTCGACCCCCCGGAGACGAACGGGGCCAGCTTGGCGCGGTCACGCCGCAGCGAGCCCGAGAGCTTCACCTTGAAGTCGGTGAAGCCCCGTGCCCGGAATCCGCGCAGCTGCCATCGATACAGCAGCAGACCCATGTCGCCCAGGACAGCGGAGTAGGCCACGTCGGGCGGCCCTGAAGCAACACCCAGCAGCTGCTCGATGTTGCGGCCGCTCGCCTTGCCCAGCAGGTCGAGAGCGGCAAGCTCCATCGCGCAGAACGCTGCCGGGTTCTCGTCGATGGCGTCGCCGTGGGCGTCGATCCAGGCGCGCAGGTCGTCCACGCTGCCTACGTCTGCGCAGAACGACGCGGCGTACTGGTTGACGAATGCCGCGCAGCTGGGGACCGTCTCGCCGGTCACGTACAGCCGCGGACACCCTTCCCCGTAGCCGATCGTGCCGTCGTCAGCATGGGCCGCGACGATGAGGTTCTCGGCGTGGCGGCGGCTGGCAGAGGCATGCCGGAACACGCGCTTGAACGGCACGGGGAAGGTGAACGTGTTCAGGCGGCGGATTCGCACGCATTCACCTCGTCCGGGCGCTCTCAGCCCGAGGCTGCGAAGTCGTCAAAGCGAAACGAGCACTCGGTGCTGTATTGCAGCCGGAGGTACTTGAACTGAACGTCACGCTGGCCGTCGGCGACGCGCTGACGTCTGAACTCATCGCCGGTGCCCGCTGCGAGGAACCTGACGTGCAACGGCACCAGCCGGCCGCTGTCCCGCTTCTGGTCGTACTCGACATTGGCCTGCCGCAGTGCTCGTTCGACACTGACTGACAGTTCGCCGGCAAGATCGGCCCTCTGTGGGCCAGCCGGTGTGCTCGCCAGTTCCACATTGAGCGTGTAGCGGGACTCTGCGACGTCGGCCAGCATGACGAAGAATGGCGCCACGGTGCCGAACTCGGTGACCGCGGCGGTCACGGCTGACATCACCTGGAACTCATACAGCTTCTCGCCCGTGATGCTGGTGACGCCCTTGCCCTTCTGGACGAAGGACAGGACCGGTGTGCAGTCGACGAAGCCCGTCACCCGCACGATGTCGTTCATGTCGTAGCGGTACAAACCGTCGGCCGTGGTCACGATGACGTAGTAGTCGCGGCCAGCCTCGAGATCGGCAAGCGTGCAGGTCTGCTGGCCACGGTCGGAATCGTCGGCAGCGGCCTCCCACTCGTCGCGTTCTGCGAACTCGAAGAAGTTGTCCTGCAGGGTCGCGACGCAGGAGCCTTCGATCGGATCGATGTTGACGGTGCCGCTTACCTCGCTGGCGAGATATCCGAGCTCGAATACAGGGCAATCGGGGGTCAGCATCGGCCGAAGACGTTCCACCGCCAATCCGCAGCTCCCCCCAGTCCACGTCACAACAGCACGCAGGTCGCTCCAGATGTCGGCATAGGTGAGTTCGCCGTTGGCCTCCAGGAGCCTGCCCAGCGCCGCCGCTCGCTTGGGACCAGCGCGGAGGCCCAATTGATCGTCGCCTCCGGGCAGTTCGCAACCAGCGGGCAGTCTCCCGGTCGCCACCGCGTCGAGCACCATGTCGGCCGAGCTATTGAGCACATCCAGCAACCGGATGAACGTCGAAGGATTCGCCGTCGCCATCGTGGTCACGGAACGATCAGCCGCACCCAGCACCGCCATGGCCAGATAGCGGGCGTCGTAGTCGGCAATGTCCGACACCGGCGCGGGCAGCACATACCGGCGGCTCAGCAGCTTGCCCTGGCTCGCGTAGAGCAGCCCCGATGCCGAGCCGTACGGCGTGCCCGCCGGCATGGTGCCCTCGTGCGCGGCACCACTCACCACGAACACCTTGCCGCCGAGCGCCGAGGTGCGCCGCGACAAGGCGTAGGCCGCGAGCCGCTGCAAGCGCTGGATGCGGGCGAGGCCGGCCTTGGTCAGCGGGATGTTCTTCGGCTCGGCGATGGTGCCGCTGGTCTGGTTGTAATAGACCGGCTGCTCGGCGGTGAGGCACTGCTCGCCGCTGGCTTCCTGCCGCTCGATTGCCTCCCGTAGGTCTTCGTAGGTCTGGACTGGCACGGCACGGCGGTAGTCCTCGAAACCGGTGATCGAGCCGAAGCGGTGATCAGTGCCGAACACAGTGGCCGCGCTGTCAGACACGATGCGCCGCAGCACCTGGTCTTGCACCGCCGCCGGATCGGCGTATGCACGGACAAGCCCGCGGTAGGTGCGCCCGCTGGCCGCGGCCAGCCCGGCCCGAAGCAGTCGATAGCTGAGACCGTCAGTCCCTGATCTGCCCGTCACGACGGCGTCGCCGTGTCGGCGGCTCGCTTGTCGAATCCTCGTATCAGGGGGGTACGCATCTGAGCCAAGAAACCTGTCGGGTAGTCGCGGTTCAGCAGACCGAGCCGTTCGACCGCCGCGTCAGCGGGAAGGTACCGGGTGCCGAACAGCACGTCCCAGATGATGAGGTTGTTGCCGAAGTTGTGATCGGACTCCGCCGGCAGTTCTGAGTGATGCCAGCGATGCAGTTCTGGGCCGCTGATGAGGTAGTTGAGCCACCCGAGGCGCACATCGCAATTGGAGTGCTGGTAGAAGCCGTTCAGCGCGTAGACCACGAAGTACGCCGCGAGCACTTCGCTGCCCACGCCCACCAGCACAAACGGCAACGCGTCAACGCAGAACTGCACCGCCTTCTCCGCCGGGTGGAAGCGCCCGACGTTCAGCCAGTACAGCCGGTGCGGCGAATGGTGCACGGCGTGCCAGCGCCACATGAAGGCCGAGCCGTGGAACGCCCGGTGCAGCCAGTACCGGAAGAAGTCAGCCACGGCCATCATCAACACTGCCTGCAGCCAGACGGGCCAGCTGTGCGGCCACAGGCCCCCGAGTGTCAAGTCGCCCTCGCGCAGCCACCCGGCGAAGGCCGCCGTCGCTGCCAGCGAGAGCAGCAGCGGCAACACCACCTGGACGGCCACCATGAACGCCACGTCGGCTCGCACGTCAGCACCCTGGGGGCGCCATTCGGTGCGGTGGGGCAGAGCGATCTCGTGCAGCGTGACCAGCCCTGCACCAACCAGTACGGCAACGTATGACGCAGTCACAGCCGGCATCCCGAGTGATCCGGCGGCGGCGTAGATGCCCACTCCCAGCAGGATGACGGCCGGATATGAGACCCGAACTGCGAACCTGCCCGCTGCGGTCGATCGTTCCGGGTAGTGGGCCAGGTGCTCGGCCTCAGATCGCCTCGGCGGATCGGCGGCCGTCATGAGCCGAGCCTATGTTGCCATGAACCGAACCCTTGTTTCGGTGCGCTCAGTCGCCGAGGCGGACGATGGTGGTGCCGACTGTGCGGCCGCCGAGCAGATCGACGAAGGCACCACCCGCAGCATCGAGCCCGTCGTAGGTGACGTGACGGGGCACCAGTGAGCCGGCGTCGATCCACTCACGCATCTGTGTGCGGGCCTCGTCGTAGCGGTCGGCGTAGGAGAACACGATGAATCCCTGCATGCGCACTTGGTTGTTCACCAGCAGCCCCGGGATGCCTCGCGGGCTGGGATCGGGGTTGGCAGTGTCATAGGCCGAGACCGCGCCGCAGCACACGATGCGGCCGAACGTGGCCATGCGGAACAGCGCCGAGCCGAGGATCTCGCCGCCCGTGTTGTCGAAGTACACGTTGATGCGGTCGGGCGTGGCAGCGCGGAATTCGGCCCGAAAATCTGGCGAGTGCCGGTTGATCGCCACGTCAAAGCCGATCTCGTCGACCAGCAGCGAGCACTTCTCATCCGAACCGGCCACGCCCACCACCCGGCAACCCTGCGCCTTGGCGATCTGTCCCGCGATGTGGCCCACCGAGCCCGCCGCTGCGGACACGACCACGGTCTCGCCAGCCTCGGGCCGGCCGACGTCGAGCAAACCGAAGTAAGCGGTGAGCCCGTTCGTGCCGAGCACGCCGAGGTGCAGCGCCGGATCGAGAGCGCTGTCCGCTACGCGCAGCTCGTCGGCCGCCAGCACCGCACGGCGGCGCCAGCCGGTCCAGCCCACGACGGTATCGCCAACGCTGATCCCCTCAGCGTTCGAGGCCTCCACCACGCCGGCGCCGGTGCCGCGCATGACCACACCCGTCTCCGGGGAGCCTGCGTAGCTGGCACTGCCCTGCAGCCCGGCACGCTGGCCCGCGCCGATCGTGAGCGCCTGCACACGCACCAGCACCTCGCCCGGTCCGGGACCGGGTACCTCTTCGGACTGCAGCGCGAAGTGCTCAGCGCTGAGCGGACCGTCGGGCACGCTCGCCAGCACGACGCAGTCCGACACCCGCGCTGTGTTCGATTCTCCAGCCATGACACGCTCCTCGGTTCGCCCGCGGACCACGCCGCGGCTCCACATGATTGCCGCTCGTCAACGACGGTTCTCGGCTCGATTACGACAGGGGGTCACGGTGCGGGAGGTGGCCGGCAACGATTGATGCGACGAGCACGGCTCAACGCAACTAACGTCCGCTGCCGTGTGCGCTGTCGCCCGCAGGCGGCGCGAGCGACGCAACCGCCGGGAGACGGTGCGTCGATACACAACGCAACACCCAACGGATCGGGAGCTATCCGCATGAAATATGCCGCGCCGACCACCATTGACGAGGCCAGAGCCCTGCTGGCTGCCGACGGCGACGCCATCGTGTTCGCCGGTGCCACCGACGTGGTGCCGCAGATGCGCGGCGGCCGACCCGAGCCGTCGATGGTGATCGATCTCAAGAAGATCGACCGGCTGATGTCGGTGAGTCTCGACGGCGACACCTGGAGCGTCGGCGCAGCGGTGCCGACCTCGGTACTGACCGCAGACGCCGCTTTCACCGCCGATTTCCCGGGCCTGTCGGAAGCTGCGGGCCTGATCGGGTCGGACCAGATCCAGAACCGCTGCAGCCTCGGCGGCAACCTGTGCAACGCCTCCCCCGCCGCCGACTCGGTGCCGGCGCTGGTGGTGAACGATGCCATCGCCGTGATTGCGGGTGGCGGCGGCGAGCGACGGGTGCCGGTGGCCGAGGTGGTGACCGGGCCAGGCCAGACATCGCTGGCCCATGGCGAGATCGTCGTGTGCTTCGAGCTCGCCCGGCCGGCTGCCCGCACCTCGGATGCCTACCTGCGGCTCATCCCCCGTACCGAGATGGACATTGCTGTGGTGGGTGCCGGAGTGCGGCTCACGCTGGACGGTGACGGCACCGTCAGCGCGGCGACGGTCGCGCTCGGTGCAGTGGCCCCCACCGTGGTGCGGGTGCCCGCCGCCGAAGCGGCGCTCGCCGGCAGCAGCCTCGACGACGCTGCGCTGGCAGCCGCCGCCGCGGCCGCGAGCGACGCCTGCAACCCCATCGACGACAAGCGGGGCACGATCAACTACCGGCGCCAGGTCGCCGGCGTGCTCACCCGTCGAGCCGCCGGCATCGCCGCCGACCGGATCCGCACCCGCAACGGACAGCAAGGAGACTCCTGATGAGCCGCACCCATGTGACCTGCGAAGTCAACGGCGACGCTGTTGATTTCCTGACCGAAGACGGCGAATCGCTGCTCAACGCGCTGCGTGACGAGCTGGGGCTGATCGGGGCCAAGGAAGGCTGCGGCACCGGCGACTGCGGCGCGTGCTCGATCATCATGAACGGGCGGCTGCAGTGCTCGTGCCTGATCTTCGCCCCCGAGGCCGACGGCGCCGCCATCACCACCTGCGAGGGTCTCGCCAGCGCGGATGAGCTGCACCCGCTGCAGCAGTGCTTCCTCGAAGGAGCTGCGCTGCAGTGCGGCATCTGCACGCCCGGGTTCCTGGTCGCCGCCAAGGCACTGCTCGACGAGAACCCCGACCCCACCGAGACCGAAGTGCGCTACGCGCTCGCCGGCAACCTGTGCCGCTGCACCGGCTACGACAAGATCGTGCGCTCGGTGCTCGAGGCCGCCGTCCAGATCCGTACCCCAGCCTGATTGACATCGGCTGGCTGAGACTCGCCCGACATCGCAGAAGGACACCAGAACATGAGCACTACTGAAGCGCCCGCAGACACCGGCACCAACGGCAACGGGGCAAGCGGATACCGCTGGGTCGGCACCCGCCCGGTCCGCCACGACGGACTCGACAAGGTCGCCGGCAAGGCCCGCTACGCGGCCGATCTGAACCTGCCGGGGATGCTGTACGGGCACATCCTGCGCTCGCCCCACCCCCACGCACGGATCGTGTCGATCGACACGTCAGCCGCCGAGGCGATGCCCGGCGTGAAGGCCGTGGTGACCGGCGCCGACTTCCCCGAAGCGCCCCCCAAGGGCGCCACCCGCAACCTCATGTGCACGGTCATCGCACGCGACAAAGTGCTGTACAGCGGCCACGCCGTGGCTGCAGTGGCTGCGTCGACCCGGCGCGAGGCCAAGGCGGCGGCGGAGGCCATCGAGGTCACCTACGAGCTGCTGCCCCACGTGCTGAACATCGCCGACGCGATGGCCGACGACGCGCCGGTGGTGCACGACAACCTGTTCACGCGTGGCGTCGAGCCGCGGCCCACCGAGCCGTCGAATGTCGCGGCGCGCACCGTGTACGAGCGCGGCGACGTCGAGCAGGGCTTCGCCGAAGCCGACATCGTGATCGAGCGGGAGTTCTGCACCCAGGCGGTGCACCAGGGCTACATCGAGCCGCACGCCTGCGTGGTCGACTGCGACCAGGAAGGCAAGGCCGTCATCTGGGCCTCATCCCAGGGCCACTTCATGGTGCGGTCATCGACGGCCACCGTGCTGGGCTGGGACACCTCGCGCATCAAGGTGATCCCCGCCGAGATCGGCGGCGGCTTCGGCGGCAAGACGACGATCTACATCGAGCCCGTGGCGGCGCTGCTGTCGACCAAGGCCGGCCGGCCGGTCAAGATCGTGATGAGCCGCGAGGACGTGTTCCGGGCGACCGGTCCCGCACCGGGCGCGATCATCAAGATGAAGGTCGGCGCCCGCAACGACGGCACGATCACCACGGCCAAGGCGTGGCTGGCCTACGAGAACGGGGCCTTCCAGGGCATTGCCGCGATGCTCGGCTGCATGTGCGTCGTGTCGGCCTACACCCTCGATCACCTCTATGTCGAGGGCTTCGATGTGGTGCTCAACCGGCCGGTCAACGTGGCCTACCGGGCACCGTCGGCTCCCGCAGCGGCGTTCGCGATGGATTCGGTGGTCGACGAGATCGCCGAGCGTGTCGGCATGGACCCGCTCGACCTCCGCATCCAGAACTGCCCCTCGCAAGGCGACCCGACGCCATACGGACCCAAGTGGCCGATGATCGGCCTGCGCGAGTGCCTCGAAGCGATCCGTGACAGTGACCACTACCAGTCGGAGCTGCCTGAAGGGCAGGGACGTGGCGTCGCGACCGGCTTCTGGTTCAACATCGGCGAGGCGTCAAGCGCAACGGTCAACCTGAACGAGAACGGCACCGCCACAGTGATCACCGGCAGCCCCGACATCGGTGGCAGTCGGGCGTCGATGGCGCTGATGGCCGCCGAGGAGCTGGGCCTTGATGTGCACCTGATCCAGCCGGTCGTGGGCGACACCGAGGTGGTCGGCTTCACCGACGTGACCGAGGGCAGCCGCGCCACGTTCGCGACGGGCATGGCCGTCGTGGAGGCCTGCCGCGATCTCAAGGAGCAGCTGCGCAAGCGTGCGGCCAAAACCTGGGATTGCGATGTCGAAGAAGTCGAGTGGGTGGACGGCTCGGCCGTGCACGGACCCGGCGAGCAGGAGCCGCTGACGCTGGCTGCCATCACCGGCAATGCGAAGCGCACCGGCGGCCCGCTGGGCGCCACGGCGTCGCTGAATGCCCGGGGTGCCGGCCCGGCCTTCTCGGTGCAGGTCGCGGACGTGTCCGTCGACCAGGAAACCGGGCGGGTCACCGTCGAGCGCTACACCACCGCGCAGGATGCCGGCACGGCGATCCACCCCAGCTACGTGGAAGGCCAGATGCAGGGCGGCGTGGTGCAGGGCATCGGCTGGGCGCTGAACGAGGAGTACATCTACTCCGACGACGGCAACCTCGAGAACCCGGGATTCCTCGACTACCGCATCCCGGTGGCATCGGACCTGCCGATGATCGAGACCTGCATCGTGGAGGTGCCGAACCCGTCGCATCCCTATGGCGTGCGCGGGGTCGGCGAGGTCGGCATCGTGCCGCCGCTGCCGGTGATGGCCAACGCC
>JAJEBN010000028.1 GCA_022822525.1 Acidimicrobiia bacterium | reverse complement strand
CCCAGATGACATCCACCACAGCCTTGGTCAGAGCGCGCATGATGAAACCGGCCTCCACGGTCGTCAGGTCAAGGACGACCCCACCAATACACCGGGGAACCAGACGACCCGTGGACGGCCACCTATCCGCGCGGCCCCTTATCAACAACAATTGGCGCGGACGGCGCCGATGCGGGCCCGAGACAACGCACCACCGGTCGAGTCGGCATGACCGGCGACTCCGACCGGGCCGATGTGCTCGAACGTGCCGCCGACACGCTGGAGCAGTACTCGCCCCAATCAACCGACGGCACCTGGCTGGAAGAACTCACCGTCGAGGTGGCTCCCTTCTTGGCGGACTGGGATGTCGAGATTTGTTACCCGTGGGCCGAGTGGCCGTCACGGGAAGAGCACTTCCCCAAGACCACGAAGCAGGACATCGGCATCGATCTGGTGGCGCACCGGCGTTCCGACGGTCGCCCCATCGCTGTCCAGTGCAAAGCCCGTCAGCTCAGTCCCGACGGCACCGGTGCAGAGATCGGCAAGGGCGAAGTATCAGCGTTCTCGCACCCGGCGGGGAACGAACTCTTTGCGGAGCGCTGGCTGGTCACCAACGGCGCGAACCCGCTCAATGCCAACGCCGAGAGTGCAATCGAGGTCAGCGGCAAGCCGATCAAGCTGGTGAATCTGGCAGCGGATCTCACTGCCGAAACCGCCGCCGACGCAACCGACCCGGCCGACGACGACAGCCCTCGCGGCGACGAGCCAGAAGCCCCACAGACCCGCACCAGCATGCAGCGAGAAGCGGTAGAGCAGAGCGTCCGCATCCTGCGAGAACATGCCGAGACCGACTCGGGCGGGCTGCCCAAGGGACAGGCCAGGGGTCGGATCATCCTGCCGTGCGGCGCCGGCAAGACACGCATCGCGTTGCGGATCGTCGAACAGCTCACCGAAGCAGGCCAGCTCTCGGTGGTGCTCTGCCCGTCGATCGCACTTGTCGCTCAGCTGCGACGCGAATTCCTCCAGAACGCCGAATCGGACCTTCGGGCGATGGCCGTGTGCTCAGACCAGACCGCCGGCTACGACCCGAAGAAGGAAGGCAACGCCAAGCGGGCACTCGACCCCACCCAGGACAACAGCAACGTCAGCGCCACTGAGGTCAAGGGTCACGTCACCACCGACCCGCAGGAAATCGCCGACTGGATTGCCGCCGGCGCCGACGACCCGCGGATCAACGTCATCTTCGGCACCTACCAGAGCGCCAGCCGGGTCGCCGAAGCGCTCGACCTCGCCAACACCGACGTCCAGGTGCTCGTCTGCGACGAAGCGCACCGCACTGCCGCCCTGCGCCGCCACCGCAAGCCAAACGAGCAGGCCCGCCTACAAGAGTTCACGTTGTGTCACGACCAGCAGGCCTTTCCGGCCCGCTATCGCGTCTACCAAACCGCCACGCCGCGCATCTACAACCACACCAACTCGCCCCGCCGAGTCGACGCATCGGAGTTCGTGGTCCGCTCCATGGACGACGAGACGATCTTCGGCGTCGAGCTCTACCGCAAGAGCTATGTGGAAGCCGTCCGCAACGGCTGGCTGTCGGACTACCGGATCATCGCTCTCGGAGTCAACGACGCTGAGGCGTTCGCGGCAGCCAACGAGCTCGCGCGCACCACCGAGTCCAAGGGCAAGTCCAAGCTCACCACGGTCGACTACCTGCGCGGCCTGGCGCTCGTGCTGGTGATGGGCGGCGCCACCCGGACCAGCGGCGAGCACGACGTCACGGTCGAGTCGTGCATCGCCTTCATGAACACGGTCGACAAGTCCAAGAACATGATGAAGGACCTGCAGACCGACGCAGTCCGCGACTGGCTGGCGGCCCGCATGGACGGCGCCGAGCCCGCCGACTTCACCCTGGAGCATCTCGACGCCACCTACAACGTCGCCAAGCGGGACAACGCCAAGCAGAAGCTCGCCGCCGCAACGGCCGACAACCCGCACGGCATCGTCAACGTCGGCATCTTCGGGGAGGGCACTGACTCGCCGTCGCTCAGCGCGGTCGCCTTCCTCGAGCCGCGCAAGAGCCCGATCGACGTGGTGCAGGCGGTCGGCCGGGCCATGCGCACGGCGCCGGGCAAGAAGTTCGGCTACATCATCTGCCCGATCCTCATTCCGCCCAACGACGACCCTGAGCGGTGGCTGACGAGGGCCAATCCTGAAGAGGGCTGGTCGGAGCTGGGCCAGATCCTGCTGGCGCTGCGTGCGCACGACAGCCGTATCGAGGACGAACTCGCCGACATGCTGCAGGTGTACGTGCCGCCACCGCAGCTGAACCGGGAGATCACCAGCTTGGTTGGCGTGGCTTCGGTCTCGACTGGCCGCATCCGCTACGGCGAGCACCGTGGCCCCACCGACTCAGTGTTTGAGGTGATCGAAGCCGCAGCCGCAGCCGACACGCCGCTGGCACAGCACGGCCTGACGCCGGTGCGTCCCGAAGACTGGACGCCCGAAACCGAGCCGACCCAGATCGTCACCGTCGCCCCGGCCTCTGACGGAACGTTGCAGCTGCGCCACGACACGGTGGTGCGCAACAAGCCCAAGGCGACGGAAACCGTCGGTCGAGTCGATGCGGAGAAGACGAAGAAGCAAGCCCGCAAGATGATCAACCACGGCGAGGGCAAGCCCGTGCCGTCGAAGGAAGAGCGGAAGAAGAAGGCCGCCAAGAGCAAGAAGCAGAAGCAGGAAGAGCACGCCCAGCAGATGCTGGAGCTGATCGAGGGCGAATTCGGCACCGACATCACGGTGAACCTGCTCGCCAAGTCGGGCCTGCGGCGCGACCGGGTCAGCCGTGACCTGAACGTCCTCGAGGAGAGCGTCAACGAGGCAGCCCACCACCTCAGGCAAGACGGGCTGAAGCCAGCTCTGGATGCTCACTTCGGTTTGGACCAGCTCGCCGCGGAGAAGCGCTCAGGTCAGGCCGACGGTTGCACCATCGCTGCGCTGCTGCTGATGAATGCGGCCATGCTGCACCAGCGAATCGCCGCCGGCGGCTGGCTGCGCGATGTCGAGCCGCTCGCTGTGGTCAAGAACGACGCCCGAGTCATCGAACGCCTGAAGCGCAATTGGTCCCGCATCACCCGTCAGGACTTCCTGCCGGTCATCGAGCCCGCTCAGGAGGCCATCTTCGCTGTCGAAGACACGGCCAAGCTCGCCGGCTTGGAGCGGGCCCTGCGGCACTTGGCAGCCGAGGCCGAACGCATCGCAGAGACCTACGCCGACATGGGCGCCGACCATGCCGGCCCATTGTTCAACAAGGTCATGGGTAACCAGGCATCCGATGGCGCCTACTTCACCCGTCCGCCCGCAGCCACCATGGCCGCACGGCTAGCGCTTGATGCCTGCGGCGATCAGGACTGGACCAACCCGGCCACCTGGCGCGCCCACAAGTCGGTCGATCTCGCATGCGGTAGCGGCACGTTGCTAGCCGCGCTCCTGACTGAAATGAAGCGCCGAGCTCGTGAACAAGGCGCGTCGACCAAGAAGTTGGCGGACCTCCAAAAGCTCGCCGTCGAAGACGTGCTCAAGGGCATGGACATCAATTCGGTATCGCTGCAACTGGCCGCCACCCAATTGACTGCTGGCAACACCGACATCAAGTACAGCGGCATGGGCCTCTACCGAATGCCCTACGGACCGACCGGCGACCCAATGGTGCCCATCGCCGCCGGAACGCTGGAGCTGATCGCCGAGGACGAGGTCGTGCCTCGGTTTGATCCCGAGATGTTCGCCAGCGCAGCCCAGGGCTCAGCCGTCAAGGCCAGCCTTGGCGACCCGGAAGTCGAGCGTGCAGCCCGGGCCGCCATGGGCGCTCGCATAGCCATCATGAACCCGCCATTCACCGAACGAGAACGGATGGGGGAGAAGTTCCCCAAGGACATACAGCGGCGGCTTCGGAATCGCGTCGACGGCTTTGACGGAGCGCTCGTAGCAGCTGATCCCACCCTTGAGGGTTTCGTAACCAAGAGGTCGCTCCGTCCGATGTTCGTCGCACTTGCGGATCGGTGCGTCGCTGACGAGGACGGCGTACTGGCGATGATCCTCCCGACGGTCGCATTGGCCAACCACTCGGGCGTGTTCGAACGCCGAGTGTTGGCAGATCGGTTCGCAGTCGACACGGTTCTCACCTGCCATCAGCCCGGCAACATCAACCTCAGCCAGAACACCAACATCAACGAGAGCATCATCGTCCTGCGACGGCGCCGTGGTGACGACTCGCCTACCAGGTTCATCACGCTCGATCGCTTCCCCAGCGACGATGTGGAAGTGGCAGAGCTGTTCGCAGCAGTCCAAGCACGTGGCGTGGGAGTCCTTGGCGACGGCTGGGGTGAGGTCTCGGAGTGGCCGGCCGATCGCATGCGGCAAGGTGATTGGACGGCGGCCATATGGCGATCGCCAGTCCTTGCCGAAGCGGCGGCGGAATTCGCCGAACACGAAGCTCTGTGGACGCTCGGCGAACAAGGAATGTCGTGCCACCTGACGCGACCCTCGCTCGCCGTCGCTCATCGCGTCTCGACGGCCGACGCCCCGGGGTCCTTTCCGATACTCAAGACCAAGGGCGCGGATGGGCAACAGCGGATCCAGGCCACGCCCGACGAACACTGGGTCCACAAGAGGTCAGGGTCGTCGCCAGTCCTCGACAAGGCCGGGTACCTGCTCGTGACGGCCGGACAGCGCACAAGCACGGGACGCCTAACCGCCGTCGCTTCGGGCCGCAAGTACGTCGGTCACGGCTGGATGCCGGTGACCGGCATGAGCAGGGACCAGGCCAAGGCTGCCGCTGTGTTCCTCAACTCGACTCCCGGACGGCTGCTGCTGATGCGAAATCCCGGTCGTGCGTTGGATTTCCCCAACTACACCCCGGCGATCGTCAACAGCCTGCCGGTGCCTGATCTCGCCGACCAGCAGAGCTGCGCCGCGCTAGCCGATTGCTGGGCTGCCACAAGGCGCAAGCCTGTATCGCAGTACCGCGACGGCGAGTGCGAAGTTCGCGAACTCTGGGATGCCGCCGTCTGCGCCGCACTCGGCTGGGACGAAGCTGAGATTGCCGGTCTCCGCAAGCTCCTCGATGCTGAACCCCACGTCCGCGGCCTCGCCTACGGCCAGTTCACCGACTGAGTTCAACTTCTGCGCTGCTCAGGGCGACGGGCGGAGGCCGTTCGTACTTCTTTGATGTAACACCCCGCTGCAACGGTGTGCATCGCCACTACAAGCAATCAGTGGTGGCCGATGTCAGGCGGCGCTCGCCTGTGACAAGCAGATGGGAGATTCTGCGATGAGCAAGAAGGATTTGCTGGTCGTTGAGACTTCGCGCGATCAGCTGACCAAGAGGATCACGCGTTGGTGCTTCCTCAGCGGAGGATCGCTCTCCGTTCAGGAGTGTGCCAATGCGTATCACAACAGGACTGCGGAGTTTGTGGTCAAGGACAACCACGGCAACGTGAAGAGGATTCACTTTGGCGGAGGTGGATCTGCTTCGGGCGACCTCGACCCGATCCAGAAGTTGCTGGAAGCGCTGCCTGCCTGCAAGTCCTGCTGAGCGCGTCCCAGCTTCCGTGTTCAATTTCTCTGCCGGAATCCGCCGGCGCAGCAGGCCAAGGCAGCCAATGGAGGCATCAGGGCAGTGAGGGTCTTTGTCAGTTCAGTGATGCGCGGCCAAGAGGAGTGGCGCGATGGCGTTCGCAGCGCGATCGAGACGCTGGGGCTGCAGGCGGTGATGGCCGAGGACTTTGGCGCGTCGCCGAGCGCTCCGCGTACCGAGTGCCTGGCAGCGGTTCGCGATGCCGATGTGATGATCCTGATCTTGGGCTCCGAGTACGGGCAGCCAATGGAATCGGGTCTCTCGCCAACGCACGAGGAGTATCGAGAGGCTCTTGAGTCGACACCGGTGCTGGCGTTCGTGCATGACGGATCGGCCCGCTCGGACGATCAGGCGCGCTTCGTAAACGAGGTCAGAGCGTGGGAGAGCGGCCACTACACAGGTTCATTCAGCGATGCGGCGCAGCTCCGGGACAATGTGCTTCGCGCCTTGTTCGAATTCCAGAGAGGCGTCGAAGCGATGCCCCTCGACGCCGCTGCGCTGAACGAGCGAGCTGGTGAGTTGTTGCCCCAGCGCGGCTTCGGCGGGAGCGCCGAGCTTGTGGTGGCGGTCGCAGTGGGACCCGCGCGAGCCGTTCTCAGGGCGAGCCAGCTCGATGATGCTGAACTGCATCGCTATCTGTTACGCGAAGCACTGACAGGGGCGAGCGCCGTACTGAGCACAACGGCAGGAACCCAACAGCGCCTTACGCCCGAGTCAATCGTCCTCGATCAGCGTGACGAACGATGTCAGGTCGAGTTGCACACCGACGGAAGCACCATGGTCTCGCAACCGGCGATGCGCACTGGCTCGCCGATGCGGGCACTGCCCGCGATCATTGAAGAGGACATATCTGATCGGGTGACGAGAGTCTTGGAGTTTGCGGGCTCCGTACTGGACCAGATCGACTCAGCCAATCGCACCAGCCACTTCGCTGTGCGGGTGCTGCTCAGCGGCGCCGGGCACCTGCCATGGCGCACTCGAGATGAGCAAACGCGCAGCCCTCATAGCGCCGAGATGCGAATTCAACCGCACGATCGACTCGAAGTGCACTTGACGCCTCCGGTGCGCAGACGACCTGCGTTGCGACAGCAATCACGAGAACTTGCCGCCGATCTCACGGCGAGCTTGAAGCTCGCGATGAGGAGCGACCCATGGAATCACTGACCGAGACTGAACTCGTCCGAGCGCGGTGGCGGCGCCATCTGCGTGTCGAGGCCCTAGACACGACCGACCGAGCCGACTTCGCTCGGCGAGGTCTGGCTAACCGTGTCCAGGAACTCGCCTTCCGATTGCTGATCCTGCCGTACGACCCCGACGTCGAGCGTTTCGAGAGCGAAGACGCCGCGACGCACCTGATGGATCACCAGAACATGGAGATTGGCAACGGCACCATCCATTTCGGCACCAAGGTGGTTCCGACTGCGCATGCCACCGCGCTGGTTTCGCAGTCCGGAGATGACATGCCGTGGGGACGATACGTCGCAATCCACCGCAACGGTGCGATTGAACTCGGCCTCAGCGATCGCTTTCGGGTACAGACCAGTCAATGCGAAGTTGTCACCAAGCTCGTCAGACTCGTCACCAACGCGAGCTTCACCTGGGCCACGCTCGAACTCGCTCGACGCATTGGCGCAGGAGCGATGGGACAACGACACCTCTTGGTCGTGGCGCTGCCTGACACAACTGGTGCAGTCTTGAGCAACCTCGCTGTCGGCTATCGCGAGCCCGAGGGCTACGACAAGCGGAGTCAAGGATGCCCCTATGAGGACTTGTTGTGGCACATCGAACTTGAGCGGCTACCAGCTGATTCAGACGAAACCAGCGCGGTAGCCCTCAGGGTCGCATCAAGGCTGACGAACGCTTGGGGAATGACGCAGACCCTCTATCTCGACCGAGATAGCGACCGAAACGGACAACTGAACATCCGCCGTGCGAAGCAGTGAGCCGAACCTTGCACCGCGCGTGCGTTCGCCGCCGAGCACCCCGCAACGAATGCTGCTGCACGTCAAGCCCCTCCTCTGGGAGTTCGCTGGCCGATGGCCCGGCGGCTGAGTGCTCGGACTGAACGGACGCGGTTCAAGCCATTCTCGTCTGTGTCTGCGCTCACAACGCGATACGCGCCAAGTTGGCCTGAAGCCGTGCCCGCGATCGTGGCCCGGTCAGTCTCTTCCGGTGCGTTCGCCATGACCGACCGGTGAGCGGAAGTACTGCCGGGTTCCAAGCACAACGAACAGAAAGGGCAGTCCGATGAGGATTCGGCCCACGAGGTCGGCAGCGGCCGGTTTGAACACAGCGCTCGCCTCCGTAGCTCCGAGGCGGAGGTAGCCAATTGGCAGCAGGAGGATCTCGATGAAGCGTTCGATCCATTGCCATCCGAAGCTGATGTCGGCGGCGTTGCCGGCATACCCGCCGAGCCATGCATAACCGAGACCGACAAGCGCGAGAGCGAGCCAAGTCTGCAGGGCTGGCCGTGGCCTGTAGCCGTAGCCCATCGTGCGGTATGCCGCGCGGAGCGGTCTCTCGATCGACCATGCGTTCAGCCCGCGATGTTGGAGCCGTGCGACGGCCCAGTGCAGCCAGGCACGGGAAGCGCCCGAATTGACTTTGCCTCCGAGGATGTCTGCGAGTTGAGCCGCAGTCTCGGCGCGGGCCCGAACTTGGTCTCGTGTCAGGGACTTCGAACCGTTGTCGCCGGTCTCGGCTCGTCTCGATCGGTACGGCTTGCGGGTCAGTGCCACGAGGGTGCTCCGAATCCATGTTCGTTCACCGGCCAGATGCTTGAGGGAAGTTCCAGATACTTCAAGCACTCGAAGATGCTTCAGCAGCGGAATCTGATCCTCGGGCAGCTGGTTGACGTTGACGTTGGTCAGATGTCCATCGCCGCTGCCCTGAGATTCGACGTGCTCTAGCGTGAAATCGCGCTTCGGGTCGCCGGTGATTCTCGCTTGTAGGTGATCGAGACGGCAAACTCCGGATGTCTTCTCTACAACGGTTCCGGTGTCGAGATTCAGGCTCGGTGCCCAGTTGGTCTCTTCGGCTACTGATTCAGGCGCGTCGGCCGGCCAAGCCGCTGCCGCCAACTCATCGATGTGCATCGAACTGCGGAACTGCACGCGGCCAGTGAGCGCAACGCGTCGAAGCCGAGCCGATGTGACTTGGTCGGCGAAGCTCACCTCACCGTCGCCGCGGATCGACACTTTGGGGATGTCGCTCGGGCACTCGAGAACCTCGACCTTGGTGGGGTTCGGGACCTCGAGCGAGAAGCGGGGCGTGTCTTCGGCGAGGCGCAGTTGGAGTGTTCCTTCAGTCAGCCGAAGAACAGTGCCGTTGCGTTTCAGTTCCAGCCCAATCGCTGCTCGCCATGCGGGCCCCTTGAAGGTGCCGATCCGCAATATCGCAATCGTCAACTCAGGGGTACCGGTGTGAAGCTGCAGAATCTCCGAGCCCTGCGCAAGGTGCAGCTCGGGAGGAGCGCCATCCGAGCCCGCCGCTTCCACGAAGACGAGCGGTATCCGAGCATCAGGATGTCGGAACTCAAGGCGATTGCCGCTTCCGGCAGGATTCCAGGTCAACGAGTCGACACCCGACGGATCGCCTCTGATCTCGATGTTGCCACCGCCCTCCAACCTCCGGCAGGTGGCCTTCTGGTGTACAGCGGTATCGCCGCTGACGGTCACGTGTCCGGCCGTGATCGAGCTACGGCAGTCGAGCGTGTCCACCTTGATCATGCTGGCCTGTTCGATCGGGCCTTCGACTTGGAGCTGCTTGCATCGCACCTCGTCAACGGATTCCAGAGCGCCGCTCAGGTGCGCGTTCTCGCACCGCAGACTTCGTTGACCGAGGCGAGCTGGGCCGAGCGCCTCGAAGAACCCGCCAATGGTGATCTCGCTGTCGACGAGCTCACGGTGCACCTCCAGACTGCCAGCGATCTCGACGTGGCAGTCGTGCACCCCGTCGAGCGCCCGTACGTTGCCGCTGCCGGATACGGACACGGACCGCAGCCGCGGATGAAAGCTCGCGGTTCCGCTGTGCACAACGACAGCCGCGCTGGCTTGCAGGTTCAAGCTGTAGTCATGGTCACCTGTGCTCTCGAGTGATGTAATCGGCACTGAGCAGCTAATGCTGAGGATCTCCTGAGCATTCGTCACACGTAACGAGGCCCCGGCAACGTCTGTCCCAGGCTGAGGCTCGATGGCCCAGTGGTCGCCGCCGATGGTCACGTGCGCCGGGTCGGACAGGAACAAGGTGTGATGGGCTTGGTCCGCTGCCATCGAAGCTGGCCGCGGTCCACAGACAATCGATCGGGCGGGGATGCGGATATCGCAAGTTGCCGCAACTCCGGGCTCGGTATACAGGTGCAGGGTGAAGTCATCGGGGAGGTCGACACCGTCGGAGATAGAGATGGTGAACCGCCGCTGAACGAGGACGACCAGCTCACGGCACGACGGCACCTTCGTAATCTCGGCCGAGACATCGGGATCTTCCCAAGACAGAGTCTCAATTCTTCCGTCGTCGGTATCGAGCCTCCCTGAGAATGCCGGCGCATCAAGCCAATCCAAGCCAGGCAACTCGGCATCGGGTTCTGAGTCGTTCTCGTTCGATGTCATGCCACTGTTCCCGAGAATCTGCATCGGCCCCGGTGCAGCGAGGCCCACGAATCGTCGCGCGCGGCCACCGCCAGAGCGCGGCAATTGCCGAGAGCATGGATCCTGTGACTAGGCCTAGAAGGCTGTACAAATCCGCCTAGTCGAGGTTTCGGTTCAACTATGCGGTGTTGCGCCTTGCAGGGAGCATGGACCTCGTCACAAGATGGCCGCGCTGACGCGGTTGCATCAGCATCGGCCCTACAGAATGTTCTTCATTCGGGAACTATCCACTCTGTGACCGGCTCAACTTCCGTGGCAGCGATCTCGATCAACCGGTCGATCGGGTCGCTTTCCGGCCGATGCCCGGCCTCGACCCTGGCCTTCCAGCCGATGCCGCCGGCGATTGCCTTGGCTAGAGATCGATCGCCGATTCCGTTGGCTGCGCTTCGCGCGCTAGCGAGGTCATGCTTGGTCTCGCTAAACGGGCGAGGGTCATCCATTATGAGCTCAAGAGTCTGCACAGCGAGCGCCTTTCGGACCTGTGCCGCCGTGAACGCAGGTGCGCCATCGATCGTGGCTTGATGCCACGCAACCCAGAACGCAGTCGAACGAGCAACCTCTCCCTCGAAATGTGACCATTCCTTGAGTCCGCGGACCGGCAGCTGAATTTCGTGTCGGGCGTCGTCGGCAGTTAAGCGAATGGTGAGATGCTCGGCATCGCCGACGAGCGATGCGAGCGTGCCGACTGCCGCGAACTTCACAGGAGGGGTGCAGCAAGCATCGATGATGACGGCATCGTCGATCTGATGGAGCGCGATCTCTTCCCACTCCAAGAGACCATTGGCGACGGTGTGGATCAGGAATGGGGACGCCCCCTCGATCGGATCGGTGACACTGTGGCCAGTGACGAGCGCGTACGCCATGTCCATGGCGCCACAGGCTTCGCTGATCGCCAACACCGCGTCGCATAGCTCTTCCGATGACACCACCGGCACCGGACGGCTCTGCGCACTGTGCCTCGATGGGCGCAGTTCGATCAAGCCATCGCCTCGGACTGAGTAGTCGCGATGAGCGAACGCGTTTCGAATGTCGGGTCTGCCGAGCAGTGACCCGATGCACCAGTTCTTCTGTTCGGCGATCTGGACCAGCGCTTTGACATCGCGGCCCTGCGTCGATCCGAACGTCCAGTCTGTTGTCGCCGCGCAGGCGATGCCCAAGTGCAGCTTGAGCGGTTGCTCGACAAGTCGGTGGCCAAAATCCAACAGATCGGTGGCTAACTGGCGTTGTGACTCCGGGTCGCCTTGGGTAACTGCCATGCGGGCTGCGTGCAGCAGATCGTCCAGGGTGTCAGCGGCCCGCTGGCTGAAGGCGTCGCTCTCGGTGATCTCGATCACCGCATCTGCGTGAGCGGCCAGCAGAGAATGGTGGCTCGACACCAGCTCCCAGAAGGCTTCGTTGTCCGATGTCGACTTCGCGATTAAGGGGCCGCGCGGATAGGTGGCCGTCCACGGGTCGTCTGGTTCCCCGGTGTATTGGTGGGGTCGTCCTTGACCTGACGACCGTGGAGGCCGGTTTCATCATGCGCGCTCTGACCAAGGCTGTGGTGGATGTCATCTGGG
>JAJEBN010000112.1 GCA_022822525.1 Acidimicrobiia bacterium | reverse complement strand
TAGCCCTGATTATTCATGGGAATTGGGGTGGCGGGGTTTTCGCGTCCGCGGAAAAGCCTTTCTGACCTGCGACGATGTGTGTTGTCGAGGCACACATTGTGCGGATCGGAAAGGCATCTCCGAGGTGAAGCTTAGAAGCGTGTCGGGTGCGGTGCTGACATCTGGCGGGGACCGGGCAGTGTCGGGCGTGGGGCTGTTCGTTCTGGGCGGCTTCGCGGACCGGGTGGGGCTGGCGGGGGAGCTGTCGGGGGCGCTGGTGCCGCGCGGGGAGCGGGCGCCGGTCCATGACCGGGGGGTGCTGTTGACGCATCTGTGCTTGGCGCTGGCGGGCGGCGGGGAGGCGTGCAGCGACATCGAGCATCTGCGCGCGCAGCCGGAGCTGTTCGGGCCGGTGGCGTCGGACTCGACGCTGTGGCGTGCGCTCAGCGGTGTCGGCGACGAGGAGCTCGACGGGCTGTGGCAGGCGGCGGGGGCGGTGCGCGAGCGGGTGTGGCCTCAGACGCCGGCGACGGGGCCGCTGGTGGTGGACATCGACTCGACGCTGGTCGAGGTGCACTCGGAGAACAAGCAAGGCGCGGCGCCGCACTACAAGGGCGGCTATGGGTTCCACCCGATGGTGTGCTCCACCGACGAGGGGGAGCCGCTGTGGGGGATGCTGCGATCGGGCAACGCGGCGGCGAACAGCATCGCCGATCACCTGCACGTGCTCGACCGTGCGATCTCGATGCTGCCCGAGTCCGACGCTGCGGGCCACCGCGCCGGCGACCCCAAGGACCTGGTGCGGCGGCGGCTGCTGGTGCGCATCGACGCGGCGGGATGCTCGGCGCGCATCGCCTTGGGGTGCAGGGACCGAAACGTCGGCTTCGCAGTCACCGCGCGCGCCACCGACGGCATCGACGCAGCGATAGCCGCCGCCCGCCTCGACCACGACATGTGGGTCCCTGCGGCGCCGAACCCCAAGCCCGCCCGCAAGCCCAACCGGACCCAGGTCGCCGAGCTCACCGAGCTCGTGGACCTGACCGAGTGGCCCGAGGGGACTCGGCTGATCGTCCGACGCGAGCCGCTCCACGCCGGCGCCCGGCGCAGCCTGTTCCCCTCAGAGGCCTTCCGCTACTGGGGATTCCTCACCGACGCGCCCGGCAGCCCCGCCCATGTCGACACGCTCATGCGCCACCACGCCCACGTCGAGAACAGCATCGAACGGCTCAAAGACTCCGGCCTGGCACGAATGCCGTTCGCCGCCTGGAACGCCAACCGCGCCTGGACCGCCATGTGCCTCATCTCGCTCGCGCTCGTGACATGGTTCCAGACACACCAGCTCACCGGCGCTCTCGCCAAAGCAGCACCCAAACGGCTCCGATGGCAACTGTGGCACCTGCCCGGCATCGTGTGCCGCCGAGCCCGCCGCACCCTCATACGCATTCCCACGCGGCTTCCCGGCGCCCGAGCGCTCCTCGCGGCCCAGCACCCCCGCTGAACCCCCACGCCCCCCCAACACGGCCACCGCCCGCGCCCGCAGCCCCACCCCACACGCACCCACAACCGCCGAACGCACCCACAACCGCCCCAACCACCCGCCACCGACACAGCCAACACCGCATCGCCCCCGCCGACCCTCAAACCGACGCCGAAAACCGGCCCCAACGCCCCCAACCCGCGCCCTCATGAATAGTCAGGGTTAGAGCGACGATTCGCTCTCGCTCGTGACGATTTCAGCGTAAGGGTCCGTGACTCCGAATCCAGTACCGAACTCGCGATCCGTCACTTCCAGATTCCCATCGATACTGCTACACGTATCTCCGTCGATGATCGGCCAGTCAAGATCGAGAACGACAACCATCCCGTGACTGGCTGGCTCGCACATGCCAAGGATGCCTATAAAGACGAAGAGTCTGCTGGCGTACGCATCTACGCGCGAGGCAAGATCGTAGCGACTACGCGTGACTTCGAACAACCAGCGGGCTTTACCGGCGAGTTCGCAACGCGCTCCTATCTCGTTGGTGAGATCCATGCTGAATGGCTGGACGACGATAATGACGACGACCTCGTGCGGACCGATCGCCAGAGTATTCTCTGGGACTCCGAGAAGGGCGACGCATTTCGCCAATGGGGAAAGGAACTAATCAAGCAAGTCGCCGCACTCGCCGCTGGCCCCCGCCGCGAAACCAAAGCTGCTCGGTTTCTCAGGGAATCGAGGCTCCAGCAACGAGCTCAAGATAGGTACGGCGAGGCCGACATCGTCGACGCCGTCATGGAACTCGGCAAGAAGATTGGAGGCTTTGCGGCAGAGGACGAACTCGGCGATCCGGATTACGTCAATGACCTGGCCGATGTCGTCCTAGCGGTTGCTCCACATCAAGCTCTGATCGGGGCATTCAAGAGCATCTCGGGCCAAGATTCCGCCACACTCGATGATCTATTGGATGTGTTTGGCAAAGCTCACATGGCAGAGATGGCCAGCTATGCCCAGATAGCGCTTGAACGTGTCAGGTCAATCGAGGAGTTGAAACGGCTGATCCGTCAACCGGGTACCATCGAAGCTGATCTTCACCAATTGATAGCAAAAGCACCGTGGCTCATAAGGCCGGGTTGGTTTGTGATCACCGTGAATCAGAATCTAAAATCATTTCGAGACCTGTTGGTCGAGTGGCTCCGAGATCACGATCATGGAGAACTGGAAATCGCTATCGCCCATGAACGTAAGCAGCCTGATTTCACACTCATCAGTGTCGGAAGCTCACTGCATCTCGTCGAATTGAAGAAGCCAGGTCATTCCTTTGGTAAGCGCGATTATGAACGCCTTGAGAACTACGTGGTCGCTCTTGATGACTTGTTTGCAACTCATGCCACACTAGAATCTGCGTTTCGAAACGGGTGGCAGATCGACCTTATTGCCGACTCCGAGGGCATTGGCGACACAACTGCTGAACGATCATTCGCGAAGATGAAGGAGGACGGACAGGTCACCCGCGTAACCTGGGAAGACTTCCTGATGCTCGCCGGGGCGGTTCACGAGCAGTTCCTTGATGTCCATGACCACGCCCGAGACTCTGTCGCTCACGCAGAAGCCTGAGTCCCGACTCGGCGATGATGGGCATTCGCTGCTCTCCCAAGTCAGGTGGAATTCCCGTCACAGTGCCATGGCGGGAGTAGGCCCGCGAACGCGCTAGCAAGAATTGAGCGCCTCAGCGCCGACGACTTCCCTCGCAACGTCGTCAACTGCTTCTCGATGCCCTCCTGATCGGCCATGACACCGACGATTCTCGCAACGGCGGAGCGCTGGTAGTCGAAAGGCGGCATTGCGACGGGAACGCTCTTGAGTCGGCTCCCAGAGATCCCGACCTGGCCCGCGGTGGTCTTGAGCCTCATCTCAATCTGGCGACGACCCTCGCCCACCGACACATACGCCGCGAGCCACTCTGGCAAGACCTGAGCCCGGTCGACCACCACGCGGATCAGCTTGTCGGGATGCAGAACCCCGCTGCCCGCGTCGGGAACGACCGCCGCCGCACCGACATAGCTCGGATTGCCGCTGTAACGGGTGAACAGAACGTCACCCGAGTTCACGGCGTAGTCGTCGGCCCCCTTGGGTTCTGGACGGGCGTACCGGACATCGTCAAGTCGAAGCCGCAGTGGTCGGACGGCACTGATCCGGTAGATCGGTCTGCCAGGAGGCTCCGGCGCCGGTCGTGAGACAAAGACTCCGTTCCGGAGGGAAGTGATGACCTCCGTGAGCGGAACCGTCTCCCACGCGCCGCGACATACCTCACCCACCATGGCCCTCAGCAGGACATCGGCCTTCTGCTGGGCAGCCAAGAGCGCTGCCTCGACGGCGTCGAGGCAGGAGAAGTGCTCTTCGATAGCTGTGACGATGCGCGACTGCTCGGTACGCGGCGGTACCGCTATCGGGAATCGTGTCAGACCTCGCTTGCCGAGGTGTCGGATGTTGACACCCCGGCCTGCCGCGCCAAACCTCCCTGTCAGGGCTGAGTAGAAGCAGTACCAGTACAGATAGTCCCGATCGATGCCGCGTGCTCGCAGCCGTAGCAGGGTGTTCTGGAAGCAGCAGTCTTCGATCTCGCCTTGCCAGATGGCTGGCTTACCGACTTCGTTCGGGCTACCCGAGGCCTCGTTCAGCAGGAGGTCGCCCGGTTCAAGCCGGTAGGTCTCGAAATCGCTGTCGTCGAAGTTCATCTCCTTCACATCGTCCAAGGAGATTCCGTTCCACGTCACGTTGGCGGCACGAAGGTATGGACGCATGTGACGGCCGCTGTGATGTTGCGGTGAGCGCTGTCGACCTAGCTGCACGTCTGCGATGTCGCCGATCGTTGCCCGCACCCAACCGGGCGAGAGGTCATCAGTCATGCGGCGAGGGCGAGCGTGAGTTCGCTGAGCAGCGTGTCGAGTTCGTCGCCGAAGAGCTGGCGCGCCTTGCCGAGGCCACCCTGGGTGCTGAACGGTGGAGCCGCCAGCTCTTTGGGTTCGATGCCGAGGTTGGTGGCGATGCGGTCTTTGATGAGTTCCAGGAATCGCGCTTGGTCGGGTGTGAACGAGCGGCCGGCGTTCGACTGCTGCAGTTGCCACGCTTCGAAGCGGTCGTTGACTAGGTCTGGAAATGCGACCAGCTCGTTTGCTTCGCCGAGGGCATATCTCACGAGACTCACCAAGTCGGTGCTGACGCGGTGCCCTGAGCCACGCACCTTCGACTTGTCGAGTGTTTCGTAGGACTTCCACAGCGAATCCGGAGTCCAGCGGTACGGCGGCTTCTCGATTGCGTTCGCCAGCTCCTTGATCTGGGTGTATGTGAGGCCGCTGCCATAGGGCTGGCTGTAGAGCACATCGAGTGCCGTGATCTCGTCCTTGTTGTCGTCGATGAATTGCTGCCACGACTCGACCTGCGACATCGCCAGATCCCGCGCCTCAAGAGAGAATTCGCCCGAGATCACTTGATCTTTCGATGCTGTGTCGATCACCTGCTCGTAGCTGCGCCTGACATCGATCAGCTTCTGGCGTAGGGCAGCGTTGCTGGCCAGCGGCAGTACGGCCTCCTGAATCAGCTTCGTTCCGGCGGCAGCGACCTGCTCGGTCGTGGGATCGTCGACGCCCGCGTTCTCAGCCGCCAACGCATACTGACGATCAGGGTCGAGGGAGTCGACCATTCCGCGCACCAGATCTGCCAACCGAATACCGGCGGCATCTTCGACATCGGCCCGATCTTGTTCCGTCATGCGACGATCGAAACGGGCGAGGCGTGAAGCTGCCGACGAAACGACATCTGGGTCAACCGAGCCGACGCCGATCAGGTTCAGCAGCCGGTCGAAGCTCACGCCTCGCTTGCGTTCGAGCGGCACCGTGTCGTGAAGATCAAGCTCGGTGACGCCCACGGCGTCCACGATCACGAAGCGATCCTTGGCCTCGGCATCGGGAGTGACCCGACGCAGGAGGTCCCTTTCCATCACCCGCACACCACGCCCCTTCATCTGCTCGAAGAAGTTGCGGCTGCGCACCAGGCGCATGAAGACCACGCACTCGATCGGCTTCACATCTGTGCCAGTGGCGATCATGTCCACGGTGACTGCGATGCGCGTCTTGAAGCCGTTGCGGAACTCCCGCAGTAGCTGTTCGGGTTTGTCGCCGCCCTCTCCCGACCGATAGGTGATCTTGACAGCGCCCTCGTTGTCGAGACCGAACTCTTCCCGGACGATCTGGACGATGTCGTCGGCGTGACTGTCATCCTTGGCGAACATCAGCGTCTTGGGGATGTGCTGCAGCAGACCGTCATCTCGGCGCTCGCGGTCCTTGAACATGACCGGCAGCGAATCTCGCAACGTCCGCACGACGGTGCGGATCTGATCGGGAGCCACAACGCGCTTGTCGAGTTGCGAGGCGTCGTAGTCGATGTCGGCGTCGACCTTCTTCACGCTGATCGCACGGGTCTCACGGTCGCGGAACTCGGCAACGAACTGCGCCGGCACAGTGCCGCCAGACTCGGTGATCTCCGTGCGGATTCGGAACACCTCGAATTGTGCGTTGACCTTGTCCGCCACGGCGTGCTCGTGCGTGTAGCGCATCACCAAGTTCTGTTCGAAGAATCCGAGCGTCTGAACGCCCGGCGTCGCTGTGAGTCCCACCAGGAAGGCATCGAAGTACTCGAGCACTTGCCTCCACACGCCATAGATCGAGCGGTGACACTCATCGATGATGATCAGGTCGTAGGACTCGATGGGCACGGCGGGGTTGTACGCGACCTCGACCAAGTCGGGTGGTTCGGCATCGAATCCGCCTTGCTCGTCGAGGTCGGCGTTGTCGCTCCCGCTCTCGTCGCCGCGCAGGATCGAGTACAGGCGCTGAATCGTGCAGATGTGGACCTTGGCCGCAGCTTCGTCAGCCATGTCCAGCTGCGACGACGTGAGATGCCGGACGTTGTAGAGCTCGGTGAACTTGCGGCCGTCACCAGGGACCCTGAACTTCTGGAACTCCGCCAATGCCTGGCGACCGAGGTTGGCCCGATCGACGAGAAAGAGAATGCGCTGGGCACCAGCGTGGTGCACTAGGCGATAACAGGCATTGGCCGCAGTGATCGTCTTGCCAGACCCAGTTGCCATCTGGACGAGGGCCCGAGGACGGTTCTCCCGGAATGACTGCTCAAGATTGCGGATGGCCTCGACTTGCGCAGGCCACAGGCCCATCGAGTCGGCGTCCTCACCGATCTCGGGCAAGAGCGGGATACCGGCACGCAGTCCGGCGCCGCGACCGTTGATGAAGTCCTCGTGCCAGCGAGCGAGCGTCTCGGGTCGATGGAAGATGTACACCCGTCGGCTCGCTGCCACGGGATCCAGCCCGCTCGTGAAGCGGGTCTCTGCACCGGTCGACTCGTAGCCGAACGGCAGCTCCCCATCGACTTCGAACGCTGGGAGTTCATCGGGATAGGCGCTCTGATACTTGCGCGTCTGATACTCGACGCCGGTGAGCGTGCTGCCGACCTTCTTGGCCTCGATGACGCCTACGGCTTGGCCGTCCACGTAGAGCACGTAGTCGGCCGGACCCGCTGCGGTCTGGACCTCGCGCACGGCAACACCCGGGGCCGCAGCCACCGCTGCTGTCTTGTAGTCCTGCACCACCCAGCCGCAGGCTTCCAGCTGTTCGTCGATATCACGACGGGCCAACTGCTCGGGCGACAGGTACTCACTCACAGCGACCCCAGACTCACGACCGCCAACCCGCACACCAGCGGCCATCGTACGATCTTGAATCGGGTGACGGAAGTGGCGCAGGACCGCTCACGGGCACCGACGCCGCATCCAGAACTGCGATAACTCGCTGCTCTGGCCCGTTCAGATCACTGTCGGTTACGTGGACAATCAAATCGAAGCGGAGGTACACCAACTTGTCTTCGAAGCTTGTGGCAGCAGAGGTGTTTCCTCCTGGCGAGCACCTCGCAGATGAACTCGCTGCGCGTGGCTGGACCATTCCGCAATTCGCGGAGCTGATGGATCAGCCGGTGCAGGTTGTCGCGGACGTCCTCGATGCGCAGATCGAGGTCACCCCCGACTTGGCCGCAGCCATCTCTGCTGCGCTCGGCACCTCGGCGCAGTTGTGGCTCAACCTCGAACAGATCTACCGCGCCAACCGAGGAGCAGCGTGCCGCCCTAGGTAGGGGCCAACGCTCAAACAGCGGATGTCTCGATAAGGACGCTTCCACCGTTCTTGACATCGATCTGGAGGCGGTGGCCGTGGAGCAGGTCCATCCCAACGAGTGGCACCGCGTCTGCTTCGTCCACCTGGATGTCCAGCGCTCGTCCTGCCCACAGGACAGTTGCACCGTAGAAGTTGAATCGGACTTCGCTGCCGTCCGCCAGCATCGCCCGGCTCGTGCCTGCCGGCCGCAGTCCGAGACTGGCAACGATCGACGGCGGAAGCGTCAAATGGCCGCTGTAGCCAGTATCGACGACAGCGTCCACGCTGCTCTCGCGCCCCGACGTGCCGCCGACCGTCAGCGTGACCGCGGCTTCGAGCCGCTCATTGACCGTGCCTTCGATCATCCCTCTGGTGGGAACGGTCGGCCGCCAAAATGGCGCAGCACGCGGTAACCCACGCGCAGGCACCACACGGCCGATGGGTCGGGACGATGCGCGTGGATTTCGTCAGTCGCCGCCCGAAGCGTGTCAGCGATGGCCCAATTTCCGCTGTTGACATCGATGGCCACGTAGCGGCCGTGCTGGTCGTCGGCGAGAGTCGGCTTGATGTCTCGCTCATAGATCTCGTCGCCGCGGCGGGCAGTCTCTTCGAGGGTGCCTTCACTCCGAACTGCCATGGTCACCGCCTTGCCGCACTTGAACCGATGGGAGCAGCCTAACTCTGGGTCCCAAACCGACTTCAAGTGATTTTCGGGGCATCACCCTCGACGTCGTCGCCCGGGGCTGCCGATTGTCCCTCGTCAGTCATAGAGCCCCAGCTCTTGGACCTCGGCAGTCACCTGGTCCGCAATCTTGGCCGATGCGATCACCGATGCGCTCGAAGAGGCCGGACTGGCCGAAGTCCCAGGGCTGCGCATCAACATCTCGGGCTGCATGAACAGCTGTGGCCAGCACCACGTCGCGGACATCGGCTTTTTCGGCATCGAGCGACGCGTCGATGCCAAGTCGGCACCCGGCTACCAGCTGCTGCTCGGCGGCCATGTCGGCCAGGAGCAGATCAGATTTGGGACCCGAGCGCTGCGACTGCCCGCGAAGAATGCGCCCGCGGCGGTCGTGCGGATCGTCGACCGCTACGTGGGAGAGCGCGATGCGCGCGAGACGTTCGCGGACTGGCTCGAGCGATCAGGCGGCGCTCCGGCGGTGGCGCACGGCCTGGCTGACCTCGATCGCTTCGACACCGAGGAGCACTTCGCCGACTACAACGAGACGGGTCCCTTCATGGTTGACATCGGCGAGTCCGAGTGCCTCTGAGTTCGCCCGCCCGTCCTCAATTGCGGGCGGTGACGATCCAGAACGCGGCCGGGAACACGACGCCGTCGGGTGTCTGGTGCGGTTCCAGCACAGCGGCGATGGCGTCGCGCACTTGGGCATGCTTCTCAGGTGGCTGACCTCGCAGTGCCCGTCGAGCAATGCCCAGGTCCATGGCGAAATCCACGGTCTCGTCGAGTGTGCCTGCGCTGCTGAAGACCATCTCGGTGTCGTGGGGCTCGAGCTCGATGCCGTCCCAGCCCGCGCCCCCGAGGATCTCCCGCACATAGTCGGGATCGGCGAACGCGAACGGATTCGCCGCTGGACCGCCTTCGGGCATCTCCACGATCTCCAGCACTGCCTTGTTGACGGTGATCAGCCACGGGTTCTGCCGCGGCGTCTGCCAGCAGACGAATGAGAGGCGCCCGCCGGGTCGAGTCGCGGCGCGCAGGTTGGCGAACGCAGCCACCGGGTCGGCGAAGAACATCACGCCCATACGGGAATAGACCAAGTCGAAGCCGCCGAAGCTGCCGTCGATGGCCGGGGTTGCTGCCGCCAGCGCCTCGATGTCGGCCGTCTGCGCATCGGCCACCGCAAAGCTGATGGGCGCTGCTGCGGGATGCTCCGCGGCGTGGCCGGTTGCGCGGCGCCGCGCCACCCCGATGAGCAGGTCGCTGATGTCGACGCCCAGCACCGAACCGGTCACCCGCTCGCTCCACTGCAGCGACGTCTGTCCGCAGCCGCAGCCCACGTCGAGCACGTGCGCCCCCGGTGGGAGCTGCTCGGCGACGTCCATCGCCGCGAGGCCGATGTGCGCGAGCTGCGTGTCGAGACGCTCCTGCTGTTCCACCCACACTTCGGCAGTGCGCCAGAACTCCCGCTGGTCCGCGTTGGGATCGTCATTCGCGCTCATCGGTCGTCCCTCTCGGAGGCTGCCTCCTTCTAGCAGCCGGTGCCAGCGGCGTCAGGCCGCGGCCGGCGCCGCAGCCGCTGCTCAGAACAGGGTCACGTCGGCGCCCGAGTGCACCCGGGCGTAGGTCGCCAGCGCCGCTTCGGTATCGCAGTGCCCGGCGTTCGGCACTGGCTCTGCATCGGGCAGTGCATCGGCGAATGACCAGCTCAGCCGGTGGAGGGCGCACGGCCCGTGCGTGGCCAGCGCCGCCCGGTGAACCGGCGCCGGGTAACCCTTGTTGGAGTCGAAGCCGTAAGGAGGGAAGTCGTCCGCCAGCTCGGACATGATCCGGTCGCGCACCACTTTGGCCATGACTGACGCCGCCGCGATCGAGAGGCAGCGCCGATCGCCCTGCACCAGCGCCCTGCTGGGACACCAGTCCACGAAGTTGAACTTGCCGTCCACCAGCACCCGGTCGGGCTCCGCGGGGAGTGCTTCGAGGGCCCGCCGCGTGGCCAGCCGCAGCGCTTCGGTCATGCCGAGCTGGTCGCACTCGCCAGCCGTGGCATGACCCACCGACCACGCCCGGGCCCAACTGCGGATGCGGTCGAAGAGATCGTCACGCACGTCGGGCCGGAGTTCCTTGGAGTCGCGGATGCCGTTGACCCGCCCGCGGGTCGACACCACCACGGCACCCACGGTCAGGGGACCGGCCCAGGCGCCGCGACCCACCTCGTCCACACCGACCACCGTCGTCTCGCCGGCCTCCCAGCACTGCCGCTCGAAGGCGAGACTCGGCCGAGCCGTCATGGATTCGAACCTAGCTGCCGACGCTGTCCAGATCGGAGGACCGGTCATGCGGCTGAGCCGGTGGGCGAGGCCGTGGCCCGAGCGGCCCGTAAGCCTCATCGCACGGGCGTCGGGGCCGTCATCGGGATAGATCTGGCAGTCCGGCGACGCGATCGGTCTGACCGCACCGTCACTCTGCAAGGGGCGGCGCAAGGAGCGCCTCGCCCTGCCAGCCCGTGGCCGTGAACGCCGGGTCCAGTCCTGGTGCTGTGACTGTGGGCGGGTGGACACCCGGGTCATGGGGCACGACCTCCCACAGGAGAGCCGGCCGCTCGCCGTGCCAGCGCGCGGCCCACGACGCGAGCCCGATGCGCGTCGGCACGTTGTGCACTTCGACGTGCTGGCCCAGCCAGGCTGCCGGCCAGTGCGCTGCGAGCCGCAGGCCGGGCAGTTCGCGACCTTCCGCCCCGCTGCCGGCTGCGCCGCCGTCGGGCACGTCGACCAGCAGTCGCAGCAGCGTCCGCACGAACAGGCTGCCGACCATGAGGTCGTGCCCCGCGCCGTTGGTGCCCGTGTGCAGCCGCGGGTGCATGTAAGTCGGCCAGTTGAGCGTCGGCGATGCGACTGACACCAGTGACTCGAGCCGTTCGAAGGCACGGGCGGGCGCTGGCCGAGCCTCGGCGAAGGCCAGCAGCGCGGTGGCCACGATGTCGTGGCCGCACGATGCGGCGGTGTCCTCCACAAAGTCCGACGGCGTGCCGTCGGCCGGCTCAGCCCCCACGAATGGCAGAGGCGGCGCCCACGGCACCGCGGCATGGATCCACAGCCCCGTGTCGTGCGACAGCCATTCCCAGCGCTGGCTCGGCGGTGCCGGCGTCTCGTCCCACGACACCTCCCACGGCAGTCGACCCAACACCTCGCGGTAGAACGACGGGGACTCGAATGCGTCGGCACCGCCGTCGGCAGCATGCAGGCGAGCACGGCGGCGTTCCCGGGAGCCGGCTCGCGGGCGCGCTGTGCCGGCCACGTCGACCTTCAGTGCCTCAGCCAGCGCCATCGCCTCGCGCTGCAGGGCATTCGCCGCACGCTCAGCGCCGAGCCGCAGCAGCAGCCGGAAGCCAGCCCGCAATCCCTCCCGGATCGTCCATGGCTCCTCGCGGCGAGTTGCTTCGCGTGTCAGCAGCCAGCGCGCCGCTGCCGTCACGAACTCTGAGATGCCCTCGGCAAATGCCGGGTCGGGATGCAGCGACAGCAGGTGCTCGGCGAGCACGAGCGAGGTGCCGGTCACCGAAACGCCCATGCTCGTGGTCTCGCCCGAGTAGTCCTGCGCCTGGGCCTGGCGCAACAGGAGATCGCGGACTTGCTCGGGCACGCCCGATTCGACAAGTGCCAGCAGCTGCACAAGGTCGTCGCCGGCGAACTGCATATCGGTGTACAACGCCGAGGCGAGCATCGGACCCACGACGCCTGGGCCGTCATCGAAAGGCGCAGTCGAGAGCATCTGCGCAGCCCGCACCGCCAGTGCAGCTTCAGCCAGCCGGCCGGCCGGCAGCTCGAGCCGGCAACCTGCATCGACACGCCGGCGCCAGCCATTGGCGACTCGGTCCACGCCGGGCACCGCATCGGGCACGGCAGCGCCGAGCGCAGGGCTGCCGGCAGCGTCCCATTCGAATGCCGAGCCGCGTCCCACGACGGCTGCACGCAGAGTCGCCCCGGCGACCAGAGGGAAGACCGCTGCTGCGTTGGCCAGCCGCTGCGGGCACGTCACCGAGACCGGAGCCCGCCCGGGCTGCGGCACCGATGCCGACCCGAATTGCGTCCCTGCCGGATCGACGGGTGGCGCGGCGCCGCCGATGCTCACCGCCACCGAGCTCTCCTGCCCTGCGGCGGCCTGTTCGCTCGCTTCCACCAGTGCGCCAGCGCAGTCGGCCCCGTGACTGCCGACTGCGACATCGCCAGGCATGCGATCGAAGATCACCGCGGTATGGCCCGCTGCGTGACCGAGTCCGTCGTCAAGCGTCATCACCCGGCCGTCGACGGAGATCTCGTCGATGCCCCACGCGTTCGACCAGTCCCACCTCTCGCCATCCGCATGTTCGAACGCGC
Source organism: Acidimicrobiia bacterium (assembly GCA_022822525.1). Taxonomy (GTDB): domain Bacteria; phylum Actinomycetota; class Acidimicrobiia; order Acidimicrobiales; family Poriferisodalaceae; genus Poriferisodalis. The sequence goes on along the minus strand of JAJEBN010000112.1, from coordinate 18,429 downwards.
CCAAGTGGTACGGCCGGGCGGCGAGCGCTATGGCCACGGGTGCAGACGTGTGGTTGGTGATCTCCACGACGAACACTTCGGGAACGGCGCTTGTGCCGTCAGCTGTCGTCCGCATGCCCCGCCGCTGCTTGACATGCCGCTCGGCGTCATCAATCCGAACCGAAGCACCTCGTGCGGCCGCGGCCCGGTGCACCACATCGCCGCCGCCGACCCGCAGCACGGTTTCAACCACCGGCATCCCGTCCACCAGGCGCTGCCGCACCGCGGCCGCCCGAGACGGGAAGACCCACTCGTCTCCGGCCCGCACCCACCAGTCCAGCGACCAGTGCCCCAGCACCAACAGCCCCCGGGGATCCACCGCAGCCCGGTCAAGCGTCTCCGGCAACCCGACCGTCGTCCACGATCGGCCCACCGTGTTCGCCAGCACAGCGTCGGAAACCTGTCGGTCGCCAAGCCAGTACCTGACCTCGCTGGGCTCCGGCTCGTAAGCCGCCGATCCCGCGTCGAACTGACGCTCAGCCCACCACGGTCGCACCCACCACGCAGGCGGCTCAGTCAGCACCGTCTTGTCCCTCGTGCCAGGGTGCTCGCTCTCTAGCGCTCACAGTCCGGAGGTAAATTACGTGGCGTAACGGTCACATGTGAACTCCCGAGCGAATACCGGTTCCGCACCGAATGGTCTGAGGAAGATCAGGAATGGGTCGGGCTGTGCGACGCATTCCCTCTGGCGAGCTGGCTTGAGCCCAAGCGTGAGGCTGCCGAAGCTGGCATTCGGGCAGTAGTTGCTGAGGTGCTGGGTCTGCGCGATACCGGGACCGATCCGCAGCCGCCTGCCTGAGCACGGCCACGAATGCGCTCGAGCATCTGAGCGGTCATACACTCGCCGCGGGTGACTGCAACGAGCGTCACGCCGACCGTGCTCATTCCCGTCAAGGGCTTCCGGCTCGCCAAGGGCCGGCTCGCGGATCGCCTGAGCGAAACCGAACGCCACGAGCTGGCGCGAAACATGGCGAGCCAGGTCGTCAAGGCCGCCGGATCGCTCCCCGTCCGAGTCGTCTGCGACAACGACGAGGTCGCCGACTGGGCTCGTGCGGTCGGCGCCGAGGTGCTGTGGATCGACGTCGACGGCCTGAACCCGGCAATGAGCGCAGCTGTCGCCGCCCTCGAAGCGGACCTTGATCTAGACGTTGACGGATCCGGACACGTTGTTGTCGCGCATGCAGACCTGCCGCATGCGCAGACGCTCGCCGGACTCGCCGAGACCGGAACCGTGACCATCGTCCCGGACAGGCACCTCGACGGCACCAACGTGATGGCTCTGCCGCTCGGCACCGGCTTCGAATTCCACTACGGGCCTGGCTCGTTCAGGGCCCACTGCACCGAAGCGCTGCGTTGCGGCCTCGACCTGCGGGTGCGGAGAATTGCCGACCTGGAGTTCGACATCGATACGCCCGACGACCTCGACGCAGCAGGCTTGTTCGGGTCTGCATCTGCTGATGGGCGCTGAGGGCTTCTCGATTGATCTGGCGGTGCCGGCGTCGGCGCTCGTTATCGCCGCGCATCCCGACGATGCCGAGTTCGACTGCGGAGCGACGCTGGCCAAGTGGGCGGCCGCCGGCGCGGTCGTGCACCACTTCATCTGCACTGACGGCTCGAAAGGCACCTGGGACCCTGAGTGCGACCAAGCGGCGCTGGTTCAGACTCGCCAGGACGAGCAGCGTGCCGCTGCTGCCGCGCTCGGCGCCACCGGCGAGGTGCGCTTCGGCGGCCATGTCGACGGCGAGCTCGACAGCGACCTCGCGACCCGTGCGCAGGTCGCGCAGGTCATCCGCGAACTGCGGCCCGCCGTCGTGCTGGGCCACGACCCGTGGAAGCGCTACCGGCTCCATCCCGATCATCGCCACGCCGGACTGCTGGCCGTCGAGGGCGTGGTGGCTGCGCGCGACCCATTCTTCTTCCCCGACCAGGGCCTGCCGCCTCACCGACCCGAGGAGCTGCTGCTGTTCGAGGCCGACGAGCCCGACCACGCAGAGAACATCGAGGGCTGGACTGCCGCCAAGACCGAGGCGCTGCTGTGCCACCACACCCAATTCGTGACCACGCATGACATCACCGACCCTGACGATCCCGCCCAGGTGCAGCGATTCGCCGACTGGGTGGACGCCGTCGCAGCGGCCAGCGGCCAGCAGGCCGGGCTCGCCTACGCGGAGCTGTTCAAGCGCATCGACGGCGTCTGAGCGTTCCCACCACTCGGCCACCCGCCCCTGATCGCACAGCACCCGGCCCCGGGCGCCGGCTTTGCCTACCGACGGTCCGGCAGGAACGCCCCTTCAATCTCGCTGTCGCTCCAGAAGCCTGCGAGCGGCGGCGCAGCACCATCGGCGTAGCTCGCGAGCCGGTCACCTGCGGCCTCGTCGAACAGCTCGATGACGTCGAGCACGGTCGCCGGGCCAAGCGTTCGCAGCGCACGGTCTCCCTCGCTGCCCACCCGTGGCAGATGCGGCGTCAGCAGCAGTCGCCGGGCGTCGGGTTCGGCGGCAGCCTGCACCGATGCCCGGCCCAGCGCCTTCCACAGCGTCTCAGCTCGCAGCAGCCCCGGGCGAACGGTGGTGAATGCGCCCGCCACATCTATCCACCACTCACGGTTCGCCCGGTCGGCTACCAAGAAGCTGATCTTGATGCCAGAGCCGCGCACCGCGGCGGGGCTGCGCACGATCTCGAAGCCCGAGCGTTCCAGCAACTCGCTGGCGATGTCATGTGCCTTGCGACCGGCTTGTACCGCTTGACGTCCAAACGCATCGGCGGTCATCGCGTCAGCGATTGGTGCCGATGCCGGGGCGCTCGACTCGGCGAGAGTTGCTGGCTCGGCCATGCCGGAAACACGGACGTCCGGCAGCTCCTGCGCCGTCCGTGCCCGTGCAGGAACCGCGCCCGGCTCGAACAGCGGCGGCTGTTCGGCACTGCGGGATGTCTCGGGGGGCGCGGTTGCGGCGGCTGCGGCGACGCGTGCGCGGGCCAGCTCCACGTAGTCGGGATCGAGGTCGTAGCCAACGGGCCAGCGACCGCACAGCACGCTCGCGACCAGCGTGGTGCCCGAGCCCATGAACGGGTCCAGCACGAGGTCGTTCTCATAGGTGTACAGGTCGATCAGGCGCCGGGGCAGCTCCAAGGGGAACGGCGCGGGGTGCCGCACCCGCTGCGCGCTCTCGGGCCCCATGTCCCATACGTCGATCGTGGCTTCCATGAACTCGTCGGTGGACAGGCTGCTGCGGTGCGGCAGGCCCTCCTCCTCACGCTGCGATGACGAGCGGGCCCGGTCGAAGCGGCCCTTGCTGGCGATCACGATGCGCTCGGTGGTGTCACGCAGCGTCGGGTTGGACGGGCTGCGGAACGATCCCCACGCGCACGACCCGCTCGATCCCTTGCTCTTCTGCCACACGATCTCGCCGCGCAGCAGCAGTCCGAGCTCCTCGAAGATGCGGGCCACATCGCCCGACAGGCTGCGGTAGGGCTTGCGGCCCAGGTTCGCCACGTTGACAGCGATGCGACCTCCCGGCTCGAGCACCCGCACGCACTCGGCGAACACGTCCCGCAGCATGCCGAGGTAGTCGAAGTAGCTCGTGGGGATGCGGCTGTCGGCACCTGCGGCGAGCGCGTCTTCATACGACTTGCCGACGAAGTACGGCGGTGAGGTGACCACCAGCGCCACAGCGGCATCTGGAAGCGCAGTCATCTGCCGGGCGTCGGCGCAGATGCAGCCGTCGCCAATGCGCTCGGCCAGCTCGCGGTCGACGCCGGGCCCCCGAGCGACCGTGTCGTCATCGGACAGGACCGGCGGCGTGAAACGGGCGTAGAACGCCGACGCATCGTGGCCCTCGCGCCGGGAAGCGCCGAATCGCGACGTCGCTGTGCGGCGAGCAGACGGCGCAACAGTGCGCGTTCCGCCCAGCGGCTCCCGGGGAGTCATTTTCCACAGGGTACCGCTCGATTCGGGCAGAATCGAACGAACGCGCGCCTATCGGGGCCGGAGATGGGACGGAGGCGCGCCCGCCAAGAGCGGGCGCTTGCTAGGCGTCGTGGAGCACCATGCGGACGCGCTTGTTTCCCTTGCCCTTCGATTCGGTCTTGGTGATCTCGAAGCGGCCCACGGCACCGGTCGACGCCACATGGGTGCCCCCGTCGGCCTGGCGGTCGAGCCCGACGATGTCGACCACCCGGATGTCGGTCACCCACTCGGGGATCAGGTTGACCTTGGTGCGGATCAGTTCGGGATCGGCCAGCGCCACCGAGCGTTCCAGGAAGCTCACCTCGATGGGCCGATCCGCGGCGATCTCGGCATTCACCAAGTCGGTGACCCGTGCAGCGAAGCCCTCGGGCAGCGGGCTGAACTCGAAGTCCATGCGGGCGGCCAGCGGTTCCATGTTCCCGCCGGTCACCAGCACTCCCCACTCGTTCCAGATGACACCGCACAGGATGTGCAGCGCCGTGTGGGTGCGCATGAGCTGCAGGCGGCGATCCCAGTCGACCGTGCCGGTGACTGCGATTCCCTCCGGCGGAGGCTGGCCGTCCACCCAGTGCCAGATGAGGTCGCCTTCCTTGCGGACGTTGTGCACCCGCCAGGTGTTGCCGCCCCGGTCGGCGAGCGTGCCGGTGTCATGCGGCTGCCCGCCTCCAGTGGCATAGAACACCGTCTGGTCGAGCGCAACTGCATCGTCGCGCACGGCGACCACCGTCGCCTCGACGGTCCTCTGGTGCGCATCGCGCAGGTAGATCTGATCGGTGGCTCGGTTCGTGTTCGCGTCAGCGCTCATCGCCGCAGACAATACGGTCCGACGCAGCGAGCTGAAGCTGTCGGGCGAATCGAGCAGCTCACCGGGACACGTGGCCGTTACGGTGACGCCGTGCGCATCGTGACGTGGAACCTGTGGTGGCGCTTCGGCGACAACTGGGAGACCCGCCACGAGGCCATCGCCGCGACGCTCGCCGGGCTCGACGCCGATGTCGTGTGCTGTCAGGAGATCTGGGCCGAGCGTGACGGCGCCAACCAAGCAGACCTGCTCGGCGGCGCGCTGGGCATGAACGTCGCACACCACCCGCGCTTCGGGCGCCGAGGACTGTCGTTCAGCAATGCGATTCTGAGCCGCACAGCGATCATCGAATCCAGCTCGCACTCGCTGGCAGTCGGCGACCCCACCTCGCCCGAGGGTCAGCAATCCGGGCACCGCACCGCAGTCGTGGCCCGGATCGGCCGCGGCGACGGCGAGATGACCGTCATCTGCACCCACCTCGAGCATCGTTTCCATCTGAGCGAAGTCCGCCAGGCACAGGTGGCGACGCTGTGCGAGCTGGCAGCACCCCATCACAATCCCGAAGGTTTCCCGATCGTCATGGCCGGCGACTTCAACGCTGTCCCGAGCTCGGACGAGATCCGGCTGCTGACCGGCGAGCGCGCGCCACCAGTGCCGGAGCTGGTCTGGAGCGATGCGTGGGCGCAGGCGGGCGACGGCCCGGGCTTCACGTGGAGCGGCCAGAACCCCTACCTGCACCAAGCCATGTGGCCGAATCGCCGCATCGACTACCTCTTCGTGTCGACGCCCCGCCCGGTTCCTCACGGCAACATCGGGGCGATCCAGCTCGTCGGCACCAAACCCGTCGACGGCGTGGTGCCGTCGGACCACTACGGCCTCGTGGTCGACCTCATCGACTGAGCACGAGAGGCGAAGCCGAGTCCCGAGCGGCCCGTGAGCGCCAGCGAACAAGAGCGGGAGACAGCAGGTGCGACGACGAGAACGCGCGCCGATCTGCGCGGCCTCCGGGAGGTCAGGTCTCGTAGAGCTCCAGGATCGACGCGGCGGCGGTGCTGCCGGCTTCAGCCAGCTCGGGCGGCAGCGCTGCTGCGTTGACGACGTGCGTGTCGGCGCCAAGGCGAAGCAGCATCTGGCTGAGCACGGACGGGCTGCGGATCGCATAGGTGACGATGCACCGGTCGCCGTCGTCGCGTACTTCGCGGGATGGGTACGCCTCCACCCGCCACAAATCGTCACGGGGAATCGACAGCACCACATCGGTCGTCTCGTCGGATTCGGCGGGCGCAACTGCACCGAGCGCTGCGCTCGGCTCGGCCGGGCTGCCTGGCGCCTCGCGAGGCTCGGCCGAACGGCCGTGTGATTCGCCCGTGTCGTCGCACGCCTCGATGCGGTCGACCCGGAACGAGCGCAGGTCCTGGCGCAGGTGACACCAGCCCCGCAGGTACCAGTGGCCGTCGGCCAGCGAGACTTCGAGCGGGTCCACCCGGCGCTCGGACACCTCGTCGGTGCTCGGGGTGTAGTAGTGGATGCTCACGGTGGTCCCCGATTGCAGCGCCTCGCGCAGCGTCGGCAGGCTGCGCGGCAACGGCAGCTCCACCGAGACCCGCACTCGCTCGCCATAGGCCTCGCGTAGCTTGTCGAGCGCTGTTGCGAGCGCCCCCGAACGGTCGGCGCCGCGCAGCGCCAGCGCCGACTGCCCCGCCACCAAGATTCCGAACGCCTGCGGCACCGACAGATTGAGCGGCCGATCCAGCATTGCCCCCGGCTCGGCGTGCACCGTCGCACCGCCGGCATCGTGCTCGTCGCCGAAGACGACGATGCCGAGGTTCTCATAGGCGCCGGCGCCCACGACCTCGTAGCACATGGCCGCGAGCAGCAGGTCGTACACGGCGGCCGGCCGCATCTCGAACCGCTCCGCGATGTCGCTCACCTTGGCGCCGCCCCGCTCGACCACCCAGGGGATGATGGCCAGCAAACGCTCGATCTTCGCCGAGGCGCCCGTCCTCACGACGCTGCCTCCGGGTCGGCGGCCAAGGCGCGCAGCCATGACGTGATCTCAGCGACCAGCTCGGGCGGCGACTCCACGACAGCGTGGCGACCCATGTCCAGCACCCACACACGAAACGCTGCACGGTTGCGAACCCGCGCCGCGACCGTCACCGAGCCGTCGTCGTGCCGCTCGACGACGCGGCCCCGTTCCGCCGTGGGCTGGTGCGCCATGGTGGCGTCGATCCGCACCCGGGCCTCGAAGTCGTCGCCGAAGTCGATTTCCATCGGCTCGCTCGGCAGCAGCGCCGCCACATCCACGTCGGCTCTCGCGAATGCACCCGGCTCGCCGACGTTCGCGTCGCTCTCCATCCGATCCACCCGGAAGGTCTTGACCACGCCGCCTTCGCGCGCCGCGAGATACCAGTAGCCCGCCCGGCACAGCAAGCCCAGCGGCTCCGCATCCCGCCGCCGCCCGCCGTAGGCGAAGCGCACCGTCGCTCGCTCGGCCGACGCAGAGGCCAGCTTCGGCAGCAGCGACCCTGCGGTCTGCTGCGCAGCAGCCGTCTCCAGCGCCACGTCGGCCGACAGGACTCCGGCGTCGGGGCCGAGATCATCGGCACCCTCCGTGCCGCCGCGGTCCCCGGCGGCATCTCCGTCTTCAGCGTCTGTGGAGCTGTCGCTGTGTGCTGCGGCCTCGGTGCCCGTGAGCTTGGCGACGGCCTCGAGATCCCACGTCTCGCCGATGTCCACGCGAGCCGCAGCGAACCGCAGCGCGAGCTGCTCGTCGGGCGTGAGCTGCAAGTCGGGAAGGAAGTAGTCCTGACGCCGGATCGTGTAGGCGGTCGCGCCGTCGTGGGTGATCGCCTCGGTGATGCGCACGCCGAGGTTGCGGACCAGCGCCTTGTCCCGCTCGAAAGAGGTCCGGGCGCTCTCCAACGCCCGCCGGTCAGTAGTGCCCTCGGGGGCGTACAGGCCGGTGTCGCGCCAGATCTCCTCACGCGTCTTGGGCACATCGCGAGCGAGCAGGTACATCATCAGTTCCATCACGCGCTCGGTTGCGTCCGGACGTGGACTCGCTGCCACGCTCGGGAGTGTAGGACCGTGCGATCGGGCGCCCCGCTGAGTTTCGGGGCCGATGCCGGAGCGTCGCAGTCGGCGTGTCAGCCGTTGACGCCGGCAGCGCGGAGCGCTGCCCAGACCCGCTCGGGAGTGAGCGGGAAGTCGTCCATCCAGACGCCCGTGGCGTCTGCCAGCGCTGCAGCCACAGCCGGTGCGTACGGGATGACGCCCATCTCGGCCATGCCGCGCGCACCGAAGGGACCCAGCGGGTCGGCCAGCTCCAGCACGACGCTCTCGGTGGCCACCGGGATATCGCCGATGCCCGGGATCAGGTAGGTGGACAAGCGGGGGTTCAGCAGGCGACCGTCGCGGCTGCGCAGGTGCTCGCTGAGCACGTGGCCGTGGGCTTGGGCCACCGCGCCCTCGATCTGGCCGACCACGAAGCGCGGGTTGATGGCCCGCCCGACGTCGTTGGCGCTGATCACCCGGTCGATGCGGATGTGGCCCGTGTCGATGTCGACGGTCAGCTCGACATGCTGCGCGACATAGCCGTAGGTGAAGTTCGGGGTGCCCTCGCCCGTCTCGGGGTCGAGCTCGGTAGTGGGGGGCGGGGTGAAGCGGAAGTGCCCGATCGCCGGCCGGGCGCCCTCGCGCCATGCCTTCTCGGCTTCCTCGGCCGCGCCCAGGATCGAGTTGCCGGCCATCCACGTCAGGCGGGATGCCGACGCCGAACCCGAATCGCCCGACGTGCCGGTGTCGCTGAAGCGACCCACGACCCGGGACGGGTCGACGCCGGTCGCCTCCGCGGCCATCTGCAGGAATGCAGTGTGCGCGCCCTGGCCGACATCGGCGCCGGCGTGGGCAAGCTCGACCGATGCGGGCATGTCATCGTCGGGTTCGCCGTGCAGCACGATCGTGGCCTCGCAGCGCTCGGGGAAGCCAAACGAGAACCCGACGTTCTTGAACGCGCAGGCGAAGCCGCGTCCGCGACGCAGCGACGACGGCCGCGCCGGCAGCGACACGAACGGGCTGAACAGCGCCAGCTCATCTGGCATCTGGTGGTCGCGCTCTGGACTGCCGGCGTCGCTCCCTGGGCCGGCGGAGCCGGGGCGAGCGGGCTGCGCTGCGGCGTGGGCGCAGGCCTCGATCACCTCGGGCATGGTCACGCCGGCCGGCATCGGCGTGTGGGCGATGCTGGGCGATCCCTCACGCAGCGTGTTCACGCGGCGAATGTCGACCGGGTCCATGCCCAGCGCCTCGGCCAGCTTGTTCACCTGGCATTCGATAGCGAAGGCCGCCTGCGGTGCACCGAAGCCCCGGAACGCACCCCCGGGCGTGGCGTTGGTGTACACGACATGGGTGTCGATGGCGGCATTGGGAAGCTCGTAGGGCCCGCCGAGACCCAGATGCAGGTTCCCCATCACCTTGTTGGAGGTGTAGTTGTAGGCGCCCGCATCCAGCCAGGCCTCGGCCTGCGCTGCGGTGATCCTGCCGTCGCGGTCGGCGCCCCAGCGGGCCCAGATGCGTCCGCGGTGCCGCTTGTGGTGGCCGACGATCGACTCCTCACGCGACCACTGCATGGCCACCGGACGGTCGATGCCCAGTGCGGCCAGCCGGCGGGCGGCCAACGCCAGGATGATCTGCATCGACGTGTCCTCGCGCCCGCCGAATGCACCGCCGATAGCCGGGTAGCGCACCCGGATGCGCTCTTCGGGCAGGTCGAGCGCGTGCGCGATCTGCTCGCGGTCCTCGTGCACCCACTGACCGGCGATCTCGACGTTGACGATTCCCTCGGCGTCCACCCACGAGGTGCCCGCTTCGGGCTGCAGGTAGGCGTGCTCCTGGTAGGGCACCTCGTAGGTGGCCTCGACGGTCACGGCGGCTGCGGCCCAGCCGGCATCGAGGTCGCCCTTGCGGGTGCGCATCGACTCGTACAGGTTGGAGCCGATGCCCTCGTAGGGGTGCACGAGCGGCGCGTCGGGCGCCAGCGCCGCGTCCAGATCGGCCACGATCGGCAACGGCTCCCATTCGACGTCGATGGCGGCTGCGGCGGCACGCGCCATGTCGAGGCTCTCGGCAATGACAAGCGCCAGGTGGTCGGCCTCCCAGCGCGACACATCGCACGGAACGAGGCTTCGGCCGGTGTGGTCGAGCCCGATGAACACGGGCTGGTCGAACTTGGTCAGCCCGTACTCGTTGCGCGGCACGTCGGCCGAGCCCAGTACCGCCACGACACCCGGTGACTGTTCGGCCGGACGGAGGTCGAGGCGGCGCAGCCGGGCATGGGGCTGGTCGGTGAACACCGCGAATGCCCACAGCGCATCGGCTGGAATGCGATCCGCTGGGTAGCCGGCCAGCCCGGCAACCTTGGCAGGGCCGTCGGCACGCGGCGGCGACTGGCCGGTACCGCCTGCCGTGGCCGACGGCATCTCGAGCTCGATGGCCGCGCCGGCTTCGCCTGGAGCGGCGCCCTCCCTCACGACGGGTCCCCGGCCGCGGTGTGCACCGCTGCTGCGTCAGTCGAAGCGGTGTGCACCGCTTCGATGATCGAGCAGTAACCGGTGCAGCGGCACAGGTTGCCCGACAGGCCGACGCAGATCTGCTCGGCAGTGGGCGCTGCGATCTCGTCGAGCAGGGCGACGGCGCTCATGACGAAGCCCGGCGTGCAGAACCCGCACTGCGCGCCGCCGGTGTCGACCATGGCCTGCTGGAAAGGGTGCAGCTCGCCGCCGGGCAGTGCCACGCCTTCGACGGTGGTGATGTTCGCCCCGTCCGCACGGCCCGCAGGCACCAGGCACGAGAACACCGCGGCACCGTCGAGATGCACCGTGCAGGCGCCGCACTCGCCTTCGGCGCAGCCCTCCTTGGTGCCGGTCAGCCCGAGGTCGTCGCGCAGCCAGTCCATCAGCGTCTTGCCAGCAGCGCCTGCTGCGCTGCGCTGCACGCCGTTCACCGTCGCCGTGACGGTGTCTTCAGAATCGGTCAGCTCGCTGGGGAACGTGCCGCGCTCGTCAGGTTCGCAGCCCGAGACAGCGGCCGCCTGAGCAGCCGAATCTGCCTCCACAGGGTCACCCGTCGCCATATCACCGGCAGCCGCAGGTCGTGAGCGACCGGCGCCCGCGCGTCGTGCCAGCCGTGGCGGCTGCTGCGGCCAGCGGTCAGCCTCGGTGCCGGCAGCCAGCGCCGTGATGGCGCGGCCCACCACGACGCCGACGGTGTGCGAGCGGTACTCGGCGCTGCCGCGGATGTCGTCGATGGGCGTTGCCGCCCGGCATGCAGCAGCGGTGATGTCGGCACTGGCTTCGGTCAGGTCCCGGCCGGCGGCCAGATCGGCCGCCTCGGGCACAGTGATGATGGTGGGGGCAACGCTGCCCAGCGCAACCACGAGGTCGGCCACCCGGCCGCCATCGAGCTCCGCCACAACGGCGGCATGCACCACCGAGATCGCCTGCGCCCGGCGCAGGCCGAGCTTCACGAACACGCCGCGGCGGTCATGGGGCCGGTTCGCGGCGTCGAGGGCGTCAAACGAAACTGCACTGACGATCTCGTCGGGCTCGAGCACCGTCTGACGAAAGCCGGCAATGAAGTCGCTGATGGGCACCGTGCGCTCGCCACGTACCGACGTCATCGTGACCGCGGCATCCAGCGCTACAAGCGCCGAGATGGTGTCATTGGCCGGGCTGGCAGTGACGATGTTGCCGACCACAGTGGCCCGGTTGCGCAATGGCGGCGAGCCCACTTCCAAGCACGCCTGCGCGAGCGGGAGCCCTGCCGTGCGCATCGGCGCCGAGGCAATGACGTCGGCATGAGTCACCAGCGGCCCCAGCGTCACCCGATCGCCGTCGTATGAGACCCGGTCGAGACCCGGCAGGCCCGAGATGTCCACCAGCAGCTCCACGCCGCTGCGAACCCCGCGACCCAGCTCCAGCATGAGGTCGGTGCCGCCGGCGATCAGCCGCGCCGCAGCGCCGTGCGACGCGAGCAGCTCAGCCGCCTCGCTCAGCGAGCCGGGCGCGACATAGCGAGTCGGCAGCGGAGCTGACCGCTGCACCTCATGAAGTTCAAACATGCCGCACTCAAGAGTGTCAGATTGCGCCACCAACAAGGAACGCACTGCGCTGATGCACTTCGTGCTTCTCGCTCATGCGTCTGCGATGGGGCTCACGAGCCGCTCGGGCTACGGCTTCGCTTGGCGCCCCAGCATCTGGCGCTGAACCTTGCCGAGAGCGTTTCGGGGCAGCGCGTCGATGCGATAGGTGCGGCGGGGACGCTTGTAGAACGCGAGGTGCTCGCCCACGAAATCCTTCAGCTCGTCCTCGGCGAAGTCTCGCTCTGCGACCACGTAGGCCACCACCACCTCTCCCCACTCGGGATCGGGCTCGCCGCCGACCGCGCACTCAGCGACATCAGGGTGCGATGCAATGACCTCCTCGACCTCGCGGGGGTACACGTTGAAGCCGCCGCAGATGATGAGCTCCTTGGCGCGGCCGACGATGCGCAGGTAGCCGTCGTCCCACTGCCCCAGGTCGCCGGTGCGGAACCAGCCATCGCTGAACGACGCTGCGTTCTCGGCGGGGCGCTCCCAATAGCCCGAGAACACGTTGGGCCCCCGCACGAGAATCTCCTCTGCATCGAGGCGGACTTCCACGCCGGGCAACGGGAAGCCGACAGTTCCGGCCCGGCGTGGCTCGTCGTGCGGATTCGACACCAGCATCACGGTTTCGGTCATGCCGTAGCGCTCGATGACGTGCTGGCCGCTGGCCTCGCGCACGGCGTCGTGCAACTCGGCGGGCATGGGCGCCGAACCCGACACGCACAGCCGCAGCGCCGACAGCTCGGCGGCCCGCGGCGAGGCCACCAGCCGCGAGTACATGGTCGGCACCCCGAAGAACATCGTGGCTTGGTGCTCGCGGATGGCATCGAACACGGCATCGGGCTCAAACGTGGGCTGAAGCACGGCCCGCGCGCCCACGGTGAGCGTGCCGTGCAGCCCCACGCCCAGGCCGTGCATGTGGAACAGCGGCAGCGCCAGCACGAGCACGTCATCGGGTGTCCAGTGCCAAGCCAGCTCCAGCGCTCGCACCGACGCCAGCAGGTTCGCATGGCTCAGCACCGCACCCTTGGGCCGCCCGGTCGTGCCCGAGGTGTACCCGATCAGCGCCGGTTCATCAGGCCGGCGCTCGGAGGCCTGCACGCCATGGTCACGCTGCGTCGGCGCAGAGCTGCCGTCGCCTTCGGCAAGCTCCATCGCGTCGAAGTCGGTGACCTGCACTGCTGGACCTGCTTCGGCGATCCACTCCGCCCACTCGCCGGGTTCGCCAACCCCTTCCACCAGCGCCGCGGCGGGACGGCAATCGGCCACCACACCGCGCACCTCCTCGGCCCGGTAGGCACCGTTCAGCGGGACCACCACCGCGCCCGCCGCCAGCAGCGCGGCGTGCGCGGCGACCAGACGGGACGAGCTCGGACCGCTGATCAGCACACGGTCTCCCGCCCCGATGCCCGCACTCGCCAGGCGCTCGGCAACATCTTGGGCCCGAGCGGCCAGCTGAGCGCCGGTCACCCAGCCGTCGTGCGCATCCCACACCACGGCTCGCTGCGGATCAGCCGACCAGCGGTCCAGCCAGACCGCAGGCAGCGTGCCGCCCGCAGACAGATCAACCTCAGCAGCACTGCCGCCAGCCGACAGATGCCGGGACCAATGCGACTCCTGCCCATCGGTCATCTCGGGCTGCTCCCTCGGCACGCGGGCACCGGTGCCTGGCTCGCAGGAAGCTCAGCAGGGCCGACACCCCCCGAGCCACCCGAATCGAGCGGACATGGCGCACCCCCAACGGGATTCGAACCCGTGCCGCCACCTTGAGAGGGTGGTGTCCTTGGCCGCTAGACGATGGGGGCTGGTTGAGATGCGACTCGCCAGCATAGCCACCGCCCCAGAATTGACCGCTAGGGCTGTTCGGCGGGGGGCCAGGTATCGGTGTTGGGGTGCAGGCCGTACCAGGCGAACCAGAACGACTGTGACGACACGATGCGAGGCAGCCTGATGTCGACACGGTTGCCGCCGTCCACGCCGCTCACGAGCAACTCGTCGTGCAGCACTCCCCCGGGCGCGACCTCCACGGCGGCACGGTGACGCCACGCCTCAGCAGGCACGCCAGCCACATCAGCAGCGCTGTACACCCGTGCGCCGCCCTGGTTCGGGACGATCACCAGTGGTTCGCCACCCAGCACGTAGACGAACGGATCCAGGCCGTCGAGTGCCGCCAGCCTCAGCGCTAACGCGTGGCCGCCCCGGTCGACTGTGACGACTTCCTCTTTGAGCTCGAACACGTCGGGCGTCTCGAAGGTGGGGAACCACAGATCCTCGCTGGAGTAGTACGTGCGGTAGGCCGCGCCCGGCGTGTAGTCGTACGCGATCGGCGGGCGCTCGGGCAGCTCGGGGTAGTACGTCGGCGGCGGCGTGTCGAGCGTGAACGTGTCAGGGTGGTCGGCCAGCCAGTCCGACCAGCGCACCGTGGCCACCGGAAACTGCTCCAGCTTGGTGCCCGCCAGCGGGCCGGCGAACGCCGTGCCGGAGAGGTGGTTCCACAGGCTCTCGGTCTCGTTGTCGATCATGATCTTGTTCGAGTCCATCAGCAGGCCCGACGTCTGGAACGTCAGCACGTCGCCGTTCGGCAGCCGCCGGTCGAACATGAGCGCTGTCAGGCACAGCGTGCAGTAGCCGAGCGCCACCGGCACACCGCCGACCACGTCGTTCGCCAGCTCGTGGCGTGCCAGGAACCGCACCGGATACGCCCCTGGCTCGCCGCCGATGACGAAGCCGAGCACCAGTTCTTCTGGGGTCATGAAGTCGGCCTGGGCAGGGGTCAGCCGCTCGGGGTTGTTCAGCTCGGGGATGCCGCCCCGGCGCACCCCGCCCCACTGGATCGCCCCGAGCGTCGCCCGGTCGGTGACCTGGGCCAGTATCTCGTCGTACTCGAGGGCGACGTAGGCGTACAGCACCCGCTTGTATTCCTCGTAACCCTCCCCCGGATCGACGCCCTTGGTGCGATACCACGAGCCGTAGCGGACGTAGTCGGTGTTGAAGTCGCCCGAACTCTCGACCCCGGTGATGGTCTCGAGCGCTCGCATCGCTGTCGCGTTCACGTCTTGCGTGCCGCCAAAACGCATGATGTCGAGAATCCACGGCACCCACCGCTCGTCGCCGTTCAGACCCATCTCCGCTGCGATGTTGGCGGCGAAGGCGGTGTTGGGCAGCTCCTTGAACTCGTCGATTTTCTCCAGCAGCGTCAGCTCCAGGAAGGGCCGCCCGTCCTCGGTACCGGGAAAGAACGGCTCAGTCGTCGTCGTGGTGGCCGTCTGCGCAGCGGCAGAGGGCGTGGTATCTGGTGGCCCCATGTCGTCGGCGGCAGCGTCAGAGCCCGCTGAGTCTCCTGCCGATTCGGCGGACGGCGACGATATCGCAGACGGTGCTGTCGCAGAGGAGCCGTCGTCCTCCCCCGGTGACGTCGAACACGCGGCGGCCAGCATGCTCGCCGCCACGGCTGCGCAGATCAGCTTTCTCATACAGCGGCCGAGCCTATGGCAGCCCCCTGCTGCGCCATGGTCGGGCCCATTGGACTAGAACCGCGCTATGGGCGTCCGCTGCGGCGGCTCCACGAAGGGGGATTCACGATGGACAACGGCCTGAACAGCGAAGCGATACCCGACAATCCAGCGGGGTACGTCTGCCTGACGTTCGACTTCGACGGACCGTCGCTGTGGATAGCGCGCCGTCAGACCACCCCGACACCTATCTCACGGGGCGAATTCGGCGCCGTGGCCGTGCCGCGGATTCTCAAGCTGCTCGCCCGTCACGACATCCCGAGCACCTTCTTCATCCCGGGCCACTCCATCGACACCTACCCCGACGCCGCCCGCATGGTGGTCGACGCCGGCTGCGAGGTGGGGCTGCACGGCTACGCCCACGAGTACAACCCCCGGCTCAGCGAGGACGAGGAGCGAGCCATCCTCGAACGGACCTTCGCGCAGATCGAATCGCTGACCGGCGCCCCGCCCAAGGGCTACCGGGCGCCGTCGGGCGACATCAACCCGTGGACCATCGACCTGCTGATGGAATACGGCCTCAGCTACGACTCGTCGCTGATGGGCCACGACTACGCGCCCTACTG
Organism: Acidimicrobiia bacterium; assembly: GCA_022822525.1. GTDB lineage: Bacteria > Actinomycetota > Acidimicrobiia > Acidimicrobiales > Poriferisodalaceae > Poriferisodalis. The sequence continues at coordinate 2,402 of JAJEBN010000112.1, read as the reverse complement.
GCTGCGCACCGGGGATCAGTTCCCACTGGACGGGCCGATGGAGTTCGGCGAGCAGGTCGACCTGGTGGAACTGCCGTTCAGCTGGCACCTCGACGACTACGTCCACCTGGAGTTCGTGACGTTCAAGAACACAATCCTGACCGGGCTGGAGAACCCCGCCGCCATGTTTGATGGGTTTCTTTCCGATGTGAAGTGGATGGCCAGCGAGGTACAGCACGGCGTGTGCACGGTCACCTTCCACCCGCAGGCGGTCGGCCGGGGCGGGCGCCTGTACGAAATGGAACGCTGGATCGAGCAAATGACCGACCTGGGCGTGAGCTACACCCGCATGTGCGACGTGGCTGACGCCTGGCGGGCCGGGCGCCAGCTCGGCATCGAGTAGCGGCCGCCCCCGGTCCGCGCCGCTAGCCCTCCACGCCGTCGAGCATGCGGCTGATCAGCAGCTTCTGGACCTCTGAGGTGCCCTCGTAGATCTGGTACACCCGCACGTCGCGGTAGATCTTCTCCACCGGGTAGTCGTTGAGGAAGCCGTACCCGCCGTGGATCTGGATGGCCTTGGAAGCCACCCGCTCGGCCATCTCCGACGCGAACAGCTTCGCCATGGAGGCCTCTCGGGCGCATTCGAGCCCCTGGTCGCGCATCTGCGCTGCGTGCAGGTAGAGCTGGCGTGCCGCCTCGATCTGCGTGGCCATCTCGGCGAGGGTGAACGAGATCGCCTGATGCTCGACGATGGGGCGCCCGAACGTCTCGCGCTCCTGGGCGTACGAATGGGCAGCCTTCAGCGCGGCCCGTGCGCCGCCGGTGGCCTGGGCCGCGACGCCGATGCGGCCGAGCGACAGGTTGCCCAGCGCGATGCCGAGGCCCCGCCCGATCTCGCCGAGAACGTCGCTGGCGGGCACTCGCATGTCCTCGAAGACCACCTGGCAGGTGTCGTTGGTGCGGTGGCCGAGCTTGTCCTCCTTGGCGATCACGCGGTAGCCGGGGTTGTCGGTGGGCGTGATGAACGTGGTCATGCCCCGCTTGCCGGCGCTCGGATCGGTCACCGCCACGATCATCGCCACATCGGCGCTCGAGCCCGCCGTGATGAACGCCTTGTGACCGTTCAGCACGTACTCGTCGCCGTCTCGAGCGGCCCGGGTGCGGATGGCCGCCGCGTCGGAGCCCGTGTGGGGCTCGGTGAGGTGGATGCAGCCCAGCCACTCGCCGCTGGTGAGCTTGGTGAGGTAGTCACGCCTCTGCTGATCGGTGCCCGCCTGCTGGATCGCCACGGCGACCGGCGAGTTGTTCGCCGCCATCATGTTGCTGATGCCGCCGTCGGCAGCGGAGATCTCCTCGATTGCCAGCGCGTACGACACGAAGTCGGCACCCGCGCCGCCCCAGCAGGGGTCGACCATCACCCCCATGAGCCCGACGGCGGCCATCTTGGCGTAGAGCTCGCGCGGCGCTCCGCCGGCGCGGTCCCACTCAGCGGCAAACGGCGCGATCTCGCGCTGGGCAAACGCCCTGGCCACGTCACGGATCTGCTGCTGCTCGTCGGTCAACTGCACGGTTGGCTCCCTCGGCGCGCAGCTCCCGGCGCACTGCCTGACCGCCAGCACACCGCAGCGCAGGCGACAGCCAACAGTACTGAGACGCGGGAGGGCCGGCAGGCTGATGCCCGCCGGCCCTCTGCGTTGACCGTTCGGTCAGTCAGGAGTCAGGGGCGACGCCTCTGATCTCCTGGTGGCGATTGCCTAGCGGCAGCCTCCATTGTCCTTGTCCCAAGCACAGTTCGTGGAGCGACCGTTCACATCCACGATCTCGCCGATGATGTTCCACGTCTGCGCATCGGCATCGAACTGGCTGAAGTCGGAGCCCTCGATGAAGTACGCATCGGCGGAACCGTTGAACTGAGCGTTGATGCCGTCAAGCGCCTGCGGGTGATAGATGTCGAGCGCTCGCACCGCCAGGATGAAGTTGGTGCGGTTCAGGCCGCCCGGCAGGTCAGCAGCAACACGCAGTGCCTCGCCGTACGGATACCCGAACATGTAGCCGGTTGCGTACAGCGACACGGCCGGGTCGAGACCGGCAGCATCGAGGTTGTCGTTGATGAACGCAATGAACGGCTCATCGGTGTACTTCGGGTCGGTGGAGTCCTTGATGCCGCCGCCGACGATCCACCAATTGTGGGCGTAATCGCCCGCCGGCTTGAGGTACGCCTCGATGCCCTTGCACACCGACGGCGTGAACAGCGCGCCGCCCTTGTCGTTGATGTCATCGATCAGACCGCTCTGGCCAGCCTCCTGGATCGCCAGCAAGCACGGATTGCCCGCCGTCATCGAAATGAACACGTCCGGCTCGAACGCCGCCACCGTGGTCATCTCATTGGTCAGCGTCGGCGCAGCCGGATCGTGGCGCACAGG
>JAJEBN010000041.1 GCA_022822525.1 Acidimicrobiia bacterium | reverse complement strand
CGAAGCGGCCTGACGGGTCCGCACCCGAATCGCCGAGAACTCCGGCATCTGCCGCCGATGAACTGAGGGCTCGGTGTAAGCGCCCGCGAGCCGGCGAGGCATCGACCAGCCGGAGCGCTGCGGGCGGATGAGTGCGAGGCGTTGCTGACATGTGCTCACCATCGCAGGGGGGTGTCACATCAGAGCGCTTGACAACCGGCGAGACCGCCAACCGATAGGCGGCAGAGTGCAGCAACTACCGTCGCCGACATGAGCACCGGCCCGGACTGGGCACGCCGCCGCCCCGCACAAGCTGACCACAGCGTGCAGATGGGAACGGGCGAGTGGGTGACTACCGTCTCGCCCTCGCACCGCTTCGGCGCATGGCTCATCGACTCGGCCGTCAGCGGTCTGCTCGCAGCCGTGGTCGGCACCTTCGTCGGGACAGTTACTGCCTTTGCCTTGCTCGCGGAATCCCGTACATCCGGCGAGGCAAGCGAGTCTTTGATGCGCGCTGAGATCGTGTGGCTGGTGCTGGTGATATGCGCATCAGTGCTCGGACCGCTTGCCTACCACTTCGTCGGCGTGGCTGTGTGGGGCAAAACTCTGGGTCGGCTCGCCACACTGTCACAGATTGTCCGCGTCTCCGATGGCAGCCCGCCGGGCACGGCGATTGCGCTCGCCAGAACGTTGCTGCTGGGCGTGCTGTTTGTGCCGGTCATCGGCTGGCTGCTGGCGCTTGGCTCGCTGATTGCCTGGATCATGAGCGATGACGGCCGCGGCCTCGTTGATCGGGTCAGTCGCAGCGCAGTCATCAGATGGCATCGATGAGCACGATCTACTACGACACCATTGCCAAGTGCCGCTCGAACCGACAGCGAGGCCCACGCGAGCCAACTCAGATCGGAATCGGCCATGTCAAGCAACGCTGAACTGCTTCCTGCGCAGCAGGCTGCGCTGCATGCGATCCGCACGCCGGCAGAGCACCGTCCTACTTACCCGGCTGGCTTCGCTGCCGGGCTGCGCAACGACGCGGAGGCAGCGCTGACCGAGTTGGTCAATGCGGCTCGCGACATCGACAGCCGTGGCCTGTGGATTTCCAAACGAGACCTCGCTGGCGTGTTCGGCTGCGAAGCGCGACACCTCGCCGATGCCGACACTCCGTTCGAATGGTCGGTGCCGACGGCGCGCGGCACCGTGCTGCACAAGGCGGTCGAGCTGTCGACCCATCGGCGGTTCGAACCCGAGGACGCCGTCGATGCCGCTCTCGAACGTATCGTCGCCGACGACGACAGTCTCGGCAGCTTCCTGGCGCGCGCATCGGCCGGCGAACTCGCCGATCTGACCGCCAACTGCGTTGCGCTGCTCACACGTTTCGGCGAGACGTTCCCGCCGATGCAGCGTGCCTGGCGACCCGCCGCCGAGGTCCGTGCCCGCGCACCGCTGTGCGGCGGTGCGTTCGTGCTCAGCGGCAAGTACGACCTCACGCTCGGATCGCCTGCGCCGCTGGGCGGACCCGACGACCTTCAACGTGCCGGCAAGGTCATTATCGACCTCAAGACCGGCTCGCGCACGCCGACCGACCCCGAAGACCTGCGGTTCTACGCACTCGTCGAGACGCTGTCGGTGGGCGTGCCGCCGCTGGGCATCGGCTCGTTCTACGTCGCCGAGGGCCGCATCGAGCACGAGGCGGTGACAGCCGAGGTGCTCGACAGCGCGCTGCGTCGCACCGTCGACGGCATTGGCCGACTCATCAGCTTGCGAACGGACAGACGTAAGCCTCGGCGCGTGCCCGGACCGCCGTGCCGCTGGTGCCCGATCTCGGCCGACTGCGAGCCGGGTCAGGCCTGGCTGTCGGATCCCGACGACTGAACTGGGCTGCCGCGGCGGTTGCCGCCAAGTTGGCCGGGTGCTTCCGCCTGCCCGCCGGTGGGCATCGGAGAGCGACCCAGCCGGGCCGCCCGCAACTGCGCCGCCATCTCTTCCCGTCGGACCCGCCACTCCTCCAGCGTCAGGCCGAAACGCTGATGGTCTTCCCACACGCCGGCGATCTGGATGTACCCCTGCGCGATGCCTTCTGAGCGCAGCCCCAGCTTCTCCACCACCCGCAGGCTGGCAGCGTTGCGCGGCATGATCGACACCTGCACCCGGTGCAAGCCTGCCTGTTCGAAGGCGAACCCAAACACCGCCAACAGCCCTTCGGCGACCAGCCCCTTGCCGGCCAGTCGCTCGTCGATCCAGTAGCCCACATGGGCGCTTTGGAATGCCCCGCGCGCCACATGGGAGACGTTGATCTCGCCGCAGAACCAGCCCTCGTGCCAGAGCCCGAAGTCGAACGCGGTGCCCAGCGAGCGCTCGCGTTCACGGACACGGCAGCGATTGGCGAAGGCTTGAGGGTCGCGCGACGGATCGGGTGCGCCCGCGGGCGGGCGGGGCTCCCACTGTGCCAGCCAGTCGCAGCAACGTTCCCGGACTTCGTTCCACTGGGCGAAGTCTGACGGCACGAGCGGGCGAAGCTCGAGCCGCTCGGTGCGCAGGCGACTCACGCCGCGCACAGTACCGGCGCGCCGTCTGCGCTCACCGAGCGGCATCGGTGCCGTCGCGGAGCTCAGCCGCTGGGCTGGCCTGCGCCTCGCGGAGCTCAGCCGCTATGCCGTCGAGGAGATCGCGCTCGCGCACGATGCACTCGTCGATGTCCCAATGACGCATGACCGCGACGAGGATGCAGCAGCCGCCCACGATCACGGGCGCACGATCGACGTGCAGGCCCGGATTGTGGACACGGTCGGCCAGCCGCTCGGTGGCCAGCGTGCGGAAGACATCCTCTGCCGCGGCCCGAGTGAGCACGAACCCGTCGATGATCTCAGGATCGTAGGGATCGAGGCCGATCTCGACCGCGGCCACCGTCGTGACGGTCCCGGCGACACCCACCAGCCGTGCCGTCGCGGCACCCCGCGCGATGACCGGATGGTCACGGTCGATGTCGTCCAAGTGCAGGCGCGCCACCGAGATCGCCGAACTCAACTCCTCAGGCCGGGGAGGATCCGACGCCAGAAACCTCTCCGTCCACCGCACCGAGCCCATGTCCACGGAGGTCGCGGCCTCCGGACGGGCGTCTGCCGACGGAATGCCGTAGGCGAACTCCGTTGAGCCGCCGCCGATGTCGAGCACCAGCGCAGCGCTTCTCTCCGCGAGCGCTGAATCTGTGGGCGCGTCGGGATCGGAAAACGTGCCGCGGCCGGAGACACCGGCGAGGCCGGTGGTAGCCCCGGCAAACCCGTACGCGGCCTCGGCATCGCCATCCAACAGCTCGACATCGGCCCCGAGTGCCTCGCTCGCCCGCTGCAGGAATTCAGCACCGTTTGCGGCATCGCGCGCAGCACTGGTGGACACCGCCCGCACAGCGATCGCCCGGCAGTCTTCGATGATCTGGCGGTATTCCTCCAGCGCATCCACGACCCGGCCGATGGCATCATCACGGAGCCGACTGTCGGCGTCGACGCCTCGACCGAGGCCGGTGATGCGCAGCAGCCGCTGCCCGAGCCCCTTGCCGTCGTCGATGAGCAGGCGCGTGGTGTTCGTGCCGCAGTCCACGACTGCAACCGGACCCGGCGACGGCTCAACCTGCATCAGAGCCCGCCAGCGGCTGCGGTCGGACACACGTACGCGTCGGCTCTCCCGACCCCGACGCACGTGCTGACGGCGGCGCAGCTTCGCCGATCGCTGGGGCGAGCGCTGACTGGCCGGATGCCGGCGCGGTCGCGGAGCGTTCGATGACCGACACATCGCCGCTGTCGGCGAGCCGCGCCAGAACCCAGTCGCCGACGGGGTCATCGCCGCCAGCCAAGCTGTGCGCCAGGTGCGCATGCAGGCATTTGACGCCTCGCGCGGTCCCCCCGACCCCGCCCGTCGGGCGCGGCCCGCGGTGATCCTGGGGCACCAGCGCGTCCCGTTCGGCGGCGTAGCGATCATGGGCCGCGGCGAGCGCCGCTGCATCGACGGCCGCCTCAGCGGCCCTCACCCCGCCATCTCCCTCAAGCCGGGACACCTCTCGGCGCAGATCGACGTCGACCAGCCAGTAGCGAGTCGGCATCGGGCGCCCGTCATCGAGCAGCGGGGCATTGGAGATGACCACCGGCCGCCCATCGTCGTGCACAACAGCCACATCGAAGGCGCACTGGGGCGCTCGGCCGAGCAAGGCGGCCACAGCTTCAGCTTGGGCCGGCGTCGGGGGTGCGCCGAGGGCGCAACGAACAAGCAACGCCCGAGGAGAGCCGCGACAGCGAGCCCTCAGCCTTGGCGGCGCGTGCGCCTGCGGCGACGGTTGAGCAGGAAGAACACCACCACCGCGAGCGGTGCCAGGATGCGCTTGAGCACGGGACGGCCCGCCGTCCCGAGCAGGTCGACCGGCGCCGGCTCAGCCATCTCGATCTTGCGCGGCCCATCCGCCGCCGGCGAGGGAGCATTCGACTCGGCGCCGGACTGGTCGGTCTCGGCTTTGGTGTCAGAGGACTCGTCTGCCGGGGCATCAGCAGCAGTCGCGCCGCCCTGGTCGCCGACCTCGGACAGCTTCTGTTCGAGCGAGTCCACGAACTGTCCGATGAGCTTCTCGGTGACATCTGCCATCACACCGCGGCCGAACTGGGCCACCTTGCCGGTGACCTTCAGGTCGATAGCGATCGCCACGAGCGTTCCCTCGCCATCGGGACTCATCTGCGCCGTCACCTCGGCGGCTGCGTTGCCCGCGCCGCGGGAGTCGCGCCCCGAGGCTTCGAGCACGATGCGGCGGTTGGATTCGTCGAGCTCGACGAACTTTGCGGTGCCCTTGTACTGCGCCGTGATCGGGCCGACCTTGACCTTGACCCCGCCCTTGAACTCGTCGCCGTCAATCTCGGTGAGCTGCGCTCCGGGCATGCACGGCGCGATGAACTCGACATCGGTCAGGGTGCTCCACGCCTGCTCGACGGGTATGCCGACACGCAGCTCGCTCTTCAGCTCCATCGGTTCAGGTCCTCCACGGTGTCGATGTCGTCGGGTGTTCCGTCGCAGGCTACCGGCGCCACGATTTCAGGCATCCGGCGCATGAGCACCCGGGCGCCTTCGTCGCCGTCGACTGGCAGGAGCGGCCAGACCTCGCGCGCAAGCCGCACCGGGTTCCCCCGCCGGCCGCCGTAAGTGCCGACGGCGATGGGGGCCGTGCTGGCGGCGACGGTCTGCCACGCCGACGGCGTCACGAACGGCTGGTCGGCGAGCCCCACCACGATCGCGTCGTGACCGTGCTCGGCCGCCCACGACGCAGCGCAGCGAACTGACGACGCAATCCCCGATTCCCAGCGATCGTTCTCGATCACGGCGATCTCGCCGCTCGCTTCGGCCAGCACTCCCGACAGCTCCAGAGCCCCGACCACCACGGCTGTCGCATCCAACGACGCTTCCTGCAACGAATCGAGCGCATGGGTGACCACGCTGCGCCCCTCGATGGTGGCCAGCAACTTGTGCTGCGGGCCCGCGTACCGGGTCCCCGCCCCCGCTGCCAGCAGCACTCCCGCCGTGGACACTGGCAGATGACCGACGAGGCTGAGCTCGGCTAGTACGAGCGGGGCAGGCCGAGCACCTTCGACGCCACGAAGTTCATGACCATCTCCTGGCTGACGGGCGCGATCTTCATCAGCCGCGCCTCGCGCCAGTAACGCTCCACGTCGTATTCCTTGGCGTAGCCGAAGCCGCCGTGGGTCTGCATGGCCCGATCGGCGCACTCGAACGCCGCCTCTGATGCCAGGTACTTCGCCAGGTTGGCCTGCTCGCCGCAGCTCAGGCCGTTGTCGTAACGCCACGATGCATCGCGCACCACCAGTTCGGCAGCGTGCAGGCGGGCATGGCTGTCGGCCAGCGGGAAGGCGATGCCCTGGTTCTGGCCGATCGGGCGGCCGAAGATCACCCGGCTCTTCGCGTACTCAGCAGCGCGACGCAGCGCCACCCGGCCGATCCCCAGTGCCTCAGCAGAGATCAGGATCCGCTCGGGATTCAGGCCGTCGAGGATGTAGCGGAATCCCTCGCCCTCCTCGCCGACCCGGCGGTCTACCGGCACCCGCAGCCCGTCGTAGCGCACCTCGCACGAGACCACGGCGTTGCGGCCCACCTTGGGGATCGGCGTGATGTCAACGGCGGGATCCTGCAGGTCGACGAGCAGCAGGGTCATGCCCTGGGTCGGCCCGTCGCACAGCTCCTTGGGCGTCGTGCGCACCAGCAGCAGGCAGACGTCGCAGAAC
>JAJEBN010000020.1 GCA_022822525.1 Acidimicrobiia bacterium | reverse complement strand
CTCACGCTCGTCGCCGTCGAGCACCACCCGCACCGCCGGACGTCCACGCCGAGCACCCATCACAGCCTCCGATCATCGCGAAGACCCCATGATGGCGCACCCCAAACAAAAACGCGAGTAACTAACCACTCAGGACACTAGTGGTGTGTCGCGGTTTTGTTTAGGGCGGTTCGGGCGCGTTTGATTTTGGCGATGATGTGCTCGGCGGTCTTGGTCCATCGCAGCGGCTGGGGGTCGTGGTTCCAGTGGGCTGTCCAGTGGTCGATGGCTTCTTTGAGGTCGGCGACGGAGGTGAACGCTCGGGTGCGCAGGGCTTTGCGGGTGAGGATCGAGAACCATCCCTCGACGAGGTTCGCCCAGCTGCTGCTGGTGGGGGTGAAGTGCAGGTGCCATCGGCGGCGGCGGGGGTGGGCGAGCCATTCGCGGACGGGCTCGGATTTGTGGGCGGACACGTTGTCCAAGATGACGTGGACGTCGAGATGGCGCGGGGTGTGCAGGTCGATCCATTTGAAGAACGCCAGCACGTCGTCGCCGGTGTGGCGGCGGCGGGTCTGGTGGAGCACCTCGCCGGTGGCGACGTTGAGGGCGGCGAACAGGTCGATGGTGCCGTTTCTCTTGTAGTCGTGGGTGAGGGTGCGGTTGCGCCCGGGGCGCATCGGCAGCGACGGCTGGGTGCGGTCCAGGGCTTGGATCTGGGTTTTCTCGTCGAAGCTGAACACCACAGCCCGCTCGGGCGGGTCCACATAGAGGCCGACCACGTCGTGGAGCTTGGACTCGAAGTCCGGATCGGCGGACACCTTGAACACGTCCGCGAGCCACGGCCGCAGACCTCGCTCGCGCCACACCTGGGCGACGAAGTCCTTGCCGACCCCGTGGCGGGCGGCCATCTGGCGCGTCGACCAGCACACCGCGCCGTCGGGCGGCTCGCCGGCCACCGTGTCGGCCACGATCGCCTCGACCGTCGCGGCGGGAACCGACGGCTTGCGGCCCCGGCCCGGCGCCACGACGCCCAGCCCGTCCACGCCCGAGCGCCCGAAATCGTCGCGCCAGCGGCGAACCGTGTCCTGATGAGCCCCCATCAGCCGCGCCACGCCGCGCACCGACCCCCCGTCGGCCAAAGCCAAAAGCGCCCTCGCCGGGCGCACCCGACGCCACGGCTCGCAGCCCGAACGCGCCACCCGCTCCAGCGCAGCGCGGTCCTCGTCGCACAGAACAAACCCAGCAGTCACGCACCCAACACTACGCGCCCCAGCCATTTCAACGACGAACCACTAGTCAGCTGATTCTGGCGGCACCACGGGCAGCCCGTGCTCGATCCAGCCTTCGACGCCGCCGTCCAGATCGGTGGCCCGTGCGAAGCCCAGCCGCTGCAGCTGGGCCGCGGCGAGGCTCGAGCTGTAGCCCTGGTTGCAGAGGATGACCAGATGGTCGCCGAGATCTGCGGCAGTCCCCTCCGACGCCCCCGAGTCCGGGTCGAGGCGCCACTCCAGCACCAGCTGCCCGATGTGTTCGGAACCCTCGATGACACCGGTTCTCTCCCGGTCATCTCGCGGCCGGATGTCGATGACACGCAGCCGTCCGCCCTCGGCGGAACTCGCCGCCGCCATCAGCTCTGCCAGCTCAGCGGGAGCGACACGCTCGAGTCCCGAGCGCGCCTCGTCCAGCAGCTCGTGGATTGTCTTGCGCCGAGACTCAGGCACTGCTCAACGCTCCCGATGCAGTTGCGCTCGCGATCCTAAGACGCCCTGCCGCGCTCGAGGAGCGCCCTTCGGCGGTTGATGCCCGGCTTCAGGCGATCAGGCAGGGTTGTCGATGAACTCCACCCAGTTGCCGTCGGGGTCTTCGACCATGCCGACCACCACGCCGGGCCGCGCTTCGAGCCGTCGCCAGATGATGTTGGCCCCGGCGTCCTCGCAGGCGGTCATGACTTCCTCGAAGTTGCCGACATTGAAGGTGAAATAGCGCAGCCCGGTGGCACCGGTAATGCCGCCGGTGGCCCCTGCAGGCACCTCAGCCACAGGCACCACGAGTTTGAGCAAGCTCTTGTCTGCCCACAACCGGTGCATCTGGGCGATGCCCACCTGCTCCATGTTGAGCGTCGCCTCGAATTCCAGCCCGAGCACGTCGCGGTAGAACGCGAGCATCTCGTCGCCGTTGCTGGTGACGATGCCGAGGTCGAAGCCTTCCTTGGTCGGTTGCAGTGCCACGTTGTCCCCTGTCTGTCGGTGATTTGCGCTTGATCGGGTTCGTTGACCGGCGTGCTCAGTCGTAGCTGGCGCCGAGGCCGGCACGGGCGTCGGTCTGGATGCCGTACGGCGGGATCGGATAGCGCAGGCCATTGCGCGCCAGCGCCTCCATGCCTTCGACGGCAACAACCAGATCCTCGGGCGTGAGCGCGATCAGCAGCTCGTCTTCCATGACGCCGCCGTAGCGCCGCTCGGCGAAGCAGGGCAGCGACACGCTGGGCTCGCCGGTGCGCAGTGCCCGGCCCCACGAGTCGGCGCAGGCCGATTCGCCCACGCAGCCCCATTCCAGCTTCTTGTACTCCCGCCATTGCAGGCCGTTGATGAAGATGATCATCTGAGCCGGGGTGGCGTAGATCATGCAGACATCGGGCGGGTCGAGCCGTTTCGACGACAGCGGTGACACCACCATGGCCTCATAGGTGCCGTAGGGCACGAAGTCCATGGCGTGCTGGTGCGCCGAGGCGTCTTCGAGCGTCTCGTACCACACGCCGGCCATGCGGTCGCCCGACAGCCACTTGTCGTCCTGGGGGTGCAACCCGATCACGGCGCCGCACTGGGCGCCGACCAGGTCGTCCATCGTGACGCCGACAGTCCAATTCAGCCGGCTGGCCATGCCCACGATCTGGTCGGTGGTGTGGATGTCTCGGGGCCGGCGCACCCGGGGCACTTCGTTCATCGCCTCGACCGTCTCGAAGAGCTTCATGCCGATGGGGGTCGTACGGATGCGAAGGACGGCCTGCAGTCGCGCCAGCAGCTCGTCCCAGTCGATAGATGCCGTGCGCACGTGCGCTGCAGTCTCGGTAGTTGCGTCGGTTGTTTGAGTCACGGCTGCCCCCTTATGTGCACGGCCGCCCTGTGGTTCCCGGAGTTCCTGGCTGCCGCGTTCGGGAGGTCACGCTAGTTCGGCGACCAGTAGCGTGAGCCGCCGAGCGAGCAGAGACCGGCTGAACAGACCGGGTGATCGGAGACAGGGCAATGGCAGACGGACTGAGGATCGAGCGGGACGGGCGCGTCGGGCTGGTGATCATGGATCGCCCGCCGCACAACTTCCTGAGCTACCGCCAGGTGCACGACATCGCCGACGCCATGGTCGAGCTGGAAGAGGACATGAGCATCGGCTGCGCTGTGCTGGCCGCCGAGGGTCGCTCGTTCTGTGCCGGCGCCGACTTGGGCGGCGAAGGCGTCGGCGGCGGCGCCGAGGAGAAGGTCGGCGGCAGCGCCACGCTGCAGCTCTACCAGGGGTCGGGCAGGCTCTTCGACGTGACCCTGCCCATCGTCGGGGCGATTCACGGCCCCGCCATCGGCGGCGGATTGGGTCTGGCGATGGTGCCCGACATCCGCATCACCTGCCCCGAGGCTCGGTTCTGCGCGAACTTCGCCTCGCTGGGCATTCACCAGGGCTTCGGCATGAGCGTGACGATGCCGCTGCTGCTCGGGCCTGAACGCGCCGCCAAGGTGCTGCTGGGCGCCAAGCGCTACAAGGGCGACGAGGCGGTCGAGCTGGGCCTGGCGGACGAGTGCGTGCCTGCCGACCAAGTACGAGACCGCGCCATCGAGGTCGCACGTGAGATCGCCACCAATGCACCGCTGGCGGTGCGGGCCATCAAGGCCACGCTGCGTCTCGGCCTCGGCGACAAGGTGCGCGAGATCACCCAGCGCGAGGCAGCGGAGCAGCTGCGCCTGTCGGGCACCGAAGACGCCCGCGAGGGCATGAAGGCCGTCAGCGAACGCCGCCCCGGGAATTTCGTCGGCCGTTAGGCCGAGCAGCAAGCCCTGGGCCGCTAGGCCGATTGAGGAGCTCGTGGGCCACTGGCGGACCCGTAGCAAGCCCGCCAGTCATGGGTCGGCCGAGCGGCGCGTGGCTACAGGTGGACTTCGGCGAGGGGTGTGAGCGTTGCGAGGTCGTGGACTTCGAGACGGTCGCGGCGGCTCGCGTCGAACCCCCAGCCCTTGAAGCTCAGCGTCCACAGCTCGTCGCCGATCACGATGCTGCGCACGATCCGCCGCGGCTCGTGATTCCACCAGCAGATCGTGACCGACTCGTTGCCCCGCAGCAGTTCCAGTCGCGCGGCCTCGTGTTCGAAGTAGGGCTCTTCGTGGCAGTCGAATCCGGTCATGCCGGCCTCGCCGGGCTCGCAGGCCAGAACTTCGCTGCTGGACTCGACGATCAGGTACTCGAGTTCGGTGGAGAACTCGCTGCGCCCGGCCGACGGCAAGTCGTCGACGGTGAGCTTGCGGCACTCCGTGATGCCGGGAAGTTCGTCGGACTCGGCATGCGACACACGGCCGAACTCGCGGATAGACCGGTCGTCGACATGCAGCACCACCGCCCCGGAGAAGTCCTGCCACACCGTCACCGGCACCACGGCGAGCCGTTCGGGTGCCCACCACAGGAACGCCCGGTGGTCCCAGCCGACGTCGTGCCATCCGTCCGGCGCCGCCCACACCGACACCTCGCGGGGATCGGCGAGGTCGCTGACGTCGAACAGCGACACCTTCGCGCCGGTGATGCGCCCGTCGAGATCCGCATCGGCGCCCACGCCGAGCACGAGATCGTCGCTGATGGGATGCAGGTAGCTGGAGAACCCGGGGATCTTCAGCTCGCCGATCACGCTGGGGTCGGCCGGGTCGGACAGGTCGATGGTGTAGAAGGGATCGATCTGGCGGAACGTGACCACATAGCCGATGTCGCCGGCGAAGCGCACTGACTGGACGTTCTCGCCGCGGCCGATGTCGCCCACGCTGCCGATCTCGACCAGTTCGTCGCCCTGCTGTTCGAGCACCCGCACGTGAGACTCCGACTCGTCGCCCCACGGGTCGCGCACGGTGGTGACCACCCGCAGGTGGCCCTCGTGTTCGGACAGCGAGAACTGGTTGTGGATCTCTCCTGTCACCTCGCCCGACGCCTCGTAGCTGGCGCTGCCGCTGCTGGAGATGTCGAACCGGTGCAGGGCAGTGCGGCGCTCCTGCCAGGCGCGCCGCCAGCCTTCCTCGTCATCGGCGAACAGCTCGGGGTCGAGCCAGCGGGTCGTCGCGACGTACAGCGAATCGACCGATGCGTACACGGTGTCGCCGGGGGCGGTGACGGCCGTCGACGACGACGGGTCGAGTTCGCCGCTGACCGGCACGCTCATCACGGTGCTGACGCCGAAGCCGGAGAACACCGACGGGGCATGCACCTCGGCGCAGTCGGTGAGTTGCTGCCCCCCGGCGGTGTCGCGCTCGCCGGTGGCGTAACGGGGCAGCCAGTCGTCGAGCGTCGAGTTGAGCACTGCCTCGCGGTTCACCCGCTCGGCGGCATCCTCGCCCTGGGGGTTCTGCGGGTACACGAACGGGAAGTTGTGATGCGGGTCGTAGCGCATGATGACGCGTGCGATGCCGCCGACGCTGCGGGCGCTCAGGTACTCGCCCTCCACCCGCATGGTGTCGACGATCGACAGCCGGCCGCCGCTCAGGTCGATGCGCTGCAGCACCGTCTGCGACACGTGGGTGTCGTCGTCGTAGGAGCGAACGATCAGCAGCAGGCTGTCCCCGTCGATGAACAGTTCCGGCGACGAGCCCTCGGCCACTTCGACTGTGTCGATGACCTGGCGCCGGCCGACGTCCACGACGACAAGCTCGCCGCCCGACAGCGTGAATATGCGACGACCGTCGGTCTTGACGAAATCGGCCTCGTCGACGCCCCGTTCCTGCACGTTGGTGCCCGAGAAGTCGACGCCCTCCACCGGGGCCGCGCCTGAGACGGCGCCGCTGTCGTCCGAGTCGGCCATTGCCTCGTCAGCCATCTCCGTTTCGATGGCGGGTTCCAACCAGCCACCGCCGCCGAAGCCCCGCGGACCGACCCGCGCTGCGTACTCAGTACGCAGGTGCTCCAGCAGCGCGTCGCAATCGTCGAAGAGCGCCAGGGCAGCCGTGAGGACGATGTCGTCCTCGCCGAGCACGATTGCCGGCAGGTCGGGATCGCCGGTGGGATCAGACGTCCCTGTGCACGCGGCAGCGAGCAATGCCGCGCAAACAGGAACGGCGAGTGTCCGGTGCAAGAGCCGCATGTCGGTGTCCTCAGTTGCCGCGCCGGTCGGGCCAGCCCGCTGGGTCATCATGGTGTCATGCAGACCTTGCGAATCGCGGTCACGGGCATTCGAGGACTGATCGGCGGCGCACTCGCCGCAAGCCTGCGCGCTGACGGCCACGAGGTCGTCGGCATATCCCGACGGTCGGGTTCGGATGGCGCACCGAGCGCTAACGGGGCTGGCCAACCGACGGTCGCGTGGGACGTGGCTGCGGGGACGATCGACGCATCTGCGCTCGAGGAGCTCGACGCCATCGTCCATCTGGCGGGGGAGAGCATCGGCGGGCGGTGGACCGCTGCGCGCAAGGCAGCGATCATGTCGAGCCGCGTCGATTCCACCCGTCTGCTTGCCGGTGTCATCGGTGAGCTCGAGGCCAAGCCGTCGGTGTTCGTCTGCGGTTCGGCGATCGGCTTCTACGGCAACCGGGGCGACGAGGAACTGACCGAGCGGTCGTTGCCGGGCGATGGCTTTCTGGCCGACGTGTGCATGCGCTGGGAGCGCGCCGCAGTGCCGATTGCCGATGCCGGCGTGCGACTGGTGCGCATCCGCACCGGTCTCGTCGTGGGACCCGGTGCCGAGGCCATCTCGCGGATGACGAAGATCACCCGCCTCGGCGCCGGCGGTCCGCTGGGAGGCGGCCGTCAATGGTGGAGCTGGATCAGCCTGGACGACGAGGTACGGGCTATCCGTCATCTCATCGACAGCGACGCCAGCGGGGCATTCAACCTGACGGCGTCCAACCCCGCCCGCCAGCGTGACTTCCAGCGAGCGCTGAGCGCAGCGCTAGGACGCCCGTCGTTCATGCCGGCGCCGAAGTTCGCGATTCGAGCAGCGCTGGGCGAGATGGGCCAGTCCCTGCTGCTCGACTCCACTCGGGTGCTGCCCGACGCGCTCACCGAGGACGGGTTCGAGTTCAGCCATCCTGAGCTCTCAGGAGCCCTCGCCGCCGCGGTCTGACCTCACGCTTCGCCGACCGGCCAGCCCGACGGTGCTTGCCTGCGCGATACGACGCGTGTGCCGCTCGGCGAGATGCGCAGGCAGGGTCCGGCGTCGCTCAAACTGAGCCGGATCGTGCTGCGACCGAATGCCTGTCGCAGCCACGCCTGAGAGGTCGCATCGATCTCTCCGCTGATTCACAGGCGCGCCGCTACCGTGACCGCCATGGCTGAACGTGACGGATCCGGCGGTGGCGAGGAAACCGGCGCGCTGGGCGTGACGGTCCGGCGCGATCGGTGGGGCATCGCTCATGTCGAGGCGCCGTCGGCCGAGGCTGCGTTCGCGGCGCAGGGCTGGGTGGCGGCAGACGACCGGATCTGGCAGATGGAGTGGGACCGGCGCCGGGCACTGGGCCGCTGGGCCGAGGTCGTCGGGATGGCCGGTGCCCGGGAGGACGCATTCTTCCGCCGGCTCGGGCTCGCGGCGATTTCCCAGGCCGACTATGCGGCGCTCGACGAGCGCACACAGGCGATGTGCGAGGCCTATGCACGGGGCGTGAACCGCTGGCTCGCCACGCATGAGGACGCGCTGCCCGCCGAATTCGACCATCACCCGGCCCCGCCCGAGCCCTGGGAGCCGTGGCACTGTGTGGCCGTCTACAAGCTGCGCCACATCTTCATGGGAACCCTCACCCGCAAGCTGTGGCGGGGGCGGATCATGGCCCAAGCTGGCCCTGAAGCAGTCATGGCGACCGTCGGGGATGTCGAGGCCGACGCGGCGATGGTGCCGGGCGAGGGGCCTCGCCCCGATCTGCTGGCCGGCGCGGCGAGCGTGCTCGACGCGTGTGCGGCCGAAATGGCGGCGCTGGCGGCGGCGATGGACTCCGACGGGGCGTCCAACTCGTGGGCGCTCGGCGGTGAGCGCACGGCCAGCGGCAAGCCGCTGCTGGCCGGCGATCCGCACCGCGGCATCGAGTTCCCGAACGTGTACCACCAGTGCCACCTGCGCTGCGACGAGTTCGATGCGATCGGGATGGGCTTTCCCGGCGTGCCCGGCTTCCCGCACTTCGGCCACAACGCGGAGGTGGCCTGGGGCATCACGCACGGCATGTGCGACGACACCGACGTGTACGTCGAGCACTTCGCAGTGCCCGACGGTGACGCGACCGCTGCAGGCTCACCAGCAGCAAGCGGCGCCGTTGGCGCAGCGGGCCGACAGGTACCGGCTGGTTCGGGCGGGTTGCACGACGGCGAGGCTCGGTTGAGCGACGGGACGCCGGTGCAGTGGCGATACGAGACGCTGGACATTCGGGACGAAGGGACTGTCGAGTTGCAGTGCGGCTCCACGCCCAGGGGCCCGGTGGTGCTCGGCGATCCTGCCGACGGTGTCGCGCTGTCGATGCAGTGGACCGGCATGTTTGGCTCCGACACGACCCTCGATGCCCTGTGGCCGATGCTGGTCGCGGGATCGACGGCGGAGCTGGTCGAGGCGGTCCGGCCGTGGGTGCTGCCGGTCAACAACTTGCTGGCGGCCGACCGGGCCGGCTCGATTGCGTTCAAAATTCGAGGGCGTGTGGTCGAACGCTCGCCGGCGAGCCGCTGGACACCGGTGCCGGGTACCGCTGAATTCGCTTGGGACGGCCTCGAGCCGGTTCCCTTCGAGGACCTGCCGGAATGGACCGACCCCGAACGCGGTTTCCTCGTGACGGCCAACAACCGCACTGCCGACGGCGGCCCGTACATTTCGCTGGACTTCGCCGGCCCGAGCCGCCATGACCGCATCTGCGAGCTGCTGACGCCGATGACGGGTGCCACGGTGGCCGACATGAGCGCGGTCCACGGCGATGTGACGTCCCTCGTGGCGCCCAGCGTGCTCGGACTCATCAGCGAGTACGCGGTCGAGTGCGGCCACGAGCTCTCACACACGCTGCTGGACATGCTGGCTGCATGGGACCAGCGCATGAGCGCCGATTCGGCCCCGGCGACGATCTACGCAGTCGTCAAGCGGCGGCTCATCGAGGCCATCGTCGAACGTCTCGGCATCGCCGGGGCCCAACTCGGCGCTGCAGGATGGCCGCCTGCGGCAGAAGCCAGTCGGATGGCGGCGGGAGCTGCCACGCGCATGCTCTGCGAGCGCAACCTCGACGTGGTTCCGGGGCTCGACAACCCCATCGGCCGGCGCATGGCCGCCAGCGCCTGCGTCGACGAGACCGCCGCCGAGCTGACCCAGCGGCTCGGCGACGACCCGCAGGCGTGGACGTGGGGCAAAGTGCACCGCATGGCCTCGCCGCATCCTCTCGCTTCAGCGCTCCCCGCAGCACGCGACCTGCACCCGCCGGTTGACGGCTGCGCCGGCGACGGCGACACGGTCCGCCAGGGCGGAACCGCACCCGAGACGGGCGAGCGGGCCATCCACGGCTCGGTCGCCCGGTACGCATTCGACCTCGGCGACTGGGACAACTCCGGCTGGGTGGTCCCCCATGGTGTGTCGGGCGTGCGCAACAGCGGCCACGATCTCGACCAGCGCCAAGCCTGGCTCAATTGCGAGCTCCTGCCGATGGCCTACAGCCCCGAGGCAGTGGCCTCGACCACGGAGCATGAACACGAGATCTAGCCCGTTGTCGCAGCACCGCGGCTGCACACGCTCTGCGACGGAATCGTCGTGAGCCCCGACCGGGAGGCTGCGCCGTTCCTTCGCCGGCACCGGCTGTCACCTGAGGCCATCTCCTACCAGGCCCGGCGCAAGCCGTCGGTGCCGATCCAGATGCCCGACCTCTCCGATGATGCGGCGGTAGCGCGCTGGCGTGCCGAAACCAATGCGCTGTGGGGAGAACACGACGACCCAGCAGTGCCGCACCGGCGAGAGGTCATCGGCGGCATCGCCTGTCGAGCTGCCGGCCCGCCCTCCGGCGCGCCGATCGTCGTCTATGCGCACGGCGGCGGCTACGTGCTGGGCAGCGCGGCTGTTGCCATCCCGATCACTGCGCGCCTCGCAGCTAGCGGTCTGCGAGTGGTCTCAGTGGACTATCGCCAGCCGCCTGAGCGCCCGTTCCCTGCAGCGCTGGACGATGTCGTGGCCGTCTGCCTTTCGCTCGCCGCCGGAGACACACCGGTGGCGCTCGCCGGCGACTCTGCCGGCGGCGCGCTCGCGCTCAGCGCTGCGGTGATGGCGACAGCTCAAGGCGTGCGGCCCGCAGCGGTCGCACTGTTCAGCCCGCTGCTGGACCACCTGCAGGCACGCCGTCTCGACGACGCCGGTTCCCACACCGGCGACAGGCAGGAACAAGAGCTCCTCAGTGCTTACGTGGGCGCAGCGGACCCTGCCGACTCCCGCCTGTCTCCGTTGCGAGCTGAACTCGGCGGTCTGCCACCGGTGCTTGTCCAAGCAGCGGCGGATGAGCCGCTGGCGGCCCAAGCCGTCGAGCTGCATCGCCGGGCTGCGCACGCGGGCGTCGACGTCACTCTCGAACTCTGGGAGCACATGTGGCACACCTGGCACTACCACGACCTGCCCGAGGCCGACCAGGCGCTGGCCGAAGCCGCTGCATTCCTCGCAGCGCCGCTCAGCCCTGCAGATGGGTGGTGACGGCGGCGACGACCGCTGCTGACTGCTCGTAGGGGAGCATGTGGCCGGCGCCGTCGACCAGCTCGACCGTCGCGTCGGGCAGGGCCGCCTGCCAGGCGTCGGCATAGGCAGGAGGGATCAGCCGGTCCTGACGGCCCCACACCAGCAGCGTGGGCACGGTTACCCGGTATGCCCGCTCGGAGAAGCGCCGGTTGGGGATCGGGAACAGGATCTTGCCTGCCATGCCTTGCTGGCGAGCCCGCGCCACCATGAACCGCGTCAGCGTCTCGTTGTCGGAGAAGTCGGCACCGCCGGTCAGCACCTCCTCGCCCACGTCGGGATCGGCGAAGAGCACCTCGGCGAGCTGGTAGGGGAGCATCGCGAAGATGTCGGGAATCGGGTGATCGCCCAGCCACATCCCTGCCGGGCACAGCAGGGCCATGCGAGCCACCGACTGGGGCGCCAGCGCCGCCATCTCTGCAGCGATCATGCCGCCCATCGAGTGGCCCATCAGGTGCAGGCCGCCGCTCGCAGCGCCGTTGCCCGCGCCCTCCAACAGGCCCATCTCGGTTGCAACGTCCCAACCATGCAGCGCGAAATCCTGCATGTCCGACAGGCGATCTTCGTCGGTGTGCTCGCTCCAGGCAGGCCACACCGGTGCCACCACACCCAGCCCGGCGGCGGCCAGGCCGGCGAGCACTGCTTCGTCGCCCAGCCAGCCCCCTGCGCCGTGCAGCGCCAGCACCGTTGCCGTGTCGCCCGAGATCCCGCCGGCGGGCTCGTAGACCCGCACCGGCGCTGTCACGCCCCGCCGTGTGGTGACGACAACCTCTTCGAAAGCCGGCGCAGGCGCCGTATCGGTGGCGGTCATGCCACCGGACCCCGGGGCGCCTCGGGGTAGCGGCGGGCGTCGGCCATGGTGTTCTCGGGACGCACCCGGTCATCCATCGGATTGCACCACCAGTCGTCCGCGTCGGCGAACTCGTCGCCCCAGATGCCGCGCAGGCCGGGCATCACCTTCTCGGCGAAGAGCTGGCTCGAGTAGCGGGTTTTCCAGTCGGGCATGTTGCCCATGTGCAGCAGGCAGAACACCGTCCCGACCCGCAGCCGCTTGATCATGTCCTCCATGCGCTCGCGCACGGTGTCGGGCGAGCCCGCAATGACGTAGCCGCCCTCCACCAGGTCCTTCCAAGTCAGCCGCTTGAACAGCTCCTGGTTCTCTTTGCGGAACTGGTCGAGCTTGCCCGCCTGGATGGTCTTGACCGTCCGGTAGCCCGGCGGGTCGGCGAAGCCGGGGAACACGTGCAGGCAGCGGTTGAAGAAATACAGCATGTGCTCGCTGTAGAGCTCCTCGGCCTCGGCGTCGGTGGCAGCGGTGCAGATGATCTGCGCGAACCCCGCACGGCCCGGCGACATCGACTTGTCGAGCTCGCTGACACGGTTCCAGTACCCGTCCATCAGCGTCTGGCCTGCCAGATAGCCGTTGAAGCTGAGGTAGGAGTAGTTGTAGTTGTTCTCCAAGCAGAAGTCCCACGTCTCGATCGACCCGCCGCCGGGGATGTAGATGGGCGGATGGGGCTGCTGGATGGGCTTGGGCCAGCAGTTCACGTAGCGCAGCTGGGTGTACTTGCCGTCGAACGCGAACACGTCGGGATTGGTCCACGCCTCCATGATCAAGTCGTGGGCCTCGTAGTACTTCTCACGGGTGAGAGCAGGGATCTGCCCGTAGGTGAAGTTGGTGTCCATCGGCGTGCCCACCGGGAAGCCCGCCACCAGCCGTCCGCCGCTGATGCAGTCGAGCATGGCGAACTCCTCAGCCACCCGGTGAGGCGGGTTGTACAGGGCGATCGAGTTGCCGATCACGCAGATCGCCGCCTGTGAGGTCCGCCGGGCCAGGCCCGCGGCGATGATGTTGGGGCTCGGCATGATGCCGTAGCCGTTCTGGTGATGCTCGTTGACGCCGATGCCGTCGTAGCCGAGCTCGTCGGCGAACTCGAGCTGGTCCATGTACTCGTGGTAGATGCCGTTGGCGCGCTCGGGGTCGAACAGCGAGCCGTCGATGTCCACCCAGACCGACCGATGCTCGGTCTTGAAGTCGTCGGGCAGATCGGGCCACGGCATCAGGTTGAACCAGCAGAACTTCACAGTCATGTGAGGGCTCCTTCAGGGATCGGGCTCGGGCGAAGCGACTCTCGCGGCTACCGCCGGGTGACTCGCACGGGGAGGTGGGTGTAGCCGTGAATGAACGACGAGAGCGAGCGCTCGGGCTCGGCTTGGACTTCGATGCGCTCGAAGCGCGGCAGGATTTCCTCCCACAGCACCCGCAGCTGCAGCTCGGCCAGCCGGCTGCCGAGGCAGTAGTGGAAGCCGTAGCCGAACGAGAGATGACTGGCGGCGTTGTGACGCTCGATGTCGAGGTCGTCGGCATTGTCGCCGAAGACGTCCTCGTCCCGATTGGCCGACACGTACCACATCAGCACCTGATCGTCCTTGCGGATCTGCTTGCCGCCGACCTCGCAGTCCTTCGTGGCCGTCCGCCGCATGTACGACAGCGGTGTCTGCCAGCGGATGATCTCGGGGACGAAGGTGGCGATGAGATCGGGATTCGCGATGAGCTTGTCGTACTGATCGGGGTACTTGTTGAGCGCATACACGCTGCCCGACATGGTGTTGCGTGTGGTGTCGTTGCCGCCCACGATCAGCAGGATCAGATTGCCGAGGTGGGCTGCGGCGGGAAGGTGGCTGGTGGCATCGCCGTGGACCAGCATCGAGATCATGTCGTTGCCGGGGTTCGTCCGCCGCTGCGCCCAGAGCCGCTCGAAGTACGGGAGGCAGTCGGCGAACTCCTCGCGCCGCTGGGCGCTGGTCTCGACGATCCCGTCCGGACCGGGGATGGTGGTGACCAAATCGGACCAGCGGGTGAGCTTGCGGCGGTCTTCCAGCGGGAAGTCGAACAGGGTTGCCAGCATCAGCGTGGTCAGCTCGACCGACACGGTGTCGACCCAGTCGAACGTCTCGCCCTCCGGCAGGGAGTCGAGCAACTTCGTCGCGCGTTCGCGGATGAGCGACTCGAGGTTGCGCAGGTTGGTCGGGGCCATCATCGGCTGGACAGTGCGGCGCTGGGGGCGGTGCTCGGGCGCGTCCATGGTGATGAACGAGTTCAGCGGTGTCGTCGGAGGCAGATCGGTGTCCGTGGGCGGCCCGACGGTGATGCCGTGAGCCGAGCAGAACGTCTCGTCGTCGCTCTCCACCTCGCGGACGTCGGCCCATTTCGTGACCGACCAGTAGCGTCCTGCCGAACCCAGCTCGTTGAAGTGGACGGGATCCTCCCGGCGCAGTCGTGCGAAGTGATCGTGCCAGCGATCCTCGCGAAACAAGTGAGGGTTCAGCGGGTTGATCTCATCGATGGCGAGATCGGCGGCGGGCGGCACGCCCGCGCCGAAGTGCGCTTGTTCACGATCGGGATTCACCGCGCCGCCGGCCCGCCATTCCTCCCGCTCAGCCTCGGTTGCAACCGCCATGTCGGCTCCCTCGCCACTCTGTGCTCTGCGCAGGGCTGTGTTCCGGCAGCGTGACGCCGACCGGCCCGCCAACTTTAGGGCGACGGCTCGCGAGGCAGGCCGAGCACCCGCTCGCCGATGATGTTGCGCTGGATCTCGCTGGTGCCCCCGGCGATGCGCATGCCCGGCGCGTACAGGAATGCCTCGGTCTCGTCTGAAGCCAGCATGGCATCGGCGCCGCGCAGACCGGCCCCGATGGCGACTTCGTCGTAGCCGAGCTCGCTGTTCGCCAGCTTGGCCACTGGCGCCATGCGCGGATCAGCGCCGTGCAGCTCCATCAGCGCCGCCAGGGCGTAGCCCCGGGCGTGCAGATCGGCGAGCGACTGCCGACCCAGAGGCCCCGCATCGCCAGCCGCTTCGATCATCTTGGTGAGGCGCTTGCGGAGGCTGATGACCCCGGACGAGCCGGCGCCGCCCCGCTCGTCTTCCAGCACCGCCATGGCGACGCCCCACCCGCCGCCGCGCTCGCCGAGCAGCGAGTCTGCCCCCATGGCGACGTCGTCGAAGAAGACCTCGCAGAACTCGCTGTCGCCGGTCATCTGGCGGATGGGCCGCACTTCGATGCCGGGCAGCGTCATGTCGAGCAGGAAGAAGCTGATGCCGCGGTGCTTGGACGCATCGGGTTCGGTGCGGGCCATCAAGATGCCGTACTCGGCGAACTGGGCATTCGACGACCACACCTTCTGGCCGTTCAGCACGTAGTGGCTGCCGTCGGGAACCGCAGCCGAGGTGAGCCCGCCCAAGTCCGAGCCGTTGCCGGGCTCGCTGAAGAGCTGGCACCACAGTTCCTCGCCGGTCAGGATCGGGCGCAGGAACTGCTCGCGCTGGCGCTCGGTGCCGCTGCGCATGATGGCCTCGCCCGCCAGCACGGTCCCCTGCAGGTTCAGGTAGGGGGCAACGCCTGCCCGTTCGCACTCCTCCATCCACACGCCGGTATGCGCGCGGGAGAGTCCGCGACCGCCGTATTCGCTCGGCCAATGCAGCCCGGCCCAGCCGTGGTCGTAGCAGCGGCGCTGCCAGGCTCGGGCCTGATCATGCAGCGCAGGCACCAGGATCGCGCCAAACGCGGGACACGCCGTGCCGTCGCGAACCGCATCGCTCAGGAACTGCGATGCCTCGGCACGGAATTCGGCAAGATCGGCATCGGTGGGCGCGTGCATCGGGTGCCACGGTAGTTGCGTCTGCGGGACCTCACCGTGAAGTGTCGTGCGCGATGCGGTGTTGAGCGCAGGCCGCAAGCGCGTACTGGGCCGCGCCCGTGTCACCACGATCGACGGCTCGCCATCAGGGGTGCGAGCGCAGCCGTAACATCGCTGCCATGGGTGACCTCGACCACACCGATCCAGCGCTGACCAACCAGACCATCGAGCTGCTGCAGCAGATGATCCGCAACGCCTGCGTCAACGACGGAACCGTCGAATCGGGCGAAGAGGTTCGCAACAGCGACCTGCTCGAGACGTACCTGGAAGGCCCCGGCGTCGACTTGCAGAGTTTCGAGTCCGAGCCGGGGCGCCGGTCACTGGTGGCCCGCATCTCGGGCACCGACCCGTCGGCGCCCAAGCTGTGCCTGATGGGCCACACCGACGTGGTGCCGGTGAACGCCGACGGCTGGAGCCGGGATCCCTTCGGCGGCGATCTGGTGGACGGCGAGGTGTGGGGGCGAGGGGCGGTCGACATGCTCAACCTGACCTCGTCGATGGCGGTGGCCTTCCGGCACATCGTGCGCAGCGGTCACCGGCCGAAGGGCGATCTCATCTATTTCGGCGTGGCCGACGAGGAAGCCGGAGGCACCTACGGCGCCAAATGGATGGCCGACAACAACTGGGATGCCATCGAGTGCGATTACGTGCTCACCGAGTTCGGCGGCATGCCCAACCACACGCCCCAGGGCACCAAGATCACGCTGGCGGCTGGCGAGAAGGGCATCGGCTGGCGGCGGCTCACCGTGCGCGGCACACCAGGCCATGGCTCCATGCCCTTCGGCACCGACAACGCCCTCATCAAGGCGGCCGAGATCGTGCGTCGCATTGCCGAGTACCGGCCGGCACCGCAGCTCACCGAGATGTGGCAGCACCATGTCTCGACGCTGAGGGTCGACGACGAGACACGCGAGGCGCTGCTCGACCCGGCTCGCGTCTACGACGCTGTCGCCGGCATCGACGCACCCGGCTTGGCACGCCACTTGCATGCGTGCAGCCACACCACGTTCAGCCCGAATGTCGTGGGTGGCGGCAACAAGACCAACATCATCCCCGACAAGGTCGAGATCGAGATCGACATCCGCACGGCTCCGGGCGACCCCGTCGCGGTGAATGAGCACCTGCAGGCAGCCCTCGGCGAGCTGTTCGACGAGGTCGAGATCGAGCACCTCCACGACGATCCCGCCAGCTTCTCGCCGACCAACACGCCGATGTGGCAGCTGCTGAGCGAGCTGATGGCGAAGGCCCACCCGGGTGCCCCGGTGATCCCGCAGCTGATCGTGGGCGCGACCGACGCCCGCTTCTTCCGGTTGAAGGGCGCTGTGGCCTACGGGGCGGGCCTGTTCAGCAACCGGGTCAACTCCAACGACTTCATGCTGCGCTTCCACGGCAACGACGAACGCGTCGATGTTGACTCGCTCGCGCTCACCACGCAGCTGTGGGTTGACGTCATCAAGAACCTGGGCGACGCCGTCAGCAGCTGAGCCAAGTCTCGGCGTGGGCCCCCGCCGGGCTCACCCTGCTCAGCCGGTGCAGGCCACCCGGGGCTCGATGTGCGGGAGGCGACCGGCTCGCAGCGAGACGACTGCGCCAGCCTCGTTGACCTCCCACACGACCCGCTTGTCGATGTCGGGCGCGTCCACCGGCACGTATTGGATCGCTGAGAGTCCAGGCCCGTCCTCGATGCGGTCACCGAAGGCCTCGACGATCTCACTGCGCGTGGATCCGATGCCGTAACCGGAAATGGTGGTGATCGGACCTGCCTCGATATCTACCCGGACGATCTCGGCATTGACGGCCAGGAAGCGAACGCCTTCGGGGCCGTTCTGCACCGTGTAGTAGCGGCACGCGTCGCTGCCCCCGGGCACCGCGATCAGCAGTGCATCAGCGGCAGCGCGGGCATCATCGAGAGTGTGGCCGATCTGCACCGGTCCCAACCCGGCCGTGGAGAGCTTGGACTCGACTGTCACGTCAGGACCGTCAGGCTCCCCTTCAGCCATCGCGTCACTGGCCGCTGTCGTTGTCGACGCGGCGGTGACGAGGGTGGGGGTGTCGGCCTCCGTTTCGGTCATGGCCCCGTCTTCAGCGGCGACGGTGGTCGTCGTCGCATCCGTTTCGTCGTCGCTCAGCAGACCGCAGGCGCTGACCAGCAGCGCGGCGGCCGCAGCTGCAGCCAGCACGCGCCAGCGCGCGGCGGTGCTTGCGAGGCGGGAGTCGAATTGGTGCACGGCAGTCGCCCTTCCAGTAGCGCTCCGGTGGGGAGTCGGCATCCAATGCAGAGTACCGAAGCCGACGCAACGGCGGGGAGACAACAGCGGGACGGCACGACGCCGCCCTAAGCTCGACTGTTGCGAGCTGGGACGAGCATGGGAGCGCACGATGTCGCACGACACAGTCATCCGGGGCGGCCTGGTAGTTGACGGGACTGGTGGCGATGCCAGGGCCGCCGATGTGGCCATCGACGGTGAGCGGATCACCGCAGTCGGTGAGGTGCCCCACGCCGGACGCACCGAGATCGACGCCACGGGCAAGGTGGTGACGCCTGGCTTCGTGGACATCCACACACACCTCGACGCGCAGCTCGCTTGGGATCCCATCGGTTCGAGCTCGTGCTGGCACGGCGTGACCTCAGTGGTGATGGGCAATTGCGGTGTCACGTTCGCCCCGGTGAAAACAGAGGACATCACCTACATCGCCGAGGTCATGGAGTCCGTCGAGGACATCCCGAAGCAGTCGATGATGCAGGGCCTTCCGTGGGACTGGCGGTCCTACGGCGAGTATCTGGCCTTTCTGGACGGCATGCCCAAAGGCCTCAACGTCGGCGGCATGGTCGGCCATGTCGCCGTCCGCTGGCACACGATGGGACCCGACAGCCTCGACGAGCGTCCAGCGTCGGAGTCCCAGATCGCAGCGATGTGCGAGCTGGTGGACGAGGCGATGGAGTCGGGTGCGCTGGGCTTCTCGACATCGCGCACGCTGCTGCATCGCACCCCCGACGGACGCCCGATCCCGGGTACCTTCGCTGATGACAACGAGCTGTACGCCTTCGGCGATGTGCTGGGCCGACATGGCCGCGGCGTGTTCGAGTCGGCGCCTCGCTTCGAAGCCGCCGGGCCTGACTTCGCCGGAGGCCGCCATGAGATCGAGGTGCTCGGCGAGATCACGCGGCGCAGCGGCCAGCCCAGCACGTTCGGGCTGGTGTACTCCGCCCGCAAGCCCGAGATGAGCGATCTGGTGCTCGGCTACGTGAGCGAGCAGAACGCCGCAGGCGCAAACCTGCGACCGCAGACCACGTGCCGCGCCATCGGCGTCGTGCTCGGCATCCAGCACCGGACGCCTTGGGACCGGGCGGGCGAGACGTGGCGATCGTTGCGCAGCCTCGACATCGCCGGCCGCCTCGAGGCGATCCGCGACCCCGCGACGCGTGCGGCCCTGGTGGCCGAGGCCAACTCATCGGACAAGAACTCGACGGGCATGGCGAATTCCCTCGTCGACTTGAGCCGGCTGTACCTGCTCGATGCGGTCAACCCGAACTACCGGATCGGGCCCGACGGCACGCTCGAGGCACAGGCCGCGGCCGCCGGGGTGACCCCGGTGGAGCTGTTCCTGGATGCCACCGATCGCTCCGACGGAACCGTGATGCTGAGCCTGCCGGTGCTGAACCAGGACTTCGACGCAATCGAGCGGATGCTCAGCCACGACTCCATCGTGATGGGCCTCGCCGACGCAGGGGCGCACGTCGGGCAGATCATGGACTCCAGCCAGCCCACGTTCTTCCTCTCTCACTGGGTGCGGGACAACGGGTTCTTCTCGCTGCCCGAAGGCATCCGCCGCATCACCTCCGACACCGCCGACCTGTTCGGGCTGGTCGACCGGGGACGGCTCGAGGCCGGACGGTTCGCCGACATCAACGTCATCGACGTCGAGGGCCTGTCGCTGTCGGGTCCCGAGTACGTGTACGACTTCCCCGGCGGTGCAGGCCGTTACATCCAGCGAGGCGCCGGCTACGACGCCACGCTGGTGAACGGGCAGGTGTTCATGCGTGAGGGCGAGCACACCGGCGCGCTTGCCGGAAAAACCCTCCGCTCCACCGACTGAGCACACAGACCGCTCAGAACAGAAGCCGCAGCGGCAGCGGGCGCACTCGTTTCCGCCGGTAGCGTCGCTGGCTCATGGCTTCTGCACCTGCAATGAACATCAACACCGATGCGATCTGGCGTGTCACGCTCGACACGTCCAAGGGCCGCATCGTCATGGACCTCGATCCCCAGCTCGCGCCGGTGACGGTGAACAACTTCGTGAATCTGGCCCAGGACGGCTACTACACGGGGCTCACTTTCCACCGCGTCGTGCCCGACTTCGTCATCCAGGGCGGCTGCCCGGAGGGCTCAGGCCGTGGCGGCCCGGGATACCGCTTCGCCGACGAGCCGGTGAAGGCGGAGTACACGCTCGGCGCAGTCGCGATGGCCAATGCCGGGCCGGACACCAACGGCAGCCAGTTCTTCATCTGCATCGACGACTGCCGCGCCAAGCTGCAGCCCGCGTACAACCTGTTCGGCTACGTGACCGAGGGAATGGACGTGGCCCTCGCCATCGCGGTCGGCGACACGATGGACACCGTCACTGTCGAAGAGGTCTCTCAGAATTAGTGCGAGTACTGTGGCGCATCGGCATGGGCAAGGAGAAGTCGGATGAATGACACAGTGCTCTACGAGGTTGACGACGGTGTGGCGGTCGTCACGCTGAACCGTCCCGAGCGCCTCAACGCCTGGACAGGCGAGCTGGGCACCGGCTACTTCGATGCCCTCGATCAGGCCGCTGCCAACCCTGACGTCCGCGCCATCGTGGTGACCGGAGCGGGCCGGGGATTCTGCGCCGGCGCCGACATGGACAACCTGCAGGGAATCAGCAGCGAGCAAGGCGAGCGCTCCGACGAGGCCCCGCCCCGCCTGCGCAACGAGCGTCACGACTACGCCCTGACCATCCCCAAGCCGGTCGTGGCCGCGATCAACGGTGCATGCGCCGGGTTGGGTTTCGTGCACGCCATGATGTGCGATGTCCGGTTTGCGGCTCAGGGGGCCAAGTTCACGAGCGCATTCGTGCGACGCGGCCTCATTGCCGAGCACGGCGTCTCGTGGATGCTGCCCCGCGTGGTCGGTCCATCGAATGCGCTCGACATTCTCATGTCGGGGCGCGTCTTCCTGGCCGAGGAGGCCAAGGAGATGGGTGTGGTCAGCAGGGTCTTCCCGCCTGACGAGCTGCTTGACGAGGCGATCAGCTATGCGCGTGACCTGGGACGCTTCAGCGCGCCGTGGTCGATGGCCCAGATCAAGCGCCAGGTGTGGGGACAGCTCGACGAGGCACGCAGCGACGCCCTGGAGGAGTCCAACGCCCTCATGCGTGAATCGCTCACACGACCGGACTTCAAGGAAGGCGTCCAGAGCTTCGTGGAGCAGCGCGACCCCAACTTCGAGCCGGTCTCAGCTTCGTCTGACTGATCTGGGCCTGAGTCATCTGGGAGCTGATCGACTCCCTGCCCAGGGGATTCTGGCGCCTGCCGGGGCGGTGACGCGAAAGTGAACGACACGCTCGTCGCGTTCGCCGTGCTGGCCTGGCTGGCGTACTTGGCCAGCCGGCTGCTGGCGCGCCATCACCTGCCCGAGCTGGTCGCCTTCCTCATCGTCGGTGCGCTGCTGGGCCCGTCGGGGCCGCCGTTCATGCAGCTGATCGACGAGCCGTCGCTGATAGCGCTGCGGCCCGTCACCGAGGTGGCGCTGGCGGTGCTCATGTTCGTGATCGGCGAGCGAGTGTCGGTGCGGGCGCTGAGAGCTGCGAGATGGACGCTGACGACAGGCGTCATCCAGTTCGCGCTGAGCGCGGTCGCGGTGTTCTGGGTGACGAGCAGGCTCGGCGCCGACCGTCCGGTCGCGCTGGTGCTGGGCGCGCTTGCCGGCGCTGGCGCGCCGATGACGATCGCGCACATCGTGACCTCCGTGCGCGCCCGTGGCAGCTATCCCACCGGCATCGTCGGCACCCATGCTGTTTCGGACGCGCTCGCGACCACCACGTTCGCTGCGGTGCTCCCGATTGCGCTGCTGCTGTCGGACGAAGCCGCCGATGTCGGCGGCGCGCTGGTGAACTTCGTCCAGCTGGGCATCGGCGGCGCGGTACTGGGACTGATCCTCGGCTGGTTCATCTCACGGCTCGGATTCCAGATCGAGACGTCCGGCGAGCTGCTGCTGTTCGTGCTGGTGCACATCGTGATCGCGTGGACCATCGCCGGATTCGCCGAGATCTCGCTGCCGCTGGCAGCCCTCGTCGCGGGAGCTACGGCGGCGACGGTCTCGCCGCAGGCATTCTCGGTGCGCCTGTTCCGCACGATCAAGACCATCGAGCAGCCGCTCTACCTGCTCTTCTTCGCTCTGGCGGGTGCCTCCATCCACCTTTCTGATGTTCCCAAGGTCGGATTGGTCGGCGTCGCCTACATCGTCGTGCGCGTGGCGGCCAAGATCGTCGGCGGCCTCGCCGGCGGTCTCACCGGAGGCCTCGGCTGGCGACGGTCGTTCCGGCTGGGGGTCAACCTGACACCGCAGGCGGGTGTGGCCGTCGGCCTCGCAGTCCTCGCGTCGGAGCGACTGAGCAACGTCGGCTCCGATGCCGGCGTCGAAGCTGCCACCGTCGTACTCGGTGCGGTGGTGCTGTTCGAGCTGATCGGGCCCCTGTTCGTCGCCCGGGACCTGCGCGACTGGTCGTCGGAGGAGGACGACAGCGGTAGCGCTCCTAGAGAGTTCGAGCTCCCAGCGCGGGTGCTGGTGGCAGCACCGGTGCCGGTGGAGCTGCCCGAGTGGCTGATCGACCAGGCGGCCCGGTGGCGCTCGTCGCTGGTGGTGCTCATGCCGGGCGAGCGGGACGAGCCCCACGCTGTGCAGATCGGGGAGCGATGCGGCAGCCGGGATGTGGACTTCGAGTTCCGTTCGCTGAGAAACGAGAGCTTCACCGGTGCCGTGGTGCGCTCGCGCAGCCAGCACCAGGCGGACCTCGTCGTGCTGTTCGCCCCGCGCCCGCCGGCCGGTGCCTCCCGGTTGGTGCTGCTGCCATCGGAGCGCATCGCGCGCCAGCTCCCGGTACCGGTGCTCACCTTCCCGCTGAACCTGCCGGAGTCAGAACCGCCGTCGCGGCCCCGCCGGCTGCCGTGGCAGAGCCCGGGGCGGGGCGAGTGAACCAGCAAGCCGGTGACCCGGCGGGCGCGGATCCGCCTGACGCCACCGAAGCGCTGGTGGGAGCGGCACGGGAGATCGCCGCGGACGCGGGAGCGCTCACGCTGCGGTGGTTCGGCCGTCGCGATCTCGGTGTCACCTGGAAGCGGGACGGTACCGAAGTGACCGAAGCCGACCGGGCGGCGGAACGCCTCGTCCGAGACCGGATTGCCGAGCAGTTCCCCGATGACGCAATCTTCGGCGAGGAAGAGGGCGGTGAGATCCGGCCCGAGGGCCGGACATGGATCGTCGACCCCATCGATGGGACGCGGGGCTTTGTGCGAGGCGTCCCCCTGTACGCGACGCTCGTGGCGCTGGTGGATCCTCACGGTCCCCTCGTGGGAGTCATCGACCTGCCGGTGCTCGGGCAGACACTCGCCGCCGGGCGGGGCACCGGCTGCTGGCTGGATGACCACCGCTGCTCGGTGAGCCATCACGCCGAGCTCAGCGGTGCGCTCGTCAACACCTCCGATTACAACACCTTCGAACCGACCCAATTCGAGGCCTTGCGCTCCCAGGGCGCGATGATGCGCACGTGGGGCGACGCATACGGCTACTTCCTGGTCGCCACCGGGCAGGCTGAGGCGATGATCGATCCGGTATGCGAGACATGGGACCTCGCCCCGATGCCGGTGATCATGTCGGAGGCCGGCGGCATCTTCACCGACGTCGTCGGTCGGCCCGAGTACCGCAACCGCAATGGGATCGCCACCAACGGCGTGATCCACGACGCAGTCGTCGACGCCATGGCCGCCCGCCTGAAGCATCGCCATGCCGAGTGAAGCCCGCCGCAGGGCCGAACTGCAGCTGCCCGAACGCGACCGGATGCCCCGCTGGGTGCCGCGCGCGATCGGGCTGGCCCTCCTGGGCGTCGTGGGTCTGGCAACCGCAGCGTGGCTGCTCGACCGGCTGCGCAGCCTCTTGGTGGTGTTGCTGGTGTCGCTGTTCCTGTCATTTGCGATGGAGCCGGCCGTCAACTGGCTGGCGCGCCGAGGATGGAAGCGCGGGCTCGGCACAGCGGTGGTCTTCTGTTTGTTCGGAGCGGCAGCGCTGGGGTTTCTGGCTGCCATGGCATCGGTCCTCGCCGATCAGATCAACAAACTGATCGACGCGGCGCCGGGCTACCTGGCAGATATCGAGCGCTGGACAGACAGACAATTCGGCATCCAGATCAGCACCGATGATCTGCGAGCCCAGTTCACCGAAGGCGGCAGCGCGGCGTCGCTGCTCGGCGATGTGGCCGGCAACCTGGTCTCGGTCGGCTCGACGGTGGTGAACGTTGCGATTCAAGCGCTGACCGTGGCCCTGTTCACCTTCTACTTGGTCGCAGACGGCCCGCGGCTGCGACGTCTGGTCTGCTCGACACTGGTGCCGGCCCGCCAGGCGGCCGTGATGCGTGGCTGGGAACTGGCCATCGACAAGACCGGCGGCTACATCTATTCCAGGACGCTGCTTGCGATCGCAGCGTTCCTGGTGCACTGGGCCGCCTTCGCCATCATCGGCGTGCCCTTCCCCGTGCCGCTCGCGATGTGGGTGGGCGTGCTGTCGCAGTTCGTTCCGGTCGTCGGCACGTATCTGGCCGGATTGCTGCCGCTGCTCATCGCCCTGCTCGACGAGCCGATCAGCGCCCTGTGGGTCGCCATCGTGGTGCTCGCGTACCAGCAGATCGAGAACTACCTGCTCGCGCCCCGCGTCACGGCTCACACGATGAACATCCACCCCGCCGTCGCGTTCGGTTCGGTCCTCGTGGGCGCTGCGCTGCTGGGCTCTGCGGGTGCGTTGCTGGCCGTCCCGGCGGCTGCGACGGTTCAGGCGTTCGTGTCCACCTACATCAAGCGGCACGAGCTCATCGAGTCCGAGTTGTTCGAGACCCACGAACACGAATCGGATGTCGCCGATGACGCGGAGACTGCTGACGCCTCCGGCAGCCCGCCCCCCGACGACGGTCATGACGATCCTCGTTGACGACGCCCTGTGGCCCTGGCGAGGGCGACGCTGGGCGCACCTCGTCTCCGACGAGAGCTACGAGGAGCTGCACCGGTTCGCAGAGCTCATCGGCAAGCGGCGGGCTGCCTTTCAGGGCGACCACTACGACATCGACGAAGCCGAGCGGGAGCTTGCCTTGGCTGCGGGCGCCGTTGCGGTCAACAGCCGCGAGCTGGTCGCCCGGCTGCGAGCCGCCGGGCTCAGAACACCTCGAGGTGTTCCATCACGGCGTCGATGAAGCCGAAGTTCTTCGGTGTCGCGAAATGGTCGCAGCCGCGAAGCTCGGTGAAGGTAGGTTCGGCCAGCGCTTCGAGCAGCGGGTCGGCCGGACCGGCGAAGTCCTCGGTTCCCAGAACAACCCGCACCGGATGAGTGATGCGCGCAAACTGGGCTGAGCCCAGCGGCGCATGCGCGCGCCGCATGAACGCAGCGAGTGCGAGTCCGTCTTGATCAGGCTCGGCTGCGTAGCGGGCGAACGTCTGCGCGTGGACGTCATCGGCGGGGGCGTCGCCCGAGACTCCCCGGGCGATGCGTTCGGCCTGCTCGTCATCGCGCTCGAACAAATTGCGGCCGACTCCCGACACCACCAGTCGCCCGAATCGCTCGGGTGCCATCGAGGCCATGACCAACAGCGTGCGCGACCCCATCGAGAAGCCGACACCGTCGACCGTCGCCTCGCCGACTTCGGCTGCCAGCCGCTCGACCAGAGCGGCTTCCATGTCGGCATAGTCGGCGGGATCGTGAGACTTGGGTGCCGAGCCATGACCCGGCAGATCCCACGCGATGACCTCGCGGCCGCCGTCGGCCAGCAGGTCCATGATGCCGGTGGGCTGCCACGTGCTCGCGACCGAGCCGGTGAAGCCGTGAAGCAAGAGCACAGGGTTCGCCATGGCGGGAAGTCTGGCAGAGCCGTGACATACCCTGCATCGGAGCACTGAGCACCCATGCCCGAGAAAAGGCGAGCACGAAACATGAGCACGACGACCGCACCGCCTCTCCGGATCGCCAACTGCAGCGGGTTCTTCGGGGACCGGCTGTCCGCCGCCCGCGAGATGGTCTCCGGCGGCGCGATCGATGCCCTGACGGGCGACTGGCTCGCCGAGCTGACGATGCTGATCCTGTCGCGAATTGCCGCGAAGCGGCCCGGTGCGGGTTACGCCCGCACGTTCGTCACGCAGATGGAGGAGGTGATGGGCACCTGCTTGGATCAGGGCATCAAGGTGGTGTCCAACGCCGGTGGTCTCAATCCGGCGGGATGCGCCGACGCAGTGGCCGAGGTCGCCGGCCGGCTGGGCCTGAGCCCGTCGATCGCCTACGTGGACGGTGACGATCTGACAGACCGGCTCGGCGAATTGATCGAATCGGGCAGTGACTTCGCACATCTCGACACCGGCCAGCCGCTTGGAGATCTGGCCGACCGCATCGTGACGGCGAATGCCTACATCGGCTGCTGGGGGATCGTCGAGGCGCTCAACCAGGGCGCCGACATCGTCATCACCGGACGTGCGACCGACGCAGCGGTCGTTGCAGGGCCCGCCGCGTGGCATCACGGCTGGACTCGCGATGACTGGGATGCGCTGGCCGGGGCGATCGTCGCGGGTCATGTCATCGAGTGCGGCGGGCAGGCCACCGGCGGCAACTACAGCTTCTTCACCGAGATAGACGACATGACCTATCCGGGATTTCCCTGGGCCGAGGTCGCAGCAGACGGCTCGAGCGTGATCGGCAAGCACGCGGGCACCGGCGGGGAGGTATCGGTCGGCACCGTCACCTCGCAGCTCCTCTATGAGATCCAGAGCGAGCGATACCTCAACCCTGACGTGGTGAGCCGTTTCGACACCATCGAGCTGTCCCAGGTCGGACCGGACCGCGTGCGGATCAGCGGCGTTCGGGGGGAGCCGGCGCCGCCCACGCTCAAGGTGGCGATGAACTACCAAGGCGGGTACCGCAACCAGATCTCGATCGGGCTGACCGGACTCGACATCGAGGCCAAAGCCGAGCTGATCGAGCGGCAGTTCTGGCACGCATGCCCGTACGGCCCCGACGACTACGAGACCGTGGTGCGCAAGTTCCTGCCGACGCACAAGGCCGATCCGGCCACCAACGAGGAGGCAGTTGCCGTTTACAAGATCATCGTGAAGGATCCTGACGAGCGCAAGGTCGGTCGGGCGTTCTCCAACGCGGGAACAGAAATCGGTCTGTGCTCCATTCCGGGAATGTTCGGTACCGGCGGGGGTCCGGGTCCGGGTCAGCCGTTCGGCGTGTACTGGCCGGCGCTGGTCGATGCCGATGTCGTGCCGATGAATGTCGTGGTGGACGGCCGGCGCACCGTGGTCGACAGCACACCGCCAGAGGTTCCCTTCGGGAGCGTCGATGCGGCGATGCCTGATCGGATCGAACCGCCGAGCGGGCCGACGAGAGCTGTTCCGCTGGGCACGCTCTTCGGCACCCGGTCGGGCGACAAGGGTCCGAACGCGAACCTCGGCATCTTCGCCCGATCGGCTGAGGCCTACTGGTGGCTGTCCGATTTCCTCACCGTGAGACGTCTCGCGGAGCTGATGCCCGAAGCAGCCGAGCACAGGGTGGATCGCTACGACCTGCCCAACATCTGGAGCCTCAACTTCATCTTCCATGGCCTGCTTGAGGAAGGCGTGGCAGCGTCGACGCGCCAGGATCCCCAAGCCAAGGCGCTGGGAGAGTACCTGCGGGCCAAGATCGTCGAGATTCCCGAGGCGTTGCTGCCATAGACAGCGTGTTGCGTTAGCGGTGCTGGAGGTCTTGCAGGGCCATGCGCGGACCGTGGCGAGGCGGCGCCCCGGCCGACTTGGCCAGTGCCTGCACCCGGGCCCGCTGACCGCGGTAGGGCTCGAGCAGTTCCAGCATCCGGTCGTCGTCTCCCCGTCGTTCGCCGGCGAGGTGCCACGTGACGTAGCTGGGGATCTGGTAGTCGCCGACGATGACCGAGTCGGGATCGCCGTGACAGAGCAGCACGATGATCGACGCGGTCCACGGACCGATGCCCCGGACGGCCTGCAGGCGCTCGCGAGCCGCTTGCGGCGCGACCCGGGCCGCGCCTTCCAGCGTCGAGGCGCGGCGGGCGAACGCGATGATTGCCTCGGCGCGGCGGCGCTCGACATCGAAGCGGTGAAACTCGTGATACGCCAGCGAAGCCATGAGCTCGGCCGCCGGCGGCAGCCGTAGCGCATCGGGCGCTGGACCGGGCGGCCTGCGACCCCAGCGCCGCAGGATGCCCTGCCAGGAGTGCCTGGCGTTCAGTCCCGGCACCTTCTGGCCGCACACGGTGGGGACCACGTGCTCCCAGATCGTGCCGGTGGCAGTCAGCCTGCGCGCCGGCCAGCGACGCACCCACCCGGCCACGACGGCGTCGTGGGGGACGAGCGCTGCGGGTTCGTCTCTGCTGCCGAGCAGCGCAGGCACGCCCGCCGCAGCCGCTGATGCGCCGGGTCCCCAGCCGATCACCTCGGCGTTGTGCCCATCGCGGGTGATGCGCAGCGTGGCCTCGCCCGAAGGCGTGTCCTGGGCGCGCCAGATGTGGGGGCCGGAATACAGCACCGGACCCAGCGTTCCCTTGCCGCCGGCTCGGCCGAGCGACCTGCCGGCGTCCAGCGGGTAGTCGAACTCGAAGCGCTGCCGCAGATCGGGCGACCGGGTGCTCGCCGTCGATGCCGACCCGGGCCCGGTTCGCATCAGAGCATGGCCTAGGCGGACGGCTCCGCGATCACCGGGTTCGTGAGCGTCCCGATGCCCTCGATGGTGATCGAGACGTCGTCGCCGTCGCGCAGCAGGCGCGGCGGATCGTAGAAGAGGCCGACGCCTTCGGGGGTTCCGGTGCTGATGATCGTGCCGGGATCCAGCGTGAACGCGGTCGACAGATGCTCGACGAGCGTGTAGCAGTCGAAGATCAGGTCGTTGGTGCTGGCATCCTGGCGCACCTCACCGCTCACCTCGGTGACCAGACCGCAGGAGTGCGGGTCGAGCTCGTCACTGGTCACGATCCATGGTCCGCACGGCCCATGGGTGTCCCATGACTTGCCCATGGTCATGGTCGGGCTCGCCCGCTGCCAGTCCCGCACGCTGACGTCGTTCATGATCGTGTAGCCAGCGATGTAGTCGGGAGCCTCGGCCGCCGACACAGCTCTCGCCGTGCGGCCGATGACGACCGCCAGCTCGCCTTCGTAGTCGACCATCTCCGGTGCCGCGGCAGGCAGATGGATCGGGTCGCCGGGTCCGATGATGCAGTTGTGATGCTTGTTGAAGATGATCGGCACCTTGGGCGGCTCCCGGCCGCTCTCGGCGGCGTGCGCGCCGTAGTTGAGCCCGACGGCGAGAATCGCAGGCGGTCGGCCGACCGGCGAGAGCAGGTCCGCCTCTTCGAGAGCCGTCACGGGTCCTGTCTCGATGCTCTCGACAGCGGCCGCCACGTCGCCGTCGCATGCGTCGAGCAGCGACGGCAGATCGGTGTGGTCGCACTGCAGTGTCGCGATGCCTTCGTCGGTCACGACGGCCAGAGCGGGCCGCCCGTCCACAAGATGTCGTGCGATGCGCATGCGCCGACGCTAGTGCGGGGCTGCACATCGGACGCGGTGCGGCGCACAAAGCCGTCCGCGTTCTCGAATCTCGGCGTGCGCCAAATCCCAGCTCGGGATTGTGCAAAGCGCGCGATAGTGGCACTCTGGCTCGTCATGGCTCGCCATGGCGCCGGGGGCGAAACCCCCGGCGTGCTCGACTCTGTGCTTGACCCGGTTACTGGGCTGCCCGACGTGCGCGTTTTCGCGATCCTGCTGGACCGCAAGCTGGCACTGGCGCGCCGGGCCCTGCAGCCGCTCTCGGTCATTCTCTTCGAGGTGGACGGTTGGCCCCAGCTCAGCGGCACTCAGGCACGTGTCGCACAGCGGCTTGCAGCGCGGCTGGTTCGAGGCACGCTGCGCGAGTCCGACAGTGTCTGCCAGTTGACCGACGGCATCCTGGCCGCGATCCTGGACGACACGCCTCACAGCGGCGCCGTGTGGGCTGCCGACCGGGTGCGTCGCGAGGTGGCCGCCCGTTCGTACCACACCGGCGTGACGCTTTCGATGGGCGTCGCGAGCTACCCGACGCACGCTCTTGAGGCAGCCGACTTGCGCGACCGCGCGTACGCGGCGCTGTTCGTGGCCCGCTCGCTCGGTCCGTCCCGGCTCGAGGTGGCCGACTCCGGGGCTCAGTAGCCGGCCGCTGAGCCGGTGAGCGCTCGAGGATCGGCGGCTCCGGCGAGCACCTCGTCTCGGATCTCGATGAGGTGCGCATGCCCGAAGGCGCTGTCGTGCGGGGCATCGGCGCCGACATGGTGGCCTCGCTGCTCGAGGTCGGCAAGCCCGCCGGTGGTTGCCCACGCTGCGTGTCCTTCGATGCGGAGCTGCAAGTTCGCGGGGTCAGCCCAGGTGTCGAAGCCGGTTCCGGCAGCCGCTCCCCAGCGCCAGCGGCCTGCACCGATGGCCTGTGCAGGTGCTTGACCGCAGCGCAAGGCGCGGGCCAGCACCTGCAGCAGCACCTGCGGCTGGGCATCGCCGCCCATCGTCCCCACGACCGCGCGCAGTGAGCCGTCAGTGTGCTGCACGAGCGCCGGTGCGAGCGTGTGAGGCGGCCGGTGCCCAGGTCTGTATTCGGCCGGGTGACCGTCGTCGAGGCTGAATCCGATGCCGCGGTTGTGCAGGCTGATGCGGTGTGTCGGCGTCCACAGCCCTGCGCCCCAGCCCGACGCGTTCGATTGGATGAACGAGACGCCCATGCGGTCGGCGTCGACCGCTGCGAGATACATCGTGTCGCCGGTGCCGGTCCCTGCGCCGAGCGGTGAGGCTGCATCCGGCGAGATTGCCGACCGGCGTGGGGCAAGCCGGCTGGGAGAGATCAGCGCGTCACCGTCGGCGCTGTCGGAGAGGACCTCGGGCCGGTCCCACCCGGCTTGCTTCGCGGCCTCGGCCAGCAGGTGGGCGAACAACGGCTCGTCGGGATCCGACGGCAAGTCCAGCCCGTCGGCAATCCATGCACCGGCCAAGGTCAGGTAGCCCTGCGAGTTGGGGGGAACTGTCCAGATCGCGTGATCCCAGGCCACGGAGCACAGCGGGGTCACCCAGTCCGCTTGGGAGCGTGCCAGATCGGCCTCCGTGTACTCGCCGCGTCCCAGTTCGATGAGGTCGCTGCCGAAGTCGCCTTCGTAGTAGGCCTCACGGCCCCCCTCGACGATCTCGCGCAATGCGATGGCGACGCCAGGCCGGCGGATGAGATCACCTGGCCGGCTGCCCGCCGGGTAGTCCCCGGAGTTGGCGGTTCCTTCGAGCAACGCCACGGCGGCAGCGCCATGGGGTGAGAGCGGGAACCCGTCGCTCGCGAGATCGATGGCGGGAGCGAATACCTCGGCCAGCGGTGCACGCCCGAACCGTCCGTGCAGCGCCAGCCATCCGTCGACACATCCCGGAATCGGGACGCTGCGAATGTCGGAACGGAATCGCATGCGGGTTCGGCCCTCGGAGCGCAGCCCCGGTGCGTCGGCGCCGCTGCCGGCGCGGCCGCTCGCATTGAGCGCCGCGGGCGGTTCGCCGTCGGCGTGGTGGACCAGTGCCCACAAATCGCCGCCCATGCCGCACATGTGCTGGGTGGTGACCGCGAGCACCGCCGAGGCCGCCACAGCAGCATCTGCTGCTGAACCACCCGCTCGCAGCAACGCCACGCCGGCATCGCTCGCAAGGTGATCGACGCTGCACACCATGCCGCTGCGCGCGTAGCGAGTCGCGAACGGAACCTGCGGTCGGGAATGGCTCATGGATCGAACGGTAGACCCGAGCGGCGAGCTATGCGCACGAGCAGGTCGCGCGCCCCATCACCGCGGCGTCGAAGCGCTCGCGAGATGCGTGGAGTGAGGCCTTGCTCTCGTCAGTGCGAGAGCGTGAACGGCGTCCTCAGGCGTTCGGGGGCAGCAGGACGTTGGGGTTGAGCAGTCCGGCCGGGTCGAGCGCTCGCTTGATGGCGCTGAAGGCAGCAAGCTCGGCTTCGGTGCGGTTGAGATGCAGTTGGGACAGCTTGGCGGTGCCGATGCCGTGCTCGGCCGAGATGCTGCCGCCGAGCTCGGCGACGTAGCGCAGCACCGCCTCATCTACCTCGCCGGCCGGTTCGGCTCCGCCGGGTCCCAGCACGTTGACGTGCACGTTGCCGTCGCCGAGGTGGCCGAACAGCAGCGGCTGGGCGGCTGGGTCTGCGGCTCGGACCACCTCGGGTACGCCGTCGACGAATTCGGCGAGACGGGCTGCCGGCAAGGTCACGTCGAGCTTGTGGGGGATGCCGGCCGCTGAGATCGCCTCGGTGACGTTCTCGCGGAAAGCCCACAGCCGCTGGCGGGCCGCGGGATCGAGCGCGACTGCCGCGTCGACGACGAGATCGTCGAGCGCTGCGACGGCTGCGCCGAGCTCATCGCTGGGATCGCTGCGCGCCGCGGCTTCCGCGATCAGCCACGCTCCACCGCCGGTGCCATGGTCCATGCTGCCGACGGGTGGGACGACGCCGAGGTGGCGTGAGACGAGCGTCATGGCCGACCCGAAGACGGCTTCGAGCGCGTGCAGCGAAGCGACGCTGCGGCGCAGCGCTGCGGCTGCGCTGACAGCATCGGCGGCCGTCGCGAACGCCAGCAACGCGGTGGCGCGCTCGGGTTGCGTGGGGTGCAGCCGCAGCCGTACGCGCGTGATGATGCCAAGCGTGCCTTCGCTGCCGGCCAGCAGGCTCCCGAGGTCGTAGCCGGTGTTGTCCTTCTCGAGGCCCGCCAGGTGGCTCACGACTGTGCCGTCGGCGAGCACCGCTTCGATGCCCGCGACCTGGGCTCGCATGGCGCCATAGCGCAACACGTTGATGCCGCCCGCGTTGGTGGCGACCATCCCGCCGATCGTGGCCGAGTCACGCGCTGCGAGGTCCACTCCCACGCTGAGCCCCGACGCAGCGGCGTGCGCTTGGGCCTCGCCCAGCGTGACGCCTGCGCCCAGCGTCACTTGCGACGCGAGTTCGTCGGTCGGTTCGCAGTCGTTCAGTCGCCGCATCGACAGCACCGCTTCGCCTGCGAGCGGCACGCTGCCGCCGACGAGGCCGGTGTTGCCGCCCTGCGGCACCACGGCGATGTGGGCGCCCGCCAGCGCGCCCATCACGGCGGCGGTCTGGGCAGTGTCGCCGGGCCGAATCACCAGCGGTGTTGCGCCAGCGAAACGGCGGGTCCAGTCGACTGCGTAGCCGGCGGTGATCTCCGGATCGTGCAGGACGTGTGCCGCCCCGACGATTCCCGTCAGCTCGCCGATCAGCCCCGCATCGACGACGCCGGCGCTCATGTGCCGGCCTCGCCGCTCGGGGGCCACGCGCCCCGCTCGGCCATGACCTCCAGCAGGACTGTTGGCTCGTCGGTCATGATGCCGTCGACATTGATGTCGAGCAGGCGGTGCATCTCGGCAGGATCGTCGATGGTCCACACATGCACCGCAAGGCCGGCCCGGTGCGCGTAGTCGACCAGCCGGCGGGTTGCGAGCGGGATCGGCCCCTGCCGGAGCGGGATCGACGCGACTCGACCCCGGAATGGACGCTCCCGCCGCATGCGGCTCGGCGAGCCTGATCGGGTCGAGCGACGGGGCTGCGCAGGCAGTCCCGCGAGGCTCATCATGCGGAGGCGAGCGATTTCCCGGGGGCTGAAGCTGAGACACACCGCATCGCCGTGCGCTTCGTCGATGCGTTCGAGGCGTTCGTCGGAGAACGAGCCGATGCACACCCGCTCGAGCACGCCCGGCCGCCGCAGTGCCTCGATGAGCGGCTCGACCGCCGCATCGGTCTTGGGATCGATGCTGATGCGCACGTCGTCGAGTGCATCCAGCAGTTCCTCGATGCGAGGGATCGGCTCTCCGTCGACGCGCGCCTGGGACACCTCGCTCCAGGTCATCTCCGAGATCCGCCCGTCGCTGTCGGAGACCGGCGCCAGATTGTCGTCATGGAACACTGCCAGCACCCCGTCGGAGGTGGCCTGCACGTCGGTCTCCAGGTGGCGGTAGCCGAGCCCCAGCGCGCCCTCGAACGCGGCCATCGTGTTCTGCGGCCACACGGCGCTGCCGCCTCGATGGGCAATCGGCACCGGCCCGGGTTCGTCCAGGAAGGGATGCACCGACGTCACAGCGCAAGTATCGCCGCTCACCTCCCGGTTGCATGGTTCCGAAAGATGACGCCCGCCCGATGGGGTCCGGTGCTGCCACCGGTACCGTCACGTCGATGTCGGACCGAGACGCGAGCGCCCAGGACCCCTCCGACGATCAGCCTTCGCCAGCGGACGCTTTCGCCACCTGGGCGGCTGCCGAGCCGGTGCCACTCGACCGAGCGGCCTTGGCCATCGCCGCCCACTGCCGGGCAGACACCGTCGACGAGGCTGCGACGCTGGATGAGCTGGACCGTCTCGGCGCCGCGGTACGCGAGCCCACGCCGGACGCGGTCGTCGACCTGCTCTTCGATCAAGCGGGCTTCGGCCCGAATCGCGGTCGCTTCGCCGACCCAGCGAACAGCTACTTGGACTTGGTGGTCGCGCGGCGGCTCGGCATTCCGATCACGCTGGCGGTGGTCACCATCGAGGTGGCTCGCCGCGCCGGCGTCGTGCTGCATGGCGTCGGCATGCCGGGCCATTTCCTGGTCGGCACACCGGACCCCGACGTGTTCATCGACG
Source organism: Acidimicrobiia bacterium (assembly GCA_022822525.1). Classification (GTDB taxonomy): domain Bacteria; phylum Actinomycetota; class Acidimicrobiia; order Acidimicrobiales; family Poriferisodalaceae; genus Poriferisodalis. The sequence goes on along the minus strand of JAJEBN010000020.1, from coordinate 71,253 downwards.
CGTTCGACGGCTGCCTCATCGACCGGGCCGGTGCGGCCGCGATCTTTGCGCGCTTCGAATCACGGCAGGCGTTCGACGACTCGTTCCTGCAGCCGACCCCGCCCGAAGTGATCCTCCTGCGGATGCTCAACAACCTGCGCACCCTGCACATGCGCCGATCTGACTCGCCCCCGATGCTCGCCGTCCTGGAGTTGCTCACGCAGCTGCCGGACTGCCCTCCCGAGGAATTCGTTCGGCTCGGGACGGCGCTCTCAGCGCAGGGACGCCCCGACGAAGGTGCACGCAGGCTGGAGTCCGCTGCGGAGCGCTTCGGCGGCTCCGCGGCCGAGCAGCTCAACGGTGCGGCGCTGCGCCTGTGGGCACAGCTGAACTAGTCGCCGGCAGGGCACGCGGCAGCCGGGCTACAGGCCGATGGCCAGGTCGGGGCGCCCGCGCAGGTGGGTGCGCTCGTTGACCGACAGCACGCTGCGATGTCCGCGGCTCGATGCGAACACCCTGGTCACCGAGGTGTAGTCCACGTCGAACTTCAAGAACGAGTCTGGGTCGAAGCCCAGGCATCGGGCCAGGTAGGCGTTCACGACACCACCATGGCACGCCAGCGCCACCCGCTGGCTGCGGTGACCTGCGACGATCTGGTCCACGGCATCGTTCACGGTGGCCACGAAATGCGCCGTGCGCTCGGCGTCGCCGAACGACCCGGTCGCGAGCTCGTCCCAGCGCCCCCGGTCGGTCTCCTTGAGGACTTCCATCGGCACGTATGCGGGGGAGTCGCGGTCGAACTCGCTCAGCCCTTCGCGCACTGCGGGTTCCAAGCCAGTTGCGGCTGCGATGGCCGTCGCTGTCTGCAGCGCTCGGCGCATCGGGCTGCTGTAGAGCGCATCGATGCCCATCTCGACCAGCCATGAGGCGACTGCTGCAGCCTGCTGCTGGCCGATGCCCGACAGCGGCGGGTCTGCGGGCCGGCCGTCGTGACGAATGAGGCGTTCGGGCTGGCCATGGCGGACGAAGACGAGTTCCACGGCCGGTGACCCTAGAGGCCGAAGAAGTTCACCCGACCGTTACGCCGGTGATGGCAGGGACATTTGACGAGAGCGGTACCGTGGGGGCACATGGCAAGACGAACAAAGATCATCGCCAGCGTCGGTCCGGCTTGCAGCGACGAGGCGACGATGGAAGCCATGATCGAGGCAGGCGTCGATGTCTGGCGCCTCGGTCTGGCACACGGCTCGCTCGACGAACAAGTCGAGACCTTCAGGCGCCTGCGGGCCGTCTCGGAGGCCTCCGGCCGCCATATCGGCATCCTGGTCGACCTTCCTGGCCCCAAAGTGCGCTGCAAGCCGTTCCCCGAGGGCGGTTGCGAGGTCGCTCAGGACTCCGTGCTCTCGCTCGCCGTGGACGGCGATGCCAGCACGTCGGATCGGCTGGTCGTCGACTACGAGGGTCTGCTGACCGACGTGGGTCCTGGCGATCGGCTGTCCTTCGGCGACGGCAACGTGGTGCTGGTGGTCGAGGATCGCACCTCGGTCGCCCTCAAGACCCGGGTCCTGCACGGAGGCCACCTCGAAGGCCGGCCCGGATTGCACATCGACTCGTCGAAGCTCCGCATGAGCACGCCGACCCCGCAGGACTTGAAGCTGGCGGACACCTTCGTCGATATGGGGACCGACATGATCGCGCTGTCGTTCGTCCGCTCGGCGCACGACATGCGGCGGCTGGGCGTCGAGCCGCACCCCCGCGGCCCGCTGCTCGTCGCCAAGATCGAGACCAACGCAGCAGTGGAGAACCTCGAAGGCATCATCGAGGCATCCTCGGCCGTCATGGTCGCCCGAGGCGATCTCGGCGCCGAATGCGACATCGAGGAACTGCCGCACTTGCAGAAGCGGATCATCGAAGCCTGCATTGCACACGGACGCCCCGCGATCACCGCGACACAGATGCTCGAATCGCTGCTGCACTCACCGGTGCCGACCCGCGCGGAGGCGTCCGACATCGCCAACGCCGTGTTCGACGGCACCTCGGCGGTGATGCTGAGCGGTGAGACAGCTATCGGTCACGATCCTGTCAACGCCGTGCGGACGATGGCACGCATCACACAGCGAGCCGACGAGCGCTTCGACTACGAGTCATGGTGGGGACGGCTCCTGTCTGTGCGCAAGCTCGACGAACGGGCAGCCGACTACCTGCGCGTGACCGACGGCATCACCCAGGCGGCGTCGCGACTGGCCACTGAGCTGGGAGCGCAGGCCATCATCTGCTTGAGCCGATCGGGTTTCACCGCGCGGAGCATGGCCAGATTCCGGCCCTCCATGCCCTTGCTGGGATTGACGCCCGAACCTCGCACAGCGATGCAGCTCTCGCTCTCGTGGGGCACGCGGCCGCTGGTATTCGGCGAGCGGCTGACGCCGGCCGAGTCGGCTCTGGAAGCGGTGCATTCGGCTGCGCGGACGGGCCTCGTGCGCTCCGGCGACATGGTGGTGGTGGTTTCAGGAACTAGTCCTGAGACACATGCCACGGACAATCTGCGCGCCATGCGCGTGCCCTAGCGCGCCGGGGCAGGCCTGCGGGCGGGATCGCCGAGCGAGTGGCCGGTGTCGATGTCGATGTCGACATCGATGCGACCCGGGTCAATCCGGTCCGGCCCGCACAGCGGATTCTGCGGAACGCTGATCTCGCGGCCGAACACCTCACAGGTGCAGGTTTCCTGGCAGTTGCGCAGACCCGACCACTGCACCGCCAGCGCGGCTGCCGCGCCAGCGAGCACCAGCGAGACGAGCACCGCCAGCGCCAGCCGTCGGATCAGCCGCAGTGCCACGACGGCGGCAATGACCAAGCAGGCGATCCCGGCGACTAGGGCGATGCTCACGCGGTCCGCGTCGAGCCACTCACCGAGCACCGTCCCAGAGAGTACGCAGCAGCCTGCCCCTCAGCGGGGACCGTTCCCCGGTCGAAGCCGGGCTGCTCACTAGAGTCGCGCTGTGTCACCTGACGCTCGCGACGCCCGCGCTGGACCTCAAACGCCCATTGAGCTTCGCCCGGGAGGCCTCCCTTCCACCGTCTTGGATCCTGCCCCGCCCGCGGCGAGCGCGGCCCTGTCCGACGCGTTGAGTCGCGCCGGTGACGAGCGGGCTGACGCTCTGGTCGCCGTGGCGGCACGCTGGCCCCGGTACTTGGACGTCTGGGCCGAGCTGGGCCGCAGCGCAGCGGCCGTCGGCCGGCAGGTGGAGGCCTACGCCTACTGCCGGGTGGGGTACCACCGCGGTCTCGACGCGTTGCGTGCAGCGGGCTGGCGCGGCAGCGGCTACGTGCGCTGGGCGGAGCCTTCCAACCACGGCTTCCTGTGGTCGCTGTGGGGACTTGGGCGATCCGCTGCCGCGATCGGGGAGGTCGACGAGGCAGACCGCTGCGCTGGATTCCTGGCTCAGCTCGATCCCGGCGGCAAGCCTCCTTCGGGTGAGTGGCCCGGGGCGTGAGCCCGGTCGGCGTCGTACTGTGCGGCGGCGCTTCGACGCGCATGGGACGTGACAAGGCAAATCTGGAACTGGCGGGCAAGCCGCTCGCGCTGTGGGTCGCTGGGGCATTGCAGGCTGCCGGCGCGCATCCGGTTGTGGCCCAGGGCGGCAGCCCGCCTCTGCCGCTCGAGGGTTCGCCCGACCGGACGCCCCATGCCGGCCCGCTGGCGGCACTCATCGATGCGCTCGAGCTTCATGGCGACATCCTGGTGTGCCCGACCGATGTGCCCACAGTGCCTGCTGAGCTGCTCGCTGCCCTGGTGCACACGGCCCGACAGACGGGTGCACCCGTGGTGCTCGCCTGCAGCGGCCGGCTCGAACCGCTCATCGGTCACTACGCCGCAGCAGCTCTGCCGATGCTGCGCGAGGGGCTGCGCTCCGGCGCACGGGGACCGAAGGAGGCGCTGGCTCGTGCGACCGTGCCGACGGTGCCGTTTGCGCCCGCAGATGTCCTCAACGTGAACACGCCGGCTGATCTCGTCGAAGCAGGGGCCATCCTGGCAACTCGCCCTCCACCGGGGCCCCCTGCGCTGTGAGCCGTTTCGAGTGGGTCGACTCCCAGGATCGCTTCGAGGCGCTGGTCGCCGATCTGCTGGATGCCGAGCGCATCGCCGTGGACACCGAATTCCATCGTGAGCGCAGCTACCGGCCCCAGTTGGCGCTCGTGCAGGTCGCATTCGGCGACCGGGTGGCGCTTGTCGATCCCACGGCCGTCGACATCGCCCGTCTCGCCGAGGTGCTTGATGCGCAGGCGTTGATCGTGATGCACTCGTGCGCGCAGGACATCGAGGTGCTGGCGCAGGAGTGCGGCGTGATCCCCGCGCGGCTGTTCGACACCCAGGTCGCCGCAGGTTTCCTGGGCATGAGCACGCCCTCGCTGGCTTCGTTGACCGAACGCCTTCTCAACAAGCGCCTCGCCAAGGGCGATCGCCTCACGGACTGGTTCGAGCGGCCATTGCGGCCGGCACAGCAGCGCTACGCGGCCGACGATGTCGCCTACCTGGTCCGGTTGCACGACGAGCTGAAATCCCGGCTGTCCGAGCGAGGCCGTTATGAGTGGGCACTCGACGAGTGCGAGCGATGGCGCCGTCCGCCCCCGCCGCCGCCCGATCCAGAACAGGCGTGGACGCGCATCAAGAGCGCCCGGCAGCTGAAGGGCAGCCAGCGTGCCGTCGCGTACCGATTGGCGGCTTGGCGAGAGCGCACTGCGAGCGATCGGGACATCCCGGTCCGCTTCGTGCTGTCCGACATGACGCTGCTGTCCATTGCCCAGCGGAACCCCGCCGGCCTCAGCGATCTGGACGGGCTCCGGGGGGTGGACAGCAACCAGCTGCGTGGCGCGGTCGGCGAGCGGATCATCGCCGAAGTGCAGCGCGGCCGATCCATGGCGCCTGAGGACATCCCGGCTCGAGCGCTGCCGGCGGGCCCCAACGTGCCGACGACCTTGCAGCCAGCGGTGCCGTTGGTGGCCGCATGGGTGGACCAGGTGGCGCGCTCGGCGGGAATCGACCGCAGCCTGCTGGCGACTCGATCTGACATTGCTGCCCTGCTTGCCGGTGACGAGAACTCGCGCCTGGCATCCGGCTGGCGCTCCAATGTCGTCGGCGACGGCATCCGGTCGCTGCTTGCAGGCGAGGCTTCCTTGGCGTTCGATGCCGAGGCGGGCCTGTGCCTCGAACCCCGTATTGCCCAGCACGGCTGAGCGCCCGATATGCCGCGCACCCGGGGGCGCCGGGCGATAGTGTGACAGGGCACTTCGTAGTACACGGGTGCCTCATCCGACGCGGCTGCAGACGCATCTGACGGCACGCACGGATGCAGGCAAGCGAGGCACCGCAGTCGAGCACGAGGAGCCAGCCGGTGAAGAAGGGACGACATCGCCGTTATGAGGAGGCTCGCAAGTTCCAGCGGGCCACGGCGGAGCGTTTCTCTGTCGAGGACTACGACTTCGACAATTCGGATCGCTTCGGCGTCGAGTGGGACGACGACGAGACCGTGCGTGACGACCAGTACGGCCACCTCGCCGACAAATACGACATCTACGACGGCGACGGCGACGGCGATGGCGATGGCGACAGCGACGACGATGACGCCGACTACGCCTCCGCGGGCTACGAGCGCAGCGCCGACGATTAGGGGTCGCGACGGCGGACTGCCGGATGGGGCAATACCTGGGCTGAGGTGACGCGCCCGTCGAGAACGGCGCACAGCTCGACGTACATCTCCGGGCCGCAGATCACGGTGAGCTCGTCTCGCAGCGCCCGGTACACCGGCTGGTGCCCGACGTGGGCCTGCCCCTCAGAGGTGCACCACCACGACACGTCAGTGTCGGGTCCGCCCCAGTCCCGCAGCTCCCACTCCCGCACCATTGTGTAGATGTGGCCGGTGACGGTCTCATGATCCTCACGCCGCAGCGGGGCCTGCCAGCAGATCTCAGGCTTCGTGTCCATCGGACGCCTGCCGGTCTGCTCCGCCAGCAGATGGAATGCGCAACCCGCACCGGCGGGATGGGAGGCTCGGTTCGCGAACACGCACGCCCCGTCCACGACCCTGGTTCGCCACCAGCCGTCACTGTCCTGCCACAGGGCCTTCGCGGGGTCGCACTGGTGCTGCCAGGTTTCCTCGTCGAGCTCGGCCATCATCCGGCGGACATGGGCGAGGTCGAGCTCATCGGTGATGTACGCGCCATGGCTGCAGCAGCCCAGCTGGAGCTCGGGAGCCGGCTTCGCGTCGATGCCTGGGCACCCGGCTGCGAAGATGCAGGTCCAAGCGCTGGTGAGGAACGTCACGTCGAACAGCCAGGTGCGGTGCTCGTGGGGGTCTTCCAGCGACAGCCATTCCCGCGAGTCGTCGCCCGGGCTCCAGCCATCGAGATCCGCACCGACATCAGAAGCCATCCGGGGCGAGCCTAGGAGGCCGAGCTTGCGAGGCCGGGGCCGAAGCGGCCCGTGAGCCCGTGTCCATGTGACATCGGTAACAAGAGCGGGGGGCATCGGCCGAGTTGATGCGCCCAGACGATCTGCGATGCCTGTCGGGTACGGTCGCGTCGTGGCTTCTGAGATCGAAGGCGCAGCCGATGCCGCCTTGCTCGCCGACTTGCGCGGGGTGCTGGGCGACAGGGCGCGTGACAACGACTTCGAGCGCGGCCTGTACAGCCGCGACGGCTCCATCGAGGGCAGCTCGCCGGCCATCGTGTGTCTGCCCACCTCGGCGGCGGATGTGGCCCAGATTGTGCGCATATGCCGGCAGCATCGTCGCCCGTTCTTGGCGCGAGGCTCCGGTACCGGCCTGGCCGGGGGAGCGGTGCCCGTCGGCCGCCCTGTCGTCGTGGCCACCTCCAAGATGGATCGCATCATCGAGGTCGACATCGCCAACCGGATCGCCTGGGTCGAACCGGGGGTGCTGAATCTCGACCTGTCACGTGCGCTGTCCCCGCTGGGCTTCCACTTTGCGCCGGATCCCTCCAGCCAGCAGGTCTGCTCGATCGGCGGGAACATTGCCAACAACTCCGGCGGGCCGCACTGCCTCGCGTACGGCGTGACCACCGCGCATGTGGCGGCGCTCGAAGTGGTGCTGCCGTCAGGCGAGATCACCGTCTTCGGCGGGGTGGACGCAGAGCCGCCCGGATTCGACTTGCGCGGGCTGTTCGTCGGCTCCGAAGGCACTATGGGCATCGCCACCAAGGCGGCGGTGAGGCTGACGCCGAATGCGCCGACCGTACGGACGCTGCTGCTGGACTTCGACGATGTCAGCGAGGGCTCGGCTGCGGTCAGCGCCATCATCGCCGCAGGTCTGGTGCCCTCTGCGCTGGAGATGATGGATCAGCGCGCCATCGAGATCGTGGAGGCTTTCGCGCATGCGGGCTACCCGACCGGAGCTGCGGCGGTCTTGCTGGTCGAGCTCGACGGTCTGGGCGGCGGTGTGGAAGCCGGTGTGGAGATCGTGCGGGAGGTGGCGGAGCGCCATCACGCCGGCCACGTCCGGGTCGCAGCCGACGACGCCGAACGGGCGCTGCTGTGGAAGGGACGCAAGAACGCGTTCGGGGCTGTCGCACGGATCAAGCCCGACTACTACCTCCACGACACGGTCGTGCCGAGGTCACGGCTCACTGAAGTGCTCGAGAAGGTGTACCGGATCGCCGACGCGTACGACCTGATCGCGGTCAACGTGTTTCACGCCGGGGACGGCAACCTGCATCCGATCCTGGCATTCGACCGGCGTGAGCCGGGGGTGGACGAACGGGTGAAAGCAGCGGGCCGCGACATCGTTGCCGCCTCCATCGAGGCCGGTGGGGTGCTCAGCGGCGAGCACGGGATCGGGTTGGAGAAGCGGGATTACATGGGGATGCTGTTCAGTACCCACGACATGTACACCCAGGATCTGGTTCGTGAGACCTTCGACCCCGACGGCCTTGCCAATCCCCTCAAGATCATCCCGACGGGCTCGCGTTGCAGCGATTCGTTCCACCAGCATGTACCCGAAGGCGCTTGGGTGTGAATCGCCGATCCAGCGGCGGCAGCGAGCCGCAGTGGGAGGGAGCGAGCACCGGGTCGCCCGACGCTGGTGCCAGCCTCGCCGCGAACATTGCTGCGGAGGTGACAGCGTTTGCTCACGAGGTCGGCAGCTGCGATCCGGTGACCGTGGTGGGGGCCCAGGCGCATTGGGACGTGGGCGGCACTCCGCTTGCGGGGACGCGTGAAGTCCGCGCGCCCGCGGGCGTGTGGGAACACGAGCCGTCGGAGATGACGGTTCGCTGCGGCGCCGGCACGACTGTGGCCGATCTCTCGGCGCATCTCGCTCAAACCGGCCAGATGGTCCCGCTCGACCCAGCCGACGACGCCGCGACCGTGGGCGGTGTGCTGGCGTGCGGTTTCAGCGGGCACCGCAGGCTTCGTTACGGTCACGTGCGCGATCTCGTCTTGCAGACACGTCACGTGGATGCCTCCGGCAAGGTGGTCACCGCGGGCGGGCCCACGGTGAAGAATGTCTCGGGGTACGACCTCGCTCGCCTGCTGGTGGGGTCGCTGGGCACGCTCGGGCTGCTGGCCGAAGTGATCCTGCGGACCCTGCCGGTGCCTGCGGCATCGCAGTGGCTGACGGGAGACGGCGATCCGTTTGCCGCATTCGACCTGCTGTACCGGCCGAGCAGCATTCTGTGGAACGGTTCGCATGCCTGGATCCTGCTGGAGGGCGACCCGGCCGATGTCGCGGCAGAGGCCAGCAAGCTGGAGCCGGCGGGGTTCGCTCCGTGCGACGGCCCGCCGCCGATCCCGGCTGTGGGGCGCGAGTCGATGCGGCCCTCGGACCTGCGAGCGCTCGCCGGCACCGGGGGCGAGTGGCTCGCCGAGGTCGGTATCGGCCTGGTGCACCGGCACGAAGCTGTGCAGGCTGCACCGGTCGCGCCAGCCAATGCGCTGCTGATGGACCAGCTCAAGCAGCGACTGGATCCCGACAACCGCCTCAACCCCGGCCGGAGGCCCTGGTGAGCACAGCGAGCCCTGTGGGCGAGCCATCGGGCACAGCGGGCACATTCCCGCTGCAGCTCGACATCGACAGCGACACGCTCGCATCGTGTGTGGCGTGCGGCATGTGCCTGCCGCATTGCCCGACATACCGGGTGACAGGTGAGGAATCGGCGTCGCCGCGCGGCCGCATCGCACTCATGCGCGACGTCGCCGAGCGGGGCGAGGCCGATGAGGCGTTCGTGGAGTTCATGGACGCCTGCATCCAGTGCCGTGGCTGCGAGACGGCGTGCCCTGCCGGCGTCCGCTACGGCCACATGATGGAGGTCACCCGCGAGGCGCTGGCCTCGCAGACCGGCTACCAGCCCCGCCTGCGGCGGCTCGCGTACCGCGCCCTGGGCATGCCCCGGCTGCTCGGGTTCGGATCCCGGCTGCTGGGGCTGTCCCAACGGCTCGGCCTGATGCGACTGATCGGATTGCTGGGTCGTGCACGCCCATTTCGCCAGCTCGGTGCCATGACCGCCTCGCTGCCGCGGGTGCCCGTGCGCCAGTCACCGCTCATCGCCAGCGGCGACGACGTCTGGCTGTTCACCGGATGCGTCATGGATGCGTGGATGCGCGACACCCACCGGGCAGTGCAGGCCGTGATCGAATCCACCGGCGCCGGCGTAGCGCTGCCACCGCCGAGAGCTTCGTGCTGCGGGTCGCTGCATCTCCATGCGGGCCTGGCCTCTGACACCCGGCGACTCGCGCGCAAGGTGATGGCAGCACTTCCCGGCGAGGCTCCGATCCTCATCGACTCGGCCGGCTGCGGTGCCACGATGAAGGAATACGGTCACCTGCTCGGCACCGAAGAGGCCCGCCGATTCGCAGAGCGTGTCCAGGACGTGCACGAGTGGCTGGCTGAGCGGGTCGACAATCTGCCGTCAGCTGCCCCCGGTGCCAATGGCTCAGCGCCGCTGCAGATCGCGGTGCAAGACCCGTGCCATCTGCGCCACGTCCAGCAGGCACACCTGCCCGTACGAGCGGTGCTCAGCCGGTACTTCGATGTCGTCGAGCTCGACGACGACGGCCTCTGCTGCGGCGCCGGCGGGGCATACTCCCAGCAGCATCCCGAGGTCGCCGGAGCAGTGCGGGAGCGCAAGGTGGCCGCCATCGAACGCACTGGTGCGAACGTGGTGGCCAGCGCGAACCCCGGGTGCACATTGCACCTGCGAGCTGTGGGCCTCGACGTGCGCCACCCGCTCGAGATCGTGGCCGAGCACCTGTCCGCCCGGGAGGCCTGAGCCGATGCACGACGAGATCATCGAACTGGCCGACCGTCTCGACGACACGGCCGAACGGCTGGCCGAGCTGAGCATCGAGCTGCTGCAGGGGGCACTTGCCGACGCGGACACCAGCGACGAGCGATCCCGGCTCGAGCGAAGCGTGACCCGTGCCCGCAGGGCCACAATCAAGGCGGCGTCGATCCTGCGCGAATCCACCGGCGTCAGCGCTGACGCCGAGGAACTGTGGTAGTCCTCCGAGACACGACCTCGACGCGGGACGGCGCTCAGTAGCCGCTCGAGATGCGGTACAGCTCGCCGATCAGGTCGTCGTACAGGCCGATGGCGAGCGTGATCGCATACATCCCGCCGAGGACCGCTCCGGCGATCGCGAAGTGCCTGCGGTCGAGCACCCGGCCCACCGCAGGCACCGCGACCGGCAGCACCGCGAGCAGCAACAGCGGCAGCAGCGCTCCCACCGCGTACACCCCCATCAGCGCCAGCGTGCGCAGCTCGTCAGCGCTGGCTTCGTTCAGGATGTCTCCCAGCCGGGGGCCGACACAGGGTCGCCACAGCCAGCTTGCGATGGCACCGCCGACGAATCCGCTGCCCGCGGCGAGCGGCCAGTTGCCCGCAGGCGCCTTCCACGCCGCCAGGTAGGTCCCTGCCGCCAGCACGGCGGCAATCACGACGACCAGGCCGCTCAGGTCGGTGCGCCAGTACCCCGCGGCGGGCGCCCACGCCATCAGCGCGACGCCGGTGACATACAGCAAGCCGACGGTGAGCCGGGCTCGCCGTGCCGCCAGCATGAGCGCCAGGCCGGGGAGGGCGATGGGCAGCGTGCACGCCCACGTGATGACGCTGATCCCTTCGGTGAAGGTGTCGACGAGCGTGTCCACGACGGGACGGCCTGCCTATGCGCTCTCTTGGGCGAGGAGCCGCTCGACGGTCGCGTAGAGCTCCCGGTAGGTGTGAGCGCCGTCGCCGCGGCGATCGAAGCGGATCTGGTTCTCGCTGTCGATGATGTAGACGCGGGGCCAGTAGCCGGTCGGGCCTTCCTGCCAGACGTGGAAGTTGTACTTGGTGGTGTCGAGTGCGATCGGCCAGACCACTCCGAGCTCCGCAGCGGCTTCGATGATGTTGTCGACATCGGCCTCGTACGCGAACTCGGGCGCGTGCACCCCCACGACCTCCACGCCGCGATCGCGGAAATCGGCATGAAGCTGGCCCAGCGCGTCGAGCGTCTTCTTGCAGTTGCGGCAGCCGAAGGTCCAGAACTGCACCACTGTCAGGGTGTTCTGCTCGCGGATCTCCTCGAGCGACGTGGCGTCGGTGTTGAGCCATCCGTCGAGCCGGCTCAGTGTGAAGGCGGTGCCCAGGACGGGAACCGGCTCGGGCGGCTCGGTTGTCGTGGTGGCCGCCGGCGTCGTCGTGGTGGGTGACGGCGCAGCATCGTCGGCAGCGCTCGCCTCCATTGCATCGCCGGAGTCGCCCGGAACTGCGGGCGAAAGCTCGGTGCTGGGCGCATCGGCAGCCTCGGCCAACGTCGGCGAGGTGTCGGGGTCGGCGACCGCGGTCCAGACGATGACAGCGATGCCCGCCAGCACGATGAGGAGCGCCCCGTAGCGCGCGTAGGAAGACTTCATCCCAACGCGCAGCGTACGCCTCGCTGATTCGTCCGCATCCGCGGCGAATCTGGCTCGACGCGGCTGCTGTGCTCTTTGCGCAGTCGCTCGACGCGACTGCTGTGCTGCTTGCGCAGTCGCTAGACGCGACTGCCGAGCGATTCGAGCGGGATGAGCTTGCGGTCGGTGGCGTTGTCGGTGGGGCGCAGCGTCCGGCTGCGAACCTCAGGGGCCCCGTCCGCGTTCTCGTAGCCGGTGAGCCGCTGGCGAACGCGGCGGCCCACAGGCTCGGCGATATTGCGGAAGTCCTGCTCGGCGAGACCCTGCCCGTGCTGCGCTCCCGCAGCCCGGGAGATGTTCTCGTCCATGAGCGTGCCGCCCAGGTCGTTGGCGCCTGCCCGCAGGATCTGCTGCGCGCCCGGAGGACCGATCTTCACCCAGGACACCTGCACGTTGTCGATGAGCCCCCGGTAGGCGATGCGCGGCACCGCGTGCATCAGGAGGGTCTCCCGGAACGTCGGACCCCGCCGGGCGCCCTTGCGCAGGTAGATCGGGCTGGCCATGTGCACGAACGGCAGCGGTACCCACTCGGTGAACCCGCCTGTGCGCTTCTGCAGCTCGCGGGTGGCGACGATGTGGTTGGCCCAGTTCTCCGGATGCTCGATCGAGCCGAACATGATCGTGATATTCGAGTGAAGACCCACAGCGTGCGCTGCCTCATGGCACTCCAGCCACTCGGCAGTGTTGATCTTGTCGGGGCACAGGACGGCCCGCACCGAGTCGTCGAGGATCTCTGCCGCGGTGCCGGGCAGCGACTTCAGCCCTGCCTCCTTGAGCCGCATGAGATAGTCGACGAGAGATTCGCCGAGCCGCTTGGCGCCTTCGATGACTTCGAGGGCCGTGAACCCGTGCAGGTGCATGTCGGGAACGACGTCATGGATGGCCCGGCACACGTCGATGTAGTAGTCGCCGTCGAAGCTGGGGTGGATGCCGCCTTGCAGCGTCACCTCGGTGGCGCCCAGCTCGGCGGCCTCGATCACCCGTTCCTGGATGTCTGCCAGCGTCAGCATGTAGGGCGTGCCCCGCAGATTCAGCGACAGGGGACCCTTGGAGAAGCCGCAGAACTTGCACTTGAACGTGCAGACGTTTGTGTAGTTGATGTTGCGATTGTGCACCCAGGTCACAATGTCGCCGACAGCTTCACGGCGCAGCTCGTCGGCCACTTCGCCGATGGCGACCACCTCGGGGCCGCGTGCGGAGAAGAGCGTGACGATCTCCTCATGGCCGACTTGCTGACCGGCCATCACCCCGTCGAGCACCTCCCGCACTGCGCCGCGGGCGTGCGAGCGACCGCTCATGATGTCGGTCGGGTAGTGACCTGCGCCGCCGGAGTACCACTGGGTCGAGTTCTCGTCGGCAACGAGCACGTCCGCGCCGGAGCCGGCGTCGAGGTTCTCCATCGTCCGTTCAGGCATCTGGCTGCCGGGGTCGTCGCGGCCGAGTCCCTCTGCGTCGGACCGGTCCATCACCGAAAATCGATTCCCCTCGTCCAGCCAGCGCTGCGGATCGAGTGCGAACTCGGGGTAGATCGTCAGCCGGGGCGCCAGCGTGAACGCTCGCGCCTCGGTGACCTCCCGCAGGCGATCCAGTGCCGGCCACGGGCGCTCGGGATTCACATGGTCGGCAGTGACCGGTGAGACACCGCCCCAGTCGTCGATGCCGACGTCGAGCAGCCCGCCGAAGTCGTCCGAGAGGTTCGGCGGCGCCTGCAGGTGAATGTCGGCAGGCAGGATCAGGCGTGCCAGCGCGATCGCCTGCGCGTACTCGTCAGGCGGGCAGGCCGGCATGTTGTGCATGGACGTGCCTGCCTTGGGCAGGAAGTTCTGGACGATGACTTCCTGGATGTGACCCCAGCGGGCGTGGCTCGCCGCGATGGCCTCCAGCGCTGCCAGCCGATCCGCCAGCGACTCGCCGATGCCGACGAGGATGCCGGTGGTGTACGGGATCGCCAGCTCGCCGGCGGCTTCGAGGGTTGCCAGGCGCCGGGCCGGTTCCTTGTCGGGCGAACCCCGGTGGCAGTCGAGGTGGGGGTTCAGCGACTCGATCATCATCCCCTGGCTCGGTGCGACCTCGCGCAGCGACGCCAGCTCCCCGGCCGTCATGGCACCCGGATTGGCGTGGGGGAGCAGCCCGGTCTCATCGCGCACGAGCCGGGACATCTCGACCAGGTAGTGGACGGTGGAGTCCCAGCCGTGGGTGCGCAGCCAGTCCGCCGCCGCCGGGTAGCGCAGCTCAGGACGCTCGCCCAGCGTGAAGAGCGCCTCGTGGCAGCCGGCCCGTGCGCCGCTGGTGGCGATTTCCAGCACCTGTTCGGGCGTCAGGTACGGCGAGTCGAGCCGGGCCGGCGGTTGGGCAAACGTGCAGTAGCCGCATTTGTCGCGGCACAGCATCGTCAGCGGGATGAACACCTTGGGGCTGTAGGTGACGCGTGTGCCGAAGGATCGGTCGCGCACCTCAGCGGCGCGCTCGGCCAGCTCGGCCAGTGCCAGGTTGGCGAGCGTCAGCGACCCGGTCGTGGGCTGCGGTGCCACGGCGATGCCGTTGTCGGGTGCGCCGTTGGCCGCCGGGTCCTCGATGGTGTGCGACGGTTCGATGATGGTCACTGGGCCCCTCCGTTCGTGGGGTGCTGCCGATTGGCTTGGCTTGCTCCGGCGGCGGCGAATTCACCACCGGGCGATGAGTCGCTGTGGCCTGCGAGGCTGCGGATGCGCGTCGGGCTGACGGGTTCGTCGCAGGCGGGGCAACGTGTGGCGATCTCCAGCGGGGTGCCGCAGTCGGCATGCACGAGCACGGTCGGCGCCTCGCCGTCGTGGCACCAGCGGTCGCCCCAGGCCATCAGCGCAAGCAGGCTGTTCGACAGGTCGAGACCCTTGGTGGTCAAGACGTAGTCGTAGCGGACTGGGCGGTGCTGGTAGGGAACTTTGGCCACCACGCCGGCATCGGTGAGGCGGCTCAGCCGGTCGGCCAGCATGTTGCGAGCGATGCCCAAGTCATGCTGCATTGCGCTGAAGCGGCGCACGCCGCGGAACAGGTCGCGAAGGATGAGCAGCGTCCAGCGGTCGCCCACGATGTCGAGCGTCGCCTGGATTGAGCAGGCGGGTTGGCGCTCGACCGTTCGCTCATCCAACGCGGTCACGGCCGCGCACCCTAGAGGAGTCAGTTTCGGTTTGCAACTGACTCCGCTGGGAGGCCCCAGCGAGCGCGTGAGCCCGGCGAGCCGTCAGGCGAGCGAATGTGAGCGGTGAGCCGTCAGGGGAGCGAAGGTGACCGGTGAGCCGTCAGGCGAGCGAGTCAGCTTTGGTCTGCAGCGACACCAGCAGCTCGTCGAAACTCTTCGTGAATGCTGCGACGCCCTGCGCTTCGAGCACGCCGGCGACATCGTCGAGGTCGATGCCATGCGCTGACACTGCGTCCAGCACATAGCGGGCAGCGGATTGGTCGGCATCGATCGTGCGACGCAGCTTGCCGTGGTCGCAGAAGGCATCGAGGGTGGCGTCAGGCATGGTGTTCACGGTGTGCGGCCCGATGAGCTCGTCGACATACAGCGTGTCGGGATACGCGGGATTCTTCGTGCTCGTCGATGCCCACAGCGGGCGCTGCACCTGTGCGCCGAGCGCCGCGAGCCGATCCCAGCGAGGACCGCTGAAGCTCTCCTCGAAGCGGCCGTAGGCGGCCTGGGCCTGGGCTACCGCCGTTCGGCCGCGCAGTGCCAGTGCGCTGGTAGTGCCCACGGCGTCGAGGCGACGGTCGACCTCGGTGTCGGTGCGGCTGACGAAGAACGAGGCCACGCTCGCGACATCCGACAGATCAGCCGCACCGGCGTCAACCCGGTCTTCGAGGCCGGAGATGTAGGCCTCTGCCACCTGCACGTACCGGGCCACCGAGAAAATCAGCGTCACGTTGATGCTGTGACCCTCGGAGATCATCTGGCGGATGGCAGGCAGGCCCTCGACCGTGCCGGGGATCTTCACCATCAGGTTCGGTCGCGCGATGCCCCGGTGCAGGGCCCGGGCCGCCTCCACGGTGGCCTCGGTGTCATGTGCCAGCGACGGATCAACCTCGACCGATACGAATCCATCGGTTCCGCCCGAGACCGCATGCACCGGTTCGAGCGCGGCCAGCGCCCCGCAGATGTCGCTGGTGACGAGCTGCCAGTAGGCATCGTCGACCCCGATGCCGCCGCGTACCAGGTCGCCGAACTGCTCGTCGTAGTCGACCGACGACTCGATGGCCTTCTGGAAGATCGACGGGTTCGAGGTGAGGCCACGTATGCCGCGCTCCACCCAAGTCTCCAGCTCTCCTCCTGTGATCCAGCCGCGACGCAGGTTGTCCAGCCACGGACTCTGGCCGCACTCGGAGAACAGCGAGGTGAGCTTGCCGTTGGTCGTACTGCCAGTACCGCCGTCGGTCATGGCCGTCCTTTCAAGATGACGCTTCGCCCTCTCTTTCTAGAGCAGCCTGCAAGCTGCATCGGCGATGCCGTGTCCAGTGGGAGGGGTCAGAGCAGCTTGCGGGCTGCGTCGGCGATGGCCGGCGCTGTGAAGCCGAAGTGGGCCATCAGCTGGCTGCCCGGCGCGCTGGCGCCGAAGCGGTCCATCGACACTGTGGCATCGGCGTAGCGGTCCCAGCCGAACGCAGCGGCAGCCTCGACACCGAGCACGGGAACACCCGCGGGGAACACCGTGGACCGGTACTGCGCATCCTGGTTCTCGAAGAGATCGAAGCTCGGCATCGAGACAACGGTGCTGGCGATGCCCTCGGCTGCGAGCAGGGCGGCGGCTTCGGTGCAGCACTGCACCTCGCTGCCCGTGCCAGCGAGAACCACTGCGGGCGCCGGCGTGTTGATGAGCACATAGGCACCGCGTTCCACTTGCCCCGCGCGTTCGGTGCCGTCGAGCACTGGGACGTTCTGGCGGGTCAGCACAAGCGCCGTCGGACCAGCACGATCGACCGCGATCTGCCATGCCTGTGCGGTCTCGTTGGCATCGGCAGGACGGATCACGCTCAGTCCCGGTATCGCACGCAGCGACGCAAGATGCTCGATCGGCTGGTGGGTGGGTCCGTCCTCGCCCACGCCGATGGAGTCGTGCGTCCACACGAACACGGTCTTGGCTCCGCTCAGCGCGGCCAAGCGCACCGCCGGTCGCATGTAGTCGCTGAACACCAGGAACGTGCCGACCACCGGAAGCACCCCTCCGTGCAGCGCCATGCCGTTGGCCACCGCCCCCATCGCGTGCTCGCGCACGCCGTAATAGAGCTTGCGGCCGCCCGGATTGTCAGCGGACAGCACCGCAGCGGTGATGTTGGTGCCGGTGTTGCCGGTGAGGTCGGCGCCGCCGCAGATGAGGGAGGGCACATTGTCCAACGAGGCGTCCAGGACGCGGTTCGCGGCGACCCTGGTCGCCATCTGGGTGCCGGCTTCGAAGGTCGGGCCACCGGCGGGGTCGCTGGTCGTCGAGCGGGCTGACCACAGGGCATCCAGCCACTCGGGATCGTGACCGCTCGCAGCCATCCGGGCTTCCCATGCGAGACGTTCGGAAGTGCCCCGAGCACCGGCGGCGATGTAGGCCTGTGCTACGTCATCGTCGACGACGAACCCGGCGTGTGGGTCCATGCCCATGGCTCGCTTGGCGGCGGCGATCTCGTCGGGATCGGTGATGGCACCGTGTGCCGCTGGGGTGTCGATCTCCGTGGGCATCGGGTGACCGATGTGGGAGCGGATGATGACCATCGACGGCCGGTCCTCGGTGAGCATCGCGGATCGCAGTGCCCGCTCGATTGCGTCGAGGTCCTCGGCCGCTTCCCCCAGGTCGGCGACGTGCCAGCCATAGGCCTCGAACCGCCGGGCGGCGTCATCGCTGAGCGCCAGATCGGTGCTGCCGTCGATGGTGATGCGATTGTCGTCGTAGACCGCGATGAGGCGGCCGAGCTGCTGGTGGCCTGCCAGCGACGCCGTCTCGTGGCTGATTCCTTCCATTAGGTCGCCGTCGCTGACGATGACGAACGTGTGGTGGTCCACGAGGTCCGCGCCCAGCCGGGCGCGCAGCCCGCGCTCGGCCAGTGCCATGCCGGCGGCATTGGCGAGCCCCTGACCGAGCGGACCCGTGGTGACTTCGACGCCGGGGGTGAGACCCCGCTCTGGATGGCCTGGGGTGATGGAGCCGAGCTGGCGGAAGTCGCGGATGTCGTCGAGGGTGACGCCATAGCCCAGCAGGTGCGTCATCGCATAGACGAGCATCGAGGCGTGGCCCGCCGACAGGATGAAGCGGTCGCGGTCGGGCCAATCGGGCGCATTGGCGTCGTAGCGCATGATGCGGCTGAAGAGCACGTGGGCCGTCGGCGCGAGCGCCATCGCAGTGCCGGTGTGGCCGCTGTTGGCCTGCATCACGGCGTCCATCGCCAATGCCCGGATGGTGTTGACCTGCCGGGCTTCGAGTGCTGTGTTCGCGGTGTCGGTGCTCATGACGCTGGGCTCATCATTGCTCGTCGCAGTCGGTGAACAGCGCCATTGATGCGGTGAATCCGTGCACGTACGAGCGGGCCCCCACGGGACCGATCTCACCGGCGCAGAACATGCCTGCGAGGTCCGTGCCCGTCCGCTCGACAATGGTCTGCGCATCATGATGGGGAGTCTCGAACAGGTGGGTGCCTCGCCCGTTGCAGGTGAACAGCAGGGCGCCTGAGGCCGACATAGCCGCTGATGGCCGGTTGTGCAGCGCGGCGGCCAGGTCCTCATGAGCTGTGAGTGCGTCGCGCACATGAAACTGCACGGTCGCGCCGACCGGCGCTTCGTCGCCGATGGCGATGGCGCCGCTGTCACGGTCGGCCCCGAGCACGCCGCGGATCAGGAAGTCGCGGCGCTCGAACTCGGTCTTGCGTTCGTCGGTCACCCGGCCGACGTGCAGCCCTCGCTGCAGGAGACTCTGGTCGGCAGGGTCGAGCTTGGAGAACATCTGCTGCAGCCGCTCGAACGGCGGCTTGCCTCCGAGCGACTTCACGACGTTGCCTTCGGCCTCGGTGATGATGTACGGCTGGCCGATTGGTCGGCAGCCCTGAGAGACCAAGTGCGTCACGGCCGCGCTGCCGCCCACGATCAGGGCCGCAGCGCCGTCGCGGTGCACGCCGCCGTCCACGACGATGCGGTTGCCGCCCGGCACGGGCGCCCCCGATGACAGCCCTCCCAGCACGCTCACCTCGGGCCAGCGCTCGGCCCAGTGCCCGAGGGCAGTATCGACGGGATAGGAGTACGGGTCTGCCAGCACGATCATCGAGAGATCGCCGGCGGCGTGGACCTCGTCGAGCGCGGCTGCCAGTGCCTCGTCGTCGGCAGCCGGATCGGGCACCCCGTGCAGTCGGACTGCACGCGCTCGCGGCGCGGCGCTGCCGCCCAGGCTTCCCACCCACAGCACTGCGGCGGTCTGTTCCTCGATCTCGCGCTCGCCGGCGGCGACCGAGATCGCCGTGGTGCCGATGAATGCACCGGGGTTGAGCAACTCGACCACTGCCGCTGCGATCTCGTCCGTGTTGGCAAGGTGCTCGCCCGAGGTGAACAGGAGGGCCACGTCAGGCTGAACGCCCAGCGACTCGAGCACATGGCCCACGAGCTCGCCGGTGGCCACACCGGGATCGGTGTGCTGGGACAGCCCGACGGTGAACGGCATCGCTGATCGACCCGCCTAGCCCGATTGCTCTGCCGGCGTGCCGGTCCAGCCGCCCGTGGCTGGCTCTGCGGCCGGCGGTGGGCTGTCGTCCGCGGGCGGGGTCATCGTCAAGGGAATGACGATCGCCTCGCCCTGGTCGACCCGGCAATGCGCTTCGATGGTGGACGGCTCGTCGAATGTCAGCTCGGCCTGGACGAGGTTGTAGCCGAACTTCCCGGGCTCCACGCTGAGGGGCTGCACGTTGCGCGCGATCTGCTCGTCGCCCCGCATGAATCGCACTTCGAGCGCCGCCAGACCTGTGTGGGACGCGGGACAGCGAACGAGCACGATCATGTGCGGCGTGATGGTCACCGGGAACGGCCCGGGCGCCGCCATCGAGAAGTGCACACCGCCGATATCGATGCGAGCAGCACCGCCGGCAGCCTGGCGCATGTCGAAGTGCTCGATGAACAAGGCGGACATGATCTGCACGCTGTGGATCGTAGGCGTGCGAGATGACTGTCAGGCGAACGCTGCCGGCGGGCGAGTCGGCCACGCAATCTGCGTTTCATCGGCGCTGCGGGGACCGCATCGAGCGCGCCGCCGTAGATTGCCATCCATGACACAGAGCGAGAGATTCGACGGCGAATACGGACCAAGCACGTGGGGCTGGGTCCGGGAGCAGGCAGACGCCTACGAGGCGTCGAACGGAAGCGAAGCCAACACCCTGCGCGACACCGGCTTGCCGATCATCGTGATGACAACCGTCGGGCACCGCACCGGCCTGGTGCGCAAGGTCCCGCTGATGCGCGTCGAGCACGACGGCGAGTACGCGATCGTCGGCTCCAAGGGCGGCGCTCCGGCGCATCCGGGCTGGTACCACAACCTGATGGCAGACCCGACGGTCCTCATCCAGGATGGACCCGAGCCGTTCGAGACGACGGTGCGGCTCATCACCGGTGCCGAGCGGGACGAATGGTGGGGGCGGTGTGTGGCCGCCTTTGCGCCCTATGCCGAATACCAGGCGAAGACAGATCGCGAGATCCCGGTCTTCATCACCGCGCGCCGCGGCTGAGCGAGCCAGCCGACAGACGCGACTGAACCCGCTCGATCCCTCAGCGGGCGAGCAGCTGCCGGTACACCTCGGCAGCTCGTTCGAGCTCTGCGATCTCGACCCATTCGATCGCTTGGTGAGCCTGATCGATGGAACCCGGTCCGAACACCACGATCTGATCGGCCACTTCGCCGTAGCGCAGCGCATTCGTGCCGAAATCGGCCACGGCGGGGCTGTGGCCTGACATTTCCGCCAGGGCGGTGATGAGATCGCTGCCAGGCGCTTGAAAGAAGGCGTTCTCGCCCAAGCCGTTCGCCAGTTCGACCTTCACCCGGGCGGGCAGCGCTGCGGCTCGCACCAGATCGGTGAGGCGGGCGAATTCCTCCTGGTAGTCCTCTCCGTCGGCGATGCGTCTGCCGACGTACATCTCGCAGTGGTCGGGAATGATGTTGCGGGCACGACCGCCGCTCATCTCGTTGACCGACACCGTGCCGGCCCCGAGCACACCGACCTCGTCCTGGCTCGCCAGGCGCTCTTGCTCGGCGTCGATGGCCCCAATGATCCGGGCTGCGGCGGACAGGGCATTGATGCCGAGGTGCGGCTTGGACGAGTGTGCCGCCCGTCCCTCGACTTCGACTTCGAGGCCGAGACCGCCCTTGTGGCCGTACACCGGGACGCACATCGTCGGCTCCGCGACGACGAGCTGCTCGCGGCGTTCGCCCCGTTCCAGCAAGCGGTCCCGATAGGCCCCTGCGCCGGCCAAGCCGCCGCCTTCCTCGGAGATGGTGCCGACCAGCTCGACAGTGGACATCGGCTGCTGGCCGGCGGCAGTCATCTCGGCCAGCACGGCCAGCACCACGGCCATGGTCGCCTTGGTGTCGACCGAGCCGCGCCCCCAGACCCGTCCTTCGCTGATGCGGCCCTCGAAGGGGTCGCCTTCCATGTGCTCGACGCCGACGGTGTCGAGGTGCACGTCGACGGCGAGCATCCGCTCGGTGCGGCCGGTGAAGCGGGCGTACACGTTGGGACGCCCCGGCTCGACCTCGTCGATCTCGACCTCGGCACCCAGCGCCGCTGCTCGTTCGGCCACCCATTCGGCCATGTCGGCCTCGGCAACGGTGCCTGAGCGCGGCCCGTGGTGCATCGGGTTGACGCTGGGAATGCGCACCATCTCGCTCAGCAGCTCGGCAATGGACTGGCCGGTGGCAGTGCCGTTCGTCGTGCCTGTCGCCTCGCTGTCGCTCATGAGTCACCCCTTCGTGGCGGAGCGTACGCGCAGCACGATCGCCACGCGGTGAACGACGGTGCGAGGTTCTCCCACAAGCACAGTCGATCCGGCAGCGTGAAGCCGTACCGTGGTGGCCTATGTCAACTGGTGCTGCGTCTGCTGGCGGTTCGCGTGTGCTGGCCGAGCTTCCCGTATCCGAGCGGGTCGGCATTGCATTCTCCGGTGGGCTCGACACCTCCGCCGCGGTGGCGTGGATGACCGAGCGCGGCGCGCTGGCGTACGCCTACACCGCCGATCTCGGCCAGTACGACGAGCCCGACCTGTCAGGGGTGCCGCAGCGGGCGCTCGACTACGGCGCTGCGGCAGCGCGCCTGGTGGACTGCCGGGCCGAGCTGGTGCGAGAGGGCCTGATGGCGCTGCAGTGCGGCGCGTTCCACATCTCGACGGCCGGCCGCACGTACTTCAACACCACGCCGCTGGGCCGAGCGGTGACCGGCACGATGCTGGTGGCGGCCATGGCCGAAGACGGCGTGGACATCTGGGGCGACGGCTCGACGTACAAGGGCAACGACATCGAGCGCTTCTACCGCTATGGCCTGATGGTCAACGCCGGTCTGCGCATCTACAAGCCGTGGCTGGACGCGGCGTTCGTCGACGAGCTCGGCGGCCGTGCCGGGATGAGCGAGTTCCTGGTGTCGCGCGGGCTGCCGTACCGGGATCCCACCGAGAAGGCCTACTCCACCGACGCCAACATCTGGGGCGCCACCCACGAGGCCAAGAGCCTCGAGGACCTGGGCACGTCGATGGAGATCGTGGAGCCGATCATGGGCGTCGCCCACTGGGACCCGGCGGTCGGCATCGATGCCGAGGACGTGACGATCCGCTTCGAGGCGGGTTGGCCGGTTGCCATCGGGGGGCGCGAATTCTCAGCATCAGGTGCTGAGGGCAGTGATCAGGTCGCTCTGGTGCTGGAGGCCAACGCCATCGGCGGCCGCCATGGCCTCGGCATGAGCGACCAGATCGAGAACCGCGTGATCGAGGCCAAGTCGCGCGGCATCTACGAGGCGCCGGGAATGGCGCTGTTGCACATTGCCTATGAGCGACTGCTGTCCGCGATCCACAACGAGGCCACGCTCGACAACTACCGAACCATGGGGCGCCGGCTGGGCCGGTTGCTGTATGAGGGCCGCTGGTTCGACCCGCAATCGCTGATGCTGCGCGACTCGCTGCTGCGCTGGCTGGGCTCATCGGTGTCGGGCGAGGTCACGCTGCGGCTGCGCCGTGGCGACGACTACACGGTGCTCGACACGAGCGGGCCGGCGCTCACCTATGCGGCGGATCGGCTGTCGATGGAACGGGTCGAAGACGCAGCATTCGGCCCAGGCGACCGCATCGGGCAGCTCACCATGGCCAACCTGGACATCGCCGACAGCAGGGACAAGCTCGCTGCCTATCGCGACGCCGGCCGGCTCGGCCCCGGCGGCCTGGCCGAGCTCGACGCCTAGCCGCTGCGGAAGCTGTCGAGAATCTCGTTGAAGGTGCGGCTCGGCCGCATGGCGGCCTCGGCGAGTGCGGGGTCGGGCAGGTAATAGCCGCCCAGCTCAACCGTCACCCCCTGGCACTCCACCATCTCGGCAACGATCTGACCTTCGCTGGCGGCCAGTGCCGCTGCCATCGGGGCGAATCGCTCGGCGAGATCGGCGTCGGCCCCCTGGCGGGCCATTTCGTCGGCCCAGTGCTTGGCGAGATGGAAGTGGCTGGCGCGGTTGTCGGGCTCGTTCACCCGGCGGCTCGGCGCACGGCCTTCGGCGAGCCACGTGCCGATGGCTGCATCGAGCGTGTCGGCGAGCAGCTGCGCCGCAGGGTTGCCGAACACACGGCCAAGGTGCTCGAGCGACACCGCCAAGGCCAGGAACTCGCCCAGGCTGTCCCAGCGCAGGTGGTTCTCGGCCACCATCTGCTGCACGTGCTTGGGCGCCGAGCCGCCGGCGCCGGTCTCGAAGAGCCCGCCGCCGGCCATGAGCGGCACCACCGAGAGCATCTTGGCCGAGGTGCCCAGCTCGAGAATCGGGAACAGGTCGGTGTTGTAGTCGCGCAAGACGTTGCCAGTGGCCGAGATGGTGTCGTCCCCGCGCCGGATGCGCTCCAGCGAGAAGCGGCAGGCATCCGCCGGGGCCAAGGTGCTGATGTCGAGCTCGCCGATCGAGGCATCGTCGGCCTGCCGTTGCGCGAGCCGTGCGTCGACCTTGGCGATGAGCTGCGCATCGTGGGGCCGGCCGGCATCGAGCCAGAACACCACCGCTGCACCCGTGAGCTGCCCGCGTTCGATGGCCAGGTCGACCCAGTTGGCGATGGCTGCGTCGTTGGTGGTGCACATGCGCCAGATGTCGCCGTCTTCGACCTGATGGCTCATCAGCACCTCGCCCGACTCGGTGACGACGCGCATGGTCCCGGCCACGTCGGTCTCGTAGGTCTTGTCGTGGCTGCCGTATTCCTCTGCCTTCTGAGCCATGAGACCGACG
The DNA here is from genome assembly GCA_022822525.1 of Acidimicrobiia bacterium. Classification (GTDB taxonomy): domain Bacteria; phylum Actinomycetota; class Acidimicrobiia; order Acidimicrobiales; family Poriferisodalaceae; genus Poriferisodalis. The sequence continues at coordinate 46,888 of JAJEBN010000020.1, read as the reverse complement.
TTGGGCACCGAGCCCATGGTCGTGGGGTCGTAGGCGCCGTTGGCGCGGCAGTCGTCGATCACCGCCTGGTAGATGCCCGCGTAGCTGGAGTCGGGGATGACGGCCTTCGTGTCCTGCTGGTTGCCGTCCGCGTTCCACATCTGGCCCGACGCCCGGATCATCGCCGGCATGGAGGCGTCCACGATCACGTCGCTGGGCACGTGCAGGTTGGTGATGCCGCGGTCCGAGTCGACCATGGCCAGGCCGGGGCGTTCGGCGAGCGTGGCAGCGATGTCGGCTTCGATGGTCTCGCGCTGCGCCGCAGGCATTGATTCGACGGCGGCCAGCACGTTGGCCCAGCCGTCGTTGGGGTCCGCCCCGGCGGCGGCGAGTGCTTCGCCGTGCCGGTCGAACACCGGCGCGAAGAACGCTCGCACGGCGTGACCGAACACAATTGGATCGGCCACTTTCATCATCGTGGCCTTGAGATGCAGCGAGAACAGCACGCCGCGCGAGCGGGCGTCAGCAATCTGATCGTCGAGGAACGCACGCAGCGCAGCGATCGACATGAACGTGGAGTCGACGACGTCGCCGGCGCCTACCGCGACCTTGCGCAACAGGCGCACATTCCCGTCGCCGTCGACGTGCTCGATGCTCAGCGAACCGGCGCCGCTCACCGTGACCGACTGCTCGTTGGAGCGGAAGTCGCCGGCGGACATCGTCGACACGTGACTCTGGCTGTGCGGCGACCAAGCGCCCATTGAGTGGGGGTACTGGCGTGCGTATTCCTTGACGGCACGGGGTGCACGGCGATCGGAGTTGCCCTCGCGCAGCACCGGGTTCACCGCTGAGCCCTTGACCCGGTCGAAGCGCTCGCGGATGTCGCGCTCGGATGCGTCCGCTGGGTCGTCGGGATAGTCGGGGACCGCGTAGCCCTTTGACTGCAGCTCTGCCACGGCGTCCTTGAGCTGGGGGACCGAGGCCGAGATGTTCGGCAGCTTGATGATGTTGGCGCCGCGGTCCTGGGTCCACTCGCCGAGTTCGCTCAGCGCATCGCCGATTCGCTGGTGGGGCTCCAGCATGTCGCCGAAGACTGCAATGATCCGCCCCGCCAGCGAGATGTCGCGTGTCTCGACGTCGACGCCCGCCGCGTCGGTGAACGCCGTGATGATCGGCAGGAGCGAGTACGTGGCCAGCGCCGGCGCTTCATCGGTGTGGGTGTAGACGATCTTCGAGTCCGTGCTCGGGGCGTCAGGGTCGTGAGGCGAAGAGGACATAGCGATTGGACGCTACCGCCCGCCGGTGGCACGCCGCCTGACGAGCTCCGAGACGCAGCAGCCGGCGGGCTGGGAGGCCTGAGTCCGGGTCCGCGAGGACGGCTCAGCCGGCCGCGTGCGCAGCTGCGGAGCTGCCCGCGAGGCGGCCAAAGACGGCGCCCGCTGACAGGCCCGAGCCACCGGGATAGTTGCCGTAGAACAGGCCGCCCACCAGCTCACCCGCGGCATACAGGCCGCTGATCGGCCGCAAGTCGGTGTCGATCACACAGCCGGTCTCGTCGATGCGCAGGCCCCCGAACGTGAAGGTCAGGCCGCAGGTCACGCGGAACGCCGAGAAAGGCGGCGTCTCGATCGGCATGGCCCAGTTCGTCTTGTCGGGGCTGAGGCCGCTGGTGCGGCGGCCGTCGAGCACGTTGGGGTCGAACGCGACGCTGCGGTCGACCGCTGCGTTGAATTCGCTGATCGTCGCCAGCGCCCCCTCGGTGTGCACGTCCTCCATGCGGGCGCAGAGCTCTTCGATGCTGCCGGCGGTCACCTTGGTGACCTGGCGGATGCGGTACTCGTCGCGCAGCAGGTGCTCGGTGCTGGCGTCGAAGACCTGCCAGGCCGAATGCCCCGGCTGGGCCAGGATCTCGCGTCCGTAGCGGGCGTAGGTGTAGTTGCGGAAGTCGGCGCCTTCGTCCACAAAGCGCTTGCCGTGCTGGTTGAGCACGATCGCGAACGGGTAGCTGTGCTTCTGGAAGCCGTCGCCGACGGCGAGGTCGCCGAACTCCGGGGCGTTGTAGTCCCACGCCACGGCGTGGGCGCCGCTCCAGTTGCCGTAGGGCATGGCACCGATGTCGAGCGCCATGGCGATGCCGTCGCCGGTGTTGAAGCGGGTGCCGCGCACCTTGGCCAGGTCCCATCCGGGACCCAGGTAGCGGGTGCGCCATTCGGCGTTGGCCTGGAACCCGCCCGCTGCCAGCACGACCGCACTGCTCTCAACCTCGACTGTCCGGTCCGGCTGTCCCGAGCTGTCGGCGTCCGCGGCAGTCGCTGCGTCAGGTCCATCGGTGCTGCGCAGCCGGACCCGCACGCCTCGAACTGCGCCGGAATGGTCCGTGATCAGCGATTGTGCGGTGGCCTCGTGCCACAGGTCGATCTGATTGCGGTCGAGCGCCGCCCGCAGCGACTCCACGAGTCCCTCGCCGCCGCCTACCGACTCCACCGTGAGGCCGCCCCAGAACCTGAAGCGCCCGTCCACCTTGAAGGCCTGGCGTCCCCAGATCGGAGCGAATCGCACGCCGTGGCTCGCCATCCACAGCAGCGTGTCCTTGCTGCGGGTGACGAGCGTGTCGGCCAGCTCTGGATCGCACCGGTAGTCGGTGATGCGGCCCAGATCGGCGTAGAACTGCTCTTCGGTGTAGGTGCCGAAATCGGTCATCTCCACTTCGGCGTCGGTGAGATCAGGCATCAGCGCACGCAGGTCATCGACGCCGTCGTAGGCGAAGCGGATCGCGCCGGCAGTGAAGCGGCTGTTGCCGCCGGCTTCGGCCTCGGGCGCCCGTTCCAGCACCAGCACCCGGGCACCGCCTTCGCAGGCCGCGAGCGCTGCACACATGGCCGCATTGCCCGCGCCCACGACCACCACGTCGTAACGCTCCGTCGGGTCCGCAGCCGCCGTTGGGTCAGGCAAATTCACGCCGGGCGAGCCTATGTGTATCGCTGCGACGACGCGGGAGCGGTGGTGGCTGTCGCAGTCGCAATGCTCTGACGCGGAAACGAACCAGGGGAGCGGCGTACGCTGCGGCGATGAGCGAATCCAGCACAGACAGTGACGCTGCGAACAGCGACGTGGTGATCGATCACGAGCGCCTTGCCGGCTTCATCGCAGAGATCTTCCGCCATACGGCGTGCTCGGATGCCGAAGCGGAGCGCATCGGCCGCAGCCTCGTGGGGGCCAACTTGGCGGGTCATGACAGCCACGGCGTGATCCGCTCGGCGCTGTACGTGGAGCTGCTGGCGAACGGCGTTCAGCTTGCCGATCAGGAGCTCAAGGTGCTGATCGACTCGGGCGCGCTGCTGCTGGTGGACGGCCAGTACGGCATGGGACAGACGGTCGGGCCTGCCGCGGTGGAGCTGGGCATCGAACGCTGCTCCGAACTGGGCGTTGCGGTGGTGGGGCTGCGCAACGCGGGCCACCTCGGCCGCATCGGCGAGTACGCCGAGATGGCGGCAGCCGATGGCCTGGTCTCGGTGCACTTCGTCAACGTCGCCAACAGCCGGCTCGTGGCTCCGTTCGGCGCCAAGGCCCGCCGGATGGGCACCAACCCGTGTGCCTTTGGCGCGCCCGTGGCCGGTCGCCGCCCCGTCATCCACGACTTCGCCACCTCGGTCGTGGCCGAGGGCAAGGCCATGGTCGCCCTGCATGGCGGCCCGGCCGTTCCCAGCAATGCCCTGGTGTCCGGCGACGGCGAGATCACCGGCGACCCGCGGGTGCTGTACACGTTCAAGGAAGGCGAGCGCCCCAACTCGATGGACGGCCCCGGCGCGTTGCGGGCGATGGGCGAGCACAAGGGCTCGGGCATCTCGGTGATGTGCGAGCTGCTGGCCGGTGCGCTCACCGGCACGGGCACTGCGGGGCCCCGACGTGTTCGCTTCGCCAACGGCATGCTCTCGGTGTACGTCGACCCGGCCCAGATCGACGCTGCCGTCGGCGAGACCGGCGACGGCTACAACGGCATCGCGGCGGACTACCTCGACTGGTTCTACGACGCGGACGCGATCGATCCCGACCGAGGGGTGAAGCTGCCCGGCGATGTCGAACACGAGCGCCGCCAGCATCGCATGGCCAACGGCATCACGCTGCCCGCCGAGACGTGGGAGAGCATCTGCGGCGGCGCCCGCGCCGCCGGCGTGGCTGAAGCAACAATCGCCGCCGCAGCCGGCGGCTGAGCCCGCTGGACCCTGGGGACCCGGCGCTACTCGTCGAGGGTGGGGCCGGCGCCCTGCACGCGGGTCTGGCGCATGTAGCGGCGCCAGCGGTCGGCGTCGTAGCCGGCGCCGCGGTGCAGCAGGCAGCGATTGTCGTAGATGACCGTGTCGCCCGGGCTCCAACGGTGTGCGTACTCGTCTTCGGGACGGGTGGCGGCCTCGTTCAGCTCGTCGATCAGCCGGCGGCTGTCGATGCCGTGCCAGCCGACGATGGACCGGGCATGCGACCCGGCGTAGTAGTTCTTCAGGCCGTTGCCGGGGTTGGTGCGCACCAGCCGCTGGGGGATCGGCGGCAGTGATGCGGCATGGTTCGGATCGACCGGTGCGACCTTGGTCCGGCTGAACACGTAGTCGTGCAGCACCACGAGGTCGTCGATCTCGGACTGGCGCTCGGGGCTGAGCCGGTCGTATGCGGCGCGCTGGCTGGCATAGAGCGTCTCGCCGCCCTCGCCGGGCACTTCGTAGGCGCACAGGATCGACACGTACGACGGCACCAGCCGGAACGACGAGTCCGAGTGCCAGAGGTTGTTGCCCTTCTGGTTGTGGGTCAGAGGATGTGATTCGTCCCGCTTGGTGTCGGCGTCGATGACGTTGCCGATCGTGCCGAAGAACTCAACCCGACCGGTCTTGCCGAAGACGACGTGATTGGGCTCCGGCTCGCCGAGGCTGCGGGTGAGCGCCAGCTGCGCTTCGTCAGACATCTGCTGGTCTGCGAAGTGGAGCAGCGAGTAGGTGTCGATGGCCTCATGCAGCTCGGCGACCGCCTCGTCGTCGAGCGTCACAGAAAGGTCCATGCCTGTCACTCGTGCACCGAAATCTGGATGGATCGGCTCAAAGGTCAGCATGGGTTCATCTTGGCACTGCTGCGAGAGGCATCGCCCGACACTGCGAGCGCCGGACGCCTCGGCTGGCCAAGCCGTGCGCTTGGCATGCAGACGATCCAGACAGCCTCGCTGACACTCCGCCAGCCGCGTTCGGCAGCCTTGCCGTCAGCTCTGGTGACGGGCCAGCGAGTCGCCCTCGGCTGCCAGCCGCTCCAGCAGCGGGCTCGGCGTCCAGTGGTCGCCGCCCAGCGTCTCGTCGTAGTGGCGGATGCGTCCCAGCACCTCGTCCAGCCCGACCTCGTCGGCCCAGTACATCGGCCCGCCGGTGTACATCGGCCAGCCGTAGCCGTTGATCCAGGTGACGTCGACGTCGCTGCCCCGCAGCGCAATGCCCTCGTCGAGGATCTTGGCGCCCTCGTTGACCATCGGGTACAGGCAGCGCTCGAGGATCTCCTGCTCGGTGACCTCGCGCAGCACCGCTCCCCGCTCAGCGGCGAAGTCGCGGATCATCTGCTCCACCTCCGGGTCGGGGGTCGAGGCCCGGGTGTCGGGGTCGTAGAGGTAGTAGCCGCGGCCGTTCTTCTGGCCGCGGCGGCCCGACTCGCACAGCACCTCGCGCACTGTCGAACTCGACGACGTGTCGGGGTTCCAGCCCACGTCGAGCCCCGCCAGATCGCTCATGGCGAACGGCCCCATGGGGAAGCCGAAGTCGTACACGACCTTGTCGATCTGAGCCGGTGTGGCGCCCTCGAGCAGCATCTTCTCGGCCTCGATGCCGCGCATGAACAGCATCCGGTTGCCGATGAAGCCGTAGCAGACGCCGCACAGCGCCGGTGTCTTGCCGATGCGCTTGCCGATCGACATCGCGGTGGTGATGGCCGTATGCGAGGTGGCATCGCCGCGCACCACCTCGAGCATCCGCATGACGTTGGCGGGGGAGAAGAAGTGCATGCCGATGACGGCTTCGGGCCGTGATGTGGCCGAGGCGATCTCGTTCACATCCAATGCGGAGGTGTTGGTGGCGAGCACCGCACCCGGCTTGCAGATGGCGTCGAGCTGGGAGAACACGTCCTTCTTGAGCGCCATGTTCTCGAACACGGCCTCGATCATCAGGTCGCAGTCGGCGAAGTCGCCCATGTCGGTGGAGCCCTGGAGCAGGTCCATGCGGGTCTGCACGTCATCGGAGGAGATGCCGCCCCGAGCGGCGGTGCGCTCGTAGTTGCGCCGCACCACGCCGAGACCCCGTTCGAGGCTCGCCTCGTCACGCTCCACGAGGGTGACCGGAATGCCGATGTTGGCGAAGTTCATCGCGATGCCGCCGCCCATCGTGCCCGCGCCCAGGATGCCGACCCGCGCGATGTCCACGGGCGGCGTGTCGCGGGGAACATCGGGCACCTTCTGGGCCGCTCGCTCGGCGAAGAAGTAGTACTGCTGCGCGTTGGCCTGCGAGCCGCCCATCAGCTCGCCGATCTGACGCTGCTCGAAGGCCATGCCCTCGTCGAAGTCGCCGCTGGCGCCCGAGGCAACAGCGGCCTCGATGCACTGCACGTTGCGCTCGGGTGCGTCGAACCCGCGGGTGCGTCGGGCGATGGAGGCCCGGAATGCGGCGAATTGGTCAGGGCCGAAACCCTCGAGCCGTTCGTTGCGGTCGCGGACCTTGGCCAGCGGCAGCCCTTCGGCCACTGCCCGGCGGGCGAACGCCAGTGCGCCGGCTTCGAGGTCAGCCAAGGTGTCACCCACGATCTCGTCGATGAGCCCGCATTCGAGAGCTTCGGCCGAGCCGATGGGGTCGCCGCTCGTCACCATCTCCAGCGCCCGTTGCGGCCCGGTGATGCGCGGCAGTCGTTGCGTGCCACCAGCGCCCGGCACCAGTCCCAGCTTCACTTCGGGCAGGCCGAACTGCGCCGTACTGATGGCCACCCGGTAATGGGCGCACAGAGCCACCTCGAGTCCGCCGCCCAGCGCCGTGCCGTGGATGGCAGCAATCACGGGCTTTGTGCTGTTCTCCATGGCAGCTTGAGGCGGACCGATGCCCGGCTTGCGCGGTGCCTGGGAGAACTCGGTGATGTCCGCGCCGGCAATGAATGTGCGCCCGTCGCAGATCAGCACGATCGCGGTGGCGTCGCTGGCCTCAGCGGCCGCCATTCCGTCGAGCAGCCCGAGCCGCACATGGTGGCTGAGAGCATTCACCGGTGGGTTGTTCACGATGAGCAGTGCCACGTCGTCGCGGCGCTCGAGTCGGACCGACTCGGTGATCTGGCTCTGTTCCTGGGTTGTCATGGGCCGCAGCGTACGCAACGACGGCGCGGGATGACCGGGTGACGCGAGCCGATCCCGCAATATTCTCCCCAATGAGGAAAGGGCCCGGCGATACGCTGCGAATGTCTTGGACGACTGCAACGTCCAAGCCATCCCCATGGAGCGCCGGTGACTGACAAGCCCGACCCGTTTACGGTCCCCTTCGGAACCATCTTCTGTGACTGGATGACCACAGCCCGCGCCGACGACGGCCCGTACGTCTACGGCGGGGCAGCTGAGCCATTCGGCGACTTCACCATCAGCCCCGCCGCGCACGTACTGCACTACGGCAGTGCAATCTTCGAAGGGCTGAAGGCCCACCGCCAGGTGGACGGGTCGCTGGCGATCTTCCGGTTGGACCGCCATGTGGAGCGCATGGTGTCCAGCGCCGAGCGACTGCGGCTGCCAGCCATCGACGGCGACGTCCTGCACCGGATGTGCGTGGACGCGGTCGAGGCCAACGCAGGCGAAGTGCCCGACCCGCCCGGCTCGCTCTACATCCGCCCGACGCTCATCGGCACCGAGCCCGACATCGGCGCTGCGGCCCGGCCGACCAGCAGCGCGTTGCTCTATGTCGTCAACTGCCCGGTGGGCGACTACTTCAAGGGCGGCGTCCGGCCCCTCACCCTGTTGGTGGAGACCGAGATTCCCCGCACCGTCCCGCAGTTCGGCATGGTGAAGTGCGGCGGCAACTACGCGATGGCGCTGGCGCCCACGCTCGATGCCATGGCCGGCAACGAGGCCATCGACCAGATGCTGTTCGCCACCGGCGGGGACATCACCGAGACCGGGGCGTCCAACTTCTTCCTCGCTGACGATGAGCGGGTCGTGACCCGCCATCTCGACGAGTCGTTCCTGCACGGTGTCACCCGGTCGTCAGTGATCGAACTCGCTTCGTCCTTGGGCTACGAGGTCGAGGAGCGCTCGATCGACCCCGAGGAGCTGGTGGACTGGGCTGAGCGAGGCGAGGCGTTCCTGTCGGGGACAGCAGCAGTGCTGGCACCCGTGGGAACGATCCTGTACGCAGGCAAGACGTTGACGGTGGGCGACGGCCAACCGGGCCGCAACACGATGCGGCTGCGCCAGGCACTCGTCGACATCCAGGTCGGTGCTGCGCCCGATCCCTTCGGTTGGCGCACACCTGTGAAGGGCTGACGGATCGGGTGCCATGAGCAATCCGGATGCCGGCCGCATCGTGTCCTGGACGGCAATGGAGCACGGCACCGCTGACGACTACGCGTTCTTGGACAGCCAGCACTACGCACATGTCCGAACGGGACTGGTCGACAACCTGCTGAGCATCCTGCGGTGCCTGCGGGGACCCACACTGGGCTACCCGATCGACCGCTACGACCATTCCCTGCAATCGGCAACCCGGGCATTGCGGAACGGCGAATCGACCGACCTCGTGGCGGCGGCCCTGCTGCATGACATCGGCGATGCATTCGCGCCCGAGAATCACAGTGCCGCCGGTGCCGCTGTCCTGCAGCCGTACGTCGATGAGCGCACGCACTGGGTGATCGCTCATCACGGTCTGTTTCAGGGCTACTACTACTTCCACCACCTCGGCGGCGATCGCGACGCCCGCGAGCAGTACCGAGACTCGCCCCACTACGACGCCTGCGTGGACTTCTGCGAGAACTACGACCAGAACTGCTTCGACCCGAAGTACCCCAACCTCGCAGCCGAAGACTTCCGCCCCCTGCTCGACGAGGTCTTCAGCCGCCCCTCACAGGTCCCCGCCACCGCCCCATTGCCGGCACCGAGCTGATTCCTCGCTGAAGACGGTTGTTGCTCCCCGCCTCACCAGAGCGTGGCGACGGGGAACTCCTCAAATGCCGGGTCTCTCGTGACGAGTGTCAACGACTCGATCTCGGCCTGCGCCGCCAGCATCCGGTCGAACGGATCCTTGTGGGCAGCCTCGTAGCTGCCTGCCCTCAGTGCCTGCTCATGTATGACGGGAAGGTGCAGAAAACCGTCGGCGGTTACTGATGCGCCGAAATGCGGCACGAGCTCGCTGAATTCGCCGAGTCGGCCCATTCTTGACTTAGTCGCCATCTCCCATGCGCTCACCGCGCTGGCGAACACCAGGGCATCTGAACCAGAGATCGCTTCGCGGGCGACTGGTGAGAGCGATGGATGATCCGTCCACCACCACAGCAGCGCATGGGTGTCGAGCAAGAGGTCGTTCATTCGCCCTCCCAGGCAGCGAGTTCGTCATCGGGAAGGGGATCGAAGAACTCTGGTGGTATCTCGATACCGCGGAATCTGCCCGGCATCCGTCGAGTCGCCGCCGGCACATACGGAACGAGACGGGCACACGGCTTGCCCGCCCGCGCAATCACGATCTCCTCGCCGGCCTCAACTCGGCTGAGCAACTTCGACAGATGCGTCTTCGCCTCGTGCACGTTGACCATGGATGGCGATTTCATTTTATCTCAGTCTTTGCAAGTTATTTTCACTGCAATGATTCTCATGAACTTAGTCTAATGACTAGACTAATTGAGAAGCGCTACGGGGGCGGCGGCCGGTCGTGTGCAATCGCCACCGGCCCTAGTCGGGATTGGCTAAGAAGCGCGGCGGAGTATTCCCAGAACGCGCCATGGATCATTCCTGAAACGCGCTATAGGTGATTCGCCAAACGCACTGTGACCGGCCTCATGGCGAGAGTTCCAAATGGAACTTCGTAGTTGCCCGGTCGCAGAGCGGACATGTACGCAGGGGAGCTGCCGGGTCAGAGGCGGGTGATGGTGTCGCCGGGGCGGACGGTGCCGGGCTGGATGACGCGGCAGTTGACGCCGCGCATGCGCAGGTCGCGGCCTTCGCCGGTGTTCACGAATCGCAGGGCGTCACGGCCGAATCGGGCGGCGAACTTGGCACAGCCTCGGTGCGGCTTGGCCGTGACCTCCAGGATCGCGTCGCCGAGCTGCAGCTGGGTGCCCGCCCTGAGCGTCTCGTGGCTGATGTCGAGGTCCGCGTAGATCTGGTCGCCGGCGAGCGGCCAGCGTTCGACCGGCCCGATAACGGCGGCCGCCGCACGAGCGCTCATGATGGTGATCTGGGCGTCCGGGTGCGGTCCGCCATCGGCTGATGCAGATGAGCCTCGCTGGTTCCATGTGTCGCCGGCGATGCCTTCGGCGTCGTTGATCTCGGCAACGTCGAGCACCTCGCGGGCATCTTCGGCGGGGCGGCGAACGATGAGCTCGATCGTGCCGGCGCTGCCGGGCGCTTCGCGAATGTGCGGCAGCGCCGCTTCCAGCTCGTCAGCGCTGCGATGCCGTGCCGGGTCGCTGCTCGCAGCTCCGGCGACGGCGGTGGTTTCTGCTGCTGCGTTCATCAAGAAGCGTCCTCAGAGCTTGTCGGCGTATGCGGGCGCTGACGGCCGGCTCCAACCCAGGATTGTCGCGCCGGCGCGGATTCTGCTGAGGTGAATTCGAGCTGTACGTCGCGTGCCGCAGCGTCGGGACTGCGCTCAGCGGGATCGCCGTAACCGCCGCCGCCCGGGAACTCCACGATCAGGCGCCGTTCGCCGGGAATCACCGAACGCCCTTTGGCGCGGACCTCGGTGCCGTCGTCGAGCGACAGGCGTCCCAGCGCGCCGGGACCGCCGCCGTGCCGGCCGCGCGCCGGGTACACAGTTCGCTCGTAGGTCGCGCTGATGGAGAAGTCGCGCCCTTGACGGTTCTCCAGCTCGATGACCTGGCCGAGCCCGCCGCGGTGCTTGCCTTGCCCGCCGGAATCGGTGCGGAACTCCTTGCGCCAGAACACGAGCGGCGAGCCGATCTCGTTCACCTCCACCGGCATGTTGCGCACCCCACTGGGGAACGCCGTGGCGGAGAGCCCGTCTGCATGCGGGCGCGCTCCGGCTCCGCCCGAATGGAAGCTCATCAGGATGTACCGCTCCAGCTTGCGCCAATCGGCCTCGTCGCCGGAGTGCCCGACCGTCGTTCGGGAGCGATTCGTCGCGCCGACGCCGGTGTCGGGCTCCCACATGCCCGTGCCGAGCAGGTTCCACAGCGACGACGTGCCCTCTGCGGGCACCCGCTCGGGCACCACCTGGCTCAGGCAGCCGAATACGGCGTCGGGCAGCAGTTGGCCCATGACGTGACGCACGTTGACCGCCGCCGGGTGGGGCGCATTGAGAATGCAGCCTTCGGGCGCTCGCACCCGCACGGCGTCCAGCGAGCCGGTGTTGTTGGGGATGTCAGGGCCGATGATGCAGCGCACGCCGAATGAGGTGTACGCGTCGGTGTAGGCCATCGGGACGTTGATGCCCCAGCTCGACTGAGGCCCCGTGCCTGCGAAGTCCACGTCGATGCCGTCATCGGAGACCGTCAACGCGCACACGATGTCGATCGGCTGCTCCATGCCGTCGACCCGCATCGTCGAGTTCCAGGTGCCCTCGGGCAGCTCGCCGATCGCATCGAGCATTGCCCGGTGCGACGAGGTGATGATGTGGCCGGCCAACTCATCCAGATCAGCCATGCCGTACTCGTCCATCATCGACACCAGACGTGCGGCGCCGGTCTCGTTGCAGGCAGCCAGCGAGTGGATGTCGCCGATGACCTGCACAGGGTCGCGGACGTTGGCCTCGATTATCGCGACCACGGTCGGATCGAACACGCCATCGGTGGCGAACTTCAGGATCGGCAAGTACAGGCCCTCGTGGTACACCTCCTTCGAATCGGTGGTGAAGCCCGCCCCGCCGATGTCCACGACGTGGCTTGTGCAGGCGAACAGCGCCACCAGATCGCCGCCTCGGAATGCCGGTGTGACCACGACGATGTCGAACAGGTGACCGGTGCCCTTCCACGGGTCGTTAGTCAAGAAGATGTCGCCGGGGCGCATCTCCGATGCCGGGAAGCGCTCCAGGAAGTGCAGCACCGAGTAGGCCATCGAGTTGACGTGACCGGGCGTTCCGGTGACCGACTGGGCGAGCATCCGCCCCTGGGGGTCGAAGATGCCAGCCGACAGGTCGCCGGCTTCACGAGTCGAGGTGCTGAATGCAGCGCGCACCAGCGCCCGGGCCTGTTCCTCGGTCACGGAGATCAACCGGTTCCACTGCACCCCGAGTCGCACCGCGTCGAGGTCGGCAGCGGCAGCGGCTGACTTCTGCGAGCCCGCTGACGGCTCGCCGTGCCGCCCGCCCTGGTCGCGCAGCTCGGTGTGGGTCCGCGGACGCTGCGGTGCCGACACGCCGGTGAGCCGCAGGTGCCCGCCCGCCGTGACCGTTGCGACTGCTCCGGTTGGCACCAAGGTCGTGGTCTGGTCCTCGGTGATCAGCGCTGGCCCTGCCAGCCACGCGCCCTCGGTGAGGGTGCCGCGTTCGAAGACTGCGTGGGGGACAGCGCGGCCGGTTGCCGTGTCGGTGACGAGGGCGGTCGTGTCGGAGGCAACTGGTTGGTCTGCGACGACCGGATGCAGCGACACGGCGGGTGCCTGCGGGGTGCGAACTTCCAGCAGCCAGCTCAAGACTTCGATCTCGAGGTTGCCGATGTGGCGTGTGTAGAGCTGCTGGTAGGCCTTCGTGAACGCAGTGCGCAGCTGGTTGCGCACCTCCGCGTCGCTCGGGCTGCCGGTGTCGCCGGCGAGCAGGGCTGCAGCGTCGACATCGACGGTGATCTCATGGCCCTGACCGCGGTAGCGCATCAGGGCCCGCACGTGAGTGGCCGTCTCGGTGCCGGGCGCGGCAGCGTGCACGATCGCATTCGACTCGGCGGCCATATCACGGAGCAGGCCCGCCAGGCTCGCCGCAGTGAGTTCGCTCACGCGAGCATGGCGCGTGCGCACAGACTCGTGGGCCACCGGCGCCGCCAGAAAGCCGATGGCCGACCCCACGCCTGCGCCCGCAGGCACCACGATGTCGTCGATGCCGAGCTTGGCGGCCACCCGGGCGGCATGCAGCGGCGCGGCGCCGCCGAAGGCGATGAGCGTGCCGCGGCTGATATCGCAGCCTTGATCTGCCGCGTGGACACGACCGGCATTGGCCATGTTCTCGTCGACGACCTCGGAAATGCCGATGGCAGAAATCACCGACTGCAGGCCCGACGGCTCCGCCAGCGCGGTCCCGACGGCCTTGGCGGCGGCATCGACGTCGAAGGTCAACGCGCCGCCGGCGAACCGCTCGGGCGCCAGCCGGCCCAGCACTGCATCGGCGTCGGTCACCGTCGGCTCGGAGCCGCCGCGCCCGTAGGCCGCAGGACCCGGTTCGGAACCTGCGCTGGCCGGGCCGACGGTGATGCGCCCGAGCGCATCGAGGCTGGCGATCGAGCCGCCGCCGGCGCCGATCTCGACCATCTCGATCACCGGCAGCCGCAGCGGGAGCCCGCTGCCAGCCAGGAAGCGGTACTCGCGGCCGACCTCGAACTCCCTGCTCGTGCGGGGATGACCGCCTTCGACGATGCACAGTTTTGCCGTGGTGCCGCCCATGTCGAAGCTGAGTGCCCGTTCGCAGTCGAGGCCGCGGGCGATCTCCGAGGCCAGCAGTGCGCCGCCCGCTGGCCCGCTCTCGATCAGCCGGACCGGGAAGCGCAGCGCCTCGGCAAGCGTCCCCAACCCGCCGCCGGAGGTCATGAGGAACAACTCGCAGCCCAGTCCCAGCGCTGCGAGCCGCGCATCGAGGTCGGTCAAGTACTGCCGCACCAGCGGTGCGATGTAGGCGTTGGCGCACGCGGTGGAGAAGCGTTCGTATTCCCGGATCTCCGGGCAGACCTCGCTGGAGATGGTCACGGTTGCCTCGGGCCAGCACTCGGCCAGGATCTCCGCTGTGCGCTCTTCGTGCCGGGCGTCGAGGTACGAGTGCAAGTAGCCGACCGCCACGCTGGTCACGCCGTCGGCGGCCAGCGACGCTGCCGCTGCCCGCACAGCCTGCTCGTCCAGCGGCAGCAACACCGAACCGTCGGCAGCGAGCCGTTCTGGAATGCCGATGCGCCGGTCGCGCGGCACCAGCGGCTCGGGCCGGCGCATGTACAGGTCGTACTGCTCGAACCGGTTCTCGTGCGCCATCTCGACCGAGTCGCGGATGCCCTGGGTGGTCAGCAACGCCGTGCGTGCGCCGCGGCGCTCGATGAGGGCGTTGGTGGCAAGGGTCGTGCCGTGGATGAACACGCCCACCTCTGCGGGTGCGATGCGGGCCTCGCGAAGGACACGCTCGACACCGTCGAGCACGGCGTCGGCCGGCGCGTCAGGCGTCGTCAGCACCTTCGCGGTGTGCAGGACCGGTCCGCCGCCGCTCGCACCGTCGACCTCGAGCGCGATGTCGGTGAACGTGCCGCCGATGTCGGCTGCGAGCCGCGCGCGTGGGCCTGTCATCGGCCCAGCGTAGGCGCGTCGCCGCAGGAGGCTGCGGGGCTACCGTGCAGGCGTGGCGAGCGGCGACCAACGGGCAGCCAGGCCGTCGGCAGGGTCCGGTGCGGGACTTCGCATCGGCGTCGTGCGAGCGACGTGGAATCCCGAGATCGTGGACCGGCTGGCAGCGGGCGTCGAGCGGGGCCTCGACGAGCTCGCTGCAACTCACGCGACCGAGGTCACCGTGCCCGGGTGCTTCGAGATCCCGCTTGCGGCGAAGCTGCTCGCCGGGTCTGGGCAGGTCGACGCCATGGTCGTCCTCGGAGCGGTGATCCGTGGCGAGACCACCCACTACGAGCTTGTCAGCGGGGGCGCGGCCCAAGGTGTCCTGGCCGTCCAGCTCGAGACCGGCATCCCCATCGGATTCGGGCTCGTCACGGTCGAGAACGAAGAGCAGGCGATGCTGCGCAGCGAGGGCCCAGGCGGCCACAATGTCGGTGAGGACGCGGCGTACGTGGCCGTCGCCATGGCGCTGTTGACCCGCGACTTCCCTGCCTGCTAGGCGGGGTCGGGGCGCATCCTCACGAGCACCTTGCCGACGGCTTCGCGTTCATCCAGCAGGCGGTACGCCTCGGCCGCATCTTCGAACGGCAGCACCTGGCCGATGGGCGGCCTCACCGCACCCGATTCGATCATGCCGAGCAGACGCTCGTGAATGCGGGCGGGGATCGACGGGTCCGCGGCGACGGCTTCGCCCCAGGCCGCGCCGACCAGGCTGACATTGCGCAGCAGCAGCCTGTTCACCTTCACGGTCGGGATCTCGCCAGCGGCGAAGCCGACAACGACGAGCCGCCCGAAGCGTGCCAGCGCCCGGATCCCGTCGAGGAACCGATCCCCGCCGACGGGGTCGTAGGTCATGTCGACGCCGCGGCCGCCGGTGAGCTCGCGCACCTCGTCCTTCCATGTGTCGCTGATGAGCACGATGTGGTCGGCCCCGGCCACCCGGGCGATCTCGCCCTTTGCCTCGGTGGAGACCAAGCCGATCACCGGGCCGGCGCCGACGCCCTTTGCCACCTGGATGCCCGAGGTGCCCACGCCGCCCGAGGCGCCCAGAACCAGCACCGATTCACCCTCGCGCAGGCCCGCCCGATCGATCATGCAGAACACGGCGGTCTGGTAGTTCATGACCAGCGCCGCGCCCTCCTCGAACGAGAGCTGATCGGGCAACGCGAACAGATCGCGGGGCTTGGTGGCTGCCACTTCGGCCAGGCAGCCGCTCGACGACACGCACACCCGGTCGCCGGGTGCATATCCCGAATCGGCGGGCGCTGAGCGCACCACACCCGAGGCCTCGATCCCCGGTCGGAAGGGCGGGTCGGGACGGTACTGGTAGAGACCCTGGCTCTGGAGCAGGTCAGGGAACGACACGCCGCCGCAGACGATGTCGACGATGACCGACGCGCCGCCTGCATCGGCGACCGGTTCGGGAGCGTCGACGACCGCGACGCCGGCTGGGCCTGTGAGGGACTGCACTTCCAAAGCACGCATCGCGACACTGTGCCACAGGAGCTTCAACTGGGCCGCTGGTACTGTTGGCGGCGCAGTGCGTCGGCATCGGGGCGACCCGGCACGCGGGCGCCCGATGGGAAGCAGGGGAGAGCGATGCGGTACTACTCGTGTGACTCGCATGTGGTCGAGGCAGCCGAGATCTATGCGGGACTGACGGACCGGTTCGGCGATCGGGCACCGTTCATCAGCAAGGACTACAACGACAAGCCCGGCACGTGGCTGGTGCTGCCTGGCGGCATCCGCCCGGTGCCCGTGGGCCGGCTGGGCATCGCCGGCGCCAGTCTCTCCGACCCGGCCACCCACGCGCGTATCGAGCAGGGCTACGACGGTTTCAATCCCGGCGTGATGGATCCGACCGCTCGTCTCGACGAGCAGGCCCAGGACGGCATCGTCGGCGAGGTCATGTACCCGAGCCTGTCGATGTTCACCTTTGCGATCCCCGACGACGAGGTACGCGACGCCGCGTTCCGCAATCACAACGACTGGGTGCTCGACTACTGCTCGGTAGACCGCAACCGCCTCATCGGCGTCGGCTGCCTGCCCCTGCCCGACGTGGAGCGGGCCATCGCCGAGATCGACCGCTCGGCGCAGCTGGGCGTGCGCGGCTTCGCCATTCCCGCCCACGTCGACCCTGCCAAGCCGTACTGCCACCCCGATTTCGACCCGTTCTGGGCCCGAGCCCAGGAATTCGGCGTGCCGCTCACCATGCACATCTTCACTGGGTCGAGCCTCGAGGGCGGCATGCCCGAGCACTGGGGCACGCCCGGCGGCCATCTGAAGGGCTACACGCTGGCCCACACCACCATTGCCAACACGATCATCGACCTCATCTGCGGCGGGGTCGTGGAGCGCTTCCCGGATCTGCGTTTCGTCTGCGCCGAGTACGAGACCGGCTGGGTCGGCCACTTCAAGCAGCGCCTTGACCACGCTGCATACCGCACGCCGTGGGAAGTGTCAGACGAGCTCACCATGAAGCCCTCGGAGTACTTCGACCGCAACTTCTGGGTCACGTTCGAGGACGACGTGGAGGGAGTTGCGACCCGGCACTCGATCGGGGTCAGCAATCTGCTGTGGGGCAACGACTACCCGCACCACGATTCGATCTGGCCCAACTCGCGCCCCATCCTCGACGACATCCTCTCGGGCGTTCCCGACGACGAGAAGGAACAGATGGTCTGGAGCAACGTCCTCGAGCTCTACAGCCTCGACCCCGACTCGCTGCCCGCAGCCGCCTGAGTGCTCTAGGCGACGAGCGGCTCGAGGTGGGCGCGGATCGACTTCGCCACCCGTTCCCCGTTCTCCATCGGGCCGAAATGGCTGAGCTCGGCAAAGGCTTCGAGCCGGCCGTTGCCGAGTGCTTCGGCGATGGGCTGGGCCATCTGGGGAGGGATGTCGTTCCATTGCGCAGGCGAATCGCCTCGAGCGACCACGGTCGGGCAGGTGATCGGGCCGAACGTGCTGTAGTCCATCGGGACGCTGGTTTCGTAGATCCGCGCCTCGGTGTCTCCCGAGCACGACAGGCGCACGGCATCGTCGCCTGAGGGGTAGGTGCCCAGCTCCACGTAGGCCCGCACCGCCTCGGGCTGGCAGAGCGAGAACGGCGGCTTCGACATGAAGCGCTCGTAGGCCTCATCGACGGTCGCGAACCGGATGCGCCGGCGGCGCGACGCCACCACGAGCGCATGCTCGGAGTCGGGTCTCGGGAAGCCCTCGGGAACCAGCACCGGCTCGTAGAGGTACAGGCCCCGGTAGGTGCCGGGCTGGCGCATTTCGGCCATGAGCAGGCACGCGGCGCCGAGCGAATGGCCCGCCGCCAGCACCGGCTCGCCGCCCAGCGCGTTGACCGCGGCAAGCACTTCGTCGGTGAACCGGCTCCGGTCCACCGACATGCCGTCGTGCTGCGGGCGCGAGGCGCCGTGCCCACGGAAGTCCAGCCCCCAGCACCGGAACGTGTCTTGCAGGTGTGGCACCACGGTGGCCCACATGCCGGCATTGAGGCCGTTGCCGTGCGTCAGGAGCAGGGGCGTTCCGTGCCCGCCGAGATCGTGAAGCACTGCGTGCTCGCCGTCGGAAGTGGTCAGCCGCATCATCGCAGCGGCACGTTAGTGGCCTGTCAGGGCGTTGTCGTGTTGCCGGCGCGGATTGCCCTGGGTCCGCATCGCCGCAGTGCGGCAGACTTGCTCCATGGCGAATTTCATTCACGGCTCCGCGGACATCCACTACGACGACCATGGCTCGGGCTTCCCGTTGCTGCTCATCGCGCCCGGCGGGATGCGATCCGCAGCGTCGTTCTGGACCCAGACTCCGTGGAACCCGGTCAGCCAGCTGTCTGACCGTTACCGGGTCATCGCAATGGACCAGCGCAACGCCGGTCGCTCCAGCGCTCCTGTATCTGCGGACGACGGCTGGGACACCTACACCGCCGACCAGCTCGCACTCATGGATCACCTCGGCTGCGAGCGGTTTCACGCCGCCGGCATGTGCATCGGCGGCCCCTACATCATGGGATTGATCCAGGCAGCGCCCGAGCGGGTGGTCAGCGCCACGCTGTTCCAGACCATCGGGCTCGACGGCAACCGGGATGCCTTCTACGCCATGTTCGACGACTGGGCTACGGCGATCCGTGACGCCCATCCCGAGGCCGACGAGGCAGCCTGGACACAGTTCCGCTCGAACATGTACGACGGCGACAATTTCCTGTTCAACGTCGACCGCGATTTCGTGTCCACCGTGCAGACGCCGCTGCTCGTGTTGCTCGGCAACGACCTGTACCACCCCGAATCATCGTCCCGGATCGTCCACGAGACGGCGCCGAACTCCACGATGATCGAAGACTGGATGGAAGGCGACGCCCGGGCAGCGGCGATGGACCAATTCGCAGCGTTCGTCGCCGAGCACACTCCCTGAGCGGGCCTGAGAACTTCGCCGCCTCCCCGGCCAGCGCAGCGCGTTAGCTTGCGCGCATGACGAGCGATACCGGACACTCAGCCAGCGCCATCAGTTCAAGCCACCGTCTGGACGGAAAGGTGGCAGTGGTCACCGGGGCCAGCCGCGGCATCGGCGAGGCCAGTGCTCATGCGCTGGACACTGCAGGTGCGCGGGTGGTGCTGACCGGGCGCACCACCGCTGACCTCGAGCGGGTTGCTGCGGGGCTGCAGCACGATCCTGTCGTGCTCACGGCCGACCTCGCGCCCGCAGGTGCCGGAACTGACCTCGCGCAGCGCATTCTGCATGAGGTCGGCGGTGTCGACGTGCTGGTCAACAACGCAGGCATCCCCATGCGTCGCACGCCCGCTCAGCTCAGCGAGGCCGATTTTGACCTGGTGTTCTCGATCAACGTTCGGTCGTTGGTGATGCTGAGCATCGGCTTGGCCCCGTCGATGATCGAGCGCGGCGGCGGCTCCATCATCAACATCAGCTCGGTGGCAGGAGTCCACGGTCCGCTGGGACGCGTCGCGTACGCCGGCACGAAGGGCGCCGTCGATGCCATGACCCGAGCCTTGGCCGCCGATTGGGGTCCTGAGGGAATCCGGGTGAACTCGATTGCCCCGGGCCTCATAGCGACTGCCATCTGGGAGGACGCCCGCAACAACGTGCCGGGCCTCATCGAGGACCTAGCGGGCCAGATCGCGCTCAAGCGCTGGGGCTTCGGCGACGACATCGCCGACGTGGTGCTGTTCTTCGCATCGGATGCCTCCCGCTATGTCACCGGCGAGACGCTCGTCGTGGACGGCGGGCTGGCTCGTGTCACAGCATCCAACACCCCGGCGCGCCTGCCCGAGCTGGAGGACTGAACGGCAGCGGACGCGCAGAGGGTGCCGAGCCGCAGCCCGGCACCCTCTGCGAGTGCGTGTCGTTGCCGCTGACCTGATCAGAAAGCGGCTATGTGCACCTGCTTACGCAGCAGCGCGAGCAGCGTCGAGCCAGGCATCGACCGTGTCGCGGTTGTTCGCGATCCACTGGATAGCGATGTCGCGTGGCGGTGTGCCAGCGCCTTGTTCCACGTTGGCCAGCGCCACGTCGATGACCGACAGCGTTACAACGGCGAACAGTGCTCCGGCAGACGGGTTCGCCGCCAGGAAGTTGTTGTTGGCGGTCACCTGGATGTCGGCAGCGATCCACCCGAGCTGGCACAGGCCGTCAGAGGAGGTAGCAACGGACGGGCAGGAGTCTTCGCCGATCTGCGCGTTGACCGGCGTGCCGTCGGAGCCGAGCTGGCTCCATTTCTCGCCGCCCTCAAGTCCAAGCGGGTTGGAGTCGTCGATCACGTTCTCGACGCCCATCCAATAGACATTGTCGCCGGGGCGCAACTGCGTCAGATATGCGGTGGGAGTCCATGTGTACATCACCATCGCCTTGCCGTCGTCCGCGTTGTCAACTGCTTGGGCGAACATCGCGTCGTAGCCGGCCTTGACCTGCTGGATGTTGTTCCAGCCGCTGAACGCAATCTGACTCTCGATGATGTCGTCGCAGGTCCAGTCCTCGGGGCAGCCGAAGATATCGGCGATGCCATTGCCCGGATCGGCATCGACTTCGTCAAACGCGGCAATCGCGTCGGGATTGCGATTGAGTTCATCCATGGTGTAAACGCCGTACTCGTCGGCGAACGCCTTCGTGACCAAGAAGCCCTGGAGGCCACCGGCAACCATCTCTCTGCCGACGATGGTCACGTGCTCCTTCACGAGCGACCCATCGGGCAGCTCATTCTCCAGCCACGAGAGGTGGCCCGGGTACCAACTGTTAGGCCAGTAGTCCATCTCGCCCAAGGCCATGGCGGTGTAACCGTTGCTCGGGCCGAGCTCGATCGCGGCCGGATCAGACACCTCGTAGCCCAACTCCTCGAGCAGCAGCTTGTAGAGCTCTGCTTGGAAGTAGCCGCTGGACCAATTCGCCCGGCCGGCCAGAACAGACACGCCATCGCCAGGCGTCATCGACATCTCGTCGGCCATGTCCTCGTCGGCGGCCATGTCCTCGTCGGCCGCAGCTGGCGCCTCGGTTTCTTGGGTAGCAACGGCGTCGCCCCCGCCGTCGTCATCGCCGCCGCACGCCGCAGCGAACAATGCGAACGCTGCTAGCAACAGCAGCAGCTTGGTCAATCGTTTGGTGAACATTTCGGAGATCCTCCCTGATCTGCGACAGATTGCGTTATGCGGCGCACCATGATGTGTCGACGCGTGTGCGGCACCGTTCGCCCGGCTCGACGAGGGTCCCTCGCCCAGCAGAGTAGTCGGCCATAAACGCGCCCTGCACCCTAGTCCGCGCGCACATGTTCGGAATACGATGCAGCGCCCCGTGGGCCGGTTAGTCCGCGTTGGCGGGAATGTCCCCGTAGACCTTGTTGCGCTCGAATTCTGCGAGGGTGGCGCGGCTCGAGGCGAAAATCGTTGCGCCAGCGGCCATAGCGACGACCGCGCCCACGCCCGACACGAAGTTCACCTCCGCCACTCGGGAGATTGAGGCGATCCAGCCTGCCGGTGCGAGCGCTATGGCTAGGCCCACACCTCCCACGACCGTGCTCCAGCGATAACGACGCCCCTCGTCGATGCCGAACATCCCGATGGCGGGGAGGACTAGGCCCAGCGTTGCCAAACCAGCCAGCAGGGTCCAGATGCCCAAGCGCGAACCATCGCTTTGGTAACCGTTGAAGATGACATCGCCCTTGCGCTGAGCTTCCGACCGTTTCGTGGTGAACTCGTTGCTCGCTGCACTCTCGTTGCTCTTGGCCTCGATTTCGGCGTTGCGCAGTTCCTCGGCGCGAGCGAGGTTGCCGGCGGCCTCTTCCGCCTCCGCTTGGGCGGCGAGTTCTTGCGACTCGCGGGCCCAGGCCCGTGCTTCTACCTCGAGGGCGTCGAGTTCGGTTTGGAGCTCGGGACCTATGACGGAGCCCTCTCGAGTGTCGTAGCTCCAGCCTGAGTAGATCCCGATGACCAGCAGCAGTACCGCGAATGTGCAGCCAGCCAATCTGCCCCAGCCGATACGAGCGGACAGCGGACGCCGCGCCGTCATGGGAGCGCACCAGAGCCAAGCGACTGCGCCAGTGACCGCGACCAACCCGGCGGCTATGGCAATCCACACCCCGATGCCTGTCGTGTGAACAGCCGCGATGCTCGGCGGGTTCGTGAGCAGAAACGCCAGCGACAGACCCAGCGAGCCCGAAGCGAACAGCATCGCACCGTGCGGACCGAACCACGGCGGAGTCTGGCCGGGTCGAATGAGCATCATGGCTGCCGACCACAGCAGAGACACGGCGAGTCCGGCCATGAAGATGCCGTACCACGAGCCGCCTGATGGCGACACGCCGTTGAAGCTATTGGACAGGTAGCGAGTCTCGCCCGTGCAGGCCAACTCCGAGGATCCCCCACCTGCACCCTGCGAATCGAGTTGGGCGGCGTCGACCCATTCGCCAGTGCACTGCTCGGTGCGTAGATCGGCGTCATCAAAGCGGGCCCACGCCGAGACCCGGCCGGCGTCGACGCTCCACGGCAAGAGCAGTGCTAGCAGCATGACCAGCGCTCCCAGCCCCGCAACAACGACTGAGATTCGCTCGCGCCGGGAAGCCGAAGCGAATTCTTCTGCGGGCGGGTCGGGCTCTTCGGCGAGCTTGGATGCCTTCTCGTTCGCTGCAGATTGAGCTGCCTCGAGCAGTCTTTCGGGAGTGCGGCGATTGGACCAAGCCGTGACGATGCGCGATATCAGGTTGCTGCGATCCGCATCGGTTTGGCTGATCCGGTCGAGTACCACCGCCACCAGGAAGAAGGCCAGGCCACCGGACACACCGAGGGCGATGTCTTGGTTCTGGATGCCTTGGTACAGCAGCCGACCCAAGCCGCCCGCACCCATGATGGCAGCGATGCCCAGCATGGAGATCGACAGCAGCAATGTCTGGTTGAGGCCCGTCATGATCGCCGGTCGAGCCAGCGGCAGCTGTACGTCGAAGAGCACCCGGCGCTCTGGTGCGCCGTATGCGCGGGCTGCCTCCACGACATCCTCGGGTACTTGCCGGATCCCGAGATTGGTGAGCCGGATCAGCGGTGGCAGGGCGAAGGTCATGGTGACCATCGTCGCTGAGACGAAGCCGATTCCGAAGAAGTAAATGAACGGCAGCATGTACACAAACGAGTGCACCACTTGCATTGCGTCCAAGACCGGTCTGACTACGGTCCACGCACCGTCGACCCGGCCGCAGAGCACGCCGATCGGGATGCCGACGATCACACAGAGGAGCACCGCGACCGCAATGAAGCCGAGCGTGCGTGCAGTCTCCACCCAGTACTCGGCACCCAGCAGGCCGCAGGCAACGAGCGCCGTTGCTGACATTGCGCCCACAACGAAGCCCCTGACGAGCCAACCGATGGCGAACACCAGGAGGCACACGGTGATCCACGACATCTGCACGAGCCATTGATCCACGATCAGGTCGAGGAGCCTGGCGAAGGGCCACTCGATCACTTGGAGCGTCTCGTCGAGGTTGTTCTCCACCCAGCGCACGGTCTGCTCGCCCCAGTCGCCGACTGGGATCGTCCATTGATCGAGAACGGTGTTCTGGCGCACCTGCGAGACGAGGCCCGAGCTGCACTCCAGCAACTCGCCGCTCTCATCGACGATTGCGTTGACGCAATCGATCGGTTCGCCCTCTTGGGAGAATTTGCGCTGGCCCGAAGCGATCAACTCCTTCGGTCGGGTCCGGTACCACAGCACCGCAAGCAGCGCCAAGAGCCCGCCACCGGCGATACCCCAACGGCGGGTCCTCATGCCACCGATCACCATCAGCACTGGTATCGCGAACAACGCGATCACCACTGCCCACTCGATTCCGGTGGTCGCCCAGTCGACTACGCGATCGCCCGCCTCGGGCGCGGTGACCGCGTCGACGAATTGGTCGATGAAGTGGCCGGTGTCCTCTTCCGCGCCGTTGGCCTGGCCGAGCAGTGCGATCGCGCTCACATGAACACCTCCCGCTCGAAGCCCTCTATGAGTCCTTCGACGCGGCCCATTTCCTCCATGATGAGCCGCGGGTCGAGGTTGCCGATCAACTTGCCGCTGTCGTCGACGACGGCGATCGACAGTCCTCGGCCAGCCGATGCGTAGAGCTCGTTGAGCGTCGCGTCGGGACTGCACCTATCGAAATCGGATCGCAGCGCCTTGGCGAGGTCATTGCTGCCCATGCTGCGGGCGCGCAAGCCGTCGGCCGCCGTCAGCAGCGAGATCGGTCGGCCGTCGGTATCGCAGCAGAATCGGCCGGCGATGTCCTGGCAGAGGGTGAGCGCATCGCTGAGCGACATGTCGGCGGGGATCGGTCGAGGCTCGGTCATGACTTCGTGCACCTTGATGACGCGCCCTTGGTCGACGTCCTGGACGAACTCGGCCACGTAGCCGGTCGCCGGCTCGGTGAGGATCTCCTCGGGCGTGCCGATCTGCACGACCGCGCCGTCTTTCATGATGCAGACCCGGTCGCCGATGCGCAGTGCCTCGTTGAGGTCGTGGGTAATGAACAGGATCGTCTTGTGGACTTCGTCCTGGATTTCCATCATCTCGTCCTGCATCTGGCGACGGATGAGCGGATCGAGGGCACTGAAGGCCTCGTCCATGAGCAGGATGTCGGGATCGGAGGCGAGTGCCCTGGCGAGGCCGACGCGCTGCTGCATGCCGCCCGAGAGCTGGGCCGGCCGGTGATCAGCGAATGCGGCGAGCCCGACGAGCGACAGCGCCCTCATTGATGCGTCGTTTCGGTCTGAGCGATCGACCCTCTGCACCTTGAGCCCGTAGCCGACGTTGTCGATGACGCTGCGGTGCGGGAAGAGGGCGAAGTGCTGGAACACCATGCCCATCTTCTGCCGCCGGAATGCCTGCAGATCGGTTCCTTCGAGCTTCTGCACGTCGGTTCCGTCGACGAGCACCTCGCCGTGCGTGACGTCGTAGAGCTTGTTGACCATCCGGATCGCCGTGGACTTGCCTGAACCCGACAGGCCCATCACGACGAAGATCTCGCCGCGCTTGACCGAGAAGTTGACGTCGGTGAGGCCGACGACGTGCCCCGACAGCCGCTGCACATCGTTCTTGGGCACGCCGGAGCGGGCCAATTCGAACGCGCGGCCTCGCGGCTGGGGTCCGAAGATCTTGTACACATCGTTCAGGCGAATGATCTCGTCACCGTCTGCGGCAGCGCCCTTGCTCTGGCCGTTCGCGGCATCGTCGCTCATGAGTGCCCCCTGGCTCGTCCCGTGCCACGTTAGGCGCGCTGACTTGGGCGGCCGGCAACCCGCGCATCGGCGACGTGTCTGCATCGCGGCTGGCGGGACGTACTCGATTGATGCATCTGCACAGCCGTCGGCTGTGCGATCCTGTGTGCGTGACGCGCCTCGGGTTCCTGCTGGACAGCGGCGCGTGCATCGGCTGTCACGCGTGCACGGTGGCGTGCAAGAGCGAGCACGACGTGCCGTTGGGTGTCAACCGCACCTGGGTGAACTACGTCGAGACGGGCGAGTTCCCTGACACGCAGCGGCACTTCGCGGTGATGCGCTGCAATCACTGCGACGACGCACCGTGCATCTCGATCTGCCCGACGGGGGCGCTGTTCCGTGCGAGCAACGGAGTCGTCGATTTCGACGACTCCCGCTGCATCGGCTGCAAGGGCTGCATGAATGCCTGCCCCTATGACGCGCTCTACATCTCGCCGCGCACCAATACCGCGCACAAGTGCAACTTCTGCCAGCACCGCCTCGAGGTGGGGCTGGAGCCATCGTGCGTGTCGGTCTGCCCGACCCGCGCCATCACCGTCGTCGACCATGACGACCCGAACGACCTCGCTGCACGGCGGATCCAGAGCGAGGCGCTGCCCGTGCGGGCGCCTGAGCGGCGCACGCTGCCGAAGGTGCACTACGCGGGCACAGTGCCTGAGGCACTCGATCCACTGTCTCGGCCCGTCGCAGCCGATGGGCTGATCTGGTCGGACTGGACCGGCAGCGCGGCGTGGCCCCAGGGCAGCAGCTCCGACGCGCGCACCGCGTACACCGTGGCGCACGCGGAGCCGTGGGGCGCCAAGGTCTCCGCGTATTTCGTCACCAAGGGTGTGGCGGCCGGCGTGATGCTGTGGGCGATGGCCGCAGCGTTGCTGGGCTGGGACGACCGCGCCGTGTTGGCCACGGGCCCCGCCGTCATCGCGCTGGTCGCGCTCGCCGTGACCGGTGTGCTGCTGATTGCCGACCTCAAGCGCCCCGAGCGCTTCTGGTACCTGTTCACCAAGGGCCGACTCCGCAGCTGGATCACTGCGGGTGCGTGGGTGATCATGATCGACGGCGCGCTCGTGACGCTGTGGGGCATCGGCGGGCTGTGGGGCGGCTCGACCTGGTTCGCCGTGCTGATCATCCCCACGGCGCTCTTCTCGGTGGCGACCGCCGGGTACACCGCGTTGCTGCTGCGCCAGTGCCGCGGCCGGGTGCAGTGGGCGGATCGCCCCGCGCTGGCGCTCATCGGGCGGCTGGTGGGCGAGGCTGTCCTGGGCGGCGGTGCGGTCTGGGGCGCGCTGGTGGCGATGCGTGCCGACGCAGCCGTCTTCTCGTGGACGCCCGTGGCGGCGTTGGCGGTCTTGGCGTGGCTGTGGCGCCACGATCGAGCATTCCTGCGTGACGCGCAGGCGGTGCCCCTCTCATGAGCGAACTGTCATGACCGATCAGGATCAATCCGCGGGCGCGGCGGACGCTGCGATGCGTCTCAGCTCGGCCGTCCCGCACAGCGAATGGCACAACTGGACCGAGCTCGATGCGGCGTCGTGGCCCGAACGCGTCGAGCGCAACTACTCCCTGGTGCCCACGACCTGCTTCAACTGCGAGGCAGCCTGCGGGCTGGTCGCGTACATCGATCGCGACACCGACGAGGTGGTGCGCTTCGAGGGGAACCCTGAGCATCCCGCCTCACGCGGCCGCAACTGCGCGAAGGGACCGGCCACGATCAACCAGGTGCACGATCCCGAGCGGATCCTGCACCCGCTTCGCCGCACTGGCGAGCGGGGCGGCGGCGGTTGGGAGCGGATCAGCTGGGACGATGCGCTGAGCGATATCGCCGAGCGCATCCGGACCGCGATCACCGAGGGCCGCCGGGACGAGATCATGTACCACGTCGGCCGGCCGGGCGAGGACGGTTACACCGAGCGCGTCCTGACGGCGTGGGGCATCGACGGGCACAACAGCCACACCAACGTCTGCTCCTCCAACGCACGTGTCGGGTACGCCAGCTGGATGGGCCACGACCGGCCCTCGTCCGACTTCGCCAATGCCGAGGTGATCTTTCTCATCTCGAGCCATCTCGAGGCTGGGCACTACTTCAATCCGCATGCGCAGCGCATCATCGAAGGGCAGCAGCGTGGCGCCAAGGTCATCTGCGTGGATCCCCGGCTGTCCAACACGGGGGCCAAGGCGGATCATTGGCTGCCGGCGTGGCCCGGGACCGAGCCGGTCCTGCTGCTGTGCCTGGCGCACCTGCTGATCGAAGCCGGAACCTGGGACCGCGCCTTCGTGCACCGATGGACGAATTGGCAGACCTACCTGTCGCGGACTCGCCCCGATCTGCCGCCCGTCTTCGAGTCACTCGAGCGGGCGCTGCTCGACGCCTACGCCGACTACACGCCTGAGCGGGCTGCCCATTTGTGCGGGCTGGACGCGGATGAGCTGCGCGAGATCGCAGCGTTGATCGGCAACGCGCAGAGTCGCTTTGCATCCCACAACTGGCGAGCGGCCGGGGCGGGCAACCTCGGCGGCTGGCAGACGGCCCGCTGCCTGTTCTTCCTCAACGTGCTCACCGGCTCGGTGGGCACGCCCGGCGGCACGACTGGTGCCGGCTGGCACAAGATGAAGCCGGCGCCTCCGCTGCGGCCGCCGGCATCCGATCACTGGAATGAGCTCTCCTGGCCGCCCGAATACCCGCTCTGTCATCACGAGATGTCGATCCTGCTGCCGCACTTCTTGCGTGAGGGCCGGGGGCGTCTGGATACCTACTTCACCCGCGTCTACAACCCGGTGTGGACGAATCCCGACGGCTTCAGCTGGCTGGAAGCCCTGTCCGATCCTGACCGCGTCGGCTGCCACGTGGCGTTGACGCCCACCTGGTCCGAGACGGCGTGGTTCGCCGATTACGTGCTGCCGATGGGTGTCGGCTCCGAACGCCACGACCTGGCGTCCTTCGAGACCCACGCCGGCCAATGGCTGGGATTCCGCCAGCCGGTCATGCGCCGCTACGCGGAGCTGGAGGGGCGAGACGTAGGACCGCACACCCGGACCCACGAATTCAACCCAGGAGAGGTCTGGGAGGAGAACGAGTTCTGGATCGACCTGTCGTGGCGGATCGACCCCGACGGATCGCTGGGCATCCGCAAGTGGTTCGAGAGCCCCGCCAGACCCGGTGAGCCCATCAGCGTCGATGAGTACTACGGGGCGATCTTCGCCGATGAGGTCCCCGGACTGGCAGACGATGCTGCTGAGGCCGGCCAGTCGCCGCTGGAGTTCATGCGCGACCGCGGCGCATATGCCATCGAGGGCGACCCCTACGGCCACCACGAACGCGTCGTGGCACCGTCGCAGCTGCTGGGCGCAGTGCTCGGCGACGACGGGGTGTACCGGCCGCAGCGTGACACGGTCGGCGCGGCGTCAGCGCGGCTGCCCCCGCTGGGCGACGGCTCGCTCGGCGTGCACGTGGCAGGCGCGGCTCGGCAGGGCTTCCCGACGCCGTCGCGCAAGCTGGAGCTCTACTCGACGACGCTGGCCGATTGGGGCTGGCCCGAGCACGCCACGCCCGGCTGGATTCCCAGCCACGTGCATTGGCAGGACCTGGACATCGCCGGAGACGAGCGGATCCTGGTGCCGACCTTCCGGATCCCGACGCTGATCCACACCAGATCCGCGAACTCGAAGTGGCTGGCGGAGATCAGCCATCGCCACCCGCTGTGGATCCATCCGTCCGACGCCGAGGCGCTCGGCATCGATGTCGGCGGGCTGGTGCGGATCTCCACCCGGATAGGTCATTTCGTCATCTCGGCATGGCGCACCGAGGGCATCCGCCCAGGAGTGGTGGCCGCCTCGCACCACATGGGTCGCTGGCGGCTCGACTCTGCCGCGCACTCCGACGCGCCGGAGGCTGAGTCGGAAGGCGAAGCCGTGGCCCGAGCGGCCCGTGAGCGGAGCGAACAAGAGCGGGAAGGACGTGGCGGCGACGGCGAGGGGCCCAGGTCGTGGGCGGGCGGTCCCGCAGAGATCGATCGGGACGGCACAACCTGGCGGCTGCGGCGCACGGGGTCGATGGCGCCGTTCGCGTCCGACGATCCCGACTCAGAGCGGGTGTGGTGGAACGACACCGGCGTGCACCAGAACCTGACCTTCTCCGTGCAGCCCGACCCCGTATCGGGCATGCAGTGCTGGCACCAGCGAGTGCGCGTGAGTGCGGCTGCGGCCGACGACCGCTACGGCGACGTGGTGGTGGACACCGCACGCGCAGCGGAGGCGTACACCGATTGGCTGGAGATGACGCGGCCCGCGCCGGGCCCTGGCGGTCTGCGGCGCCCGCTGTGGCTCTCGCGCCCGCTCAAGCCCCGGGCCGAGGCGTACCGCTTCGACCCGCGCTAGGTCGGTTTGTGGGCCTTGCGGGAACCCGCTTCCCAGTCCTCCATCTCGGGTGCGTCCGTGATGGTGCCCAGCACGCGCAGCTGCGGGGCTTCGCGCAGCGACCGCTTCAGCTCGGCGAAACCGGGAAAGCGTGCGAGCTCGATGACGGCATTCCACAGCGGGACGGCCTGTTCGTCGGTCGGGACGCGTGAGATCACCGGTCCGAAGAATGACAATCCGTCCGGCGGTTCGACGGTGATGATCGGTGTGCCGACGTCGCGCCCGGTGCGGCTCAGCGCCAGCTCGGTCTCGGCTTCGATCTCGGCGTCCCATGTCTCGTCGTCGACGGCTGCAGCAAAGTCCGTCGGCAGGCCGGCAGTCGCCAACGCCTCCGCGGTGTGCTCCGCAGTGCCGATGCGATCCCGCAGCCCTGAGCCCTTGGGCATCTCCCAGTAGTGCTGGCCCATCGCGTCATACAGCGGACCCATGACGTCGCGGCCGAGCTCTGCCCGAACCGCAGCAGCGGTGCGCAGCATCCGCAGCCCCGCCGTGTGCCCCTGCTCGTATCCCGCAGGGAATTCGGTGGCGTAGTCGCGGTGCTTGTTCAGGATGCGCAGCGAGATGAATCGCCAGTCCACCGAGTAGCCGGTCTGAGCGACGACCTTTTCCACCCAGCGCGACGTGATCCACGCGAACGGGCACACCGGGTCCCAGAAGAACTCGAGATCGGGTGCTGCCTCTGCACCTGCGAGGGCGTCTGTAGTACTCATGCGCGCATGGCTAGCACACGTGCTGCTCAAGCACGCCTGGATCCGGCATGACCGCTGACCGCAGCGGCACGATTGCGCCGGAGATGGTCCGCGTCGCCGACGGGGTCGAGTTGGCACTGCACTGCCTGGGAGGGGACGGCCCTCCGCTGCTGTTCGTGCACGCGACGGGCTTCAACGGCCGGGTCTACGGCCCGTTCACGACCTGCCTCATCGAGCATTTCACGGTCTGGGCTCCCGACCTGCGGGCACACGGATGGAGCCCGCCGCCTGCCGACCGCGACTTCTTGTGGACGACGCTGGCAGACGACCTGCTCGCGATCGTCGATCACCTGGGCATCGCCCCCGCCGAGCTGGACTGCGTCGGGCATTCCATCGGCGCGGCCACGCTGCTGCTGGCCGATGCGCGGCGGCCGGGCACTATCCGGCGGATGTACGGCTACGAGCCGGTCGTGTGGCGCGTCGAAGACCAGTTCGGACCCGGCGAGAACCCGCTGGCAGAGTTCACCCACAAACGGCGGGAGACCTTCGCGTCTCGAGGCGCGGCCTTCGAGCGGTACGCGCCGCGACCGCCGTTCGGCACCATGCGGGCCGATGCGCTGGCGAGCTATGTCGAGCACGGGTTCGAGGACTTGCCCGACGGCTCGATCCGGCTGCGGTGTCGCGCCGCCGACGAAGCGGCCACCTACGACGGCGAATGGGTCTCGACGACTGCGTTGCTCGACGGCAGCCAGACGCACGTGGCCATCGGCAGGGGAGTGCAGCGGCCGCCACGCGACGACGCGGACATCGGCGTGCCGGCACACGAGGCACTCGTCAACTCATGGCTCATCACCTATCCGCACTTGAGTCACTTCGGACCGTTCGAAGACCCCGATCTCATTGCCGCCGACGCGCTCGCGGCGCTGTCTGGCAGCCTCGACGCCGTCGCGCAGGCCGAGACGAACTCGACGAGATAGCCCGCCACCGCCTCGGGCTGGTCGCGGTGGGCGACGTGGCCGCAGTCGGCCAGCAGGTGACCGTCGGCCCCCCTCACCCGCTCGGTGATCGTCCACACCTGCGCGTCGGTGGCGTACTGGTCGCCGTCGCCCTGCAGCACCAGCACCGCGCAGTCGATGTGCTCGAGCAGCGGCCGCATGTCCCACAGGCTGAACCGCGGCGTCAGCCACGCGTCCCGCCAGCGCTCGAAGGCGAGGCGGGGGTGGTCGTGGTGGCGGGCCAGTCCCGCGATGACCCGTTCGCGCTGACCGTCGATGGCGCGGATGCCCTCGATGCAGACGTCCTCGATGAACGTGTGCGGCGCGATGACCGCGACGCCGAGCGGGCTCACCGAGCCTGTGGCCGCGGCGAGGAGAGCGATGGATGCCCCGTCGCTGTGCCCGATCAGGATGGGACGGCTCACGCCGAGCTGTTCGAGCACCGCGGGCAGCATGTCGGCGGCCTCGCGCTCCATGAAGCCGTCGGTGTAGGTCTGCGGCACGGGATCGGAACGTCCATAGCCGCTGCGGTCGTAGGCCACCACCCCGAGCCCGCTCTGGTGCGCCAGCACATCGGGCAGGTCGCGCCACTGGGTGATGCTGCCCAGTCCTTCATGCAGCATGACGATGGTCGGAGGCTCGCCGTGGGGGTCGCGCGCGATTCGGGTGTCGGCGGGCGGCGTGAAGCGCCGCCAGGCGATGCCGACGCCGTCGACCGCGATCCGTCCGTCTTCGGTGCTCACGCCGGCGACGGCACTGCCGGGGGTGGGGCCGCCGCTGCAGTCACGGGATCGGCGATCAGCCCCAGGCGCGTGCAACGGCTCGGGGCAACTCCTCGATCCACTGAATGAGATCGTGCCCGCACACGCGCTCGGTCCAGTCGTGCGGCGACTTGGCAAAGTGCAACCATGCCGCCCAGGCCTCGGTGGCCTGGTGGAAGCCGCCCTCGAGCGTGCCGGCGCACAGGTGCACGAAGGGCGCCTCGGCGGCGTTCCAGTTCATCTGCTCGTTCGGCGGCATGCCGGTGGAATACGCCATGGCGTGGCCGTACTTGTCGCGGTGCATGTGCCCGACCGCCAAGGCGTGGCCGCCGCCGTCGGATGCGCCGAACACGCCTCGCTGGCTGCGATCGTCGGAGACGCCGAATGTCTGCTCGGCCCAGGCAGACAGCTCCTCCACGAAGAAGCGCTGATGGCGGTCGAACCGGTCGTTGTCGAAGCCCGGCAGGTACTCCATCGCCCGTTCGTTCCCGTAGCCCCCCATGGGCGCGGAGTGGGCCGCCACGAGCACGAAGCGGGGCACGGTCTCGTTGGTGACTCCCGCATCGAGGCGCCGGATGTAGGGGCCGATCATGCCGCCGTCGGTGGCGTACAGCACCGGCAGCCGCTCTGCGACCGAGTGGTCCGGCGGCAGGTACACGGTGACGGTGCGCTTGGTGCGCAACGCCGTGCTGTCGATGGCGTGCACCTGGGTCGTGCCCCGCAGGTCGTCATCGGGGTGCGAGGGCAGCTCGGCTGGTGCGTCGGGGCCGCGGAAGCGGTGGGGCACCGGACCGCGCTGGCCGCCGAGCAGGCTGCCCGCATCGTCGAGCGGCCAGAAGCCGTAGCCGATCACGGCTTCTGACAGGCGTTCGATGCGCACGCTGAGCGCCCACAGGTCGTCGCCGTCGCCGTTGCTGCGGTTCTCGTCGATGCGCCACATCGGCAGCTCGATGACCGGCCCTGGCAGCACGCCGGCGGCATCGCTGCGGCAGACGAAGGTGAGCTCGTCGCCGTCGGCCCAGCACCCGGCAGGATCGGCTTCGAGCCGCGAAGCGAGGAATTGCGCCGATGGGTCCCGCCAGACCCGGCACAGGCGCTGGCCGGGCGGCAGACCCGGTGTGTCGGCTCGTTCGCGGCTGAGCTCACGGTTGCGCCGATCGATCTCTGCGCGTCGTTGTGCCAGCGTCGGCAGGCCGATGCGGTTGCGGGACTCGTCGTCGACCGAGCCGTCCACCGGTGCCAGCACGAGGTCTCCCAGATGCTGGGTGACCACGGTGCCGAACTGCTGGGGCCGCCCGCTGAGCAGGCTCATCTTGTCGGCGCACTCGGCGAACACGACCCCGGCGCCTGCCTGCCCTGAACGGTGAGCGCGGGCTGCGAGCTCGCCTGCGATCGACAGCGTCTGGGGACCGCCGTGCACGCTGAGCGCCCGGGCGGCGCGCAAGGCCACCGGGCCGTCGGCCTGCTGCAGGTTGGGCGATCGGGCCAGCATCTGGACCAGCAGCGGCGCCTCGGTCGGCTCAGCCATCTCGATGCGCGCCAGCAGGTCGGCGACTTCGCTGTCGGGTTGAGCGGATTCGCCCGGGGGCGCACCGCCGTCTCGTTCGCCGTCCGAGGTGGTGCCGTCGCTGTCCATGCCGCCCCTCGCTCGACTCTTTCGCATCCGTTTGCAGTAGCTCACGGGCTGCGCGGTGAGGCTACTGTCGGCGCCCGAGACGCTGCCGATCTCGATGCCAGCGAGCACGCCGGCACCTTTGTGTCGTCGCCGACCTGACCCCGAACCAAGCAGCCAAGAATCTTGAGGAGATCCCGTGAGCGAAGAACCCCTTGTCCTCGTCGAGCAGCGCGGCTACGTGCAGATCCTGACGCTCAACCGCCCCGACGCGATGAACGCCTTCAACATGGACTTGTCGGTGGCCCTCGGCGAAGCGCTCGAGGCGCTCGACGCCAATCCCGAGGCCCGGGTCGGAGTGCTCACCGGGGCGGGGCGCGGCTTCAGCGCCGGCATGGATCTCAAGGCCTTCGTTGAGGGAGGCGGCCTCGCGGGCATGCCGAACTCGCCCGAGCGCGGATTCGCCGGCATCACCGAGAAGAGTGCCTCCAAGCCGCTCATTGCGGCGGTGGAGCGCTTCGCGCTGGCCGGCGGGCTGGAGGTGGCGCTGTCGTGCGATCTCATCGTGGCGTCCGAAGGCACGATGCTCGGCATCCCCGAAGTGGGTGTGGGCCTGTTCGCCGGTGCTGGCGCGCTGCTGCGGCTGCCGCGGCAACTGCCGTACAGCCTCGCCATGGAGATGGCACTGACCGCCGAGCCGATCACCGCCGAGGTGGCCCATCAGCACGGCATGGTCAACCGCGTCTGCCCGCGCGGCGAGGCCGTGAACGTCGCCGTCGAGATCGCTGAGCGCATCGCGCGCAACGCGCCGATGGGCGTGCGCGCCTCCAAGCGCCTGATCCGCGATGTGCTGGGCGTGTCCGAGGACGGCTTCTGGGACTACCAGCGGCCGGCCATGGAGGAGGTCTTCGGATCTGCTGACGCCATCGAAGGCGCTTCGGCGTTCGCGCAGAAGCGTGATCCGGTCTGGGAGGACCGCTGAGCCGCTGGGACGAACGGGGCGACATTCCCCGCGGCGCCGCCTACGACGACCGCTGGGCCCAGAAGGCAGCGCGGGGCGAGTCCGTTCACGGCGAGGCCGATCTGGTCGATTCGCTGCTCGAGCCGGTCGGGAGCGTGCTCGACGCGGGCTGCGGGACAGGCCGGGTGGCGATCGAGCTGGCGCGCCGCGGGCACGATGTCGTGGGCGTCGATCTCGACCCTGCGATGCTCGACCTGGCGAGGCACAAGGCCCCCGAGCTGGAGTGGCTGCAGGGTGATCTCGCGAGCACGGTCGTGGCCGACGCCGCTGGGCGTCAGCGCCGCTTCGATGTCGCGGTTGCTGCGGGCAACGTGATGATCTTCCTCGAGCGCGGTTCCGAGGCGGCCGTCGTCGCCAACCTCGCTGCGCACCTGCGGCCCGGCGGCGTGCTCGTGGCCGGCTTCCAGCTCAGCGACGGCTACATGGCACTGCACGTCTACGACGCACTTGCGCGGGGCAACGGGCTGGAGCTCGAATCCCGCTTCTCGACCTGGGAGGGTGCCCCATTCGACGGGGGCGATTACGCCGTCTCGGTTCACCGGCGAACCGGCTGAGCCAACCTCGTCGAGCCGATGCGGCTGAGGTGACGGGGCCGGGTCGGCTCAGTCGGTGGGGAGACGGGCAAGCAGTTCGATCTTGCGTTCTTCGTACTCGTCGAACGTGATCTCGTCATTGTCGAACTGGGTCTGAACCTCTTCGACGAGCCGGATCAGGTCAGCGGCCGACAGCTCCTCGTCGAGGTTGCCGTCGAGGACCGCGCCCGTGCCCTCATCGTCAGCTTCGGCAGCGACCAGCGGTCCGCTCTGGGGGATCTTGCCCATGCGCTTGGCACGCTTGGCCTCCGCCTTGGCCTTCTTGGCCCGGTCCCGTTGCAGCTTCTCAAACGTCGTGCGACCAGCAGCCATGACAACACCTCGCGTACCGAACTTGCGCGTATCGAACTTGGGAACTCGGGACTCGGCGAACTGAGCGAGCGTCGGCAATGGCTCGCCGACGGCTGCCTCAGCGCAGCGACTCCGACCGCTTCGGGAGCGATCTGAGCCCAGACTGACTCGGCGGCAAATCAGTCCGCCCTGTCCGGAATTCCATGCTACTGGCGGTTCGGCCTGATTTGAGCGCAGGCCAGAGTGGGTCTCTGCGGTCAGGCTTCGGGCCACCCATGGTCGGCGAACCGGTTGCGCAACAGCTTCTTGTCGATCTTGCCGGTGCCGGTCAGCGGTATCTCTGGCACGACGACGATGTCGTCGGGCAGCCACCACGACGCCACCCGGGGCCTGATCGCATCCAGCACAGCGCTGGCGTCGAGGCTGGCACCCTCGGCGAGCTCGACGATGAGCAGCGGCCGTTCTCCCCAGCGCTCGTGCGGCAGGCCGATGACCGCTGCGGCTGCCACGCCGGGAGCGACGAGCGCAGCGTTCTCCAGCTCGATCGAGCTGATCCACTCCCCGCCGCTCTTGATGACGTCCTTAGACCGGTCGGTCAGCGTCAGGTAGCCCTCGGCGTCGAGAGCGCCGACATCGCCCGTGCGCAGCCAGCCGCCTTCGGTAGGCGGCAGGTGGGAGTCGGCGAAGGCGCCCGGGTCGGCGAGCTCGCCGAGGTAGTACGCGCCGCACATCCACGGACCGCGTGCCTGTATCTCGCCGACGCTGCGCCCGTCATGGGGCAACACGTTGCCGTCTGGGTCGACCACGCGCAGCTCGATGCCGTACAGCTCACGGCCGGCCTTTGCCTGGCGGTCGCGCTGGGCGTCACGGTCTTGCCGCTCGACCCGGTGCGTGAACCGCCCTGACGTGCCTTGGGTCATCTCGGTCATGCCCCAGACGTGGCTGACCGTGACGCCGTAGTCGTCCTCGAGCGTGTCGATGAGCATCCGTGGTGCCGCTGAGCCGCCGACAGCCACCTTCTGGAGCGAGGGCACCTTTCGACCCGTGGCCTGCAGGTACTGCACGACGCCGAGCCAGATCGTGGGCACGCCCGCCGAGAACGTGATGTCCTCGGTTTCGATGAGGTTCACCAGGGCTTCGGGGCTGAGGTCCGGGCCCGGCAGCACGAGCTTGGCGCCGCTCATCGCGCTGGCGAAGGGCAGCGCCCAGCCGTTGACGTGGAACATGGGCACTGCGCCGAGCACGGCATGCCCTGAGTGGACGTCGTGGCCGTCGCCGGTGCAGCAGGCCCAGGTCTGCAGCACGATCGAACGGTGACTCTGCAGGACACCCTTGGGATTGCCGGTGGTGCCTGACGTGTAGCAGA
This sequence comes from Acidimicrobiia bacterium, assembly GCA_022822525.1. GTDB lineage: Bacteria > Actinomycetota > Acidimicrobiia > Acidimicrobiales > Poriferisodalaceae > Poriferisodalis. Next base: position 9,704 of record JAJEBN010000020.1, on the reverse strand, counting down.
GCGTCGCGGCTGCGCGTTCGTCGAAATCGGGCCACGCCGCGGGGCCCGGCGCGTCGGCGATCCAGTCGTCGTACGCGATCTCGCCCGGCAGCCCGGCAGGTGCATCGAGCCCGCCGAGCACCACCCAGCGGCGGACCGTCGGCGTGCGCGGGGCGAGGCGCGCAGCAATCTCGATGAACGACTGGTCGACGAGCACGACGCTGTCGGCGGCGTCGTTGAGGATGAACGCCAGCTGGTCGTCGTGGAGCCGGGGGTTGACCGTGTGCAGAACGGCGCCGATCCCGGTGATGCCGTAGTAGGCCTCGAGGTGGCGGTGGTCGTTGCACGCAATGGTGGCAACGCGTTCACCGGGCCGGATCCCGTCGGCCGCCAGCGCTCCTGACACCGCATGGGCCCGCTCCGCCACCGTCCCCCAGTTGCTGCGCGTGGTGACGCCCGCCGAATCCACGGCCACCACATCGGTGCTGGCATGGCTGCGCGCCGCATAGGAGATGAGGCTCGAGACCAGCAACGGCCGATCCATGGTGTTGCCGAGCAGCACGGGCTCGGCGGATCCTGCTGTCATCGGAGGCGACCCCGCGCCGGCCGCCGTGGGCCTGCGCTCATCGGAGCAGGCTGAAGAAGGCGCGCACGTCGTCGACGAACAGCTCGGGCTGCTCGAAGGCCGCGAAGTGGCCGCCTGCGGGCATGTCGGTCCAGTGGCGGATGTCGGAATAGATGGGCTCGGACCACGAGCGCACGGGCGGGATGATCTCCGCGGGGAACTTGGCAACGCCGGTCGGCACGTCCACCGTCATGCGGGGGAGCTGCCGGAAGCTCTCCCAGTACAGGCGGCCCGACGAGGCTGCGTTGGCGTTCAGCCAGTACAGCATGACGTTGTCGAGCATCTCGTCGCGGCCCAGCGCGTTCTCGGGGTGCCCGTCGCAGTCGGTCCAGGCCCAGAACTTCTCGAGGATCCACGCCGCCTGCCCCGCAGGAGAATCGGTCAGGCCGTAGCCGAGCGTCTGGGGGCGGGTGGACTGCTGCTTCGAATAGCCCGAATCCCAGTCGTTGTAGTGCTTGGCCTTGGCGAGAGCCGCGATCTCCTCCTCGTTGGGCTCACGGTCCTTGGGGCGGCTGCCGCGCATCACCATGTTCAGGTGGATGCCGATGCAGCGGTCGGGGTGGCGGCTGCCGAGTGCGCTGGTGACAGCCGAGCCCCAGTCGCCGCCTTGCGCGCCGAAGCGGTCGTAGCCCAGGCCGGTCATGAGCTCGGCCCAGCAGTCGGCGATCCGCTCGACGCCCCAGCCCGCTTCGGACGGCTTGGCGCTGAAGCCGTAGCCGGGCAAAGACGGGCAGATCACGTGGAATGCGTCGGCAGCGCTGCCGCCATGGGCCACCGGGTCGGCGAGCGGCTCGATGACCTTGTGGAATTCGACGACCGAGCCGGGCCAGCCGTGGGTGATGACGATCGGCATCGCATCGGGCTCGGGTGAGCGGACGTGGATGAAGTGCACGTCCATGCCGCCGACGTCGGCCGTGTACTGGTCGAACCGGTTGAGCGCGGCCTCGCGGGCTCGCCAGTCATAGGTGTTGGCCCAGTAGTCGCAGACTTCCTGGACGTACGCGAGGGGGATGCCCTGGGACCAGTCGTCGACCGGTTCGGCGTCTGGCCAGCGGGTTCTTGCCAGGCGGTCCTTGAGGTCTGCCAGCTGTTCGTCCGGGACGTTGATCTGGAACGGTTCGATCTGCATGGGGCGCACGGTAGTCCGGCTGTGTGAGACAGCCCGGGGCGTACGAGGGCAGGGGCACCCGTGCTTCAAACAGATGCGGCGCGCTGTGCACTGGCGAGGTGTCGCAGGGGCGCCGTACAACTGCGCGCGGGTACCCCTGCCCTCGCACACCCCTCGATTGCCGGCTGCGTCCGTCAGTCGTAGACGAAGCCGAGCTCGGCGGGTGGGGGGAGCTTGCCTCCGATGTGGCCGTTGGCTCGGAGGCTCTCGATCGCGGTGGGGGAGAGCCGAGCTGCTTCGGCCATGACGTGGTCGGTGTGCTGGTCGAAGAGGGGGGAGGGGCCTGCTTGGGCTGGGCGGGTTCCGTCGAGGGTGAACGGGGACGCTATGTGGCGCATGGGGCCTGTTACTGGGTGATCGACCAGCTCGATGCGTTCGGCGACGCGCCGGTGCTCGGGTGCGGTCCATGGGTCCCAGCAGAACTCTGTGCGGGCGCCGGCGGCGTGCAGCACGGCCTGCAGGTCTGCCCTGGTTCGGACGGGCTCGCCGCGGTTGTGCTCGATCTCGTCGAGCAGGCCCTCGATCACGTTGAGGGCGTTGGTCCCGGAGGACGGGTCGGCCGATCCGTCGGCGATGACGGCGAGCCAGCCGTCGGTGCCTTGAATGAACCCGCTCCAGACGGCGCCGGGTTCGCGGTTTCCCATGCGGCCGATGTCTCGGCCTGCTGTGGAGGCCAGCACGAGCGCTTCGCCGCTGTGCTGCCAGGTTCCCTCTTGCTGGGAGACGTCGATCTCTATGCCGTGGCCGGTGCGCTCGGCGTGGTGCAGGCCGCTGAGCAGGGCGAATCCGGCGGTGATGCCGGCGATGGGGTCAGGGAAGTAGATGTTGGAGATGCGGGCACCCTCGTGCTCGTAGCCCTGCCGGTGACCCAACCCGCCCATGGCCTCGATGATCGAGCCGAAGCCCACCGCGCCCGCATACGGCCCGTCGACGCCGAACGCCGGCATGCGCACCAGCACGATGCGGGGATTGACCTCGGCCAGCGTCTCGAAGTCGAGCCCGAGCTGGGGCAGCACGTGGGCCGAGAAGTTGGCGACCAACCCATCGCAGTTGCGCACCAGCTCCATGAAGGCGGCGCGGCCCTCCGGCGTGGCGAGCGTGACCACGCAGTCGCGCTTGCCCTTGTTGACGGCGTTGAAATGCCCGCCCGCCTCGTAGAAGCGGTTGTCGTGCACGAGGTGTTCGAGGCCGGGCGCCATGCCATGGTCATAGGGCCGCTGGGTGCGGAAGCCGTCGAAGGGGTTCTGCGCCTCGATCTTGATGACGTCGATGCCGAGCGGTGTCAGCAAGTTGCCGATGTACGGCCCAGCCCAGGCGATGGTCATCTCGATCACCCGCAGCGCACGCGCCGGTCGCAGCGCCATCGTGGGGGCATCGGCGGCCGGGACTGTGTCAGCGCCCTGATCGCGAACTCGTTGACCGGGCACGGGCAGGCCTGGTGCGGCAAAGGGCCCGATGGGCGCCAAGGCGGTCGCCGCTGGAGTCTCGACCTCGCCGAGGAAGCCGCGTTGGGCGAGATGCTCGTCTGCCAGGGCATCCAGCGGCGTCATCACCATGCCGACGGCCCATGGCGTCTCGAGCGCGAACTGGAACAGCTCTCGCTTGGTGCGGGCGGCGTACCACGGCTCGATGACCTCGCGGATCTTGTCGATGTGGCGGACCCGGCGGTGGCGGTGGCTCAGCTCGGGATCGTCGATCCACTCCGGCATGCCGAGATGCAGGCACTGCATCTCCCAGTCGTCCCGCCGGATCGAGCCCGGGCACACGAAGCCGTCCGCACAGCGGATCGCACCCGACGGGTACGCCGTCGGAGGGTGGGGCCCCACCAGCGGCCGGCGCCGCTGGCAGTGCAGCGAATCGCAGTAGCAGAGCTCGACGGCGGTCAGCAGCGCCCCCAGCCACGACACATCCATGTGCGTCTCGGTCCGTCGCCGGATGAGGTGTGCAGCCCAAGCGGCAAGACCGCCGGCGCAGTACTGGGCCTGCCAGCCCGGAAGGCGCAGCGGCTCGGCGCCCTCGTCGCCGTTGAAGCCCAGAAAGCCCGTGGCGGTCTGCACCAGCAGCTCGTCTGCGATGACACCGGGGTCGTCGGCGTCCGCACCCCAGGCCGTCACCGTGACGAGCTTGGGCACGCGTTCGCCCGCTGCCGCACGGGCGGCCATCCGCTGGGGATCCCACGGCCCGCCGGCAAGCCCGGCCAGCGTCTCGCTGGCGATCACCACCTCGGGCCACGACTGCTCGACGCTGTCGGCGGCGCAGTTCAGCTTGCCCGCATTCAGATGCACGAACAGCGGGCTCAGCTCACCCGGTGCCAGCGGGACGTCGTCGACCGGCTGGTGCCGAGCAGGGTCCCCGCCGGGCGGTTCCGCCTTGACCACGGTCGCCCCCGCACCCGCCAAGAGGCGACCGGCGTACGGTCCGGCGATGCCGGTGGCCAGCTCCAGCACACGCATCCCCGCGAGCGGCGGCGATTCGGTCTCGGCGGCTCCGCCGGCCGGGGCAGGCATCGGATCACGGTACCGCCCGACGGCCCCGGCACACCCGGCCGACGAGCGGGTCGCTGTGCTTGCTGTGGCGGACTCGGACGGGCGTTCAGTAGGGTCCGAAGATGAGCTTGTCACACGGCGCTTCTGCATCCAACGGGGCCTCCAACGGCGCTCATGGCCCGGTCACGGTCTGTCTGAGCTTCGACTTCGATGCGATCTCGATCTGGACCGGCCCGCGGGGGTCACGGTCGCCCAACCTGACCGCTCGGGGCGAGTTCGCGTCGATCGGCGCGCACCGGCTGCTCGACCTGCTCGATGAGCGCTCGCTCCCGTCCACATGGTTCATCCCCGGCCACACCATCGACACCTTCGGCGAGGTGTGCGCCCGGGTGGCTTCCGACGGGCACGAGGTGGGCTACCACGGGTACTGCCACGAGGCACCCTCGTCGAAGCGAGACGAAGCCGACGAGCGAGCCATCCTGATGCGCTCCATGGACTGCCTCGAACAACTCTCAGGCAGCCCGCCCGTGGGGCACCGGGTACCGGGCGGCAACTGCGGCGACCGTTGGATCAGCCTGCTCATCGAGCACGGCTTCTCCTACGACTCCTCCATGGCGCGCAACGACTACGCGCCCACCTGGTGCCGGCTCGGCGACGTGCCCACGACGGACGGGCCGCACCGGTTCGGCGACGAGGTCGACCTGGTGCAGCTGCCGTTCGACTGGATCCTCGACGACTGGCCGTACTTCAGCTACGACGGGCCCACAGTGCAAGGGCTGCGCACACCCGATCACGTCTATGACGTGTGGTCGGCGGAGTTCGACTACCTCTACGAGCGGGTCGGCAGCGGGGTGTTCGTGCTCACCATGCATCCCCAGTGCATCGGGCGTGGCAGCCGGATGCTGATGCTCGAGCGCCTCATCGATCACATGGCGTCGCGGCCGGGGGTGACCTTCGCCACGATGGACCAGGTCGCCGATCAATTCCGCTCGGTCGCCACTCCGGGGGACGACGCCAACCGTCGCCTGTAGCAGGCACCTCGCCGATCACCGCCCGTGCGGGCGGCCGGGCCAGCCGCCGCCTGTGGGGGTCGGGGCCGCTAGTTTGCCGCCGGGCACCGCTGCGAGCCGTCGGCGGGCCTCGTCTCGGAGGAGAGCGAGCGCATGATCGGACGACCGAGAGCGGCGGTGGAGGGCCTTCCGCAGTACAAGCCGGGTCGATCCGCGGCACAGGCCGAGGCGGAGCACAACCTGGCCGAGGCCATCAAGCTGGCATCCAACGAGAACGCCAACGATCCGCTGCCCTCAGTGGCCCGAGCGGTGTCCGACGCCGCCCTGGGCATGAACCGCTATCCCGACCATCGCTGCACCCAGGTGCGTGAGGCGCTGGCAGACCGGCACGGAGTGGAGCTCGACGAGGTCACGGTCGGCTCCGGTTCGGTGGGAGTGCTGCAGCAGCTCTTCGCTTCCTATGTCGATCCCGGCGACGAGGTCGTCTACCCCTGGCGCTCATTCGAGGTGCACCCGGTGTTCTGCGCGATCTCAGGCGCCCAGGCCGTGACGGTGCCGCTGGTCGACCACGCGTTCGACCTCGACGGCGTCACGGCTGCAGTGACAGACCGCACCAAGCTCGTCGTGCTCTCCACGCCGAACAACCCCACCGGCACGGTCTGCACGACCGCAGAGTTGCAGGGCCTGCTCGCGGCCGTGCCCTCCGACGTGATCGTGGTGATCGACGAGGCCTACCGGGAATTCGTCACCGACCCCGCCGTGGCCGACCCGATCGAAACGGTGCTGCCCGCGCACCCCAACGCCCTGGTGCTGCGGACCTTCTCCAAGGCGTACGGCTTGGCCAACCTGCGAGTCGGCTACGGCGTCGGGCACCCCGACGTCATCGGGGCACTCGACAAGGTGGCGCTGCCGTTCATCGTCAGCGGGATCGCCCAGATCGCGGCGCTGGCCTCGCTCGAGCCGCAAGCCAGCACGGAGCTGGAAGAACGTGTTGCCGCCATCTTGGCCGAGCGCGACCGGGTCAGCGCCGCGATGGCCGAGCTGGGCTGGCCGATCGTGCCGAGCCAGGCGAACTTCGTGTACCTGCCGGTCGGCGGCGGGGCGATGGAGCTGTTCGTCCGTCTCGAGAAGCAGGGCCTGGTGACCCGCCCGTTCGAAGGCGAGGGCGTGCGCATCAGCCTGGGCACTCCCGCCCAGAACGACCGCCTGCTGGCCGCGCTGGGCTCAGCCTCTTGAGGTGATTTCGGTACTTTTGGATTAATTCAGTTGAACGGCTGCCGTCTCGATGGCAGGCTTACAATGTGGATGTGGCCGCCAGCGCTCAAGTGCTCACCATGGTGCTCGCCGCCGTGGCGATCGTGTGGCACCAGCAGCGCAGCAACGAGAGGCTGCGCAGGGAGATGCGCGAGGAGATCGCCGCGCTGCGCACCGAGATGCGCGAGGAGATCGCCGCGCTGCGCACCGAGATGCACGAGGAGTTCGCCGCAGTGCGCGCGGAGATCGGCGCAGTGCGCACGGAATTGCGCGCGGAGATCGCCGCAGTGCGCACGGAATTGCGCGCGGAGATCGCCGCAGTGCGCACGGAATTGGGCGACGAGATCGCCGCAGTGCGCACGGGGTTGGGCGCGGAGATCGGCGCAGTGCGCACGGGATTGGGCGACGAGATCGGCGCGGTGCGCACGGGGTTGGGCGACGAGATCGGCGCGGTGCGCACGGGGTTGGGCGACGAGATCGGCGCAGCGCGCACGGGATTGGGCGACAAGATCGGCGCAGTGCGCGCGGAGCTGGCGGCCAACGGGCAGCGGCTCGCCCGCATCGAGGGCTACCTGGGCATCGGCATGCCGGCCGAAGCGGCCGCCGCTGCTGCTGGCTCAGCGCTCGTGCAACCCGAGGCTGCGGCATTGTGACAGCCGCACCCCCGGCTGGCACTGTCAAGTCCCGACGGCGGCCTCGCTGATCGCCTTCCACAGCAGGTCCATCTGGGTGCGGTCGGTGCGCGACTGGCCGACTGCGACGCGGATGATGCTGCGTCCGTCCAGCTTCGACGGGGTCAGGTAGGCGACGCCGCTGTCGTTCACCGCTGCCGCGACGGCGTCGGTGGCGCGGTCGGCAGCCTCGGCCGCCGCAGCGCCGTCGCCCGCAGCCCGCCGGCGGAAGCACACCAGCGAGAACGGGTGCGGGGCCACGATCTCGAACCGGCTGTCCTCGCTGAGCCGCAGCGCAAACTCCTGGGCCATCGCGACGTGGTGGCGCACCATCTGGCGGATCCCCGATGCGCCGTAGCTGCGCAGCACCCACCACAGCTTGAGCGCCCGGAAGCGCCTCCCCAGCGGCACCTGCCAGTTGCGGTAGTCGATCACGTTGCCGGCGTCGCTCTGGGTGTTGCGCAGGTACGGCGGGTCGATCGACAGCGCATCGGTCAGCGCCGCCTTGTCGGCGACATAGAACGCCGAGCAGTCGAAGTTCACCATCATCCATTTGTGCGGGTTGAACACGTAGCTGTCCACCAGTTCGATGCCGTCCTGGTGGTGGCGGAACTCGGGACAAATCATCGCCGTGCCCGCATAGGCCGCATCGACGTGGTGCCACAGGCCGTGCTCGATGGCGACCTCAGCGATGGCTCGCACGGGGTCGACCGCAGTGGTGCCGGTAGTTCCCACGGTCGAGCCCACGAATGCGGGTGCCAGGCCAGCGGCCAGATCCGCCTCGACCGCTGACGCCAGAGCATCTGGGCGCATCGCCTGGTGCTCGTCGACCTCGATGAGCCGCACGTGGCCGAACCCGGCCACGTTGGCGCCCTTCTCCACCGAGCTGTGCGCCTGGGCCGACGTGTAGGCAACCATCTGGGTCGCAGGCCGGCCGCTGCGCTCCGCGGCACGGTGGCGGGCCGCCACGAGCGCGACGTGGGTGGCATCTGACGCGCTGCCCTGCAGGACTCCGCCGCCGGCGGCCGTGGTCTTCCAGTGGCCGGGCAGGTCGAGCAGGTCGACGAGCCAGTCCAGCATGTGGCTCTCGACCTCGGTCAGCGCCGGCGAAGCCGACCACAGCAGCCCGATCAGCCCCAAACCGGCCGACACCGTGTCGGCCAGCACCGAGGGCGGCGAGTTGTTGGCCGGGAAGTAGGCGAACCAGCCCGGGTGCTGCCAGTGGGTGACGCCCGGCACCACCACCCGTTCAAGGTCGGCGAGCAGGCTGTCGAACGGCTCGGGTTCTTCTGGCGCCGCCACGGGAAGCAGCTCCCGGATGTCGCCGGGCTGCACCGTCGAGGCCACCGGCAACGACTCGATGCGCTCCCAGTAATCGGCGATCCAGTCGATGACCTCGCGACCGTGGCGCCGGAACTCCTCAGGCGTCATGTGCTGCGGCGGTGACGTCAATGCCGGGGGCACGTCTGAATCAGCGAGGTCCATGGCGGCGAAGCTACCGGTCGCTGTCGGGCCGCACCGTCGCGGGTTCGCGACGCTCTGCCGGCGCGTGGCGCGGGTATGCACAGCCCGCAGCGCTCGCCGCCGATTGCCATAGTGTGTGCGCGGCGCACGGCGAGGCACCGTGCGCCCGGCCACATGCTGGCCGGTGCCGGTTCGGTTCGAGGGAGGGACAAGATGGCCGACGCTTCGGTAGGCGCATCCGTTGCTGGTGGGGTCCTCGGGTACGACGTGCCCGCCGTCGAGGCGTGGATCAGCGAGAACGTCGAAGGTCTCGAGCCGCCGTTCGACTGGACCCAGCTCGAAGGCGGCCACAGCAACCTGACCTACAAGCTCACCGCCGCCGACGGCACCACAGCGGTCGTGCGCCGGCCGCCCATGGGCGAACTGCTGCCCAAGGCCCACGACATGGGCCGCGAGTTCACGATCATCAGCGGCCTCGGGTCCACCGGCGTGCCCGTTGCCATCGCGTACGGCTACTGCGAGAGCCCCGACGTGACCGGGGCGCACTTCTACGTCATGAGCTATGTCGAGGGCAAGCCGCTGTTCGAGTCGGCCGACGCCCGCGAGCACCTGACCGCCGAGGGCCGGGCACACGTCGGCATGTCGTTCATGGACGTACTGGCGGCGCTGCACTCGGTGGATCCCGACGACGTCGGGCTGGGCGAGCTCGGCAAGAAGGAGGACTACGTCGGTCGGCAGATCCGCACGTGGTACCGCTCGTGGACAGCATCGGCCCCCTCGGCCTCCTACGACACGCCGGTCGTGCACGAGCTGCACGACTTCCTGCAGGAGCGCAAGCCCACCCAGGGCCCCGCCCGGGTGGTGCACGGCGACTACGGGCTGCACAACTGCCTGTTCAACCCCGCGGGCGAGCTGCAGGCCGTGCTCGACTGGGAGATCTCCACCCTCGGCGACCCGCTGGCCGACTTCGCGTACGCACTGAACAGCTGGACCGAGCCCAGCGACGACATCTTGGAGGGCTCCGACCCGCCGACGCTCGTGGACGGG
>JAJEBN010000014.1 GCA_022822525.1 Acidimicrobiia bacterium | reverse complement strand
GCACGGCGGCTGGCTGTCGGGCAGGAGGTGGCGGGGTACGCCGAAGTCGTGCCGGATTTGGTGGTCGAGGTGGCCTCGCCCAGCGAGCGCCGTGGCGAAACGCACGACAAAGCTCGCATGTGGCTCAGCTTCGGCGTGCGGCTGGTGTGGGTGATCTATCCCGAGTCACGCTCGGCCCGAGTCCACCGGCTCGACGGGCCGGTCGAACTGCTGGCACCCGAGGCTTCGCTCGACGGGCACGACGTGCTGCCCGGCTTCATCTGCCCCCTGGCGCAGATCTTCGCCGATGCCGGCGACAGCGGGAACGCCCCGGGGTCCTGACCCGGTGGGGCTGCGCAGCGACCCGCTCCCACGCCCCGCAACGTACCGAGCGAGCCACCTCGCCATCGCCGCTATGGGGGATTGGGCGAAATCCCAGGTCACAGCGATACGGCTGTGTGTGGCTGGACGATGGTCAGCTGCGCCCAAGAAGGCGCGTCGGCCCGCGAACCTGACGTTCGGGCCCGACGCTCCGTCTGCCAATACGAGCTTGTCTCATGGGATCGTCTCGGTGCCTCGTCGGCGTTCGAACCATGTCACGAGTCGCATTGCCCGCTCGGTCGACAGCAGCAGACCAGGCGGTGCAGCGATGACGGCGGCCGCTTCTTGGCGCAGGGCAAACCCAACGGCGATCGAGCACGCTCCCACAAACCCAACGATGAGTCCGGCACGCCTCGCGGCGGTCGTTGAGCGCCGCCAGCTGTCGCGAGCAAACCCGTAGACGCCGACGGTCAACAGCGCCACCATCGCTCCGACGATCACGTAGACGACGACGGTGAGCATCTCAAATGACCTTCGAGCTGCAGCGTATGCCGAGGCTCCTGCGATTGGGCGAAGGCCAGCACCGCAGCGTGGTGCCGAACAGGCGCTGGCGCGAAATCCGATGGTTCCAGGTCAGAGCTTCGGGCCGGTGCCGTGAGGTAGCCGATTCTGCCGAGACTGGTAACCGGTCGTGACCGTCTTCGACACCCCGACACGCTTCAAGAACCCGAGCGCATCCGGGCGCAGCCCACCGGGCGGGGTCATCAGCACCGCAGCGCCCAGCGATCCCGCTATCGGTGCCGCCACCACAGCATCGGTCCAGCGCTCGCCCGACACCAACACCGCTGACTCCAGCGAGCCGCCGGCCTCAGCAGCCACCCCCTCAGCGACCCGCAACGACGTCACATACCTGTCAGCACCCCCGTAACGGGCCACCGTCACATCCGACGTAACACCCTGCGCCGCCCCGACAGCACGCGCAGGCCACACCAGCACTCCCGCCGCCAACACCGCGACGGCCAGCAACGAAGCGAGCCGGCGCACCCGACGCAACGCAGCTGTCCAGGTCGCGACCACGAACCCCGGCATCGAGGCTGTAACACCCGTCCACTTCGGGTGTGCGGCGGCGGCAGCGTCCGCTCAGCCCCAGTGTCCCGCAGCTTCGTGGCTGTAACACCCCTTTCGTACGGTTGTTCTCGTGTTGAGGGACGATTCTGACGGGGCGAGGCGCAGCGACATCGCCGCCTGCGGTTCCGTCTGCGGTGCAGCCGAATCTTTGGCAATGCCGCGGTTGAGTGCTGGGGCGCTGGCGGGGCTGGGGCGGGACGAGCTGTTGGGGGTGCTGAGCGGCATCGAGCGGTTGGCGAATCGGTTGGCTGGGTATCGGGCCGAGGTGCTGGGTGCGCTTGAGGTGTTGAGCGAGTCAGGCGTGGCGCCTGATGTGAGCCCGCATCTGTCGTTGCGCGACGCGGCGGGCGTGTCCGAGCGTGACGCCCGCCGGATGGTCCGTGCTGCCGAGAAAGCCCGCCAGCACGGCACGGTGCTCGACGCTCTGTCTGGGGGCGACATCAACGCGGCGCAGGCCGAGTCGCTGTGCGACGCGCGTGTGCCTGACTCGGTGCGAGCCGAGCTGGTGGCCGCTGCGGCGGGTGAGGACACCGACGCCACCCGTCAGCGTGTGCGACGTGCTGAGGTCGAGCATTCGGTGGAGACCTCGATGGAGCGTTTCGAGCGTCAGCGCAAGGCGCGTGGTGCGGGGTGGCGGCGCGATCACGAGGGGATGCTGCGGCTGTGGGCCAAGCTCGATCCCGACACCGGCGCGCATGTCGAGGCTGCGCTCGAGGCGCTGCGCCGCGAGTACTGGATCGACGACAAACAGGTGCGCAGCGGGCGGCGCACCCCAGCCCAGCGAGACGCCGACGTGCTCGCGTATGCGCTGGCAGGCCTCACCTACACCGATGCCGACGCAGCCGCAGTGCGCCGCCTCCACGACCGCGCCGATGCCGGCAGCGACAACCTGCGGGACGATCCTCCCCCGTCCCGGCGCACCACGCCCCGCAAGGGCGCGGCGAAGCGGACCACGGCCGAATGCGAGCCGTCTGGCGACGCCTCCACCCAGGCCAGCGCGGCCAACGACGAGCGTCGGACGCTCGGGCGGCAGCTGCCGCCCGCACAGGTCAGCGTGCTGATCGGCCTCGACGCGCTGCGCGGGACGACCGACGAGATGGGCCTCACCGATGCCGGCGTCGAGCTGCCGCCCGAGATCGTGCGACGCATGGCCTGCGACGCGGAGATCATCCCCATCATGCTGGGCAGCCCCGGCGGACCAGCCGACGCCGGCCGCTCCCGCCGCACCGTGCCGCTGCGACTGCGCCGCCTGCTGGTCGCCCGCGACCGGCACTGCCGCTGGCCCGGCTGCGCAGAACCACCCTCACGCTGCGACGCCCACCACATCTGGCACTGGATCGACGGCGGACCCACCAACCTCGACAACCTGGTGCTGCTGTGCCACCGCCACCACCACCTCGTCCACCAACACGGCTACACGATGATCCCCCAACCCGACGGCACCTGGACCGCCGTCCAAGAACCAGAGCGCGGATCCACGCCCACACCGCGACGAAGCAAACGCAAAGCCCGAGCACCCTGAACCTGGCAGGGGCCTCGGGCCCGTGAACC
>JAJEBN010000109.1 GCA_022822525.1 Acidimicrobiia bacterium | reverse complement strand
GCCGTAGGGATTCGGCCCGGGGTCGAAGAACGGCGTCATCAATGTGTGCTCGTAGAAGTCGCCGCGGAAGTTCAGCTTCTCGCCGTTGTTCCAGCAGTCCCAGATGGCCTTGATCGCCATGATCATCTCGCGCATGCGAGCCGCCGGCTTGGACCACTCCATCGAGAACCGCTGGGTGATCTGCGGGCGCAGCTGGCTGCCCAGACCCAGAATGAACCTGCCTTCCGACAGTGTCTGGATGTCATTGGCGCTGTAGGCGAGCGACATCGGGTTGCGGGCGAAGCCCACCGCGATGTTCGTGCCGAGGTCCACCGACGACGTGGCGTGCGCCATCAGCGGGAGCATCGTGAACGGGTCGTGGATGGTCTCGGGCGCCCACAGGCCGTCGTAGCCCAGCGCCTCCTGCTCGCGGCTCGACTCCATCAGGTTGTCGAAGCCGCCGTCTGTGCTGATGCCGCCGTCCACCTTCACGGCGGGGACCATAACGTTGCGCAGTCGCGGTATCCGAGGAACGCTGCGTTCCCGGCGTGCCATCTCATCGCCGGCACGTCACAGATCTGCCAGCACCGCTTCTGCGCGTTCGGCCAGCGACACGATGCTCTGCGGGAACTCGTGGACCTCAGGGGGAATCTCGGGGATCGCGCCACCCACGTAGCGCGCATGCACGCCTTCGAGAATGCAGGCCAGGCGCCAGCTCGCAAACGCGAAGTGCCATTCGATGTTGCTGACGTCGCGGCCGGTCAGCTCCGCGTAGGCATGGGCGAGCTGGTCGCGGGTCCAAAAGCCCTCGGCCGCCGTGGCGTCGTGCCCGAGCGGGTTGAAGCCGTCATCCGCCTCGACCCAGTAGCCGAGCAGGAATCCCAACTCCGCGACCGGGTCGCCCAGCGTGGAGATCTCCCAGTCCAGCACGGCCGCCAGGTCTCCGTCGGTGGTTGAAAGGCAGTTGTCGAGGCGGTAATCGCCGTGGACCAGGGTGCCTTCGGCCTGCGGTGGGATCGAGGCCACCAGCACATCGTGGACGCGTTCGATGATCGGCAGATCCCGCGAGGTCATGGCGTTGAACTGCCGCCGCCAGACATGGATCTGCCGAGCGACGTAGTCCTCCGGCCGGCCGAGGGTGGCGAGCCCGGTCGCCTCCAAGTCGGTGCTGTGGATGGTTGCGAGCACCTCGACCATCCGCCGGCTCAGCTCCCCTCGGGCCTCGGGCGTCAGCGCCTCGGCATCGTCGAGCGAGCGCAGCACGGTGCCGTCCACGAACTCGGTCACGTAGAAGTCGGCGCCGTTCACCTCGTCGTCGGTGCACAGTCCCACCACCGGAGGCGTGGGGACCTCGGTGGGCTCCAGCGATGACAGCAGGCGGTGCTCGCGCACCATGTCGTGCGCCCCGGCCAGCAAGTGCGCGAGCGGCGGGCGGCGCAGCACCCACCGGCGTCCCGCAGCGTCGCTGACGCGGTAGGTGAGGTTGGAGTGCCCGCCGGCGATGATCTCGAACAGCAGCGGCGGGCTGAGTTCGACTCGTTCGGCCATCCAGGCGGTCACTGGCGCCGCATCGATACCCGCAACTGCGCCGCTGCCTTGCTCGATCGCACCAGACATCGTTCTGCTCTCCCCAGGTCGACGTCAATGGTCTCCATGATGGCCTCAGCCCTCCAGCAGCGCCCGTTTCGAGTGGCGTGACGTTACGCCAGCCTCACCGACGCTCGAATCTGAGATAGCTGGTGTCTATTGAAATTTATTGGAAAATATCGTAAATCTCTCCATAGGGTCACAGACATGCGAGCGCCGGGCGCTGGGCCCTCAGCAGACGGACCCTCACCAGACGGGCGCTCGACCGACTGGCGTTCCGTGCTGGTTGAGCTGGCGGGTGTCGCGCGTCGAGCCGGCACGGTGCCAGCGCTGGTCGCGGCTGGGGCACTCGTTGCCGTCGTGGGCGTCGGCTTCCTCGCGGGCGTGCGGCACGGGGCGCCTGCGCCGATCGAGCTTCCTGCGGCCGCGCAGGGCGCGCCGCTGCCGATCGCGACAACCCAGCCTTCGATGCTGCGAGTGCACCTTGCTGGCGCCGTCGAGGCACCTGGGTTGTACGAGATACCCGTTGGCTTCAGGGTGGGCGACCTGGTCGACGCCGCCGGAGGGCCCGCTGCCGGTGCCGATCTGGCAGCCGTCAATCTGGCCGAGCGGATGCGGGACGGACAGCAGATCTATGTGCCGCTCGTGGGCGAGCAGCCGGTGATCGACGCCGGCGATGCCGCCACAGGCGCCGCAGGGCCAATCGACGTCAACGCTGCGACAGCGCCCCAGCTGGAAGGGCTGCCTGGCATCGGCCCGTCGCTGGCGGCGGCGATCGCGGCCTACCGGGCCGAGCACGGACCGTTCGCGACGCTGGACGAGCTTGAAGAGGTGCCCGGGATCGGGCCGGCCAAGCTGTCGCAGCTCAGGACCCATGCGAAGGTCTGATGCGCTGGGGGTTGCATTGGCGGCACCCCGGAGGTACGGGGGGCTGAGCGCAGTCGACGATCGCTGGATCGTGGCAGGTGCATTCGGCACCGCGATCGGGGCGATATGGGCGCCCGGCGTGTCGTGGTGGTGGGGCACCCCGCTGATCGTTGCCGGCGTCGCATCTCGCGCGCGAGTGCTCATTCCGGTGGGACTGCTGCTGCTGGCAGCAGCGTCGATGTGCGCTCAGCTCGACCGGCTTGACGCAGCAGCCAGCGGAGATGTCGAGGGTGATGTCGTCCTTGCGGCGGACCCTCGGTGGCGCGCCGGCGCCTTGGTCGTCCCCTTCAGCGCGACGATCGACGGCGAACGCTTCCGGTGGGAGGGCTGGGCCCGTGGACCGGCTGCATGGGCGCTGGAAAGCGCCGCCATGGGGGAGCGCTGGCGATTGAGCGCCACGGCTGAGCCGGCCAGCGCCGCGGACCGCAACTTCATGTGGTCGCGCCATCTCGCGGGCGGCGCGCAGATCCACTCCGCGCAGCGCATCGACGACGGCGCTGCGGCGTTCCGTGTCGCGAACCGCCTGCGAGATCGCGTTTCCGCCTCAGCGACGTCGCTGTCGCAGCGTGACGCCGCGCTGCTCGCAGGATTCGTGTACGGCGACGATCGCGGGCAGCTGCCAGAAGTGGTGCACGACTTCAGGGCCACCTCGCTGACCCACCTGCTCGCCGTATCGGGTTCGAACGTGGCGTTCGTGCTGCTGTTGTTCGCGCCGCTGCTGGTGCGACTGCGCCCGTTCGTGCGGCTCGGTGCAGTCGGGCTGTTGCTTGCTCAATTCGCCGTGCTGACCCGCGGGGAGCCATCGGTGCTGCGGGCGTGCGTGCTGGCCACCCTGGCAGTCGGGGCGCATGCGATCGGCCGGCGGGCGTCCGCGCCTCGACTGCTGGCGACGGCTGTCATCGTGCTGCTGGTGGTGGATCCGCTGCTGGTGCGGTCTGTGGGCTTCCAGCTCTCGGTTGCCGCCACCGCCGCAATCGTGCTCGGTGCCGGTCGCGTCGCCAGACTGCTGCGAGGCCCTCCCTGGCTGCGACTCGCGCTCGCCGCAACCCTGACAGCACAGGCGGGCGTGCTGCCCGTCCAGCTCGCCGTGTTCGGTTCGCTCCCGCTGGCCAGCATTCCGGCCAACGTCCTTGCCGGTCCGATCGCAGGGCCGGCCATGGTGTGGGGCCTCGTCGCGGGCCTAGCGGGCGGTGTGGCCGGCGACGCAGTAGCAGCAATCCTGCACCTGCCGACGAGGTTGATGTTGGGCTGGGTCGCCGCTGTCGCCCGCTGGGGTGCGGGACTGGGCTGGCCCTACATCGAGGCTCCCGAGATTGCCCCCATCATCGCGGTCGCAGGCGTGTGCACGGCCGTGGCGTTGTGGGGGCGCGGACGCATGGCCGGCGTCGGCGGCCTGCTGACGGCGGCATTCGCCATCGGGGTATGGGCAGTGGCAAGCACCCACCTGGCACCGCCGCCGCAGGGCGCGCATCTGTCGGTGCACGATGACGAACCTGTGGTTGTTGTCATCGATCGCCCTGATGCTGCGAGAGCACTCGGCCAGCTCGCCACCGCAGGCATCGGCGACATCGACGTGCTGGTCGTCCGCTCGGCCAGTCGGGCCGGCCGCGAGGCCGTGCGGGCGTTGGCCACACGCCACGGGATACGCAGCGTCCTCGCACCCGAGCGCCTCGGTGGCACGGTTCCGTACACGCCGGTGCGCGAGCCGGTCACCGTCAGCGGGCTGCAGATCGCACCCGCCGGCGAGCGACTTGCTGCAACCCCCGCAGTAGCGTCGAATGAGTGGCAGGCGGAACCGTGAGGCTCATCAGCGGCTCCGACGAGATCCTCACCGCCGAAGCCGTGCTCGCCGCAGTCGATGACTTGGTGGGAAACGCCGACCGGGCCGAGGTACTCCACGAATTCTCCGGTGATGAGTACACGGTCGAGGACCTCGTCATCGCGGCGTCAACGCCGCCCATGCTGGCCACGCACCGAGTCGTCGTCGGCCGCGGACTGAGCCGTTTCGGCACGTCCGAGCTTGCAGCTCTCATCGCATGGCTCGACGATCCATGCCCGACCACCGATCTCGTCCTGGAATGGGACACCGCCCGCGTCCCGCGCAAGCTTGCAGAAGCGGCCGAGGCCGCCGGAGGCCAGCGAATCTCCCCGGACGTACCGGGCGGGGCGCGCAACCAGAGGACGTGGACCACCGAACGGATCGCTGAAGCGTCGGTGGAACTCGATGCCCGAGCCCGAGCGACGGTCGTCGAGCACCTCGGCTCCGATCTCAGCCGCCTGGGTTCGATTCTCGAGACGCTCGAGGCCGTCTACGGCGCTGGTATGCGCCTCGGCCCCGACGAGGTGCTGCCGTACCTGGGCGCCGAGGGCGACGTGCCGCCGTGGGAGCTGACCGACGCGATCGACCGGGGCGACGTGGGCGCTGCGCTGGCCGTCCTGCAGCGCATGTGGGGCGCCGGTCGTCACCCGCTGGCCGTCGCGGCGTCGGTGACCGGCCACATCACCCGCATGGCCCGCCTCGACGGCGCTGCAGCAGCGAATGAGAAGGAAGCGGCGGCAATCCTCGGAATGCGCGGCTCGACGTTTCCCGCGCGCAAGGCACTCGATGCCTGCCGCCGGCGGGGGAGCGATGGCATCGCGCGTGCTGTCGAACTGGCGGCCGCGGCTGACGTGGACCTGCGCGGGCGGTCAGGGCTCGATCCCCGCTGTATTGCCGAGATTCTGTGCGCCCGGCTTGCCGCCGGCGCTCGCTAGGACTGGACTGGGAAACCGGCGAACGAGAGCAGGGCCGGCCTAAACGCCGCGAGCCACCCGTGTTGCCAACCGCGACTTGCGCCGCCCGGCTTCATTTCGGTGGATGACGCCTTTGGCGGCCGCCTTGTCGAGGCGCTTCTGAGCCAGGCGCAGCAGCTCGTCGGTGGGCTCGCCAGCAGCGGCTGCACTGGCGACGGCCTTCTCGCGGGTCCGCAGCTCGGAGCGCACAGCGCGATTGCGCACGCGGCGCGCCTCGTTCTGGCGATTGCGCTTGATCTGGCTCTTGATGTTGGCCACGCGGGCGAGTCCTTCTGCGAGTCGATCCGGCAGGCAAGAGGCCTGGCGAGCAGCACCGAACTGTCGCTGAACCGGCCCCGCAGGGTACCGTGCGGCCTGCAATGCCCAACGTGCCCCCTGAGCCGGATATTCGGCAGGATTCCGGGGCCTCAGGATCCTCCGGCCCCGGTTCGATACGCAATTTCTCGATCATTGCTCACATCGATCACGGCAAGTCCACGCTGTCGGATCGGATCTTGGAGTTGACCGGCGCGGTGGAGGAGCGCTCCATGCGCGCCCAGTACCTCGATTCGATGGATCTCGAACGCGAGCGCGGCATCACCATCAAGGCGCAGAACGTGCGGGTCGGCTGGCGCGGCCACACCCTGCATCTCATCGACACGCCCGGCCACGTCGATTTCGGGTACGAGGTGAGCCGCTCGCTGGCCGCGTGCGAGGGCGTCGTGCTGCTCGTCGACGCGGCGCAGGGCATCGAGGCTCAGACATTGGCGAACTGCTATCTCGCCCTCGAGGCGGATCTCGCCATCGTGCCGGTGCTCAACAAGATCGATCTGCCTGCGGCCGACCCGGACCTGTACGCGTCGGAGATCGAGCGGGTGCTGGGCATCGATGCCGGCGAGGTGCTGGCGATCTCGGCTAAAACCGGCGATGGTGTCGAGACGCTGCTCGACACCATCGTCGAGCGCATCCCGCCGCCGAGCGGCGACCCGAACGACCCGCTGCAAGCCTTGATCTTCGACTCCCACTTCGATCAGTACCGGGGCGTGATCTCCTCGGTGCGCGTGATGAACGGCCGGCTGGGCACCGGCGACCGCCTGCGCTTCATGCATGCCGGCGGGGTCCACCTTGCCGAAGAGGTGGGCGTGCGAGTCCCAGCGGCGACGCCGGCTGACGAGTTGGGCCCAGGCGAAGTCGGGTACCTCATCGCCGGCATCAAGGACGTCGCGGAGGCCCGGTCCGGCGAGACCGTGACCTCTGCTGCGGCTCCTGCAGACGCCCCGCTCGATGGCTACGACGATCCGAAGCCGATGGTGTTCTGCGGCCTGTATCCCGTCGACGGCGACGAGTACCCCGAACTGCGCGACGCCTTGGCGAAGCTGCGGCTCAACGACGCGTCAGTCTCGTTCGAACCCGAGACCTCGGGCGCGCTGGGCTTCGGGTTCCGATGCGGGTTTCTCGGCTTGCTGCACATGGAGATCGTGCGGGAACGGCTCGAGCGCGAGTTCGACCTGTCGCTCATTGCGACAGCCCCTTCGGTTGCCTACCGGGTGCGGACCAGCGAGGGTGACGACGTCGAGGTCGACAATCCCTCGGACCTGCCGCCGGCGGCGCAGGTCGACGAGATCTCAGAACCCATGCTGAACGTGTCCATCCTCACGCCGAGCGCATACACGGGCGCAGTCATGGACCTGTGCCAGTCGCGGCGGGGCTCGATGTCGCAGATGGACTATCTCTCACCTGAGCGTGTCGAGCTGCGTTACGAGCTGCCGCTGGCAGAGGTTGTCACCGACTTCTTCGACCAGCTCAAGAGCCGCACGCAGGGCTACGCCAGCTTGGACTACGACCACGCCGGCTACCGGGCGGAACGCTTGGTGCGGGTGGACATCCTGCTCAACAGCGAGCCGGTCGACGCGTTCTCGGCCATCTGCCACCGCGACGGGGCCTATCCCTACGGCAAGGCCATCACAGCGAAGCTGGCCGAGCTCATCCCGCGCCAGCTCTTCGACGTGCCCATCCAGGCTGCCATCGGCGGGCGGATCATCGCCCGCGAGACGGTCAAGGCCAAGCGCAAGGACGTGCTTTCGAAGTGCTACGGCGGCGACATCACCCGCAAGCGCAAGCTGCTCGAGCGTCAGAAAGAGGGAAAGAAGCGGATGAAGGCCATCGGGCGCGTCGAAGTGCCCAATGAAGCCTTCGTGTCCGCGCTGCGCCTCGACCAGTGACCGGTGCCCGCTGCGGCGGCGACGGAGCCCTGCGCTCCACCTGCTGGCAGTGAGGGGCGTCTGTAGCATCGCGGGACAAGCTGTCGGGCCAGCGCCGCAGCGGCAGCGGAGGTGTGATGGACGAGCGCAGAGCCACGGTGCTGCGAGCGGTCGTGGAGAACTTCATCGAGAGCGCACAGCCGGTCGGATCGGCCGCCGTGCTCTCCAAGACCGGCCTCGATGTGTCCCCGGCAACCGTACGCAACGACCTCGCGGCCCTCGAAGCCGGCGGCTACCTCGCGCAGCCGCACACCAGCGCCGGGCGCATCCCCACTGAATCGGGCTACCGCTACTTCGTGGACGGCCTCGGACCGGGCTCGCTCGACAGCGCCGAGGTGCAGCAAGTGCGTGCCTTCTTCGCGCATGCGCAGGGACAGATCGAGGAATTGCTCTCCGACACCAGCCGGCTGCTGTCGGATCTGACCGAATACGCGGCGATGGTCGTGGCGCCCAGCCACGACGGAGACACCATCCGCTCGGCCCAGCTCGTCGACCTCGGCGGCGGGCGTCTGCTGGTCGTGCTGGTGATGTCGTCGGGAGCGGTCGAACGCACCTACGTCGACGTCTACAGCAGCCCCGGGCTGGTGGCTGCGGCGCAGGGGCCTGCCACCGGTGCTGCCTCCGCGGTGCTCAACGAGGCGCTGACCGGTCGGGCACGGTCCCGCCGGATGGCCGTCCGCGAGACCGGCGACGCTGCGACCGACGCCCTGGTCGCAGCGGCGTTGTCGGCGCTCGCTGCTGACGAGCCCGCCTCGGGAGAGCTCTATGTGGGGGGCACCTCCAAGATCACCGAGCAGTTCGAAGCGGTCTCGTCGCTGCGATCAGTGCTGTCGGTGCTCGAGGAGCAGCTCATGGTCGTGACGCTGCTGCACAGCCTGGTGGACCGGGGGCTCAGCGTGGCGATCGGCTCGGAGACCGGCATGCAGCCGCTCGCGGAATGCTCAGTGGTGGTCGCGCCCTACCAGGTCGACGGCGAGACGGTCGGCAGCGTGGGCCTGCTGGGCCCCACCCGCATGGACTATTCCAAGGCACTCGCTGCGGTGCACACGGTGAGCCGGCGACTGACGGCCTCCCTCGGCGACGGTGACGGCGCCGGGGTGCCGGCAGGTGTCTCGCGTGCCAACCTCAACTAAGCCCGCGCCGGATGCCTGAGGACTACTACGAGCTGCTCGGCGTCAGCCGCGACGTCACCGAGAACGAGCTCAAGCGTGCTTACCGTCAGAAGGCACGCGAGCACCATCCTGATGCGAACCCGGGCGACAACGATGCGGAGGCCCGGTTCAAGAAGATCAGCGAGGCCTACGCGGTGCTCTCCGATCCCCAGGCGCGGGCCTCCTATGACCGGTTCGGCCATGAGGGACTGCGCGGCGGCATGGGGGGCCCCGCCTTCGACTTCGACCTGAGCGACATCTTCGAGTCGTTCTTCGGAGGGAACCCCTTCGGGGGTTCCCGATCCCGCCGCTCTGCGGGCCCGCCTCGTGGCGACGACCACGAGACCGTCGTCGACTTGGACTTTGCCGAGGCCATCTTCGGCGCAGATCGCCCCATCGAGATTCGGGCATTGGTGAGGTGCGACGACTGCGACGGTTCGGGCGCAGCGCCGGGCACGGCGCCGACTGTCTGCGGCATGTGCGAGGGCGTGGGGCAGGTGCGCCAGGTGCGCCAGAGCTTCCTCGGGCAGATGGTGACCGCGGCGCCCTGCGCTCGATGCCGAGGGATGGGCGAGGAGATTGCCGATCCGTGCAAGTCGTGCAGGGGCGAGGGGCGCCGGGCCGAGCAGGTCTCGCTGGTCGTGCGGGTGCCGCCCGGGGTCGAGGGGGGCGCCACGCTCCGGCTGAGCGGCCGTGGCTCGGTGGGTCCCCGCAGCGGGCCGCCGGGCGACCTCTATGTCCATCTGCGCGTGGAGGAATCCGATGTGTTCGTGCGCCAGGGCGACGCGCTGGTGGCGGAGCTGCCGGTGACGATGCTGCAAGCGGCGCTCGGGACAACGGTCGACTTCGAGACGCTCGACGGCCCCACCGAGCTCCGCGTGGCAGCAGGCACGCAGCCCAACGACACGATCCGCCTGAGCGGGTTGGGCGTGCCGCGCCCGAACGGGAGGGGTCGGGGAGACCTGCATGTGGTCGTGCGGGTCGACATCCCCAAGAAGCTCTCCAAGGCCGAGGCGGCGAAGCTGCGCGAAGTGGCCGCCGAGCGGGGCGAACCCGTGGCGGGCGGCCCGGGCGCCGCCGAGCCCTCGGGCAGCGAGCCCCACTTCGACGGGGAGCCGCACGCCCGAAACCGCCGCAAGCGGCGCACTCGACGGTGACATGGCCCGCCACCGCCAGCACGTAGATGCGCTGGTGGGAGAACGCCTGCGCTCGGTGCGCAAGCGCCGCCGGATGACGCTGGGCGATGTGGAAGCGGTCTCCGGCGGCGAGTTCCGCATCTCGGTGCTCGGCGCATACGAGCGGGGGGCGCGTGGGGTGAAGGTGCACCGCCTGCTGCGGCTGGCGGAGATCTACGGCGTCCAACCCGCCGAATTGCTGCCCGACGATGGTCAGGGCAGCGGCCGGGACGATTCGTCATCGCAGCGCTACCCGCCCGATTCGGTGCTGTGACCGACATCGACTGCGAAACGCCCCCATTCGGCGTCTACGTCCACGTTCCCTTCTGCACGCACCGCTGCGACTACTGCGCATTTGCGACCTGGACGGACCGCAGCCATCTCATCGCCGACTACATGTCGTGCTGCCGGGACCAAGCGCGAGCGCTGGCTCGGGGCATGGCGCCGGTGACGTCGGTCTTCTTCGGTGGCGGGACGCCCAACCTGGCAGCGCCATCGATGCTCGCCGAGGTGATCGCTGAGCTGCCGCTGGCACCTGGCGCCGAGGTGACCGTCGAGTGCAATCCGGACCTGGTCACCGGTGCAGCGATGCGCGCCTATCGCGATATGGGCGTCAACCGCATCAGCCTCGGCGTGCAGTCGATGGCGCCCCACGTGCTTGCCGCGCTGGGCCGCCAGCACGATCCCGCCATGGTCGAAGCGTCGGTCTATGCGGTCCGAAGCTCGGGCATCGACTCGCTCAACCTCGATCTCATCTTCGGCTCTCCCGCCGAGTCGGTCGCCGACTGCGAGCACTCGC
Organism: Acidimicrobiia bacterium; assembly: GCA_022822525.1. GTDB lineage: Bacteria > Actinomycetota > Acidimicrobiia > Acidimicrobiales > Poriferisodalaceae > Poriferisodalis. Next base: position 91,421 of record JAJEBN010000109.1, on the reverse strand, counting down.
TGCGCGCTGCCCTGGCCCTCGAACCTGACCATATGAGCGTGTACGGGCTCACTCCTGAGCCGGGCACGCCGGTGGGAGACGACCCTGCCCGCCATCCCGACGATGACGACATGGCCGACAAGTACGTGCTCATCGACGAGATGCTCGAACGGGCCGGCTTCGAGATGTACGAGATCTCCAACTGGGCCCGGCCCGGCGCTCAGTGCCGCCACAATCTGCTCTATTGGCAGCAGGGCTCCTACGCCGGCATCGGCTGTGCCGCGCACAGCCACCGCGACGGTCGCAGATTCTGGAGCGTCCGCACCCCTGAGCGCTATGTCTCGGCGATCCGGGCCGGAAGGACCGTCGAAGCCGGGAGCGAGTCGCTCGATGACGACGAGCGCCGGCTCGAGGCACTGCAGCTTGCACTGCGCACGTCGGCAGGTGTGCCCGCCGGCGCGGTGCCCGACGACGTGGCAGATCTGGTGATGCCCGCCGGCGATGGCCGCCTCCGGCTGACCGTGCGGGGCCGGCTGCTGGCCAACGAGGTCGCCATCCGCCTGCAACACCCGCCGCAGACGCCTGCCTAGAACGGGTTCAGGAATCGCTGTCGAGCGGTGGTGCGGCCGACTGGCCGGATTCGATGTTCAGCTCGCCGTAGTGCACCACCACGACATCGCAGCGCAGGCTCGCAAGCTCACCGTCGCCGGCGAGCGACCATTGCCCGCCCGGCAGCGTCAACAGGCCCGTGGCGGGTTCGTCGGCGGGATCCGCGGGCGACGGCGGTTCGGCGCAATCGACGCTCGCGGCATCGGCGTCACCGGTCCCTGGGGTGCCCGGATCGGGGCACTGGGGCCGGCCCGTGCCATACAGCAGCGTCGCGTCGTTGTCGGCGGAATCGTCTGCGCTCAACGTCGTCGGCGGATGCGTCGGAGCACTGGGGCCGGCATCGGGCTCGGTCGGCGGTGCAGCCTCGAGCCCGAGCGAGTCAGTCCCAGGTGCGCCGGCGGGGGCGATCGGGCCGATCCGAACGCCAGCGGGCTGGACGGCCTCCGCAGCTTCGGGGACCGCGCCGCCGCTGCCGAACATCCGCCAGCCCAAGGCGGCGGCGACCACCAGCACGGCCGCCGCGGCGGAGACGACGATCCGCCGACGATCCCGCCCCGACGGTCCCCGCTCGATGCCGAGATGGGGCCCGCGGACGCCGGTGTCGTGGGGGACTGCCGTTGCCGCCTGACGGATTGCCCCCAGGCGGGCGATCCAGGACTGCAGCGCTTCGCCGTCGTGCGGCGACTCGGCGGCTGCTGCAGCGAGATCTCGGCTCGCGATCAGGGCATCACCGCAGTGGCGGCGCTCTGACGCGCCGGCGGCGGCGCGGTCGGTGCGTGTGAGCTCCTCCTCGGCGATCGCGGCGATGCCTGCGAGATCGATCCCGGGAGGATGCTGTTGGGGATCGGCCGGCCCGGTGGCTTCGCCGAAGCCGCAGAGCACGGGGTACAAGGGCCGTGCGAGCAGGACATGGTCACGGCTGAGCGCGCCATGGCGGACTCCCCGCCGATGCATCTCGGCGAGCGTGGTGCCCACGGCGATGAGGACGCCGAGCACGTCGGACAGTCCGAGCGGGGGGTGTTCGGCCAAGGTGGCAGCTTCGAGATACTGCAACCGGAGTTCGCAGCCGCCGTCGACGTTGTCGAACCCGATCGCGTTGACGACGCCCTCGATGCGGATGGTGTCGAGCAGTTCAGCCTCGTGACGCAGCCGGGAACACTCGGCCCCCACGGCGTGCTTCACCAGCACCGCAGTGCCGGTCACGTCGTCACGGACGGTCGGGCTCCTCAGCATACTGAAAAGATACAAAACATAACGAAACAAACTCAAACGAATTGATTGTTCGCAGCGAGTCCGGACGCTCCGATCATCCCGAGAGCTGGATGCGTCCCGTCGTGTGGGCTTGGATGCGCCTCGTCGCGGTGCCCCCGACGTTGCCGATCAAGCCGATGATCCGTCGTGCCGAGCCAGACACCGAGACCCGCACCGCCGCAGGCCCCACCGGCGTTACGGCCACCGAGATCGAACCGGGCTCGAACACCGCAGACAGGCGATCGGAGGCCGCCCGCTCGGCCCATGGCCGCAGGTGCCGGAGCTGGGCGGGATCCAGCCGGTAGACGCCGTGGCGCCGCAGGGCGGCCTCGTCGACAGCGAGCGTGAGCACATCGTTCGCGAGCGACGACGCTGCGGCGGTGGCTTCGCGCTGCGCGACGAAGGCCGCGGCGCTGTCCACCGTGATGCTCGCGAGCAGCGTCACGATCAGCACGCCGACCGGAACCAGCAGCAGTGCCGAGCCCCGGTCGCGATCGCCGCTGACCGTGGTTGAGCTGTCGCCCTGGTTCATGTTCGGGCGCCATTCAGGACGGCGTCGGGCAGGGCGCCTGCCCGCCGAGACCGTGCCGGAACGGATCGACGATCTCGCTGGCACGAGCACGCACGACCATCGGGGACCGGCGCAGCTGCGGCAGGGCGAGCCGGGGGACTTCCTGGCTGGCCTCGAAGGTCACCCGCATGCAACGGCCCAGTCGGGGACTGCCGAGCGCAACGACCGCCCGATCGCCGTTGATGCCGTAGCCGGAGATGGCGGCGGTGCCTGCGGCGACAGCAGCGCCGGCGGCGTCCGCTGAGCTCCGGCCGGGGTACTCGACGAAAGTCCGGGCGGCCTCGCTGGCACCGGCGATCGCAGCCAGCTTGGCATCGAGTGCCGCCCAGGCTTGGGCGAACACCAGTGTTCCGACGACGAACACCAGCACCACGAACGGCAGCACCTCCGCTCCGACGACACCGGATTCGTCGCGTCGACCGAATTCGTCGCGTCGACCGAGCACCGTGCGGTCCTCAGCCGGCCGGACCGAAGCGAGCGAGCTCTCGGCGCATCTCGAAGCTGCGCTCGATGTTCCGCAGCCCCGCGAGTGCTGCTGGGTCCAAGAGCAGGTTCGGGGGTCGCACCACGACGTCCAGCGTCACGCGGTCTGAGGTCGTGCTCCAACGCAGCGACTCGACGTCCACCGACGATCCGATGCTGGAACGCAGCCACCGCTCTGCATCGGCGCGAGCTGCCGGGCTCGCCCCGCCGAGCGCCGCACGCCGCGTTGCCTCGTGTCCGGTTGCGGTGACGATCGAGGTGGCATAGAGGTGCACGGCGACCTGCACCGCGAGCATCAGGAACGCCCCGAACGCCAGCACGCTCCACGGCAGCGCGACGAGCCCGGCCCCGTCCTCGCCGCGGGGCTGCATCACTTGCCGATCTTGGAGATTTCCGAATTGGTCGTCTCCTCGGCGTTCTCCCACAGCGCTTTGAAGCCGACCCACATGAGTGCACCCAGCGAGGCGATGATCAGCACGGCGATTGCCGCGGAGATCACTCCCTCGCCGCGCTCGTTGCGCTTGGACTCGTGCCGGCGGGTGGGGTCCCGGATGGGCCTGCGGCGCCAGCACCACAGCAAGCGGGCACTGCGGTGGCCGTCCGGGGTGAGCAAGCCACCGGCAGCACACACTGCGCTGAGCGCGGCGAGGCCGTACTCGGGCGCCATCGCGAGAGCCAATTGGCTCTCCATGGCCAACGTTGTCATGTCCATGAGGTGTCCTCTCTTTCGCATCTGGGGGGAGAATCGGGCCGTCGCCGGGTTCTGCGGCGGTCACAGGGCCGCATATCCGCGCAGGGCATCGCTGAAGGGGATCGCCAGCAGCACGGCTCCTGGAACCAGCGCCGCGACCGTGACGGGAATCCACACCTGCTCGTTGCGACGCTCGATGCGCTCGATGAGGCGACGGTGCGCTTCCATGCGGGCCGAGCGCGCCTCGTCCGACACCAGTGCAGCGATGTCGGTCACGTCCGAATGCAGGGTGAGCACGCCGACGAATCTGCGGATCTCAGCCGAGCCGGCGGCATCAGCCCATTCGGCCAGCGCCATCTCCACTGAGATGCCGCCCGACACCCGGGCGGTGACTCGCTCGAGGTCGGCAGCGCAGATACCCGCCCCGCGCTGTGCCGCGGCTCGCAGGGCACCGGTCAGCGACATGCCGCTGGCAAGCAGCATGCCGATGTGCTCGGCGACGATCGGCAATTCCTCGGTGATGTGTGCCCGCCGGGCGGTCCCCTGAGCGTTCAAGCGATGCTCGAAGGCGCCGAATGCTGTGCCGGCAGCCGCCAGCGCCCCGCCCACCGCAAGCACAGGACGTGCTCCCGCAACGATGAGCGCTGTCACGCCGGCTGCAAGAGCCCCGAAGGCTCCGCCGAGCTGCCGTGCGCGAAAGCCCGACGGCGTGAGAGCCCTGTCGGCTGCCGCCAACCGGGCGGCGAGTTCGGAGTCTGCGTCGATGCGGGCGACGACCCGCGCAGCCACGTCCGTTCGGGCGATCACTGCACGAAGACCCGCTTGCGCAGCGGCAGCGCCATGATCCGGCCCGCCCACAGCCAGCAGCCGATCACCGCAAGCACGCTGAGCGCCACGAGCCACTGGCCCTCGGGCGCCTGGTAGGCCTCCCGACCGCGCCCGATGCTCAGGCCGATGACGGCCATGAACCCGGGCACGAGCGCAACGAAGCTGCGCGCAAATCGGGCGCCGGCGAGCTTGGCGCGGGCATCGGAACGGGCGGCGGCCTCGGAATGCGCGGCCTCAGCCAGCGCACGCAGGCGACCATCGAGTCGCACCCCGCCAATCTGGTGGGCAGCCAGCAGCGTCTCGCAGATGGCGTCGGCAGTCGGATCTGCGAGCGAGCGCTTCAGAACACGCAGCGATGCCTCGAAATCGGTGCTCAAGGCCCAGGTTCGAGCCGCTTCAGAGAACGCGGGGGACATGTCCGCGGGTGCGCTGGTGCCCGCGGCGAACAGTGCTGCGGGGATCGACTGGTTGCGGTGCGTCACCCCGATGCGTATCTCTGCCAGCAGCCGCGGCCACGCCTGCCGGGAATTCGCTGCCCGCCGTCGACGGCGATCCGCCGCCGCGCGCGCAGGCATGACGGCGCAGCAGGCAGCGGTCAGCGCCGGTGCCGCGAACCCTCCGAACAGTGCCCAGGCGGCGGCCCATCCCGTGAGTGCTGCGGCGACGGCGCTGAGCGTGCCCAGCACCACGCGCCGCGGTGCTGCGGCGCCCGCCGCAGGCGGTGGGACCAGCATCGCCCGCCATCGGTGTGGGGCGAGCGAGGTGCCGGCGTGCGCGGTCGTCAGCAGCCACATGCCGAGCGTGCCGCAGGCCACCAGGGCGATGGCAGTCATGGAGCTGCCCCGGCGGGCACCGCACGGGAGCTATCGGCATCGGCATCGGCGAGGGCGAAACCGGCGGTCTCGAGCTGCGCGGCGATCCGCCGCGGCACGTCCCGCGTGCGACTCGCCACCTCGCCGGAGCGTTCGTTGGCGTACAGCGGTGTCATCTCGAACGCGGAGCCATCGCTGCTGCCGGGGGCTTCAGTGGCAGCGATCTCGGTGATGTGCACCCCTCGGGCACCTCGTCGGGTGTGCACCACCAGGTCGATCGATTCGGCGACGAGGTGCGTGATCGCTGCCACCGGCATGTCGCGGACCTCGGGGGCGAGCTGGCACATGAGCCGGAGCCTGCCGAGCGCTTGGCGGGCCGAACCGGCATGGATGGTGGCGTATCCCGTCACGCCGCTGGAGAGCGTCAGCAGCAGCGGCACGGCCTCGCGGTCACGGACCTCGCCCACGATCGCCACATCCGGTGCCATGCGCAGAAAGCCGGTGACCAGGCGTCGCAGGTCGACCGGTGCCCGCTCGACTTGCCCCGGTCGGGTCTGCATGGCGGCGACGTTGGGCAGCGGTATGTCGAGCTCGAACACCTCCTCGGCGGTGACCACGCGCAGGTGCGGGTCGAGCTCGGCGGCGCAGCATCCCAGCAGCGTCGTCTTGCCGCTGCCGGGCGCCCCTGCGAACAGGATCGACAAACGGGCGCGCACCGCAGCACGCAGGAATTCGGCGATCTCGTCGCTCAGGGTGCCGTGTGCCGCCAGGTCGTTCAGGCTCGAGAACGGGACCCCCGTGAACTTGCGGATGTTGAAGATCAGGTTGCCGCCGCGACCGATGTCGGGGTGGACGATGTGGAGCCTGGCGCCGTCGTCGAGCTGCGCATCCTGCAGTCCCTCTGCGGGATCCAGCTTGCGATGCGATGCGGTGGCGTCGTCGATGATCCTCGTGAGCGTGCGCCGCACGTGCTCGCCGTCGTGGAAGACCTCGCTGTGGCGACCGGAGGGACCGCGGTGGCGTTTGACGAAGATCTCGCGCGGGGCGTTGACCATGATCTCCCACACGTCGTCGTCGCCAAGCAGCGCCTCGAGCGGCCCGTACCCCAGCAGGTCACGCCGTACCCGATCGGCAAGCGCATGGGCGTCGGTCACGGCCCGGCTGCGAACCCCGCGCTTGAAGTCAAGATTCCACCGCCGAACCTCGTCGTGAGCCAGCGCCGTGATGGCAGCGCCCGCCTCTGGCGAGCGCGGGTCCACCCCGCCATGGCGTGCCCGTTCCGACACCGCACGCTCGATCTCGGCGAGCGCGTCGGGCTCGCTCATGGCGCGACCGCTCCCCGGATCACGGGACGCCCCACGTGCGGATCAGCGTGATGGCGTCCGCATCTGCGGCTGCCGCCAGCTCGGCCGCGACCGAGAGATCGGGCACCTGCAGCGTGATCGTGACGGTCGCCGCGACGTGCTGTGCGTCGGAGCGGTCGTCGACGTCAAGCACCCTGGCATCGCTGGCCACGACCGTTGCGCTCGTCGACCCCGAGTGATTGGTGGCCACCACGTCCACCCGCTCGCCTGGACCGAGCAGTCCGTTGAGCGCACGAGGACGGTCGAGCTCGACGGAGACGGCGTAGCCCCCCTGCGCTGAGTGAGCGAATCGAGCCGCGGCCAGATCGCTGCGTGCCAGCAGCTCTCCGGAGTGCACGGTGCTCACGACGAGGCTGCCGACGACATCGTCGCCGTTGTCGAACACCGTGGCAGACACCTCGGCGGGCAGCCGGATCGGCACGAGCGCAACGTCGGCAGCCTCGACGATCACGCCGGGCGCGAGCTGGGTCCGCGCTATGGCGAAGCGCGTCTGGGGCTCGGCCGCAGACTGCTCGAACGCCCACCACAAGCCCAGCGCAGCGGCTCCGCACAGCGTGGCACCGCCGACGACTCGCATGCGAAGCGCGCGCCTCGACGCGGCAGCGGCGCCCGGCGGCTCGGCCCCGTGCATCGGAGCGCGGGGGCCGGCTGACAGCAGGGGATCGGGAGGCACATGGGGAACCTAGCCACGGCCAAATGAAACACCAAGAGATTTATCGAAACACTTGGAAAAATCGTCAATATGTTGAATGGGTATGGCGGTATGGCGCGCAATATCAACGACCTATGTCGAAATGCACGATGCTCGGTGGCCTGCCCAGTAGCGTTGCCACCAAGAGATCGGCAGGATTCCTGCCATGGCAACGGCGAAGGGACGGCAAGGAGCGATCATGCCCGAGGAGCCGACGGATCCAGAAGACGACGGCGGAACAGGCCAGGCTGCCTATGAGAACATCATCTGGCTGTCAACGCTGAAGGCCGCCGATCGCATGGGCATCACCACGCGAACGCTGTACCGCTTCATCGATCGCGGTGACGTTCCGGCGTACCGCTTCGGCCGGGTGATCCGGCTGCGGCTATCCGATGTCGACAGCTTCGTAGAGCAGTGCAGGGTCGAGCCGGGAAGCCTCGAACACCTCTATCCCGAGGCCCGCCTGTCAGACCTCGACGAGGAATCCGAAGCGATCGACGACGCTTGAGCAACCCGGAGTTTCCACCCGCTGACGCCGGTGCGCCAGGGGGCGTGTGGAACACGGTCAATCCGCGCTTCGGGTTGTGGCCCGATTGGCACCGTTCGGCATCCCCGCGCCGCTGGCCGGCCGGACTCGCGGTGCTGTTCGCCATCGGTCTCGGCGGTTCGATCGCCCTGCTGGCGGTCTCGTTCGCAGCGGGAAGAGTGGGCTTCGAGAACACGCTGGCGGACGAGCTGCTCGAACGCCCCCTGGTCGAGCAGTTCGTGCTGGTGGCGCTGTTGGCTCCCGTGCTGGAGGAGTTCCTGTTCCGTCTCCCGCTGGCCGGCCGACTCCGATTGGGGATGCTGGCGTCCGTCGGGGCGATCGGCTTCGTCAACTTCGTGGTCGGCGACGGAGCGGCACTGGCCGTCGCCGCGCTGTTCGGCGGAGTTCTGGGGGCGTCGGGCGTTCTGTGGATCCAGTCGCTGATCGCCGGCACGTCGGCGGGAGACCGCGACGTCGATGCAGCACCGGCGAGCCGCGTGTGGCAAGAAGCCGTCGCCCGCTGGTGGGAAGCGCACCCGCGCTGGCCCATGTGGATCGCGCTCGGCGCGTTCGGGCTGGTGCACATCAGCAACTACGACGTGAGCTGGTCAGTCGCGGCGGTGGTCGTGGTGCCGCTCGTCGTCAGCCCGCAGCTGTGGCTGGGCCTGATGTTCACGATCGCGCGCGTGCGCTACGGATGGTGGGCCGGCCTCGTTCTGCACGCAGTCCACAACCTGTCTGTCTGGGGCGTCTCGAGTCTGCTCGGCGAGCTCGAGCTGTCGTAGCGGGTACTCAGCGGCCTGCGAGAAAACCTGCGGCGCCGCCGCCCGGACCATCGCTACCCTTGCAGCGCGATCGGGACCCTCGGCACTTTGCAGATCTTCGACACGATGACGCGGCGCAAGACCGCCTTCGTCCCGCGAACGCCGGGCGAAGTCTCGATGTACGTGTGCGGTCCGACGGTCTATGACGTGCCGCACCTGGGCCACGGCCGCACTGCGCTGACCTACGACACCATCCGGCGGTACCTGGAGTGGTGCGGATTCGACGTGACGGTGGCATCCAATGTCACCGACATCGACGACAAGATCGTGGAGCGCGCCCAGCGCGAGCACCGCACCGAGGCAGACGTGGCCGCGGAGTTCACCGCAGCGTATGACGCCGAGTTGGACCGGCTCGGCGTGCTCCGGCCGCACACCCGGCCCCATGCCACGCACTTCATTTCCCAGATGATCGACGTGATCTCCGAATTGCTGTCGATGGGTGCTGCTTACGAGGTGGCAGGCAAGGGCGTGTACTTCGCTGTGGACTCGGCCCCCGGTTACGGCCGGCTCGCCGGTCGCACCCTGGAGCAGCTCGCCGCGGACGCGGGAGCGCGCATCGACGTCGATCCCGATAAGCGCTCCCCGCTCGACTTCGTACTGTGGAAGGCAGCCCAGCCGGGCGAGCCCCGCTGGGACACCCCATGGGGCGAGGGACGGCCTGGTTGGCACACCGAATGCGTGGCGATGTCGCTCAGCGCGCTCGGACCCGGCTTCGACATCCACGGCGGGGGGGACGACCTGGTCTTCCCGCATCACCAGAACGAATGGGCGCAGGTGACTGCGGCCGGCGAATCGTTCGCCCGCTACTGGGTGCACAGCGCCATGGTCAATGTCGGCAGCCAGAAGATGGCCAAGTCCCTCGGCAACTACACGCATCTTGCTGACGCGATCGATGCGGCCGGCGCTCGCGCTGTGCGATTGCTGGTGCTGCAGACCCACTACCGAAAAGCCATGGAGATGGGTCCCGCGGCGCTCGACGCGGCCCGCAGTGCCGTCGGGCGGCTCGACGCCTTCGCTCGCCGCGCCGCCGCCGCCGGCATCTCACCGCAGACGTGGGCCGCAGTGCGGCGACCCGACATCGAGAGCGGCGCCGCAGCGGGGCTGGATGCCGAGGCCGCACGCGCGTTCGCCGCTGCCATGGATGACGACTTCTCCACGCCGACTGCGCTCGATGTCGTCTTCCGCCTGGTGCGCCGTGCCAATGCTGCGTTCGATGCAGGCGGGGACGGCGCCGGGCATGAGGCAGCCGCGGCGTTGCATCTGCTCGGCGTCCTGGGCATCAGCGTGAGCCCGGACGGCGACGCGACGGCGACGGTTGAGGGTCTGACAGATGACGGGGTCGAGGCGCTTCTCGCGGAGCGCGCGGCGGCGCGTGCTGCGCGGGACTTCTCGACCGCTGATCGGATCCGCGACGAACTCGCCGCGAGCGGCATCGTCGTGTCCGACAGTCCTGACGGGGCCTCCTGGCACCGACGCTGAGCGAGCTGCTGCCGAGCGGGCTGCTGGGAGCCCTCAGCGGGCAGCCATGCGCTCGAGCCAGTCCTCGATGAGCCAGCCCGAGATCGACATGCCGCCGCGCGGCACCGGCGGCAAGTCGTCTGCGGTGTACCAGCCAGCGTCCACGATCTCGGAGGGATCGGGCTCGATCTCGCCCGCCTCCCAATCGCAGGTGAAACCGCACATCAGCGAATGGGGGAACGGCCATGGCTGGCTGCCGAAGTAGCGGACGTTGCCGACGGTGATGCCGACTTCCTCGCGTACCTCGCGGATCACGGCGTCTTCGAGGCTCTCGCCGGGTTCCACGAAGCCCGCGAGCGCGCTGTAGAAGCGGCCCGGGAATTGCCGGCCCCATGCCAGCAGCACCTCGGCTCCGCGCTCGACCAGCACGATCATCGCGGGACTGAGCCGCGGGAACGCCATGTGCCCGCACTGGTCGCAGATCTTCGCCCGGTCTGAGGCGTTGGTGCTCGTTGTGCTCCCGCAGCGGCCGCAATAGCGGTGCGTACGTTCGAACTCGACGATCTGAGCTGCACGCCCGGCGATCTGCCAGTGCTCGTCGGGAATCCGGCCGTAGAGCTTCCGCAGCGGGACCGGTTCGAGATCGCCTTCGTCCAGCGCCGGGCCGTCAGCAGGATCGAGGTCGACGGCCCACACACCGCTTCCGTCGAGCACGCCCAAGAACGCGGCCTGCTCCGACCCGTCACCGACGGGTGGGGCTTCGCCGCGCCACAGGCCGCCGCCTGGCTCGGTGTACACGGTGCCCGAGCGGATCGGGATCCACACGCTCGATGTGTCGTGTAGGTCTGCGGGCGGCTGTGTCAAGACGGTGAACACACGCCAAGTTGAGCACACGCCGCACGGATGCGTCCCGTGCCGGGGCTGTCTTGCCTGCGCTAGAGGCGGCGCTGTGCTTGACGGTCCGCCGCCTAGAGCCGGCGCTGTGCTTGACGGTCCGCCGCCTAGAGCCGGCGCTGTGCTTGACGGTCCGCCGCCTAGAGCCGGCGCTGTGTTTGACGGTCCGCCGCCTAGAGGCGACGCTGTGCTTGACGGTCCGCCGCCTAGAGGCGACGGATCACGGTCACGACCTTGCCGTAGATGGTGACCTCGCCGGCAGAGCAGATGATCGGGCGGTGGTCGGGATTGGCCGGCTCGAGGACGACGTCGTCGCCTGAGAACCGGAGCCGCTTGACCGTGCCCTCCTCGCCGCCGATGCCCGCGACCACGATGTCGCCGCTCTCGGCGTCTGGCTGGTGCCGCGCGACGACGTAGTCGCGATCCCAGATGCCCGCATCGATCATCGAATCGCCCCGCACCCGCAGCATGAACAGCTCGCCGCTGCCGGTGAAGTCCGCAGGCAGCGGGAGCAGTTCCTCCACGTTCTGCTGGGCCAGCACGTCAGTTCCTGCCGCGACGTCGCCGACAAGCGGCACGTGCCGGGTCGGCCTCCTCTCGCCCTTGACACCGGTCTGCCAGTCGAAATTGACGATGAGCGCCCTCGGTCGGGAGGGGTCGCGCCGGATCCAGCCGTCCGCTTCCAGCGTCCGCAGATGCCGGTGCACAGTCGCAGGCGAGCGGAGGTCGACTTCCTCGCCGATCTCACGCACCGACGGGGGATAGCCGCGCTCGCGCTGGGTCTCGTCGATGAACTCGAGCATGAGGCGCTGGCGTTCCCCCAAGTGTGCGACTCGCTGGTCGGCAGCACTGGCATTTCTCATGGTGATCCTCCTGGTGCTCTGCGGGTCACAGAGGGATTTCGGGGCGATGGAACTGTTGTTCCATGCACTACACTAGCAACAAGTGTTCGAAATTACGAGCATTTGTTCGGAACCTCACGAGCGGGCGCGAAGCCACCGCACGAAGAGCACGCCGTCGCGCGTGACGACCTGCTCCAGCGCGAACGCTCGCGGGATCGCCTCGGCCGACCCGGCCGGCGGAGCTGCGGCGATGCGCGGCGCTGCCGAGCCGAGTGCCAGCGGAGCGTGGGTGAGATTGATCTCGTCAACCAGATCGGCAGCCAGCAGGCCCGCATTCAGCGTGGGACCCCCCTCGCACAGCACCGCACGGCACCCGAGCGAGCTGAGCCCGTGGAGCGCGGTCCGCAGGTCGACACTCGTGTCCCCGGCGCGCAGCAGCTCGGCGCAGCCGTCGAATCGAGCAGCGTCTGCGCCGTCGGTCGTCACGATCAGCGGCATCGACGCCGTCTCGGACCCGGCGGGGGTCGCAAACAGCGGCAGCTCCGGGTCGACGCTCAGCGTCCCGCTCACCACGGCGATGCGCGCAGGCGAGCGGCGCGGCAGACCGTACCGTTCTGCATTCGCGGTGCCGGCCCCGACGAGGATGACATCGGCTTGGCTTCGCAGCGCCGCGAACATGGCCTTGTCAGCCGGACCCGAGAGTCCTGCGGACAGCCCGTCCAGCGCAGCAGCCCCGTCGATGGTCGCCACCATGTTGAGCAGCACCCACGGCCTGCCGGAGTGCGGTGAGCGCGGCAGGCTCGCAGCTTCGTGCGGGTCGACAGGCCCCGCCGGCAGAGGGAACAGCCGGTGCACGCGATGAGTCTGCCACCGCAGGCCCCAGGGCTGGCTCCGGGCGACCGCGTCCGTCTAGAGGGGCTGTGGAAAACTCGTCCACAGCACTGGGCGACCTTGCACAGGATTATCCCCATGAAAGACCCGGCGATGCTCACTTCCAATCCACAGTCGAGCGGCCATAGGGTGCGACCGGCGGCTGGCGACGTCACGTTGCCGCGCATCGAGGGGAGCGGCGGCAGATGGCGATGACCGAAGCGCCGCACACTGCAGGCTCAGGCTCCGCCCGGCAACCTGCGGGCGCGCCGCTGCGGCTGCGCCGGCACTTCACCACTGCCGGCACTCATCCCTACGACACCGTGCAGTGGGAGCGTCGCGACGCCTCGATCACCAACGCAACCGACGGCACGGTGGCCTTCTCCCAGCCGGACGTCGAGTTCCCGTCGGACTGGAGCCCGACCGCGGTCAACATCGTGGCGCAGAAGTACTTCCGGAGCACGCTCGGCACACCCGAACGCGAGCGGTCGTTGCGCCAAGTCATCGACCGCGTGGCCGGCACTATCACCCGCTGGGCGACCGAGGACGGCTATTTCTCCGCGCCCGACGAGGCGGCAGTCTTCGAAGCCGAGCTCTCGTGGCTGCTGTTGCATCAGCGAGTGGCCTTCAACAGCCCGGTGTGGTTCAACATCGGCGTGAGAGGCGTGCCCCAGCAGGCCTCGGCGTGCTTCATCCTCGCGGTCGATGACGAGATGGAATCCATCCTGGAGTGGTATGCCACCGAGGGCCGCATCTTCAAGGGCGGCTCCGGCGCAGGCGTCAACCTCTCGTCGCTGCGGGCGTCGTCCGAGCCGCTGTCGGGGGGCGGCACTGCCAGCGGCCCGGTCAGCTTCATGCGCGGCGCCGACGCATCGGCGGGCACGATTCGCAGCGGCGGCAAGACCCGGCGCGCCGCGAAGATGGTGCTGCTCGATGCCGACCACCCGGACATCGAGGCATTCGTGTGGTGCAAGGCACGCGAAGAGCGCAAGGCGCGCGCGCTGGCGGCCGCGGGCTTCGACATGGATGTCGACGGCGCCGACTCATTCTCGGTGCAGTACCAGAACGCCAACAACTCCGTGCGCCTGCCCGACGAGTTCATGGCGGCCGTGGAGGCTGACGCTTCGTGGGACTTGCGAGAGCGCACCAGCGGCGAGGTGACCTCGACCATCGGGGCGAGAGACTTGCTGCGCCAGATCGCCCAGGCGGCGTGGGAGTGCGCCGATCCCGGTGTGCAGTTCTCGACCACCATCAACAGCTGGCACACGGCGCCTGCACACGGGCCGATCAGTGCCAGCAACCCGTGCAGCGAGTACGTCCACCTCGACAATTCGGCCTGCAACCTCGCCAGCGTCAACCTGCTGCCATTCTTCGGGGAAGGCGCGGGCCCCGACGGCGGCTGCGACTTCGACGTAGACGGCCTGCGCCAGGCGGCGCGCATCACGTTCATCGCCCAGGACGTGCTGGTGAGCCATGCCGACTACCCGACCGAGCTCATCGGCGAGACGTCTCGCAGTTTCCGCCAGCTCGGCTTGGGCTTCACCAACCTCGGTGCGTTGCTGATGGCTGCCGGCGCCCCCTATGACTCGCCCCCGGCCCGAGCGCTCGCTGCATCGCTCACTGCGCTGTTGTGCGGCGAGGCATACGCCACGTCCGCCGACCTGGCGGCACGGCTGGCTCCGTTCGATGGCTTCGCTGCGAACGCGGAGGCGATGGCCGCCGTTCTGCGCCGGCACCGCGACGCGCTCGACGACATCAAGGCGACCTCGGGCGAGGCCGACGCGGTCCCCGCTGCGTCCGGATTGAGCGGGCTGACCCAACAGCTCCGCTCCGCCGCACGCGAGCGCTGGGATCACGCCGTCGCCGGCTGCGACGCGAACGGTGTGCGGAACGCCCAGGCGACGGTGATCGCGCCCACGGGCACGATCTCGTTCATGATGGACTGCGACACCACCGGCATCGAGCCCGACCTCGGCCTGGTGAAGCACAAGAAGCTCGTCGGGGGCGGCGACCTGCACATCGTCAATTCGACCGTGCCGGTGGCTCTCGGGCGGCTGGGCTACTCCCTGTCGGAGATAGCCGACATCGAGGCCCACATCCTCCAGCGCGGTCGCATCGCCGGGGCCCCGCACCTCGCGGACGACCACCTCGCAGTGTTCGCCTGCTCGATCGGCGACGACGCGATCTCGCCGCAGGGCCATGTCGCGATGATGGCTGCGTGCCAGCCGTTCGTCTCGGGTGCGATCTCCAAGACGGTGAACCTGCCCGAGGACGCCACGGTCACCGACATCGAGGACCTGTTCGTCGATGCGTGGCGGCTCGGGCTCAAGGCCGTGGCGATCTATCGCGACAACTGCAAGGTGTCCCAGCCGCTGTCGGTCGGGCCGGCAGCATCGCGAGCCGATGCTCCCGCAGCAGCCGCCGCGGCGCTGGGGGGAGCAGTGGTGCCGCCGCGCAACCGGCTGCCTCGCAGGCGCCAGTCGCGCACGTTCTCGTTCCGGGTCACCGATTGCCATGGCTTCATGACCGTGGGCGAGTACGACGACGGCCGGCCCGGGGAGATCTTCCTCACCGTGGCCAAGCAGGGCTCGACGCTGGCGGGGATCATGGACGCCTTCGCCATCTCGGTGAGCCATGGCTTGCAGTACGGGGTGCCGCTGCGTTCCTACGTGGAGGCATTCACCAATATGCGATTCGAGCCGGCGGGGCTCACCGACGATCCCGAGCTGCGCATCGCGACCAGCATCGTCGACTACATCTTCCGTCGCCTCGCGCTCGAGTACCTGCCGTTCGCCGAGCGCAGCGAGCTTGGGGTGCTGAGCGTTCCCGAGCGCACCGATCCGCCGCTGCCCGGGCTCGAGAGCGCCTCGGTCGAGACTGCAATCGGTGCCGAGCCGGCACCCGATCCGCCGTCGCAGCCTGTCGAGCCGAGCGGGTACCGCGATGCACCGCTGTGCATGACATGCGGCGATCGCATGGTGCGCGCCGGCTCGTGCTTCGCCTGCCCTTCCTGCGGAGCCACCAGCGGCTGCGGCTAGCCGCTAGGCGACGCAGCAGCCAGGGGCGCAGCTGTCAGGTCGCGGACCGAGATGCCCGACCGCAGGACGATCGCTGCGCAGTCCGGCTGTCTCCTCGACGAGATCGACGAGTGCCTCCACGAACAGGGGATGGGTGCCCACCGTGGCGGCGCGCACCATGGTGATGCCCGCCCGCGCCGCGGTCGCGCGTGCGCGCGTGTCGAGGTCGACGAGCACCTCCATGTGATCGGAGACGAAGCCGAGCGGCACGACGAGCACGCAACGGACGCCCTGGGTGCCGAGTTCGATGAGGCGGTCGTTGACGTCGGGTTCCAGCCATGGCACCCGCGGTGGCCCGCTGCGGGACTGGTACACGACCTCGTGCTCGCCGGTGAGCCCGGCTTGTGCGGCAACGGATTCGGCGACGTCGGCCAGCTGCGCTTGGTAGTCACAGGCCGCCGCCATCGACGCAGGCAGGCTGTGCGCGGTGAACAGGGTGTGCACGCTGTGCTGCAGCCGTGCGCCGTCGACGGCCTCGCGGACGCGCTCCGCCATGGCGCCCGCGAAACCGGGGTGATTGCCGTAGACGCGGACACGTCTGAGCTCGGGTGCCCCGTCCACATCGGCTGAGGCGCGGGCCAGATCTTCGTGGTACTGGCGGCACCCCGAGTACGAGCTGAATGCCGAGGTCACGATGACCGCCGCATTGCGGCGGCCCTCGGCGGCCATCTGGCGGACCGTGTCGGCCAGGTACGGATGCCAGTTCCGGTTGCCCCAGTAACAGGCTTGGGGCGTACCCCGGCGGGTGAATTCGCCCGCCAAGGCCGCCAGCAAGGCGCGGTTCTGCTCATTGATCGGGCTGACACCGCCATGGCGCAGGTACTGCTGGGAGACCTGGGCGAGCCGTTCAGCAGGCACGTCGCGTCCCCGGGTGACGTTCTGCAGGAACGGCATGACGTCGTCGGGACCCTCGGGCCCGCCGAAGGACAGCAGCAGCACGGAGTCGATCGGCGCATGCCCGAGCCCGGCGCGGGCCGGTGCCGCGCGGAGCGGCAGCACCGTCACCGGCCTGCTGCGCCTGAGTCCAGCGGCGGGAACAGCATCGCCCGCATGTGCCGCAGGCGGCATCTCGTCCTGATCGCGGGGCGTCGACGTCACGGCGCGGGCAGCGGTCGCGTCGTCGCCCACGGTCACCAGGGCGGCCTCCGGCGCGCGAGTCGTCGCGACCAGCAGCGGCACCGACGCCAGCGCGATGAGCATGGCGGCGACGATGGCGACGCCGAAGCCGTGGTTGTCGATCAGCAGGCCGATCAGGGGAGGGCCGGCAAGCCCGCCGAACCCTGCAGCGGTGTACAGCGCTCCCAGCACGCCGCCGAGGCCGGTCAGCCCGAAGAGCTGTGCGGCAATCGCCGGAGACAGTGCGATGAAGCCGCCGTAGCTGCTGCCCATGACCAGGACGAACACCACCAGCGCAGCCGAGTTGTCTCCGGCGAAGAGCCAGATCAGGTAGCTCAATCCCATCACCGCGAACGAGATCTGGTACAGGCGCATCAGCGGGAGCAGGCTGCCGAGCGCACCGAGTCCCAGCCGCCCCAGCACCGAAGCCAGACCGATGAGGGAGATCAACCAGGCCCCCTGCGTGCCGCCGCGGTCTGACACGTACTTGTCGATGTACACGATGGGGATGAAGAGGCTCGCGCTCAACAGGAACATCGACATGTAGAGCATGCTGAAGCGGCGGTTGTGCATCAGCCGCCACATCGAGGGCAGCTCGCCGAGCGGCGCCGCATCGGGCGGCCGCTTGGCGCCGAGGGCGGCGATTGCGAGCAGCACGGTCGCGACCACCGCGAGAAGCCGGTAGGCATCGCGCCAGCCGTGCTCAGCGACCAGGTCTTTCACCACCGGTGCGCCCACGAGCTGGCCCAGGCCGATGCCGGCCACGGCGACACCGAGCGCGGCGGTTCGATGCTTCACGAACCAGCCGCCGACGGCGGAGACCATCGGCACGTAGGCACAGGCCACGCCGATGCCGACGCCGAAGCCGTAGGTGCCCACCGCCAGCCAGAGATTGTCGGCGACGCTGGTGAGCCAGAGCCCCGCACCTGTGCTCACAGCACCCACGAACAGCACGCGCCGCGGCCCGTAGCGGTCGCCCAGGCGTCCCGTGAAGACCCCGAGCACGAAGTAGATGAACGTCGAGATCGCGAACAGCAGCGAGGTGACACCGATGCCGATGCCGAACTCGGTCTGGATGGCTGCCAGGACAACGCCGAAGCTGTACACCACGCCGAACGTCGCGAACGTGGCGAGCGCAGCCGAAGCGACGACCAGCCAGCCCGCTGCAGAGTCGGGTCGGCCGCTGGGAACGGCCGTGGAAGACGTGTTGGCCATGCTGGGAGTGGGCTGCCCTTCGACGCATGCGCGCACCGCTGCTGCGGCTCCGGCGCGAACGGGCAGATTACTGCCGTACCGTTGGCCCCGGCAGGAGAGCGAACCGGGAGCACCGAAGTGGCCGCACAGACTGTCGCCAGCTATGGGTCGAGTGCGCCCGACGTCATCGAACGGCCTGACACCCGCGAGACCGAGGGGGATCACGACCGCTTCTCTCACTACGTCAACAAGACTGCGCTGACCCGCTCGGCCGTGAGCGGCGAGGCGGTCGTGGCGCTGTGCGGCAAGAAGTGGGTGCCCACACGGGACGGCGAGCGCTTTCCCGTGTGCCCGGCGTGCAAGGAGATCTACGCCGGTCTGCGCTCGTGACGTGCGAACTCGGACGATGACAGATCACCGGGCGCGACTAGCCTTGAGCCCATCGTGACCGAACCGACCGTCGGCATGCCGGATTGCCGTCTGTGCGCCATCGATTCATGAGCGCCACGCCGACGATGTACTGCGCCGGAGCCCAGTGACCGACACACAGGTCCGGATACACGTTCCGGGCAATCACCTCATGGTCGGGGTGCTGGGCCAGCGCGACGAACACCTGCGACTCGTCGCGGATCATTTCGCCGACGCCGACATCCATGTGCGCGGCAATGAGATCACCGTCGCGGGACCCGGCGCTGCGTTGGTCGGTCAGGTCTTCGAAGAGATGGTGCACGTCCTCGAGGCCGGCCAGCGCATCGAGCCTGAGCTGCTCGACCGCGTCATCGACATGGTCGAAGCAGACGAGAGCCCGAGCGACGTGCTGTCGGCCCCGATTGTGCGCGCGCCCAACGGCAGGGTGGTGCGGGCGAAGAGCGCCGGCCAGAAGCGCTACGTCGAGTCGATCCGCTCCAACATCGTGACGTTCGCCGTCGGGCCTGCGGGCACGGGCAAGACCTGGCTTGCGGTCGCGCTGGCCGTCGAGGCGCTCATGTCGAAATCCGTCAGGAGGATCGTGCTGACGCGCCCGGCGGTGGAAGCGGGTGAACGGCTCGGCTTCCTGCCCGGGGATCTGATGGCGAAGATCGACCCGTACCTGGCGCCGCTGTACGACTCCCTCTACGACATGCTCGACGTGGAGACCGCCTCCAAGCTGCTCGAGCGCAAGACCATCGATGTGGCACCGCTGGCGTTCATGCGCGGCCGCACCCTCAACGACAGCTTCATCATCCTCGACGAGGCCCAGAACACCACGCCCGAACAGATGAAGATGTTCCTGACACGAATCGGTTTCGGTTCCAAGGTGGTCGTGACCGGCGACCGCACACAGATCGACGTACCCGGCGGCAAGAGCGGCCTGCTCGACGTCGAGAAATCGCTCGACGGCATACCCGGGCTGGCATTCGCCCGCCTCGGCAGGCGGGACATCACCCGCCATCGCATCGTCGGCGACATCGTGGCGGCATATGACCGGCGTGACGCGCAACGCAACGGCAGCGAGTGAACGGGTGGCTGGCGGCTGCGCCGGCGACGACGGCGTGCTGATCGCAGACCGTCAGCACGATGTGCGACTCGACCCGGGGCGCTACCGCGCCTTGGTGCGCCAGGTGCTCGATGCCGAAGGTGTGCCGCCGGGCACCGAGACCGCTGTGACGTTCGTGGGCCGCGACGAGATGGCGGAGCTGAACCAAGCGCACATGGGCCACGCCGGACCGACTGACGTGCTCGCATTCCCGCTGGACCTCGTGAGGGGTCCGCGGGCGCCGGGAGGTTCCAGCGCTGGCGCTCGCCTGGACGCCGACCCGCAGGTCAATCCCGAGCCGACCGGCCCAGCCCTGGCCGGCGACATCGTCGTGTGCCCCGCGGTCGCTGTGGTGAACGCGCCAGCAGGCGCGGGATCCCGCCCGGGACACGACGGCAGCGTCACCGCGGAAATCGATTTGCTCGTCGTGCACGGTGTGCTGCACTTGCTCGGCATGGACCACGCGGAGCCCGCTGATGCTGCAGCCATGCGCGCCCGCGAGACCGAGCACCTGCGCACGCTGTGGAGCCGCTCATGAACTGGGTGCTGGGCGCCGTTGCGGCGGCGATCCTGCTGGCCGCCGCCATGTTCCTGCGCCTCATCGAAGCGACCTTCGTGCGGCTGGGCCGTGCTCGCGCCTCAGGCCTCGACGAGTCCAACGGAAACGGCGAGCGCCACAACGGCGACCGCGACAACGGAGACGCGAACACCCCGCCGAAAGCCTCGCTGGAGCAGCTCGTGGAGGACCGCGAGGTGGTGCTGGGACCCGTCTCGCTGCTGCGCGTGCTGGTCCAGGTGACCCTGGTGGGTGGCGTCACCTGGGTCGCTGCCAGCACGACCGGTACCGCCGGCATCGTGGCTGCGATTGCCGTCACGACCGTGGCGCTCTTTGTGGTGACCGAGTCGCTGCCTCGCCGCTGGGGCGTCGAGGCGAACGACCGGATGGCGCGGGTGCTGGCGCCGGTGGCTCGCGTGCTGAGCCGCACAGCGCCACTGGTGTGGCTGGCACGCCTGCTGACTGCCCCCGCGCGGGCGCTGGGCCCAGCAGCGAGCGACAGCGACACCGGCGAGATCACCGAGGACGAGCTGGTCGCGCTGGCATCGGCCGCAGCACAGGCCAGCCTGATACGCGACGACGAGGCTGCGCTGATCGAGCAGATCATGGAGCTGGGCGACACGATCGTGCGCGAGGTGATGGTGCCTCGCCCCGACATGGTCACCGCGAGCATGCACGACACGGTTGCCGACGCGCTCGAGACGATCATCGATTCGGGCTTCACCAGGCTGCCCGTGATCGGCGACAGCGTGGACGACCTGCGAGGCATGGTGCTGGCGAAGGACCTGATTGCGGCCCACCTGCACGGCGCCGGCCCCGAAGGCGATCCGCGAAGCGGCACCCCCGCAGGGGAGGCCGCGGCGACCTGCGCGGAGGTGCTGCGTCCCGCCAACTTCGTGCCGGAGACCAAGCGGGTCGGCGATCTGATGCGCGAGATGCAGGAGTCCAAGTCGCACCTGGCGATCGCCGTCGACGAGTACGGCGGCGTGGCGGGCCTCGTCACGCTCGAGGACATCATCGAGGAGCTGGTGGGCGAGATCGCCGACGAGTACGACGTCGACGAGGCACTCGTCCAAGAGGTCGGCGACGGCGCGTTCATGTTCTCGGGACGCCTGCCCGCGTCCCGGCTTGCCGAGGTGCTCGAGCTGCGCCTGCCTGACGGCGATTGGGACACGGTCGGCGGGCTGGTGCTGGACCGCGCCGGACATGTGCCGGTCCCCGGCGAGACCGTCGAGCTCGACGGCTGGTGCCTGTCCGCGCTCGAAGTCGAGGGCCGGCGCATCAGCCTCGTCGGCGCCCGACGAGGTGCCGGTCCCGAAGGCGGCCGCGACGAAACCGCGGCTGCCGACGGCTCCGCTCCTCGGGACGATGATCGGGTGGGTTCGGGCTAGGCCCGGAGCGGACGGTGCGCTCAGGATTCGTGACCCTCGTCGGGCGCCCGAATGCAGGCAAGTCCACGTTGCTGAACAGTCTCGTGGGCGCCAAGGTCAGCATCACCTCTGACAAGCCTCAGACCACGCGACTTCGAGTCATGGGCGTGCGTCACCTGCCCGGCGCCCAGATCGTGTTCGTGGACACGCCCGGCATCGGCAAACCGGTCACCTCGCTGGGCGAGCAGCTCAACGAGACGGCCCGCACCGCGATCTCCGATCTGGAGCCGCCCGACGTGATCTGCATGGTGCTCGACGCGACCGCGCCGCTGGGCCGGGGTGACCGCCTGGTCTGGGAGTCGCTGCCGGCGGGCGCCAACACCGTGGTCGCCGTCACCAAGTGCGACCGGGCATCGAGAGCACAGGTTGCCGAGCAGCTGGCTGCGGCGGCAGAACTCGACGCCGACGCCTACTTCCCGGTGTCGGGCCGCACTGGCGAGGGCACCGATGCTCTGCTGGAGCATGTCGTGGCGGGCCTTCCCGAGGGCCCCGCCTACTTCGGGCCCGAGAGCATCACCGACCTGCCTGAGGCGTGGCGCATCTCCGAAGCGGTGCGCGAGCAGCTGCTGGCACGGCTGGGCGACGAGCTGCCGTACAGCATCGCTGTCCGGGTCACCGAGTGGGAGCCCAAGCGCATCCGGTGCGACATTGCCGTCGAGCGTGCGTCCCAAAAAGGCATCGTGATCGGGAAGGGAGGTCGCATGCTGCGCGAGGTGGGCACAGCGGCGCGGCGCGAACTCGGCCTCGACGGCGTCTACCTCGAGTTGCGCGTCCGTGTCGAGCCGGACTGGCAGCGCACCCCCGACTCGGTCGCCCGCATGCTCGCACCCGAAGCCCCCTCAGAGCCGCACAACTGACCGCCGCGCAGTCCGCTGTTGCCCGCACGCCGTCGCGGACGCTCACGGGCCGCTCGGGCCACCCACTCGCCCGGGGTGTCCCGCTCAGACGCAGGGTTCGGCCGCTGAGGTGGCGTGCTGGTCCCGGATGGCGCTGAGAAATTCCACTGCCTCGGCCTGGTCGATGCTGCGGCGCATGGGCGGCAGCGGATCGAGCAGGCGCGACCGGTAGCCGGCAGTGGCGAGCCGCGAGTCCAGCACGGCCACGACGCCTCGATCCGAGGTGGTGCGAATGAGCCGGCCGACGCCTTGGGCCAGCATGTCTGCGGCATTTGGCACGTCGACGGTCATGAAGGCATCGCGGCCTGCGGCCTCGCGCCGGGCTGCTGCGAGCGGCTCGTTGGGCCTGGCGAACGGCAGACGGTCGATGGCCAGCAGCGACAGGGCCGACCCGGCCACATCCACTCCCTGCCAGAAGCTCATCGTGCCGCACACCACCGTCGCGGGATCGTCGCCGAGCGCGTCGAGCAGCGCTGCATTCGACAGATCGCCGCCCTGGCGCAGCACCCGGATGCCGCTGAGCCGCTCGGTGAGCGCATCCGCCGTGTCATTGAGGGCGCGCCAGCTCGTGAACAGTGCCAGCGTGCGCCCGCCGACAGCAGTGACGAGCTCGACCAGCTCGTCGATCGCGGCGTTCCGGTACGCATCGGAGGTGGGGGCGGGCAGATGCCGGGCGCAGTACAGCAGGGCATTGGCCCGATAGTCGAACGGGCTGTCCACCGAGAGATACGTGTGGTCGGCGGCGGGTACGCCGAGCCGCCCGACCAGGTGCGGGCCGAGCGTCGCGCTGGTGAGCACGCACGCCTGACGGCCCCACAGGCGGCTCGCGAGCAGGTCGCCCACATCGAGCGGGGCGAGACGGAGGCGGCCGCGGCCTTCGACCAGGATGACGGTTCCTTGCGGAGGATCCAGAGCGGCACGCAGTGCGTTGAGCGATTCCGCTGCGATCCGCCCGACGCGCAGCCGTTCGAGGTCTGCTGCGTCGTCGCCGTTCGACCGCAGCTCCGCCGCGAGATCGGTGACCCTGGTGTCGGCGAGTTCGAGCAGGCTCGCCAGGTCGCCGGTGATCGCCCCCAAGCGGGTGTCGCGCAGGGGACCGAGCTCGTCGGCCAGACGGTTCGAGACATCAGCGACGGCGTCCGCAGCCGTTCCCGCAGCCCCCGCCGCCCGCGCTTCGGCGGCCAGCCGCGAGAAACCGGCCGGGGTGATCTCGAGTCCGGCTACTTGGGTGACGACCGGCTCGAGCTGATGTGCCTCGTCGAACACGACGGCATCGTGGGGACCGAACAGGTAGCCGTCGCCGAACAGGTCGATGCAGTACAGGTGCTGGTTGGTCACCACGATCCCGGCTCTCGCGGCGCGAGCCCGGGCTTCCTCGGCGAAGCAGCGGTGACCTTCGGGACAGCGCTCGGCACCGATGCACTCGGTGCTGGTCACCGACACCGATGACCACACGCGCGCGTCGGGCGCGACCGCCAGCTCCGAACGATCGCCGGTACGCGTTCGGGGCACCCACTGCTGGATCTCGGCGAGCTGCCGCTGCCGGGCCAGTTCTGACGGCGTGGCCGGCCCTCCGGCCAGGTCCATCTGCTGCTGTGCGTGCTCGCCGAAGCGGTGACGGCAGAGGTAGTTGTTGCGTCCCTTGAGGACTTCCCACCGCACGGGGCGTCCGAGCCGCTGGGCCATCCCCGCCGCCACCAGCGGAAGGTCCTTGCCGACGAGCTGGTCCTGCAGCGCCAGTGTCGCGGTGGCGATGACGACTCGCTTGCCCGCAGCGGCAGCAAGCGCGGCCGGGACGAGGTAGGCGAGCGACTTGCCCACACCCGTGCCCGCCTGGCACAGCAGCGTGCCGCCGTCGGCCATCGCCTCTGCGACAGCAGCTGCCATCTCGGCCTGGCCGTCTCGCCGCTCGCCGTCGTGGCCGAGCGCCGCGATCGAGTCGTCGAGTGCAGCAGCGACATCGAGCTCATCGGTTGGCGGGGCAAGATCCCAGGGTTCGTCGGACATCGGCCCTCACGTCGGTCTGCTGCTGGGGAGGTTCGCTGCGACCCGCAACGGTACGACAGCGGCATCGTTGTCATGGGGGCGTTTCCCCATGCGTTGACGAGGGTTCTACCCTGCGCAATGTGAACCCCGGTATGGGCATCGATCCGACGTGTCTGCCGACTCACGTGGCCTGTGTGATGGACGGCAACGGACGCTGGGCCCAAGCGCGCGGCCTGCCACGTACCGAGGGGCATGCGGCGGGCGAGGAGGCGCTGATCGACACCGTCGAGGGCGCTGCCGACATCGGCCTGCAATGGCTCACCGTGTATGCCTTCAGCACAGAGAACTGGCGTCGCCCGCCGGCTGAAGTGCGCTTCCTGATGGGATTCAACGAGTCCTTGCTGGTGCGGCGCAGCCAAGAGCTGCACGACAAGAACGTGCGGATTCGCTTCGTCGGCCGACCCGATGCTCGCATCCCGCGCCGGGTGCGGGCCCGCATCGACGAGGCCGTCGAGCTGACCGCGGCCAACACGGGCCTCACCTTCACGGTGGCGTTCAACTACGGCGGCCGGGCAGAGATCGTCGATGCTGCCGCCGGTCTGGTGCGCTCGGGCGTCCCCGCCGACAAGGTCGACGAGGCTGCGCTCGTCAAGCATCTCTACGACGCGGAGATGCCCGAGGTCGACCTCATGATCCGGACCTCAGGCGAGAACCGGCTGTCGAATTTCCTGCTGTGGCAGGTGGCCTACAGCGAGCTGGTGTTCACCGACATCCTCTGGCCGGACTTCCGGCGGGAGGACTTGTTCGACGCCATCTGCAAGTACCAGGCGCGCGATCGCCGATTCGGGGGCCTCAAAGGCTGACGTCGGGCGGGCGCCCGTCGGCACCGAAGCACGATGACGAGGGGGTGTCCCCCCAGATGCAGTACCGGGACCGAGGGGTCGTGCTTCGCACGATCAAGCTCGGCGAGGCCGATCGGATCGTCACGATCATCACCGCGGGGCACGGCAAAGTGCGCGCCGTCGCGAAGGGCGCGCGGCGCACTCGCAGCAAGCTGGCCGGTCACGTCGAGCCGCTCCGCCATGTCGACCTGCAGCTGTACCGGGGGCGCGGCGAGCTCGACATCGTCACCGGTGCGCTGACGCTGGATCGATGGGGGAGTCTGCGTGAGGATCTCGACCGGCTGGGCACTGCGATGTCGTTGGCCGAGGCAGTCGATCAGATCGTGCACGACCGCGGCGAGGACCCGGTGCCGTACCAGATGCTGGTGGGTGCGCTGGGCCGCCTCGACCGCGGGGGTGCCGAGATGCTGCTGCCGGCGTTCCTGCTGCGCTTGCTGGCACACGAAGGCACCGCTCCGCTGCTCGACGAGTGCGTCGTGGGCAGCGGTTGCGACGGCGGCGCTGTGGTGGCGTTCGATCCGGCCCAGGGCGGCGTGACCTGCGAGACCCACCGGCGAGGCCGCCCGCTGTCGCCCGGCGCGCTCGAGCTGTTGCGCTCGATCATGTCCGGACAGGTCAACGCGGTGCTCGAAGCACCGCCGTCGGCGGACTCCCACGAAGCCGCAGCGATCGTCTCCCGCATGTGGGAGTACCACACCGACCGGCGCCTGCGCAGCACGGACCTGCTGAGCTGAGCTGTCGACCAGCGCCGGTCGCATCGGACTCAGTCCGGCGCCTGCGCAGCACGGACCTGCTGAGCTGAGCTGGCTAGCGGAACAGCCGGGAGCGTCCCTGGGGGTTGCTGACGCTCTCGTGGAGCCGTTTGAAGCGCTTCTCGGCGCGTGCGTCCTCGGTCGAGCGCCACCACCTGCGGCCTCGCCAGAACGCCCCGGCGAGGGCCAGCAGCGCCAGCACCACCTGTGTGCGGGCCAAGCCGCCGCACAGCGGATGGCGGCTCTCGGGCGCCACGTAGCTCTGGCCGGTGGTGCGGGCCGTCACGAGCGCATCGTCGACTGCCTCACGCACCTTGTCGATGTCCACATCGGCCGGCGCCAGGCTGAGCAGCGGCATCGAGCAGGTCCAGTCGACCTGACCTTCTTGGATGTCCTCATAGGGCCCGCCGAAGACGGGCAGGTGCATGAACAGCACCATCATGCCGAGGAATGCGCACAGGAAGATCACCGTGGTGTCGCGCAGCCGCACGTCTGTCAGCCTAAATCAATGGCGTCTCCTGCTGGCACACCGACGCGCCGGAGCAACCGGCCAAAATTCACCCGGGCACCCCATGAGAGGCTCAGTACCCTTGCCGCCCGTGACGTCGCCCCCCAGTGCCGAGCCAGCGCCCGAGACCGTCTGCGAACCCGCTGCGGACCCGGCGCTCTTCGACAAGATCGTCAATCTCTGCAAGCGCCGCGGCATCGTCTTCGGCTCCGCTGAGATTTACGGCGGATTCCGCAGCGCATATGACTACGGGCCGATCGGCGCCCAGCTCCTGCGCAACGTGAAGGACGCCTGGTGGCGCTCCATGGTGCAGATGCGCAGCGATGTGGTGGGTCTCGACGCATCAATCCTGGGCCCGCCCCAGATATGGGAGGCCTCGGGGCACCTCAAGAACTTCACCGACCCGCTGGTCGACTGCACCGAGTGCAAGACCCGCCACCGCCAGGACCAGCTCGACGACCCGGACCTGTGCCCCAACTGCGGCCGGCGCGGCACGTTTACCGAGGCGCGGGCGTTCAATCTCATGTTCCGCACCCAGGCCGGGCCGGTGGAGGGCGCGGGCGCCGAGGTGTACCTGCGGCCTGAGACCGCCCAGGGCATGTTCGTGAACTTCAAGAACATCCTGGAGACCAGCCGCAAGCGCCCGCCGTTCGGCATCGCGCAGGTCGGCAAGTCGTTCCGCAACGAGATCACGCCGGGCAACTTCGTGTTCCGCACCCGCGAGTTCGAGCAGATGGAGCTGGAGTTCTTCGTGCCGCCCGCCGAGGCCTCGCAGTGGTACGAGTACTGGCTGGCCGAGCGGCTCGGGTGGTATGCCGACCTGGGCATCCCCGCCGGCCAGCTCCGCCTGCGCCCCCATGACGCCGACGAGCTCAGCCACTACTCCAGCGGCACCAGCGACGTGGAGTTCCTGTTCCCGTGGGGCTGGGGCGAGCTCGAGGGCATCGCCAACCGCGGCGATTACGACCTGAGCCAGCACGCCGCGCACTCGGGCCAGAAGCTGGAGTACTTCGATCAGGCCAGCGGCGAGCGGTACGTGCCGCACGTGATCGAGCCGGCTGCGGGGGCGACGCGGGCGCTGATGGCGTTCCTGCTGGCTGCCTACCGCACCGAGACCGTCAACGACGAAGAGCGGACGGTGCTGGGGCTGCACCCGCGGCTGGCGCCGTACAAGGTGGCGGTGCTGCCGCTGTCTCGCAAGGAGCCGCTTCCCGCCCTGGCCGGCGAGGTGCTGGCGTTGTGTCAGCCGCACTGGATGTGCGACTACGACGAGACCCAGGCCATCGGGCGCCGCTACCGCCGCCAGGACGAGATCGGCACGCCGCTGTGCGTGACGGTCGACTTCGAGTCTGTTGACGACCGCTGCGTCACCGTCCGTGACCGCGACACGATGGCCCAGGACCGAGTGCCGATCGACGCGCTGGTAGACCATCTGGGGAGCCGGCTGGGTCTCTGAGGGCACGGCTTCGACGGGACGGCCGATGCCGGCACGATGCCGGATGGCACAGGGGGACCGCATGGGCCTGCACGACCGGGTGCCGCGATGAGCGATTCGAACGCGGCGTCCGAGTTGAGCGACCGGCAGCGCCGAGCAGTGGCCGACCTGCGCATCGACGAGCTGGTGGAGGTGTTGCATCCCGCCTTCGAGTCGGCGTCGGGCGCTGGCGAGGTGGCTGTGCTGACGACCGGTCTGGCAGCATCGCCGGGCGCAGCGTCGGGCGTTGTGGCAGTGGGCTCGGAAGCGGCGCTGGATCTGGCGTCCGCGGGCAGCACGGTGATCCTGGTCGCCACCGAGACCACCCCCGCCGACGTGGCGGCGATGGGCCTGTCGGCGGGAATCCTGACTGCCCGGGGCGGGCTGGCGAGCCATGCGGCAGTGGTGGCCCGGGGCTGGGGCCTTCCCGCCGTGTGCGACGCACGCGAGATCACGGTGGAAACCGACTGTTTCACGGTCGGCGACCGGCGCATTGCCAATGGCACGCCGATCTCGATCGATGGGTCAACCGGCGAGGTGACCCTCGGCGGCCGTGAGATTGCCGGGTCGACCGTCGGCGGTGCGGGTGCGGGTACGGAGCCGGGTTCGGCACTGCCGGCGGAGATTGCTGAGGCACTCGACTGGGCGGATCGGGTCGCAGCAGGACGGTTCTCTGTGCTCGCCAATGCGGATACCGCGGCTGATGCTGCGACGGCGCAGGCGCTCGGGGCGCAGGGCATCGGATTGTGCCGTACCGAGCACATGTTCTTGGCGCCCGACCGGCTGGAGATCGTGCAGCACGTCGTGCTGCACGGGCACGACGAGCACGTCCACGATCTCGCAGCGGCCCAGCGAGCAGATTTTCAGGAGCTGCTGGCGGCAATGGACGGACTGCCCGTCACGGTCCGGCTGCTCGATGCGCCCATGCACGAGTTCCTTGCCGGTGCGGATGCCGCCGAAGCCGCGCAGTGGCACGAGCACAACCCGATGCTCGGCGTGCGCGGCGTGCGGCTCGGCCTGTTGCGCCCCGAGCTCTATGCCGCGCAGGTGGAGGCGCTCGCAGGCGCAGTGGCCGACCGTCGTGCCGCGGGCGGCGACCCCCGTGTCGAGATCATGGTGCCCTTGGTGTCCACAGCCGGAGAGCTGGCGGCGGCGGTCGACGCCGTGCGTTCGGCGTGGAATGGTGCTGATGCCGCTGCCGGTGCTGCGCCGCCGATCGGCACCATGATCGAGACGCCGCGCGCCTGTCTCATCGCCGGCGAGTTGGCGAGCGGCGTGGAGTTCGCGAGCTTCGGCACCAACGACCTCACCCAGATGGTGTTCGGCTTCAGTCGCGATGACACGGCGGCACAGGTCATCGCTCCCTATGTCGCCGACGGGCTGCTGGACGCCGACCCGTTCGCCTCGCTGGACCCTGCCGGCGTCGGCGAGCTCGTGAGCAGTGCGATGGAGCGAGGGCGCGCCGCCAATCCAGACCTGCGCGCCGGCATCTGCGGCGAGCACGGCGGCGACCCGGCCAGCATCCAATTCGCTGTGCAAGCAGGCCTCGACTACGTGTCGTGCTCGCCATACCGAGTGCCGATAGCCCGTCTCGCCGCCGCCCAGGCTTTGTTGGCGGGGGATTGAGGCAATCGCGGGCAATCCTCCCGCCGGAGTGTGTTGCAGCCAGTTACTAGCGTCATCGGCAGATGAGCATTCGGGACTCCGACGTACAGCGTGTGCGCGAGGCAACCGATCTCGTCGCGCTCATCGGCAGGCGGGTGAGCCTGAAGCGTGTCGGCAGCCGCCACGTGGGGCTGTGCCCGTTCCACACCGAGAAGACGCCGTCGTTCAGCGTCAACGGCAGCGAGGGCTTCTATCACTGCTTCGGCTGCAAGGCCTCCGGAGATGCGATCACGTTCCTGCGTGAGACCGAGAACCTCGACTTCGCAGATGCCGTCGAGCAGCTCGCGGCTGCAGCCAATATCGAGCTCACCTACGACGCGCCCGGCGCTCAACGCTCCAACCGGCACCGCAAGGAGCTTTTGGACCTGCTGGAACGCGCCGCTCGCTTCTACCACGAGCGCCTGATGAGCAGCCCCGACGCAGGCGAAGCGCGGGCCTACCTGCGACGGCGGGGCTACGACCGCGACACTGTGGTGCAGTGGCGTCTGGGCTACGCCCCGCCGCTGTGGGATGCACTGTGCCAGCACCTCGGCGCTCCGGTGGATCTGCTGAGGAAGGCCGGGCTGGCGTCCGCGGAACAGGAATCGGACTTTTTTCGGGACCGGGTCATGTTCCCGATCTGCGACGCCAGCGGCCGGGTGGTCAGCTTCGCCGGTCGCATCCTGCCCCGCTCTGGCGAGGCGCCGCCCAAGGGCCCGAAGTACAAGAACACCGCCGGCACGGCCGTGTATGACAAGAGCAAGGTGCTCTACGGGCTGCATCTGGCGAAGCAGGCCGCCCGCACATCGGAGCGAGTTGTGGTCTGCGAAGGCCACACCGATGTCATCGGCTGCGACCTCGCTGGTGTGTCGGAGTCCGTTGCCACCTGCGGCACAGCGCTGACCAAGCAGCACGCCGAACTGCTCTCGCGTTCCGCCAAGCGCATCGTGCTGGCCTTTGACGCTGACGCCGCAGGCCAGACCGCCGCGGAGCGAGCGCACCAGTGGGAGCGGGAGTTTGGACTCGACATCTTCGTTGCAGCGCTCCCGCCGGGATCCGATCCGGGTGATCTCGCAGCCAGCAACCCGCCTGCGCTGCGCCGAGCATTGGATGAAGCTCAACCGCTGCATGCCTTTCGGGCCGAGCGCATCCTGCAACGGGCCGAACTCGACAGCCCGACGGGTCGCGACCGTGCAGCAGACGAAGTCGCAGCGGTGTTCGCTGTGTACCCCGCTGACGTGCTCATCGACGCCGATCTGGAGCCCGTCGCGCGGCTCATCCCGATGACGGTCGCCGACCTGCGCGAGCGCGTCGAGTCCGCCCGCCAACGGCAGGTCGAACGGACTGCACCTGCCGCCGGTGACGCCTACGACTTCCCGCCCCCGCCGGAGCCTGAGGAGGGCTACTTCGACGACCCGTATCCGGATCAGAACGCGGGCGACGGCTGGGATTTCCCTGAGGCACCCTCAGCGGCTGCTCGGCGGCATACGGGCCGCAGCGCCGAGCGCAGTGTTGCAGCCCGCGAGCAAGCGCTGCTTGAGGCAGTCGCTTCTGCAGACAGTGACGCCGCGTCGCTCATCGTGCCCCAGCTGTTCTCCTTGCCCGAGATTCGCGAGGCGTATCTCCGCCTTGTCGGGGAGCCCGATTGGCGTGATCGCCTGAATTCCGATGTACCCGACCGCGAATTGCTTGCCCATGCGGCTGCTGGCGCCAGCGAACTCAACGAGGGCGAGGCATTGGATCGAGCGGCGAGGGCACTGCATCGACACGTGCACGAGACGATTCAGCTCATCCGCGACGGCGCGGAGATCCCAGGCGCCGAATCCGATCCTCAGCAGTCAGAGCACGAGCGCATGCGACTGCGCCACGGCTGGCTTGTCTGGCTCCGCGATCGCGAGGCCGAGTTGCTGGATCCCGAGCTGCAGGTCGGTGCAGCCGAGGCAGTGGCGGAATGGCTGCGCGCCAGCTGAGGGAGCCGACCAACTGGGTGAGAGTGCTCCGGGGGTGGGGCTCGAACCCACGACAAACGGATTAACAGTCCGCTGCTCTGCCAACTGAGCTACCCCGGACCGAACGGGCAGACGAATGCTCGAACATGCCCGAACGTGCGGAGCAACGATACTGAGTGCGCCGACCAGTCTGGGGTTGCCGCCGCGGGTGTGGGCCGGGTGGGGATCGAACCCACGACCCAGCGATTATGAGTCGCCTGCTCTGACCACTGAGCTACCGGCCCGGCTGCACCGTACCGGCCATGAGCACCCTTGCGGGGTAGGTCATCGGAGCGCTCAGGGGCTAGTAGTTTGCGCGCTAAGCGCCGCGATGGCGCGATTGCGGAGGAGAATCCACGATGCACCTAGGTCACTCGCGGCGCGATGCCGGTCAACTCATGAGCAGGCGGCGCCGCCGGGGGTCGCGGCGCTCGGTCGGCATCCGGCTCGGCGTGATCCTTGCCGCATTTGCCCTGATCGCGGTCGCATGCGGTGGGAGCGACGACAGCGGCGACACGGGCGAGGGCCCGGCGCCGGAGCCGGACACCACCGAGGCTGCAGTCGAAGCGCCTTCCACCACCATGTCCGAGCAGGAAGAAGAGGTGGTCGAGGCCCGCGAGGCCGGTGAGGCCACCGGTGAGGACGTCCGCGAGACCGAGACCGGCCCAGTCCACGGCGGCAAGCTCGTGTACGGCATCGAGGCCGACTCGGCCAACCCGTTCGTCCACTACGCGACATCGTGCGCGATCAGCTGCCGCATGATCTTCCGGGCCATCACCGACTCGCTGTACATCACCGACAGCGACGGCCAGATCGTGCCCTTGCTGGTGGAGTCGGAGTCCCACAGCGACGACTACATGACCTGGACGCTCACGATCCGCGACGGCATCACGTTCCATGACGGGACGCCGCTGAACGGCGAGGCCGTGGCCTACAACATCAACCTCTGCCGCTTGAGCCAGCTCACCGGCCCGGCGTTCTTGGGCATCGACAGCGTCACGGGCGAGGGCCAGACCGTCACCGTCACTGCCAGCCCCGGTCAGCCGCTGGCGACCGGCGTCGGCCCGGCAGGCCGTGCAGAGGTGTGCGGTCAGATGTTCTCGCCGGCATGGATGGAGACGCTGCCCAACAACCCGCTGTACGTCTCGCCGGCATCGCCGCTGCCTGAGGCCGCTCGAGAGGCAGCCCTCGCGGCCGCCACCGGCGATCCCTCGGCTCCGGTCGGTCTGGGTGCATTCAAGTACGTGAGCTACACGCCGGGCAATGGCAACAGCTTCATCGCCGAGCGCAACCCTGACTACTGGCGTGGCGCCAACGGCATCACGGGCGAGAACCTGCCGTACCTGGACGAGATCGAATTCGTGGTGGCCGTGGACATCCAGGGCCGCTCGAACGGCCTGAAGGCCGGCCAGTTCGACATCATCCACACGGCGAACGCCGATGAGATCTCCAAGTACGAGGGCGATCCCGACTTCGTGCTGCTGCAGGCCAACGACTTCGGCGAGACCAGCCACAGCCTCATCAACGTCGCTGCCGGCGTGAACCCGGTGCTCACCTTCGTGCGCGGCGGCGACCCCACCGATGCGGCTCAGCTCATCCCGATGGACCCGCTGGGCATCAATACCCATCCGACCGATCCGCAGAAGTCCAACCCGTTGGTGCACCTGAGCTGCCGCAAGGCGATGGCCCACGCGTTCGATGGCGAGCGCTTCGCCGATGAGCGCCACCAAGGCTTGGTGCAGGTAGCGAACGGCCCGTTCCCGCCGGGCAGCTTGGGCTACCTGGAGGACACCGGCTTCCCGACCTACGACCTCGACGCCGCACAGGCGGAGTTCGAGCAGTGCAAAGCCGACAGCGGCCAGAGCCCAGTCACATTCTCGTTCAACACCACCAACGACGCGTTCAACGTGGAGTCCAACGAGCTCATTGCGTCGATGTGGACCGATGCGTTCGGCGACGAGCTGGCGGTGACGATCGCACCGATCGAGCAAGGCCAGTACATCGGGCTTGCACTGGTAGGCGCGTTCCAGATGCAGGGCTGGCGCAACCACGGCGGCGTGGATCCGGCTGAGCAGTGGTACTGGTGGAATTCGGCAACGGCGAGTCCGGTCAATCCCGGCGTGCCTGAGCTCGCATTGAACTTCGGTCGTTTCCAGGATCCCGAGATCGACGCCGCCTTCCAGGTCATCCGCCACAATCCCGACCCCGCGGCACGCAAGGAAGCGGCTGAAGCCGTCAACCGGGCATTCGGCAAGAATGTCTGGAACCTGTGGACCTACTGGACGCTGTGGGGCATCATCGCCAGCCCGCGGGTGCAGAACATCACCGACCTGCCGATCCCCGACAACGCGGAGGGCACCTTCCCGGTGATCTCGGGCAAGCACCACTTGGCGCAGATCTGGTGTACCGACGGGAACTGCCAGGGCTGAGCGCCTACCAGAACGAAGGAAGAGGCGGCAATTGGCGCGAGCGCGTTCGCTGGCAGCAGCGGCAGCGTTCGCGCTGATTGCCGTCGCCTGCTCCGCCGGTGATGGCGGCGGGGGCTCGGCCACCCCATCCGATCCGGCCGATGCCGCGGCCGACGGCTCGGCGGGCGACCCAGCCGCAGACGTCACGACCACGCTGGAGGCGTCCCATGCGGAGGTCGTCGAGGCGCGCGAGGCCGGCGAGGCCACGGGCGAGGACACCCGCGAGGTCTCCTCAGGCCCGGTGCACGGCGGCCGTCTGGTGTACGGCATCGAGGCCGACACCGCGAACCCGTTCGCGCCCTACGCAGCACTGTGCGCGATCAGCTGCCGCATGATCATGCGAGCGATCACCGAGTCGATGTACGTCACCGACGCCAACGGCGACATCGTGCCGTACCTCGTGGAGTCCGAGACGGCCAGCGACGACTTCCTGACGTGGACGCTGCGGATCCGCGACGGCATCAGGTTCCACGACGGGACGCCGCTGACCGGCGAGGCCGTGGCTTACAACATCAACCTGTGCCGCTTCAGCCAGCAGACCGCGCCCGGCTACTTGGGCATCGAGAACGTCTGGGGCGAAGGCCAGTACGTCCACTACGAGACGTCGATCCCGTTCGCGACGGGGCCGGGTCCCGCGTCGAGGGAGCAGGGCTGCGGCTTCATGTTCTCCCCGGCATGGCTCGAGACGCTGCCCAACAACCCGATGTACACGTCGCCGTTCTCGCCGCTGTCAGCCGATGAGCGCACGGCAGGCCTCGCCAGCGCCGCCGGCGATCCGTCGGCACCGGTGGGGCTGGGGGCGTTCAAGTTCGTGGAGTACACGCCCGGCAACGGGAACAGCTTCATCGCCGAGCGCAACCCGGACTACTGGCGCGGCCCCAACGGCATCACCGGCGAGAGCCTGCCCTATCTCGACGAGATCGAGTTCGTGGTGTCGGTGGACATCGTGGGTCGCTCCAACGGCCTGAGAGCGGGCCAGTTCGACATCATCCACACCTCGAACGCCTACGAGATCGCCAAGTACGAAGGCGACCCCGACTTCGTGCTGCTGCAAGCCAACGACTTCGGCGAGACCAACTTCAGCCTCATGAACGTGGCATCGGGAACGAATCCGGTACTCGCCGAGCTGCGGGGCCGTGACGAGCCGATCCCGATGGACCCGCACGGGCTCAATGTGGCCAACCCGCTGGTGCACCTGAGCTGCCGCAAGGCACTGGCGCACGCGTTCGACAGCGAACGATTCGTCAGCGAACGGTTCCAGGGCTTGGTGCGGGCGGCCAATGGGCCGTTCCCGCCCGGCAGCATGGGCTATCTGGACGACTCGGACTACCCGACGTACGACATCGATGCCGCCCGAGCCGAGTTCGGCCAGTGCAAGGCCGACAGCGGCCAGAACCCGGTGACGTTCGGGTTCAACTCCACCAACGACCCGTTCAACGTCGAGTCGAACGAGCTGATCGTGTCGATGTGGCGGGCTGCCTTCGGCGACGAGATCGCGGCGACGATCCAGCCCATCGAGCAGGGCCAGTACTTCGGCCTGGCGCTGGCCGGGCTGTACGAGATGATGGGGCTGCGCGCCCACGGCGGGGTGGACCCCATCGAGCAGTGGCTCTGGTGGAATTCGTCAACTGCGCTCCCGATCGACCCGACAGTGCCCGAGCTGGCCTCCAACCTGGGGCGCTTCCAGGACCCTGCCATCGATGCTGCATACGATGTCATCCGCCACAACCCCGACCCCGCAGCGCGCCGTGAGGCGGCCGAGGAGGTGAACCGGGCCTTCGGGCGCAACGTCTGGAACCTGTGGACGCACTGGACGCTGTGGGGCGTCATCGCCAACCCCCGGGTGCACAACCTCACCGATCTGCCGATCCCGGGCAGCGACGTCGGCGCGTTCGCCGTGAACGCCGGGGCACACCACGTCGCCCAGATCTGGTGCGATGACGGCGATTGTCAGGGCTGAGGCGATGAGTTGGTGCAAGAGGCTGAGCCGCATGGCGAAGCCGTGGCCCGAGCGGCCCGTCAGCGGAGCGAACATGAGCGGGCAACAATGGGCGAACCAGCTGGGGGAGGCACGACGGGTATGAAGCAGGCTGTTCGCGATCAGCTCGGCCGCATCGTCGCGGTGGCGCTGCTGGCCACGATCGCGTGGGCCTGGTTCTGGCGGCCCCCCTTCAGCTGGACCTTCGGCGTGTTCGTTCTCATCGGCACCGTCGGGGCCGGCATCGCGGACGGCCGTTACGCGTTGCGTCGCATTGCCGGCGTGATCCCGGTGCTGGTCGGTGTGTCGTTCGTGGTGTTCGCGTTGATGGCGAGCCTCCCGGGCGATCCCGCCATCAACATTCTGGGCCCTGCGGCCACGGCGGACCAGATTGCGATCGTGCGCACCGAACTGGGACTCGACGAGCCGTTCTTCAACCGCTACGGCAACTGGCTGGGCGGCGTCCTCACGGGTGACCTCGGAACGTCGATCGTTCTGCGCGAGGACGTCGCCGATGGCATCTCGCGCTCGATGACCCCGACGCTGCAGATCATGGCCTACTCGGTCGTGATCGCCCTGGGCTTCGCCATCCCGCTGGGCATCTGGGCCGGCTACCGGCAGGGAACCAAGACCGACGGCACGATCAACAACGTGATGCTGGGGTTTCTGGCCACGCCGAACTTTGTGCTCGCCGTGATGCTCGTGCTCTTCTTGTCCATCGGCGGGCTCAGCGTGGCAGGCAACGAGATCGGATTCCGCGTGCTGCCAGCCGCGCGCTATGTGCCGCTCGGCGAGGACGTCGTGCTGCATTTCAAGCACATGCTGCTGCCGTCGCTGGCTCTGGCGATGGGCCAAGCGGCCGTGTTCATGCGCTTGCTCCGGTCGGACATGATCGCCACGCTGCGCCTGCCGTTCATCGATCTGGCTCGCAGCAAAGGGCTGCCGACGCGACGGATCCTGTGGCGCCACGCGCTGCGACCGTCGAGCTTCACGCTGCTGACCGTGGTGGGGCTGACGGTCGGCCTGCTCATCGGCGGCGCGCTGATCGTCGAGTTCATCTTCACGATTCCCGGTGTGGGGGCATACATCTTCTTGGGCGTGACCCAACGCGATTTCATCGCCGTGCAGGGCGGCGTGCTGGTGATCTCGACGCTCTACATCGTGGTGCTCACCATGTCCGACTTCCTGTACCTGGCCTTGGATCCGAGGCTGCGCGGCCGGGAGGTGGGCGCTCGTGCGTAAGCGGCTGGGATTCATCTTCTGGCTGGCGGTGGCATACCTCGTCGTGCTCGCCCTTGCGGCCGTGTTCGCCGACGTGCTGCCCATCAAGGACCCCGCCGAGACCTTCCCGGGCACCTCGAAACAGGGGCCCAGCCTGACTCACTGGTTCGGCAACGACGGGGTCGGCAGGGATGTCTTCAGCCGCGTCATCTACGGGGCGCAGGTGAGCCTGGTGATCTCGACCGTCGGCACCGTGCTGGCGCTGGTGATCGGCGGCCTGCTCGGCATGGTCTCGGGCTACTTCAGCAGCCGGGTCGATCGTTGGCTTACGGCCACGCTGAACGCAACGCTGGTGATCCCGCCGCTGATCCTTTTCTTGGCGTTGGTGCTGTTCCTGGACGGCGAAGCGAAGCGGCGCATCTTCATCCTGGTGTTCACGTTCGTGCTGCTATCGATCGCTCCGATCGCACGAGTGGTGCGTGCCGCCACCTTGAGCTGGGCCGGGCAGGATTTCGTGCTCGCGGCCCGCACGCTCGGGGCCCGAGACGGCAGGGTGCTGTTCCGCGAGATCCTGCCGAATGTGGCGCCCTCGTTCGTCAGCTACTCGCTCATCATCATGGCGGGCCTGATCGTCGTGGAGGGCTCGGTGGCGTTCCTGGGCCTGAGTGTCCCGCCGCCGACACCCACCTGGGGCGACATGATCAACAAGGGGCGCACCAATCTCGATGTGGCCGCGCACATCAGCCTGATGCCCGCAATCGTCATGTTTGTGACGGTGCTGGCGCTCAACTTCGTGGGCGACAAGCTGCAGCAGTACTTCGAGCCGAGGGAGTCGGTCCTGTGAGGGCCGTGCTGCGAAGCCAGGGCTGCGAGGTCCCGGTTGTGAGGGCTGGTATCTGATGGCAGGCAGCGGAAACGCCCATCTGCGCCCGGATGCGCTCCTGAGCGCACGGGATCTGGTAGTCGAGTTCCCCGCGGCCGGCGGCCGGACGGTGTACGCGGTCTCGGGTGTGTCGCTCGACTTGGCCGAGGGCGAGACCCTCGGGCTGGTCGGCGAGTCGGGCTGCGGCAAGAGCACGACTGGGCGGGCGATCCTGCAGCTGCCACGGCCCACCTCGGGCACCGTGCAGCTCGCCGGCCAAGAGCTGACCGAACTCGACGAGGACGCCATTCGCGAGGTGCGGCCGCGGCTGCAGATGATCTACCAGGATCCGATCTCGTCGCTGAACCCCCGCCGCCGCGTGCGCGACATCGTGGCCGAGCCGCTGTTCATCGCCCTGGAGAACGTGTCGAGGCGGACCGCGATGGCGGTGTGGCAGGAACGCATCGGCGAGCTGCTGCAAAGCCTGTTGCGGCGAGCTGCAGCTCCGCTGCGCATCGTGGGCCGGCTGGCCTCGGTGGCGTTCGTGCTGTGGATACTCTCCGAGACCGTCGAGGATCGCGCCGCCGAGGGGTGGCTGGGCTGGACGCAGGTACCTGCAGCGATCATCGGCTTCCCGACGCTCGCGCTGTTGCTGCTGGCCGGCGCTATTGCCCTGCTGGGGGGCCTGATCTGGGTACTGCTGGCAGTGATGCTGCCCTTTGGCTTGATGTCGCGCCAGTTCGGTGAGGTGTCCAGCGCTGTCGGGCTCGCGGGTGTGGTCGTCACCACGGGCGCGAGTGCCTTCATGCTGTGGCGCACCTGGTCGAGTTTCGGGGGCTGGGCGAAATGGCTGAACTCCGGCGGGCTGATCCTGCTCACCGCCGTGCTGGCGGTCTGGCTCGTGCTGTCGCTTGCGAAGCCCGAGCGGGCAGGTGCCAGCGGCGTCGCAACGACGCTGAGCGCCATGGTGGTCCTGCAGGTCTTCTACGTCGCTGGTCTTGACGGAGGCATCAAGCTGGCGGTGCTGGTGGCCTCGGCGGTCGTCGACGCCCTCCTGTTCCGATGGGTCCTGCGGCGTTACCGGGTGAACCGCGACGCCGAGCGCGAACGAGCCGAGCCCCGGGTGCGTGAGGTGCTCGAATACGTCGGCATCAACCCCGACGACGCCATGGACCGCCGACCGTGGGAGTTCTCCGGCGGTCAGGCGCAGCGGCTCTCGATCGCCCGTGCGCTGGTGAGCGTGCCGCAGGTGATCATCTGCGACGAGCCGGTGTCGTCGCTGGACGTCTCGGTGCAGGCGCAGATTCTCAACCTGCTCGAAGACCTCAAGAACCTCATGGGCTTGACGCTGATCTTCATCGCGCACGACCTGGCGGTCGTCAAGAACGTGAGCGACCGGGTAGCGGTGATGTATCTGGGCAAGCTGTGCGAGGTCAGCGAACCCGATGCGATGTTCGATGCACCCGCGCATCCCTACACGGAGTTGCTGCTGGCGGCGATCCCGCAGCCTGATCCGGAGGCGGAGCTGGGGTCGGGACGCATCGGCGGCGAGCTGCCCTCGCCGATGGACCCGCCGTCGGGCTGCCGGTTCCGCACTCGCTGCCCGCACGCGGCGCAGCGCTGTGCCGACGAGGAGCCCGAGATGCGCGAGATCGCACCCGGGCGGTTCGTCGCCTGTCACACGCCGCTCGTCGGCGAAACGGCACCTGTGCGCGTCGAGATGGCGTCGGCCTCGCGGGACGAGTCGTGAGCGACGCCTCGGTGCCGGATCTGCCGGGGTCTGACGGGCGACCGCTGCTCGACGTCGCTGAGCTGCGCACCACCTTCCACACCGCGGTGGGCCCGTTGGTGGCCGTCGACGGGGTCGGGTGGTCGCTGCGCCGGGGAGCGCGCTTGGGTGTGGTGGGGGAGTCGGGCTCGGGCAAGTCGGTCATGTCGAGGTCCATCATGCGGCTGCTGCCCAAGTCCCGGGTGACCTCGACCGGCAGCGTGAGCTTCGACGGCATCGACATGATGTCGCTCGGCCGCCGCGAGCTGCTCGAGATGTGGGGGCCACAGCTCGCCATGGTCTTCCAGGATCCGCTCGGCTCGCTGAATCCGGTGATGAAGATCGGCAAGCAGGTGGGCGAGGGCCTGCGCGTGCACCGGGATCTCTCGGCGCGCGCAGCACGCAGCGCGGCGTTCGACTTGCTCGAAGAAGTGGGCATTCCCGAGCCGCACCGGCGCATCGACGAGTACCCCCATCAGCTCTCGGGCGGGATGCGCCAGCGCATCGTGATCGCCATCGCCCTGGCGTGCAGCCCGCGTCTGCTCATCGCGGACGAGCCGACCACAGCACTGGACGTCACTGTGCAAGCCCAGATCCTGGACCTGCTCGAAGCCCAGCGGGCCGAGCGCAACATGTCACTGGTGCTCATCACCCACGACCTGGGAATCGTGGCTGGCCGCACCGACGAGATCATCGTGATGTACGCAGGGCGGATCGTGGAGCGCGCACCCACCGCCACGCTGTTCAGCGACATGAGGATGCCCTACACCGAGGCGCTGTTCCGGTCGATCCCCAAGGTCAGCGACGACAGCCATGCACGCCTCGAGATCATCGGCGGGCAGCCGCCCCAGATGACGGATCTGCCGTCCGGCTGCAAGTTCGCTCCCCGCTGCAAGTACGCGCAAGACCTGTGCTACGCCGAGGAACCGGCGCTTATCGAGGTACCGGCACCGACCCGGTCTCGGTCAGCGATCACCGGCGACGGCACTGGTGGCAGCGACGGCGGCGGCGGCGAGCCCGACGTTACTCACTCGTACCGCTGCTTCTATCCCGTGGGCACCGACGATGCCGCCGAGGCACTTGAGCGCAACATCGCCTCGGGTCGGGTGAACGAGGCCGGAGTAGTCATCCGCGCCGACGATTGATCAAAATTTCCCCTTCGTTGGCCGACGGCCCGATAGCGATGTCATGGTGCTGGCGGACGATCCTGTGTGCATGCATCTTCCTCGTTGCGAGTTGTTCTAGTGAGACGCCGCAAGACTCATCGCTCGCACCGGATACGTTCGTGAGCAGCCAGCCGGAAGCCCCTTCGGCTTCCTCAACAACAAGCGCTGCAGCAAGACCGGCTGCCGACAGCCCTCGGGACTCTCTCCCAGTGCCGGTGTCATCGGTCCCGGCGCCCATTGAGGACGCAGAATCACCGGAAGCCGACGAGTCCCATGATGAGTCGATCACGAATGCAGGAACGGCTGGCCAGACCGAAGATTCTCAGCCGGAAACAGACCCAGGTGCCACTGGTGCCGGGTCCCAAGCAGAGCCTGAGGGTGTCGAGACTGAAGCCGAGTCGTCTCGCGATGAACGGTGCGAGCAGCTGGTTCCTCCACCTCTCGTGGCGTACGACGACGGTGACACATGGGAGGGAACGCCGATCATTGTCCCTCGCAAGGCCGTCGGGCTCAACGCTGGCGATGCGCCCATCGCACCGGCTGCACTGTCGTCACTTGACGGTGCCGAACTGGTGTTTCACGGTGCATGCGAGGTGCAGGCCTTCGCACCTGATGGGGCCCTGAAGCGTGAATGGGCGTTTGACCAGCCCGTCCGAAATGTCTATCCCGATGGCGGAGGAGGCATCGTCTACGAACAGATCGGGGATTCCACGCGCAGCCGTGAACTGCGCTGGTGGCCGGCAGGCGCTGACGAACCAACGGCACTGCTTACAGACAGCGTCGCGTTCGGAGATGGGGGATTCTTGATCTACTTCGGTGTCACTGTCGTAGAGGGTTCGCCGGTCGTTCTGTACACGACCATCGAATGGCCCGAAGATGAAGATGAGTGTGTCGGCTGCAACCCCAACTACCGTGAGGTGCTCCATCGGAGGGGCTTACTGAGCTCAGAATCGCTGCCGCTCGATGATGTGGGCGGCTACGAGTGGGGGTTCGAACCGAAGGCGATTACGCCGGAAGCGATCTACGGCTTCAACAGCACAGATGGCGACCAGTGGAACTCGGCTGTTGCCGTAGAGCCAGAGACGAGCGTCGAGCTGCCCTTCATCAGGCGATCCGACGACTTTGATGGCGACTGTTTCGACCGCCCGGAGTCATTGTCTTGCCCGAGACTGATCGTGCCTGTCGGCGAGGACTTCGTTGTCGGCTCGACGGCGTTCTCCGACAAGAGTGGCACCCGCCTGTATGTGCTTGCTCGTGTAGATGGCACCTCAGGCGAGATCGTCGAGTTCTTCCCTGTGGTGCTGACCGGTGGCGGCTGGAACGTGCTCGGCGTTCAGGTTTGGGGCCAGCGCGTGGTTCTGAATAGGTCAAGTGCGCAGGCCCATCTCGGTGGACGGCGCACGGAAAACCTCCGCCGCCCGATCATCGTCGACTTGGCTTCGCGCACAGCAGAGGTGTACGACCGCTACGGCACGCTCCATCTCACTCAGAGCTGGGATCACCCGTCCTGACTTTGGCGTGGCACTGAAATTGTGTCGCGCGAATGTTTGCTTTTGGATACATACGAATGTATGCTTACTCCATGTTGGTGGACGCTCCGGTAGCCCTCTCCGAAGACGATGCGGCAGCGCCGTTTGCTTCGTTTGGTGACGATGCGATAGCGGATTGGAGCAGTGGCGTCGGCGGAGCCGTCAACGGTACGACCGGTTCTGGCCTCGAGGCCTTGAGCCACGGCGAGTTGGTTGAGGTTCTGGTGGATCTGGTGGCCGAGCGTGCCCGGCTGGAAGGCCGCTATGCGGCGGTGCTTAGCGAGCTGGTCTCCCGGGATGGTGCTCAGTCAGCTGCCTGGCAACTGCGTCAATACACGAGGATGAACTCAGCGCAGGCACGTAGCGAGGCGCGCCTCGCGGAGGCACTGGTGCAGCACGAGTTCACCGACACGCTCGAGGCGCTGTGCGCCGGTGAGATTCAGATGTCCCATGCCAAGGTGATCGCACGGGAATCGCCAAAGAAGCACCGTCGTAGCGAGAGCGATTTCTTGGAACTGTGCCGGGCCTATCCGTCAGATGTCATTGCTCGTCACACGCTGGCCTACGAGAGCCTGCAGGTGTACGCCGATCTCGAAGCCGAGGCCGCAGCCAATGATCGCACGCCGGCCGATGCCGAACTGGCGCTGCAACGCGAGGAGCGCCGTTGCTCGATGTTGTTGGGCGATGACGGGATGTGGCACCTGCGAGCGGATCTCGATTTCATCACGGGCCGACAGATCAGTCAGCAGCTCGCGGCTGCTGAGCGGGCAGTGCGCCAGCAAGACGACGTCATCGAGCTCACGTTTCCACAGCGCAATGCAGATGCACTCTGCGATCTGATCTTGGGCCGCCAGAAGCCTCAGGCGAGCCTGGTGATCGTTACCGACTACGACGTCGTGACGGGCCAGCTCGATAACCCTCGGCTCGACGACGGCACCCCGTTGTCAGCGCGACAGCTTGCCGAACTCGCAGCCGATGCCAAGGTGCTGCCGGCGGTCTTCAAGAGCGATTGGGCTGAACTGGCGTTGGGGCGGGCTCGTAGTGCCAACGACGCCCAGCGCATCGTGCTGGCTATCCGCGACGGAGGCTGCATCAGTTGCGCCACCCACTCCGAACGCTGTCACGCCCATCACATCCAGCACTACGAGGATGACGGACTTACAGACATCCCGAACCTCGCAATGCTGTGCGAGCCCTGCCACATCGACCACCACCAACGCCACTGGGTCATCGACACACCACCCAACGGCACCCCGCGCCGCGCTCCGCCGCCGATTCTTCCCGGCTAGGCAGACCGAGCACGACCAGCAGAACCTGCGCCCGCAAGCGACCAGGCCTCGCATCCGCACCGCAATCGGCAGTCCTGTTGGAGTGCAGCGGCAAATACACAAAGAGGCGAGCGCATCGGTCCGGCACAGGCGGCGGGCTGGAGCGAATCGGCGCTACGCAGGGACCTCGTCGTACCAGTCCTGCGCGTGGTGCAGCAGGTAGTCGCAGATCTTGGTGCAGCGGTCGAACGGCTCGCACATCTCGTCTTCGCCCCGCAGCAGCGCCTGCAGCGACAGCTCCTTGCGCGCCACGATCATGAGCGTCCGCTTGGCGGGGTCGGTCACCGATGTCAGCGAGTCGATGGCCGACACCTCCACGGGCAGCGCTGTCCCGCCCAAGCCCGCCAGGTCGGTCGCCAGCACCAGCATGTCGGGGCTGTGGTCGAGCGGCGGCAGCGCCCAGGTGAACAGCAGCGGCAGCCAGAATTCGTCGGGCGGGAGGTCGTCCTCGGGCGTCGCCCACAGGATGTCCTCGAACGACAGCAGCGTGCGCGGATCAGCTTCGAGAGTGAGGTGCAGGTCCAGCGGCCCGCCGCATGCCTCTGCGGGATGGAGATCCACCTCCCAGGTCTGGCGCAGGCTGTAAGACTCGATGTACTGCCGCTCGTC
Source organism: Acidimicrobiia bacterium (assembly GCA_022822525.1). GTDB lineage: Bacteria > Actinomycetota > Acidimicrobiia > Acidimicrobiales > Poriferisodalaceae > Poriferisodalis. The sequence continues at coordinate 46,760 of JAJEBN010000109.1, read as the reverse complement.
GTGGATGTGAAAGCCGTGCGAGTGAGCGTGATCCTTCAGGCTCGCCATGTATCCGGTGATGTCGATCGCTGCCATCGGGTGACTCCCCACGCGGCGCCGGGATGATCCGCGGAGGCTATAGGTCTGAGATGGCACCATTCGACGCGTGACATCAGGCCCCGTGAAATCAGACCCTGACGGCTGGCTGGAGCTGCTGCGGCGCACTGCCGACTCGGTCGAGGCGGCGCTGGCCCCCTTCGATCGTTGGCGCGACGGCGGCGAGCGGCCCGACCAGTACGCGCTCGACCAAGTCGCCGATGCCGCCGCTCTCGAGGTGCTCGATGCGGCGGGCGTGGGTGTGCTGAGCGAGGAATCCGGCCTGCGTGCTGGATCGGGCGGCGAGACCGTCATCGTCGACCCGGTGGACGGTTCGACCAATGCATCCCGCCGCATCCCGCACTACTGCATCAGCCTGTGCGTCGTCGACAGCAGCATCGGTGGTGCCGAGCCCCGACTCGACGGCACTGCGGTGACGCCGGCCGCCGGACTGGGGCCGGTCGCGGGGTTGGTGCGGCACCTCGTCACGGGCGAGGAATTCACGGCCGCCGCGGGCGGGGGAGCGCATCTCGACGGGGTCCCCATCTCGCCCAGCGGGCGCACCAGCGGCGAACGGGCGGTGATCGGCGTCTCGGGCCGTCCCGGCGCCGACCTGCCGGTGTGGCAGGTGCGGGTGCTGGGTTCCGCCGCGCTCGACCTGTGTGCGGTGGCCTGCGGCCGGCTCGATGCGTACCTCGACCTCAACTCCAACCACGGAGTGTGGGACTACGCCGCGGGCGTGCTCATCTGCAGCGAGGCGGGCGCCTGGACCGGCGAGGCCGACGGCGCCGAGCTCTTCCACCTCAGCCACAGCGAGCGCCGGGGCCCCATGGCCGCCAGCACGCCCGAGCTGGCAGCGCTGCTCGGACGCACCCGCCAGCCGGGGTCTGGCTCAGGCGACGGCCGGTAGCCTCCCAAGCCCGGCTGCGGGGGCGCTTAGCTCAGCTGGCGAGAGCACCTCCCTTACAAGGAGGGGGTCGCAGGTTCGAGTCCTGCAGCGCCCACCGAGGTCAACATCGGCCGGCTCGCAGATCGGGTCAGTAGATGCGGGGGATGATCCGGTAGGGCACCCGCTCGCGGTACTCGGCCCATTTGGCGGGGCCGTACTTCTGCGCACAGCGCCGGTCGTCGTCCATCTGCCGGTAACTGAACAGCGCGAAGACATAGATCAGGTAGAGCCACGCCCACAGATTGCCGAAGTGGCCCCACGCCAGGGCGAGGCCCAGCCCGTAGAACACTTCGCCCATGTAGTTGGGATGGCGGGATGCGCCCCAGAAGCCGTTGCAGAGAATCTTGCGCTCGCCGGCTTCGATGATCTCGGGCTTGATGCCCAGGAAGCTGCGCTCGGGCCACCGCTTGAACGTGTACTTCTGCATGTTGGCGCCCCGGGCGATGCACCAGCCCAGCACGTACATCGCCGGTGCGCCGATCAGCCACAGCACCCGCCAGCCCCCTGAGTGGCCCGGATCGGGATGCACTGCCATGCCCCACATCGGGATGATGAACATCCAGCCGTAGACGAACAAGCCGCCCCAGAACATCTTGAACCCGAGGCGCTCGTAGATGATGTCGAATGTGTAGAGCTGCACCCGCTCGAACACGAAGTAGTCGAACACGTAGAAGGTGAAGAACGCTGCGAAGAGGTACGCCCCCGGATTCGGGTCGTCGAAGTTGTCGTAGTGCCAGGCCGCGCCGGAGAAGGCGTTGAGCGACAGCATCGTGCCGCCGACGATGTAGAAGTACATCTTGAGGTCGAAGCGGTTGTTGAACCACTGCATCTCCTGGGCGCGCCCGAACCAGCACGCCAGGAACTTGTTCTTGACCTCGCCCTCGGGCTGGCTGAACACGGCGATCAACGTCATGATGACGGCCAGCACCGTGCCGCCCGCCACGGCGTACAGCGATGAGCGGTAGAACCAGTCGCGTGGCATGCCGGTGAGCTCGAACCACCAGATCGCCTGAGCCACCACAAACACCAGCAGCCCGTTGAGGCGGTAGCTGCGGGGCTGGCCTGTCTCGGCGTCGATCACGTAGCCGGGGACGTGACGGCCGGGCAGCACCATGTGCAGCACGAAGAAGGCGGCCATCACCAGCAGCGGCGTGAGAAAGCCCAGCACCGCCTCGCCCGCAGTGAGTTCGGTCAGGTGCCCGATGCCGAGCCATTCGAACATGGGTCGCCTCCTCTCCGGTGCTGCCGCTGCCAGCCGGCGCTAGAAGACGCCGGGAAGGATCCGGTACGGAACCCGCGCCTGGTACTCGGCCCACTTCTCCGCGCCGTATTTCTCGGCGCAGACCTTGTCGTCTTCGAACTGGCGGGGCACGAAGAAGATCACGATCATGATCACGTAGCTCCAGGCCCACAGGTTGGTGAAGTAGCCGAACGCCAAGGCGTTGGACAGCCCGTACAGGGCCTCGCCGAAGTAACCGAAGTGCCTGGCCTTCCCCCAGAACCCGCTGCAGAGGATCTTGCGGTCGCCGGCCACGATGACCTCCGGCTTGATGCCGAGAAAGGAACGGTCGGGCCAGCGCTTGAACGTGTACTTCTGCAGGTTGGAGCCGCGGGAGATCACCCAGCCGGCCACGAACAGCACAGCGCTGCCGATCAGCCAGAAGTACATCGGTCCGCCCGAGAAGCCTGGATCGGGGTGCTTCGCCAAGCCCCACAGCGGCAGCACGAACATCCAGCCCCACACGAACGGCCCGCCCCAGACGAGCTTGAACCCGACGTTCTCGTGGATGAGGTCGTAGGTGTAGAGCTGCACTCGCTCCCACACGAAGTAGTCGAACACGTAGAAGGAGTTGATGATGACGTAGAGGACCAGGCCGGGGTTGACGTCGTCGACGAAGTCGACGTGCCACGCCAGCGCGGACCAGGCGTTGAGCGACAGCATCGTGCCGCCGACGATGTAGAAGTACATCTTGAGGTCGAAGCGGTTGTTGAAGAACTGCAGCTCTTGCGCCCGGCCGAACCACCAGGCCAGGAACGGGTTCTTCTGCTCGCCCTCCGGCTGGGAGAACACCACGATCGTGTTCGCGATGACCGCGGTGATGAACCCGCCCGCTATCGCGTACATGGTTGATCGGTAGAACCAGTCCCGCGGCAGCCCGAAGAGCTCGAACGCCCACACGAGGTGCGCGAGCGCAAACACCACGACGCCGTTGAGGCGGTAGCTGCGGGGCTCGCCGGTCTCGCGGTTGGCGGCGTAGCCGGTGACGCGCCGCGCGGGCAGGATCATGTGTGCCACGAACACGACGGCGCAGACGATCAGCGGCGTGAGGAACCCCAGCACCGCCTCGCCGGCAGTCAGTTCGAACAGATGGCCGATGCCGAGCCAGTCGATCATGTACTGCGCCCCTTCTCACACATGCATGCGCTGACCGTCAGTATTGCCGCACTGCGCGGCCTCCGAATGGACCGATCGCCCTGGCGGCCGACCGCGGCCATCGGCGGATCGGGCCTGGAGCGTTGCAGTACCGTTCATGACCGCGGCCGACAGAAGGGCACCCGAGATGAAACTCGACAGCGGAGACGCGTTCCCCGAGCTCACGCTGAGCGACCTCGACGATGGGCAGGTCACGATCCCCGAAGTCTTCGGCGACGGCTGGGGAGTGGTGCTGGTGTACCGGGGCCACTGGTGACCGTACTGCCGTCAACAGTTGGTTGACTTCGACGGTGCCGGCTCGCTGCTCAAGACGCTCGACGCCGGCGTCGTGGCGCTCTCGGTGGACGACAAGGACACCACCCAGCGCCTCTCCGATGGCCTGCAGCTGCGCTCGGTGAAGATGCTGCACAGCGCCGACATGGCCGAGGTGTCGTCGCTGACCGGGGCCTACACCGAGGAGGGGCGGGGCATCCTGCATGCCACCGGCTTCATCCTGTCCCCGGGCGGCAAGGTGGCTCAAGCGTGCTATTCGACGGGGCCGATCGGACGGTTCACCGCACTCGACACCATGCGCATCATCCGTTTCGTGCAGCAGATGAGGCAACGCCAGGGCTGACCCCCGCCCAGCCCCCGCGTGCTGACTGCTCGGCGCTGACGCGCCATGTGTTGATTGCTCGGCGCTTACGCGCCGACGATGAACCGTTGGTGGGTGCCTTGGGAGATCAGCGTGTCGCCGTGGGTGACCTGGACCTCGAACACCAGGCGACGGCGGTCGATCTCGCTGATCTCGCCCGCCACCACCACGTCCTCGCCAGCGGCGACCGCGGCCTCGTGGCTGACGCAGATGTGAATGCCCACGGTGGTCTGGTTCTCCTCGAGGTGCGGCTGCACGCCGAACAGGCATGTGCCCTCGATGAGACGGACCATGTCCGGGGTGGACAGCACCTTGTTGGGCAGGTGCGGTGGGGACATCTCGTCGGTGACCCGGTGCGTCTCATTGACACCGAACCCGACCTCTAAGGCTGCGCTCATGGCGGCAGACCCTAGAGCCTTCGTTGGGGCTCGACCCTGGAGCGCTCCCACTAGGTTGCGGCAATGACAGAGCTGCACCCGAACTGCGTGCCCCTTGCGCCGCTGCTGGGAACCTGGCGGGGCGGGGGCACGGGCCAGTACCCGACCATCGACGACTTCTCCTACACCGAGGAGCTGACCTTCGGCCACGTGGGCAAGCCCTTCGTGTCGATGATCCAGCGCACTCGCCACGGGGTCACCGGCGAGCCGCTGCACTCCGAGGCGGGCTACCTGCGCGCTGTGGGCGACGGCCAGATCGAGCTGACCCTCGCACAGCCCTCAGGAGTCACCGAGATCTGTCTCGGGATGGTGCGCTCCACCTCCGACGGCCTGGCGGTCGAGCTGGCGAGCAAGTACGTGGGCCTGACCCCGACTGCCAAGGAAGTCACCCTGGTGCGGCGCGAGCTGAGCATCGTCGGGACCGGCACGGCCGACGGCCCGACGCTGATCTCCGAGCTGTGGATGGCCGCCGTCGGCCAGCCCGAGCTGCTGCACCACCTGCGAGGCGAACTCACCAGACAGGAGTGACATCACGGCGCAGCCCCGTGGCCGACGTGCGGCCGCCGCGCTCGCCCGCCGAGACCCACCGGTCGGCCCGTTGGGAGGCGGGCAGGCAATAGCTTCGACGCATGAGCGATGGCCTGGACGGGCTGCGGCGAGAGGTTGCCGTCGGGTGCCGGGTGATGGCGCACTGCGGCCTTGTCGAGAACATCCTGGGTCACATCAGCTTGCGGATCGACGGCGGTCGGGCGCTGGTGCGGTGCCGTGGGCCGCATGAGGCTGGGCTGCGGTTCACGACGCCTGACGACGTGCGCGCGGTGGATCTCGACTCCGGCGAGATCACCGACGATCCCGCGGAGGACTACGCCGTGCCGGGCGAATTGCCGATCCACACCTCGGTGCTCGCAGCCCGGCCGGAGGTGACCTGCGTGGTCCACGCCCATCCGCCCGACGTCGTGGTGGCCAGCCTCGCCGGCATCGAGCTCGAGCCCATCTTCGGTGCCTACGACATCCCCGCCGCCCGCCTTGCCGCGGCAGGCATACCCGTCCACCCCCGCTCGGTTCTCATCCGCAATGACGTGCTTGCCGCCGAGATGGCGGCGTCGCTCGGCGACGCCCCGGCGCTCGTGCTGCGGGGCCACGGCGTCGTGACCACTGGCGAGGACGTGGCCGATGCCGTGCTGCGGTCGCTGCAGCTCGACACGCTGGCACGCACCCACCTGCGGGTGCGCGCCGCGGGAGCGACCCCCGAGGCGATTCCCGAGATCGACCTGGCCGAATTGCCGGACCTCGGCAGCGCCTTCAACCGTGAGACCCTGTGGCGGCACCATGTGACTGCCCTCGAACACGACGGGCATGGACTGAGCTAGAGCAGCGGAAGGGGAGGAGACGCCATGGCACTTGCCGAGCCAGACGGCATCACCGAGATCACCGGCGCCGTGCGTCAGGGCCTCATTCCTGCGTACCTGTACAACGACGCCGAGGTGCACGAGCTCGAGCGCGACCGGCTGTTCGGCAGGTCGTGGAACTTCCTGGCCCACGAGTCCGAGATCGCACGGCCCGACGACTACGTCGTGCGCAACATCGGCGACGACTCATTCCTGGTGACCCGCGACAGCGACGGCGTGATCCATGTGATGTTCAACATGTGCGTGCACCGAGGCATGCAGGTGTGCCGGGCCGAACGCGGCAGCGCCCGCACGTTCCGCTGCCCATATCACGCTTGGACGTACAAGAACGACGGCCAGCTCGCCGGGCTGCCCTTCCATGCAGATGCCTACGGCGGCGACACCGGGTTCGTGAAGGAAGGGCAGGCGTTGCTGGCGGCGCCCTCGGTCGCCGTGCGCAACGGGATGATCTTCGCCAGCCTCGACCCCGACGCTCCCGACTTCGAGACCTGGCTGGGCGACTTCGCGTTCTATCTCGACTTCTACACCGGCCAGAGCGAGGCCGGAATGGAGTTCCGCGGGCCGCAGCGCTGGCGCGTCGAGGCCAACTGGAAGATCGGCGCTGAGAACTTCATGGGCGACAGCTACCACACGCCCCACACCCATGCGAGCGTCGTCGACATCGAGCTGTTCGGCGAGCCGAAGCCCTACAAGCGCAAGGAGGGGGTGCTGTGGCATGCCGGGCCCGGCGGCGGCACCACCTACAAGCTGCCGCCCGGCAGCGACTTCCGGTCGGGACTGGCCTACGTCGGCTATCCCGACGAGATGATCGACCGCATGGCCGCCAAGCTGAATCCCGCACAGCGAGCGCTCGTCGACGAGCCGGGCTTCATGCCTTCGGCCTCGACGCTGTTCCCCAACCTGAGCTTCGTGCACAACTGGCCCCAGACCGACGCCGAGGGGCGGATCACGCCGTTCATCTCGGTGCGACTGTGGCAGCCCGTGGGGCCGGGGGAGACCGAGGTGTATTCGTGGTTCTGCGTGGCGGCCGACGCGCCCGATGACTACAAGGCAGCGTCGTACAAGGCGTACCTGATGTGCTTCGGCTCGTCGGGCATGTTCGAGCAGGACGATGTGGAGAACTGGGTGTCGATCACAACGATGGCACGCGGCTCGATGGCGCGGAACCTGCTGCTCAACAACCGCATGGGGCTCACGCTCGACGGCGAACCGATTGTCAACCAGTTCGAAGGCTTCGGCGGCCCCGGCACGGCCTACCAGGGCTTCGGCGAGCACAACCAGCGCCACTGGTTCTCGATGTGGGCCGACTTGGTGTCACAGGCTGCGCCTGCCCGCCAGCCGATGGCGTTCGGCATGGGGGAGCAGCCGGCATGAGCTCGGGACGCTCTGGGGCGCCGCTGCCTTACACCGACGGGCGGCACCAGATGGCCGCACAGTTCCTGACCGAAGAGGCGCACCTGCTCGACACGTCCGACTTCGAGGCATGGCTGGGGCTGATGGACCCGCGGATCCGCTACCGCATGCCGGTGCGGGTCACCGCCGTCAAGGCCGCCGACGAGGTTGAGGTGCAGACCATGCACCACTTCGACGAAGACTGGTACTCGCTGCGCAAGCGGGTGCAGCGATTCCAGACCGACTACGCATGGACCGAGGACCCTCAGAGCCGCATCCGCCACCACGTCTCCAACGTGCGGACGTTCGAAGGCTCCGGCGACGAGCTGACCGTGGAGTCGGCGGTGCTGCTGTACCGCTCGCGGGGCGACCGCACCGCCCCGAGCCTGCTGTCGGCGGGACGGACCGACGTGCTCATCCCGACGTCGGAAGGACTGCGCCTGCGCCAACGCGACATCGAGATCGACGAATCGGTCCTGCGTACCCAGAATTTGGCGATCTTCCTGTGAAGCAGCCGTGTGACCTGTCCGAGAAGGACCCGCGATGAGCAGGCTGGCCGGCAACCGGGCGCTCATCATCGGGGCGGGATCGGGCATCGGCCGGGGCGTGCACGATGCCTTCCTGGCCGAAGGTGCCAGTGTCGGCTCACTCGAGATCGACCCGCACAAGTGCGAGTCGCTGGTCGCGGCATCGGCCGGACCGGTGATCTGCGGCGATGCCACGAGTGCCGACGACAACGACGCCGCCGTCGTCGCGATGGCGGACGCATTCGGCGGCATCGACACGCTGGTGAGCTGTGTCGGGCTGTTCGACTTCTACCTCGGGCTCGGCGAGCTTTCCCGAGATGCCCTCGACGACGCCTTCGCCGAGACAATGAACGTCAACGTGCGCTCCATGCTGCTGGCCGTCCGCGCCGCGATGGAGCCTCTGCGGGACAGCCGGGGGTCGGTCATCCTGACCGGCTCGACCAGCAGCTTCATGCCGGGCCGCGGCGGCATCCTGTACGTGGCCAGCAAGTTCGCCGTGCGGGGCTGCGTGGAGTCGCTGGCCCATGAGCTGGCACCCCAGATCCGGGTCAACGGCGTGGCGCCCGGCGGCACCCACGGCACCGACCTGCGGGGCCTGCGCTCGCTGGGCCTGCACGACCGATCCCTGGGATCCGAGCCCGACCGTGCCGAGTCGATCCGGCAGCGCAGCCGTCTGGGCGTCGCGCTCGGCCCGGCCGATCACGCCGAGTGCTACGTGTTCTTGGCTTCGGAGGCATCCCGGGGCATGACCGGCCGGTTCATACACAGCGACGGCGGCGCCAACCTCCCCGCAGCCCCTCGGCCTCAGAAAACTGAGTAGAGTCAGTTCTTTGCGGCGCTGCTGCGAACTCAAAGACGACGGCCGTCAGCGGCCTCGCCGCTGACGCATCACGGGGGCAGACATGGGGATGAAGACCGGCGAGGAGTACCTCTCGACGCTGGCTGACGGGCGGCGGGTCTATTACGACGGCCGCCTCGTTACCGACGCATCGACCGAACCGGGCCTGCGCACGACGGCGCTCACCGTGGCGCAGTACTACGACATGCAGAACATTCCCGAGCTCGAGGACACGGTCACCTACGAGACTCCCGACGGGGATCGAGCGCACCTGTCGTTCATCGAGCCGCGCTCGATCGACGACCTGCGCCGGCGGGCAGCGGCCTATGGCGTGTGGGCGGAGGTGACCGGCGGGCTGATGGGCCGGGCACCGGATTACATGAACGCCTGCATGATGGCGCTGGGCAACACCGGCCACATCTGGGGGATGAACGACGACCGGTTCGCCCGCAACGCCTATGAGACCTACCTGCATTGCCGCCGCAACGACATCTGCATGACCCACACGTTCGTGAACCCGATGACCGACCGGTTCACGCCGTTCGCCGAGCAGGAGAAGTTCGTCAACGCCGGCATCGTGGACACCAACGACGACGGGGTCATCGTGACCGGCGCACGCATGGTGGGCACGCTCGCCCCTTTCTGCGAGGAGAACCTGAGCTTCGGCGCACCGCTGGGCCTCGAAGGCAACGGCGACGAGATCTACGCGCTCGGCTTCACCTGCAAGGTCAACCACCCGGACCTGAAGTGGATATGCCGGGACAAGCTCGATCCCGAGCGGTCCCACTACGACCGCCCGCTGACCGGTCGTTTCGAGGAGATGGACGCGCTCGCCATCTGGGAGGAAGCGCTCATCCCGTGGGAGGACGTGTTCATCTGCAACGACATCGAGCCGCACAACCTGTCCCTTCCGGGCATGAAGTTCTTCCAGTCGCTGGGCCATCACGTCGTGGTGAAGAACGTGGCCAAGACGCGCTTCCTGTTCGGCCTGGCGCACCTGATGGCCGAGTCGTCGCAGATCTCGCAGTTCGTGAACGTGCAGGACCGCCTCGGCGACATCCTCATGTGGCTGCACACCATGGAGTCGCTGGCCATTGCGGCCGTCGAGGGCGCCGAGCTGAATCCCGCCAACGGCCTGTACTACGCCAACGAGAGCGCCATCCAGGCGGCGCTGCGGCTGTATCCCGAGGTGTACCCCCGCATCATCGACCACATCATCCAGCTCGGCGGCGGGGGCTACGTGTCGCTGCCCCAGGAGGCCACTTTGGAGATGGCCGAGCTGGCCATCGACCGCTACTACCAGGGGGTCAGCCAGGAGGGCAAGGACAAGGTCGCGCTGTTCCGGATGGCGTGGGACATCTGCGGGACCGGCTGGGGCGGCCGCCAGGAGCTCTATGAGCGGTTCTTCTTCGGCGACACCCAGCGGATGAAAGGCCTGAACTACCAGTTCTACGACAAGGACGAGGCCGTCAAGATGGTGTCGCGGATCCTCCGGCCGCCCCAGGGCACCGAGCGGCTCCCGTGGCCCGACTGGTCCGCGGGCTGAGCGGCCCCGCGAGACTCGTGCGATGAAGCTCGGCGCAGCATTCGGCAACGTCAACATGGGCCTCGACTGGCCCGTCATCCGCGGCCTGGTCCAGGAACTCGAGGCGGCTGGCTTCGACGGCATCTCCACCAACGACCACGTGATCGGCGGCCATCCGGACCGGGCCGAAGGGCAGCGGGTCCACACCTCGGCGACCGGGGTCCACGAACCGCTGGTGTTCCTGAGCTTCATCGCGGCGGTGACTGAGCGGGTCGAGCTCACGACCGGCGTACTGCTGCTGCCACAGCGCCAGACGACACTCGTGGCCAAGCAGTGCGCCGAGCTGGACCTGCTCTCGGGCGGCCGGCTGCGGCTCGGCGTGGGCATCGGCCGCAACTGGATGGAATACGAGGCGCTCAACGAGGAGTTCACCAACCGCGGGCGGCGCATCGAGGAGCAGGTCGAGATCTTGCGCAGCTACTGGACCGATGAGCATGTGAGCTACGACGGCGAGTGGCACCGGCTCGACCGGGTCGGATTGAATCCGATGCCGATACAGCGGCCGATCCCGATCTGGATGGGCTCGTTCTTCGGGTTCGTGAGCGAGCGTGTGCTCGAGCGCATCGGCCGCATGGCCGACGGCTGGATGCCGCAGTTCCCGCCGGCCGATCTCGAGCCGATCCTCGGACGGGTCAAGGGCTACGCACGCGACGCCGGGCGCGACCCCGCCGAGCTGGGCGTCGAATGCGCCATCCGCACCCGGCCCGACGGCGACCCGGCCGAATGGGTGGACCTCGCCGAGGCATATCGCGATCTCGGCGCGACGCACCTCAAGGTCTTCGCAGGCGGCGATTCGCCGAGCGAGATCGTGGCGCTGATGCGGCGCTGGCTGGATGCGGTCGGCCCGGTGGCCGCTGCGGGCTGAACGGTCAGGCCTTGGGTGTCAATGCCCACAGCGCGACGTAGACGCTCTCTTGCAGCTGGAGCACCATGTCGTCGTAGTCGAGCCGATCGGTGACGAGACGCCGCATGAGCAGCTGCCACTGTGCGTAGAGGTTGTGGGCGAGCATCATCTTGGGAACGTCGGCGTCGAGCTTGCCGTTTGCGCTCGCGGCGTTGAGCACCGATGCAAGCCCGCTCAGAAACCAGTCGGTGAACTCTTCCACGCCGGCGCGTCCCGAGTCGCTGACGAAAGGAAGCTCCTTGAAGAACGAGCGAGCCAGGCGGCGATCTGCCCGGTGGTGGTCGGTGACATGCATCAGCAACGTCATGATCTGGCTGACGGCGTCGGCCGAGGAGTCGACGAGGTCGAAGGCCTCCCGCCACGCATCTCCCGCCACGTTCACGAACGCGCTGACCAGCAGGTCTTCCTTGGACTCGACATAGAGATAGAGCGTTCCGGCGCCTATGCCCGCTGCCTTGGCGATTTCGGCCGTGGTGGTGTCCTCGAAGCCCTTCTCCTGGAACAGCGCCGTGGCAGCAGCCACGATGCGCCTCCGCTTGTCGAGCTTGTTCCGCTCGCGCCTGCCCAACTCGGTCTCATCCAAGGCGGCGTCGCTGCTGAGGAGCGGACGGTCGGCAACTGACATCGCCGAACAACGCTAGCCGCAGCAAAATGGACGCCTCTCCAGCGAGTTGCACCTTGGGTCGACAAGAACTCGCCGTGCCAAGCGAAACTGGCTGTGTTTGACGGCAGGGGGAGACCTCGGTAGACCATCACCTATGGGAATCGACATCGAACCGACCGGCGCTGCGCTCGGGGCGTTCGTGTCGGGCCTGGAATTGGGCAAGCTCGACGCGGAGGAGTCCGCCACTGTGCTCGAGGCGCTCGGCGAGCACGGCGTGCTGTTCTTCCGTGACCAGGACGTGTCGCCCGAAGGCCACATCGCATTCGCTGAGTCACTCGGCGAGATCGACGTCAACGCGTACTTCTCGCCGAACGAATCCCATCCCCAGATTGCCGAGGTGCGCACCCGCCCCGAGAACACCTACGTGATCGGCGAGGCGTGGCACACCGATCATTCCTACGAGGAAGCCCCGGCGCTCGGCTCGATCCTCGTCGCCCGGCAGCTGCCGTCGAGCGGCGGCGACACGGCGTTCAGCTCGATGTATGCGGCATACGACGCGCTGTCCGACGGCATGAAGGAGACGCTGCGGGGCCTGCGAGCAGTGCATTCGTCGTATGAGGCGTTCGGCGTGGGCTTGTCGAAGCTGCCCGAGGCAGAGCGCGCTGAGCGGTTCAAGGACGGTTTCCACTTCGGGCCCGACGTCGTCCATCCGGTAGTCATCTCCCATCCGGTGAGCGGCCGCCCGGTGCTGTACGTCAATCGTTCGTTCACGACTCGCATCGACGGGTGGACTGCCGCGGAGAGCCGACCGCTGCTTGAGTTCCTGTTCGAGCACGGTTCGAGCGTGGAGTTCACGTACCGGTTCGGATGGGAGCCCGGCTCGGTTGCCATGTGGGACAACCGCTGTACCTGGCACAAGGCGCTCAACGACTACCGCGGGCAGACCCGCCTGATGCATCGCATCACGGTGAAAGGCTGCCCGATCGCAGCCTGACGCTGGAGTCACGGCCGGCGCTCGTCGTCGGCCGGGCTGCATCGCATGAGCCACCGTCGCGAGACGGTGCCTGCTAGACGGAGGCGATGCGCGACCGCGAACGCCCCGGAACCACCGCTGCAGAGCTGAGCCCCTCGTGGGAGCCGAGGCTTGAGCCGCCCGGCGGCGCCCCGAACGTCGTGGTGATCGTGTTCGACGACACGGGATTCGCGCACCTCGGCTGCTACGGCAGCGACATCGACACGCCCAACATCGATCGACTGGCTGCCGGCGGGCTGCGTTTCACCAACTTTCACACGACAGCGCTGTGCTCGCCGACCCGGGCCTGCCTGCTCAGCGGCCGCAACCATCACTCGGTGGGCATGCGGTTCCTGTCGAATGTCGACACGGGCTTCTCGAACTGCCGCGGCGTGATCGCGCCGTCGGCGGCCACGTTCGCCGAGGTGCTCTCCAGCCACGGTTACGCCACCTTTGCCCTGGGCAAATGGCACCTCGCCAACCTCGCGGACTGCGGCCCGGCGGGCCCCTTCGATCATTGGCCGCTGGGCCGCGGGTTCGACCGCTTCTACGGCTTCCTGGGCGGAGCGACCGACCAATTCTCGCCCGAGCTCGTCATCGATAACCACCCAGTGAATCCGCCGAGCACACCCGGCTATCACCTGTCCGAGGATCTTGTCGACCAGGCGATCGCCATGATCGCCGCACAGCAGGCCACGGCGCCGTCGCGCAGGTTTCTGACCTACCTGGCATTCGGGGCGACGCACTCGCCCCATCAAGCCCCGCAGGCCTACTTGGACAAGTACCGGGGCCGCTACGACGACGGCTGGGACGTGACGCGGGCGCGCTGGTTCGAACGCCAACTGGAGCTGGGCACGGTCCCTGCGGATGCCGAGCTGTCGCCGCGGAACCCAGGGGTGCAGGCATGGGACGAACTCGACGACGACCAGCGACTGCTGTATTGCCGCATGCAGGAGACGTTCGCCGCGTTCCTCGATCACACCGACGATCAGGTCGGTCGGCTCGTCGACTACCTCGAGGAGACCAATCTGCTGAACGACACCTTGATCGTGTTGCTGTCCGACAACGGTGCATCCCAGGAGGGCGGCCGCCACGGCCTCACCAACGAGAACATCTTTTTCAATCGCCAGCGGCTCAGCGTCGCCGACATGGTGCCGCTGGTGGATGGGATCGGCGGCCCCAACCTCTACAACAACTACCCGTGGGGCTGGGCGCAGGCCGGCAACACCCCGCTTCGCTTCTACAAGCAGAACACCTACGAGGGCGGCATCCGCGACCCGCTGATCGCGCACTGGCCGGCCGGCATCCACGATGCCGGTGGGATCCGCGACCAGTACCACCACGTCATCGACGTGATGCCGACGATCCTTGACGCGGTCGGCGTCGAAGCGCCCGGGGTGCACAACGGTGTGCCGCAGCAGCCCGTCGAGGGCATCTCGATGCTGCCCACGTTCGCAGCAGCAGGCGCAGACGCGCCGTCGTCTCGCATCACGCAGTACTACGAGATGCTCGGCCACCGGGCCGTGTACCACGACGGCTGGAAAGCGGTGACGTTGCACCGCCAGGGGACGCCGTTCGAGGAGGACGAATGGGCGCTGTATGACACGCGCAGCGACTTCGCCGAGATCCATGACCTGTCCGAGACGCACCCCGACAAGCTGCGCGAGCTGATCGAGCTGTGGTGGGACGAGGCCGGCGCCTACAACGTGCTGCCGCTCGACGACCGGGGGGTGGAGCTGTTCGTGCTGCGTCAGCCCGGTCCCGAGGCCTCGGCGACTCGGCTGCGCTACCCGCCGGGTATCCCGCACCTGGAGCGCTTCAAGTGCCCCGATGTGCGCAACCGCTCGTTCGCGATCGCAGCCTCGGCCGAAACCTCGACGGGGACCGACGGGGTGCTGGTGGCCTACGGGTCACGCACCGGCGGGCTCGTGCTATGGGTCGCCGACGGGAGGCTGTGCTTCGAATACAACTACCTCGGCCGTCCGACCGGGCTGCGGGCCAGCGAGCCGGTGCCGCGAGGCGATGTCGAGTTGGGCGTCCGCTACACGAAGACCGCCGAGCATGCCGGCACGGCCATCCTGTGGCAGCGCGCCGGCGACGGGCCCGAGCAGGAACTCGCAACGGTCGACCTCGAGACCATGCCGTACCGGCAGTCGCTGTACGGAATGGACATCGGGCGCGACCTCGGTCCCACCGTCAGCGCCGCCTACGCCGGTCCGAACGAGTACCAGGGACTGCTGCGGCACGTGGAGTTCCGCTTGGAGAACGACCGCAGCGACCTGCGCGCCGCAGCCGCGGTCGAGGCCGAGAACGCGTTGGTCGACCAGTAGGCCCGCTCAGGGCTCGATCAGTCGTGCTGTAGTGAACACGGTGAGGCCTGCGAGCAGCGACTGCAGCAGGGCCCGATCGCCAGTGATCTCGGCTCGGTCGAGCGCACTGGCGTCGTTGAGCGCAGCGAAGAGCGTGGCCCTGTCGGTGCGGACCGAGGCGACGGCAGCGGGATCGACCGCATCGGCCCGGTGGTGCACGGCCGAGCGGCCGACGCCGAGCACGTGATCCTCGCCGAGGTCGATGAAGCGGAAGTTGAACGTGACCGGCCCCGCATCAAATGCGGCAGGATCGAAGCGCACGCCGATCACGTCGAAGAGGTGCTCAGCGCTCATTGCTTGGGACATGTCTCGGGTGGGCACGCGTCCCCAGTCGGGCGTGCCCTCGCGCAGCTCCTTCGCGCCCATCAGGTAGGCGTTGCGCCACGTCGCTGACTCTGACTGGTACCCGAGCTGTTCGAGCGCGTCGGCCTGCAGGCTGCGCGCCTCGCGGTTCGCCGGGTCGGCGAACACCACGTGGTTGACCACCTGGGCCACCCAGCGGTACTCGCCCCGCTCGTAGCACTCGCGGGCTCTGGCCAGCACGGCATCGGCGCCGCCCATGAACTCGAGGTAGTGAGTGCCCGCTTCGGCCGGCGGCAGCGGGTCGAGGTTGGCCGGGTTGCCGTCGTACCAGCCGAGGTAGCGGTTGTACACCGAGCGGCTGTTGTGCGACACCGTGCCGTAGTAGCCCTGCACGTGCGATTCGCTGAACTCCGCGGGCAGCCGAAGCCGGGCGGCGATCTCGGTCGGCCGCAGCCCTTGGTTGGCGAGGCGCATCGTCTGGTCGTGCATCCAGCGGTAGAGGTCGCGCTGCATCGACAGGAAGCCCCGCACGTCGGGGTTGCCGAACCGGGGCCAGTGGTGGCTGGCGAACATGACGTCGGCCGCGTCGCCCCACATGTCGAGCGCCTCGGCGATGTACTTGCTCCATGCCAGCGCGTCCCGGGTCTGCGCACCCCGAATCGGGTAGAGGTTGTGCATGGTGTGCGTGCAATTCTCGGCCATGCACAGCAGGTTCTTGTCAGGAAAGAAGAAGTTCATCTCCGCCGGCGCTTCGGCATCGGGCGTGTTCTGGAACACGATCCGGATGCCGCTGAGCACACGTTCCTCCCCAGTGCGGGTGATGGTGTCGGTGGGCGCCAGCAGGTCCGATCGGGCGAGACCCATCGCCGAGCCCAAGCCGCAGTCGACATGGCCCAGCGGACCGGGCGGCAGCAACGGCCCGAACTGGTACGCCGCCCGCCTGCCCATGATCGGGCCGGCAATGACGAACTCGCTGACGACTTCTTCGAGGAATCCGTCGGGTGCCACGATCTCCACATCGCCGCGGGCCACCGACTCGGCGTCGGTCACGCCGAGCACGCCGCCGAAGTGGTCGGCGTGGGAATGGGTGTAGATGATTGCCCGCACCGGTCGGGCGCCTAGCGTGCTGTTGGCGAGCTCCAGCGCCGCGGCGGCCGAAGGCCGGGTCGTCAGCGGATCGATGATCAGCCAGCCATCGCTGCCCGCCAGGAACGTGATGTTGGCAATGTCATAGCCGCGCACCTGCCAGACGCCGTCGGCTACCTCGAACAGCCCGTGATGGACGTTGAGCCGTGCCTGGCGCCACAGGCTCGGGTGCACCGACGGCGGCGCCTCGGCTGATTCGTTGACGAAGGCGTGACGGGCCACATCGAACACGACGTGGTCACCCATGGTGACGCGACCGTCGCCAATCTGGGCGATGAGTCCACGGGATGCCCGTTCAGAATCTCCTGGTTCATCGAATCGAATCACCGCGCCGGCTCGGGACGCAGCGCCGTTCGCGTCGACGGTGAACTGCGTCGGGGGCTTCGGCGCTTCGGGCCCGGCGTTGTCGGTGGTCATTGCGCGCTCCTGTGTTGGGGTCGTGAGGCTTCAGGCTCGCCGCCGGCGTGCAGCGGCCGGGACCGCCGAGCGTTGCTGCGCCGGATCAGCCAGCCGACGGGAAGCGGATAGGCAGCTGGCGCGGTCCGCGGACCTGCCCACCCGCCCAGGTGACCTCGCCGGGCTCGCTCACCTCGAAGTCCGGGATGCGCTCGAACCAGGTGCGCAGCGCGATGTCCATTTCCAAGCGAGCCAGGTTCGAGCCTGCGCAACGGTGGATGCCCGCGCCGAAGGCGACGTGGCGGTTGTGCGGCCGGTCCAGGATGACTTCATCGGGCCGATCGAAGACCTCCGGGTCGCGGTTGGCGCCCGGGAAATTCATCAGCACCTTGCTGCCCTCGGGGATCGTCACGCCTCGGATCTCCACATCGGTGGCAGCCCGGCGTGCCATGGTCACCGGTGCGTAGAAGCGCAGCAGCTCCTCGATGGCCGAGGGCCACAGTTCCGGCTCGGCCACCATCCGCTCACGATCGGCCGGGTGAGTGCCGAAGTGCCACAGGGCCGAGCCGATCGAGCTCCAGGTGGTGTCGATGCCGGCGATGAGCTGCAGGTTGAGCATGCCCACGACCATGATCGGATCGATGGGGTTGCCTTCGTGGTCGGTTCCCGCCAGCAGCGCCGAGACGAACCCGTCGTCGGGGTTGGCCTGCCTTTCCTTCACGACGTCGAAAAAGAACTCCCGGATCACGAGCCGGTACTTGCGGCGCAGATCTGGCTTCGTGAGACCCAGTTCCAGAACGCAGCGCACCCAGTAGGTGAATTCGTCCACGCGGCTCTCGTCGATTCCCAGCAGATGAGCGATGACCCGTGGGGGTATCTGCTGGGCGTACTGCTCGGCACCGTCCACATGGCCCGCATCGATGAACCCGTCGATGAGGTGGTTCGCCAGGTCCTCGGTGTATTGGCGATGCGATTCGACTGCCTTGGGCGCAAAGTGCGGCAGCAAGAGCCGGCGCGTCCAGCCGTGAATGGGCGGATCTTCCGAGATCGGCGCCGCGTTGGTGCCGTACTGCTGGAAGATCGGGTCTTCGAGTAGTTCCTCGAGCAGCTCCGGCGGGGGCGAGGTCACCAGCACGTCGCTGCTGGAGAGTTCGGGCACCATCTTGGCCATGGCCTGCACGTCGTCATAGCGGGTGGGCAGGAACGAGCCGCCCCAGCGCTCGGTGTGGGCGATGGGGCAGCGGCCCCGCAGTTCATCCCACACCGGGGCGGGATCACGGACATAGCCCGGGTCGAAGATGTCGTAGTCGATGTCCCAGTCGTCCACTGGTGCCGTGTCGGTCATGGGAGTGCTCCTGTGTCGAGGGCGGGTTCAGTACTGCGGGAGTGCACGCTTGTTTCGAGTGTCATGTCGAATGTCATGACGAGGGGTACTTTTCGAAGTTGAGCATGCGCGCGAGCAGGGTCGCGGCCATCGGCTCGAGTTCACACAAGCTGCGGCGGAATGCCGTGGTGAACAGCGGCTCGAACAGCGACCATGCCAACTGGGCAGCAGCGACCTGCAAGTACCGGCAGCGCCGCTGCGGGCTCGGTTCACCGTGGCGGCTGCGGTGACGGTCGAGCATCGCGCTCACCACCGGGAAGTGATCGCCCGCCATCGCCAGCTTGGCGTCGAGCGCGACGTGGGTCAGCGCTCGTACATAGCCCGGATGCGCCTGCATCGAGAAGAAGCCCGGCAGCAGCCCCGGGCCGGCCTCGGCTGTGTAGTACTGGTCGCGAATGTGCCGGGATGCCTGCGACAGGACCTCGCTCGCAGACCCGAAGTAATGATGGATGAGGCCGTAGTTGACGCCGGCCCGCGAGGCCAGTTGGCGTCCTGAGATGGAGGCCGGCGTCCTGCTGGCCAGGAGTTCGACGGCGGCCGCCACAAGACGCTCCTCAGCTCGGGCTCGTCCGGTGGCACACGACGGAGCAGCGGGGCGTGGCCCGCGGCTGCGCAATGGCCGGGGTGCAATCTCTCCGCCGGAGAATGGGCCGCGCCCCGCATGGAGCTGCTCGATCGTCAGCACCAGCTCGCGGTCGACAAGCTCGGCCGCATCCTCGAGCCCGACCGAGCGCACCAGCCCGGTGCGATGGATGCTCACGCCCAGCTGCAGGGCGCACGACAGGGCAACAGCAGTATCGACAGCATCAGGGGTCAGCTCGGGCCGCAGCGTGCGCAGCCCAGCGCAGTAGCGGTGAATGATCGGGTGCTCGGGTCGCAGGTCGACGGTGGCCTGATCGAGCTGGATCTGGGTCAGCACCCGCATGAACGGGTCGTGCCGCATCACCGTTCCCGGCGTGGGCACCAAGGCACCCGGTGGGAAAGCGTCGACTACGAATGCATCGCTGAGCCGGTCGAGAACGTGGCGGCACAGCTCGCGCTTGGAGCCGAAGTGCCGGTGAATCTGGGCGTAGTTGACACCGGCTGCCGCGGCGATGCGCCGACCAGAGACCGCGGACGGCGGTTGGGCCGAGAGCAACTCGGTCGCTGCGGTGACCAGAGCGGCTGCAGGATGGAGTTCGCGACCGCTCGGGTGGTCGGCATCGATTGCAGCCATACGGCTAATCTAGAGCCAGAGCGCAGCGGCGGAAGGCCGCGGACGGCTGCAGAGGGGAACCGACGTGCGTATCAACGCCGTGCAACCGCAGGACTACAACCGCATCCGGGTCGAGCCGCTGACCGGCACGATCGGTGCGGAGATCCCCGGTGTCGACCTGCGTGAGCTCGACGATGAGCTGATCGCCGAGCTGCACGCTGCCTGGATGGACCACAAGGTGTTGTTCTTCCGCGACCAGGACCTGACTCAGGCCCAGCATGTGGCATACGTGCGGGCCTTCGGCGAGCTCGAGGTCCACCCCTTCACACGCAACGCGGAGAAGCACCCCGAGATCATCGTGCTCGAATCGACAGCGGAGAAGTTCCAGGCGGCGGAAACCTGGCACTCCGATGTCACCTTTCGCGAGTGCCCCCCGCTGGGCTCGGTGCTGCTGGGCCGCGTCATCCCGCCGCACGGCGGCGACACCTGCTGGGCGAACATGGAACTCGCTTACGAGACGCTTCCCGACCAGGTCAAAGAGCAGATCGACGGGCGTTACGCCATCCATTCGTACGTCAAGGCGTTCGGCAAGTCGATGAGCGAGTCCGAACGGGCCGAGACGGCCGAGCGCTTCCCCGACCAGAAGCACCCGATCGTGCGCACGCACCCGGTGACCGGCCGCAAGAGCCTCTATGTGAACCGGACGTTCACGCTCACCATCGACGGTATGACGCCCGCCGAATGCCGCGACCTGCGGTACCTCCTCTACGACCAGGCCAGCACGCCGGAGTTCCAGTGCAGGTTCCGCTGGCGTCCGGGTTCGATCGCCCAGTGGGACAACCGCTGCACCCAGCACTACGCGGTACCCGATCATGGCGGTCTGCATCGCCGGATGGAGCGGGTCACGCTGGCCGGCGACCGTCCAGTCTGATCGGCGAGTTCGAGGATCCGAGCACTGCGATGACCTACACCGACGACTCGGTCGCCGACGGCGCGGCGTCCGCCATCCCGCCCGTGGACGACTTCGCCACCGACTGGGACTTCAACGACCCCGCGTGGGTGAATGACCCGTTCCCCATCTGGGAGGACCTGCGCGATCGCTGCCCGATGGGCCATTCAGAGCGGTTCAACGAGGGCGTGTGGCTGCCGTTGAACTATGACGACATCGTCGGAATCGCCGGCGACACGGTGACGTTCTCGAACATGCATCACGGCATCCGCCGCGGCGGGACCGTCGACCGGGGCTACTTCCCGCCGATCAACACCGATCCGCCCGATCACATGGAGATCCGCCGCACGCTGTTGCCGTTCTTCGCTCCCCGACGCATCGAGGGCTGGCGCAGCCACGTTGCCGCCGACTGCGAGGCACGGGCCGCTGCCATCGCCTCGCAGGGTCGCGGTGACGCAGCCGTCGACTACAGCCAACACATCCCGGTCGGAGCGATCGCAGCCATCTTGGGCATCGACCCTGCTGACGGCGACAAGTTCCGAGCCTGGATCTTCGACATCCTCTCCGTCGGTCCCAGCGATGGCGCCGTGATGCAGCAGGCGATCATCGAGGTGCGCGAGTACATGGCCAAGGTCATGGCGGAGCGGCGAGCGGTGCCCGGCGACGATCTGATCAGCCACCTGGTCACGACCGAGATGGGCGGTGAGCCGTTGCCGGATCACCTCATCGAGCGGATGCTGGTGCTGCAGCTCATCGCGGGCATCGACACCACTTGGAGCTCGATCGGCGCTGCGCTGTGGCACCTGGCCGTCCACGACGACGACCGCCGCAGGCTCATCGCCGAACCCGAGTTGCTGCCCACGGCCATGGAGGAGTTCCTCCGGGCCTACGCGCCGGTGAATGTCGCCCGGCGGGTCACCACTGACACCGAGGTGAACGGCGTCGAGATGAAGGCGGGGGATCACGTCATGATGACGTTCCCCATCGGGTGCCGCGACCCAGAGCGGTTCGAGCGGGCCGACGAGGTCGTGATCGACCGGGGCGAGAACCGCCACATCGCCTTCGGGGCTGGCATTCACCGCTGTATCGGCTCGAATCTGGCCCGCTTGGAGATGGAGGTTGCGCTCGAGACCTGGCTGCGGCACATCCCGGAGTACTCGATCGCCCCCGGGGCTGACGTCACCTGGTCCACCGGCCAGATTCGAGGACCGCGGTCGATCCCCATCGTCGTCGACTGACAACCGTTACGCAATCGCCGCGTCTTGCGGCGCGCGGCACGTCGCAGTCTCACTATCGTGCAGCCAATTGGCTAGCGCCGTGGACTTCAGGGGGCGGCGCCTGAAATCTGGGAGGGCAATCTCGTGAGAGGGCCTACGCGGCGTGTGATGCGCCTCATGACCGTGCTGCTGGCATTCGTGCTTGCAGCAAGCGCCTGCGGCGGCGGTGACTCGGACTCCGGGTCGGGAACGGCGTCGGCGACGACTGCAGCGCCGGCGACGACGGCAGCGCCGGCGCCTGCCACGACGCAGGCACAGACGCAGGTGACCATCGCAGCGGTCGAGCAGACCACCACCACCCAAGGCGCAGTGGCGACGACCCAAGCGCCGCTGCCGCCACCCGAGGGCACGCTTCGCATGGTCGAGTTCTCCCCGGTGACGAGTTTCAACCCGGCCGCCTCGCAGTCGGCACAGAGCGCGTACCACTACCCGGCCTACGACACGCTCACCCGCCAGCGCAACGACTTCAGCCTGGCGCCGTCGCTCGCCACCTCATGGACGCAGCCGTCGGCAAACGTATGGCGGTTCACCGTGCGTGACGACGTGGTGTTCCACGACGGCGCAGCATTCGACGCAGACGTCGCCGTAGCCAACATGCACTATCACGCCACGTTCCCGGGCAATCCGAACGCAGCCACATGGGCGGCTTTTGTCGACGCCCGTGTGATCGATGACACCACCTTCGAAGTCGAGTTCTCGGTGCCCGCACCGCAGTTCCCGCTGGAGATGTCGATGGTGATGGGCATGATGATCAGCCCGAACGCGCTCGACGGCCGCGACCTCACCCGTGACCCGCAGGGTTCGGGGCCGTGGATCTGGTCCGATGCGGACAGCCAGGCCGGCGTGACCGAGGTGTACCACCTCAACCCGAACTACTGGAATCCGGCTGATCAGGGCGTCGAAACCGTGACGGTGACCGCTGTGCCCGACAACAACGCACGCCTGAACGCGCTGCTGACCGGCGAGGCCGACATCATGTCCACCACCCGTGACGCGCAGATTGACGCAGGCGTGGAGGCCGGGAACGTGCTGATCTCGGTGCCGAACTTCTTCGCCTATCTCATCGTCACCGATCGTGCCGGCGAGTTCGACTCGCCGCTCGCCGACGAGCGGGTGCGGAGGGCGATCCTGCTCTCGCTGGACCGTGACGCGTACGCGGACGCGATGCACTTCGGCAAGGCGGACAGCCTCGGCGGTATCTACCCGCCGGCGTTCAGCCAGTTCAACGTGCCCGAGCTGGACACCAAGTACACCTACGACCCCGACGAGGCGCGGCGCCTGCTGGCTGAGGCGGGCTACCCCGACGGGATGACCATCCGCATGCCGATCATGCCGGCCATCAACCCGATCGTGGAGTTCGTGGTGCAGATGCTGGGAGCGTCAGGCATCAACATCGATCTGATCCAGATCAACAACGGCGAGCTGGGCCCCGGCACTGCCTCGGCCCAGTGGGGCATCTCGTGGTTCCGCGACCTGTTGGTGCATCCGGCGCGTGACCTGGGCAAGTTCATGGGAGAGGCCGGCCGCTTCAACGCATTCGGCCTCGAAGACCTCGACGACCTCGAAGCCACACTGGTCGAAGCGCTGAATGCGCCGTCGGCGGAAGAGAGCTACGAGTTCTACGCCGCCGTCATGGAGGGCCTCATCGACCGCGGTGTGGTGATGCCGCTGGCTCACGGCGGTCAGAACGCCCTGTACGCCCCGTACGTGACCGGCGTGTCACTGGGACTGAACATGCAGGCGCCGATGCCGTACGGCGTCAGGATCGACGGCTAAGGGCCGGACTTCACGCACTCGGACCGTCAACTAGCTTTCGCGTCGTTGACGGCTCATCGCAGACGGCACACCGACGTGGCGGCCGGGTCGCAACGGCCCGGTCGCCACGAGTGCCGTTGCAGAACACGGGGGTGCTAGGTGCTTCGACTGCTGGTCAGTCGAATCCTCGCGGCGATCCCGCTGATGCTCATGGTCGCCACGCTGGTGTTCTTCTTGGCCCAGCTCAACCCGGTCGACCCGGCAGCCACCATCATGGGCGACGACGCCGACCTGGAGTCGCTGGCTGAGAAACGCGCCGAGCTGGGCATCGACCGCCCGCTCGTGGTGCAGTACTGGGACTGGCTGAACAGCGCAGTCGTCGGGGATCTCGGCACGAACTGGTTCAACGGCGAGGAGATCACCACCGAGCTGCGTGATCGCATCCCCGTCACGCTGTCGATGGTGTTCGGCTCGCTGATTGTGGCCCTAGCCATCGGCAGCGCCTTCGGCGTGCTGGCGGCGCTCAAGGCCGGAAGATGGCCCGACCGCACGATCACGGTTGCCTCGTCACTGGGTCTGGCGGTGCCCAACTTCTGGATCGGCCTGGTGCTCGCCTACTACGTCGGCGTCAAGCTGCAGTGGCTGCCGGCCATCTGGCCCACGACCCGGCCCGACTCGCTCGCCAGGTGGGTCGAGGCCCTGATCCTGCCGTGCGTGGCGCTGGGGATCTCGGCATCGGCGGCGATCGCCCGGCAGGCGCGCTCGTCGATGATCGGAGTGCTTCAGCGTGACTACGTGCGCACGGCGCTGGCCAAAGGACTGCCGGTGCGCCGCGTGGTGTCGCGTCACGCCATTCGCAACGCGGCGATCCCGGTGGTGACGCTGGCGGGCTTTCAGACCTCGGCGCTGATCGGCGGGTCAATCTTCGTCGAATTCGTGTTCAACGTGCCGGGGCTCGGCCGTTTCGGGGTCGACGCCATCCTGCGCCAGAACATGCCCGCACTGCTCGGATTCGTCATAGTCACCGCAGCGGTGGTGGTCGTCGTCAACATTGTGCTGGATCTCAGCTACGCCTGGCTGAACCCGAAGGTGAGGCCGGAGTGAGCGACGCACTCGCCGGGCTGGGCGGTTCCGCCGACGCAGGCGCGCTTGCGAGCCCCGCGCCCGTGCCCCAGGAGTCGGCTGCGGGTGCCACCCGGAGCCGGTTCTGGGCTCGCCTGCTGCGCAACAAGGTGGCAATGGCGGGGGCGATCTACCTGGTCCTCGTGGTGATCGCGGCGATCTTCGCCCCGCTGCTCACTTCGCACGACGAGACGTTCGCCACCCGCTTCCAGGACATCCTGTTCAGCCCGGGCGAGGCGGGCTACGTGCTCGGCACGGACCACGTCGGCCGGGACATCCTGACGCGCATCTTCTTCGGGGCGCGCTATGCCCTGATTGCAGGGGCCGAAGCGGTGTTGGTGGCGCTCGTGATCGGTGTGCCGTTCGGGCTGGCCATCGGCTACTTCCGCGGCTGGGCCGACCGGATCGGGATGCGGTTCGTCGAGATCGTCGTGGCGGTGCCTGCCGTGGTGATGGCGATGGCCATCATCACTGGCCTCGGCACGGGGCTCACCAACGCCATGCTGGCGATCGGCCTGGTGTTCTCGATGATCATCACCCGCTTGGTGCGGGCGGAGGTCTTCGCAGCCCGCGAGGAGTTCTACGTCGACGGCGCCCGAGCGGCGGGAGCCTCGGACCGGCGGGTCATGTGGCGGCACATCCTGCCCAATGTCGCGCCGCCGCTGATCGTGCAGACCACGCTGCTGTTCGCCCAAGCGGTGCTGGCCGAGGCAGCGCTCAGCTTCCTGGGCATCGGCGCCGATGCCAGCCAAGCGAGCTGGGGCCGCATGCTGCGTGACGCTGAGCTCAGCATCGACCGCACGATCTGGCCCGCCATCCCGCCAGGGATCGCCATCTTCCTCACCGTGGTGGCATTCAACGTCTTCGGCGATGGCTTGCGCGATGCGTTCGCCCGCGAGGCCCGCGGCGGGCGCGTCGGCGTCGGCGACGTCGTGCCCAAAGAGCGCAGCGCGGCAGCAGCACCTCCACGGCCGCCTGGGAGCGACGACCCCCTGCTGAGCCTGCGAGGGCTTGACATCGTCTTCCCCAAGCCCGGCGAGGGCACCGACATGACCGTCGTCCGCGACGTCAACCTCGACATCGGCCGTGGCGAGGTGATGGCGCTCGTCGGCGAGTCGGGATCGGGCAAGACCATCACGGGACTGTCGCTGATGGGCTTGGTGCCCGACCCGGGCCAGGCCAGCGCCGAGTCGATCGTGCTGGACGGCCGGGAACTGGTCGGGATGGACTTCAACGATCTCCGATGGATCCGCGGCCGGGAGATCGGCATCATCTTTCAGGAGCCATCGGCAGCGTTGAACCCGGCCTACACGGTGGGTCGCCAGGTCGCCGAACCGCTGCGTGTCCACCTGGGCATGTCCAAGCGCGAAGCCCGCGAGCGGGCCATCGAGCTCTTCGCCGAAGTCGGCATCCCCGATCCCCACAAGCGCATCGATGCGTTTCCCCATCAGTTTTCCGGTGGCATGGCGCAGCGGGTCATGATCGCCATGGCGCTGTCGTGCGAGCCGAAACTGCTGATCGCGGATGAGCCCACGACGGCGCTGGACGTGACCGTGCAGGGCCAGATGCTTGATCTGGTGGGCGAGCTGGCCCGGTCGCGTGGCGTGTCGGTGCTGTTGATCACCCACGACCTGGGGGTCGTGGCCGATCTGGCGGACCGGGTCGCGGTCATGTATGCGGGCGAGATTGTCGAGACAGGCCGCCTGACCGATGTCTTCGCCACGCCGCGCCACCCTTACACCGAAGGCCTCATCGCGGCGATCCCGCGCAATGAGCCGCGCTCGGGCGATCTGCCCACCATTCCGGGCGTCGTCCCGCCGCCGTGGGAATGGCCCGACCGGTGTCACTTCGCCGACCGCTGTCCCTATGAGGCAATCGAATGCCGACGCGGCCCCGTGGATCTCCGGCAGCTCGGTGCATCGCTCACACGCTGCGAGCGCAGCCACGAGCTCGAACTGCGCGGCGTGCAGCACGCTGCGGTCGTTGCCATCGCAGGATGGGAGCAGCCGACCGGCGAAGGGGAGCCAGCGTGAGCGAACCGCTGCTGGACATCGACGACGTGACGATCGTCTTTCCGGGCGGGCGCGGTGCGCTGCCCTGGCAGAAGCTGCCCGAAGTCCGGGCGGTGCAGCACGTGTCGCTGCAGATCGACGCCGGCGACACACTCGGGCTGGTGGGGGAGTCGGGGTCGGGCAAGACCACGCTCGGCCGTGCCGTGCTGCGCTTCCTGCGGCCCGAGAGCGGCTCGATACGGCTCGGCGACTTCGACGTCACCGGGTTCGGCCGCCAGGTGCCCACCGAGTACCGCAAGACCGTGCAGGTGGTGTTCCAGGACCCGGTCGGCTCGCTGAACCCCTCGATGGTGGTCGGCGCCATCATCGCCGAGCCTTTGCGCATCCACTTCGGCATGGACTCGAGTGCGGCGCGAGAACGGGCCGGCGAGCTGCTCGAGCAGGTCGGGCTGCAGCGTCATCACCTCGATCGGTATCCCCATGAATTCTCCGGCGGCCAGCGACAGCGCATCGCCGTGGCACGAGCGCTGGCAACCGAGCCCGACCTGCTGGTGCTGGACGAGCCTGTCTCGGCGCTGGACGTCTCCACCCAGAGCCAGGTCATCAACCTGCTCGAACGCCTCCAGCGCGAGACCGGTGCGGCGTACCTGCTGATCGCCCACGACCTGGCGGTAGTGCGCCATACCTGTCACCGCATCGCGGTCATGTACCACAGCCGCGTCGTCGAGCTCGGAGAATCCGACGACATCTGCGAGCGCCCGACGCATCCCTATACCGAGCTGCTGCTGGCGTCGATTCCCGACCCCGACCCCGCCGTGCAGCACGTCAAGTCGCAGCGCCGGCGTGAGCTGGCCCAGGGCGTAGCCGGGGCCAGCGGACGAGCGCCGACCGGCAGCTGCCCATTCGCCGAGCGGTGCCCTCATGTGATGGACGTGTGCCGAGAGTCGTTCCCCGAACCGATTCCCACTGCTACAGGCGGAACGGTGTGGTGCCACCTGCACACCAACGGGCCCATGCTCGGGGGCCGACCGGTGAGCGAGCTGGCTGCTGGGTCCTCGATGGCCGAGGCCTCGGCACCTGCGGCAGATGGCTGAGCGATCTGGCGCCGAGCCCAGCCGCCCGAACATCTTGTTCGTGTTCGTCGACAACCTTGGCTACGGCGAACTGGGCTGCTACGGCGGCGGAGAAGTGCGGGGTGTGCCGACGCCGCACATCGACCGTCTGGCCGCTGAGGGCATGCGCCTCACCAACATGAACATGGAGGCCCAGTGCACACCGTCGCGTTCGGCGGTGATGACGGGCCGCCTGCCGATCCGTTCTGGGACTGTCCGCATCCCGCTGCCAGGCCAGCCCAGCGGTCTGACGCGCTGGGAGATCACCTTGGCGGAGCTGCTGTCCTCGCAGGGCTACCGGTGCGGGCACTACGGGAAGTGGCATCTGGGCGATAGTCCGGGACGCCAGCCGCACGAGCGGGGCTTCGACGAGTGGTGGGGCCTGACCGAGACCCACGACTCGTCGCTGTGGTCCACTGAAGCAGGCTATGACCCCGACGTCGTGGCTCCCGAGCAGCTGTTGGAAGGGCGCCGAGGCGAGCCGGCCGCACCCGTGGGCGCTTACGACGTCACCCAGCGAGCGTTGTTCGACGCCGAGGCGTTCGGGCGGGGCGAGGACTTCATGCGTCGTTGCGTCTCCGACGGGCAGCCGTTCTTCGTGTACCTGCCGCTGGCCTTCCCGCACTTCCCGACGCTGCCGCACCCCGACTACGCCGGCGTCACCGGCCTGGGGGACTTCGCCGATGCCTTCCGCGAGGCCGACGATCGGATCGGCCGCCTCGTCGGGGTGCTCGACGAGCTCGCCATTGCCGACGACACCCTGGTGATCTTCACGAGCGACAACGGCGCAGAAGACGTCCTGCCGTGGCGAGGCTGGACCGGCCCGTGGGGCGGTTCGTACTTCACCGCCATGGAGGGCAGCCTGCGGGTGCCGTTCATCGCCCGCTGGCCGGGCCGCATTCCCGCAGGACGGTCGAGCAACGAGCTGGCACACGCCACCGACATCTTCACCACGCTGGCGAAGGTCGCCGGGGCCGAAGTCCCCGATGACCGGCCCATCGACGGCATCGACCTGATGCCATGGCTGGAGGGCTCGTCGGGCAGTTCCCGGCGTGAATCGGTGCTGTGCTTCGTGGCAGACCGGCTGCACGCCGTCAAATGGCGCCACTGGAAGCTCCACTTCATCTGGCAGGAGTACATGGGCGATCCGCCGGTAGAACTCAGCATCCCGCGCGCCTTCAACCTCTACGACGACCCCCGAGAGCGTCACGATGTGTTCCTGCCGTCCAACACGTGGGTCCAGCGGCCGGTGATGGCTGCGGTGGCGGCGTTCTGGGACAGCGTGGCTGCGCACCCGCTGATCCCGGTGGGGGCGGAGGATCCGTACGTGCCGCCTGCTGTGTGAAGGACATGAGATGAGCGAGCTGATGGACACTGCTGACGAGCCGGCGGGCCACGAATCCGCGCAGGGCATCCTGGCAGGCATCAAGGTGGTGGAGTTCGCGCAGAACGCGGCGATCCCGCACTGCGGCCGTCTGCTGGCCGGCATGGGTGCCGACGTCGTCAAGGTCGAACCGCCCGGCGGCGATGCGATGCGATCGCTGGCCTCGCTGGCACCGATGGAGGCGAAGGCCTACGCGCTGATCAATCCCGGCAAGCGGGCGATGGTGCTGGACCTGAGCCATCGGGATGCAGCCGAAGTCGTCGACGGGCTCTTCGCGTGGGCCGACGTGGCACTGGTGGCCTTCAAGCAGGGCGATCTCGAGCGTTACGGCATCGACCCCGATCATGCGCTCGAGGTCAACCCGCGTCTCGTGTACCTCGCACACACCGCGTTCGGGCCCGAGGGTGTCGATTCGCACCTCGGCGGCTATGACGTGTTGGTGCAGGCACGCAGCGGCGCCGGTTTCATCATGAACCGGGCCGAGCAGGGTGTGCCGACGAGCACGAGACCGGCGGTGAACGACTTCGGCACCGGCATGATCTCGGCCCTGGGGGTGGTCGCGGCGCTGCGGCACCGTGACCTAACCGGCAAGGGCCAGCGTGTCGACAGCTCGCTGCTGGGCACGGCGATGTCGCTGGCCACGCCGATGATCGGCGGCTTCGAGAGCGATGAGGAGGTGCTCGCCGAGCTGAAGCAGGATCTCGCTGCGGCGCGTTCTGCCGGCATGGGCTTCGTGGATCAGCGGCGTATGTACGAGCAGCGGATCATTCCCGGCGCGGGCGCATTCCGGATCTACTTCCGGACCTACATGACCGCCGACGGCATGATCAGCGTCGCAGGCCTGAGCCCGGCGCTGCGCCAGAAGTTCCACGAAGTCACCGGTTTGGCGGACGTGGATCTACGAGCGCCGCACACCGATGAGTTCGATGAGATCGTGGCCGAAGCGGAGCGCGTGTTCAGGACGCGTACCACCGCGGAATGGCTTGAGGCGCTGCGGGCAGTCGACTTCCCCTGCGGTCCGTATCACCTGCCCCATGAGGCACTGGAAGACGATCAGATCCGGGCGAACGACTACGTGGTCGATCTCAAGCACCCGGCGTTCGGGCGCTACACGACATCGGGGATGCCGTTGCGCTTCAGCGGGGCCGGCAATCCCGTGCTGGGGGCATCCCCGCAGTACGGCGAACACACCCGTGAGATGCTCGCCGAGCTGGGCCTCGATCCCGACAGCGTCGAGCGCCTGGTGGCTGCATCGGTCGTCGCCGACGGCCCGCCGCCTGAGTGAGTCTTCGTGACGTCGGCCGGACGTCGGCGATCGGGATCTGTGGGGGAGCGGGAGGCGGGAGTTGGCATCCGCCGGCGCCGCCGCGACGGGGCCCGGATCAGAGTGCGGGGCCGGGCCCGTCGATCTTCCAGTAGGTGCGCTTGGCTGCTACTCGGCCGTCTCGCAGCGGGTAGAGATCCACGGCGTGGGAGCGGAACGTCTCGCCCCGTGAGTCAGTGCCGGACACCACGAAGGTCTGCACAATGAGGTCGTCGCCGGCCATGCGCTCTTCGACGTCGTCATAGCGGACATCGGACCATTCGAGCTTGCGGCGGCGGAACTCTGCTGCCATCTCGTCTGGGCCCCGCAGCACCCGTCCAGCAGGCTCGTCCGGTGATGCTCCGGCGTGCAGCTCCCACACGAAGTCGTCGGTGACGGTGTGTGCCAGCGCCTCGGCGTCGCAGCGGAACATGGCCCGCTTGAAGTCCCCGAACACCGGTGGGAAGTCGCTCATCGCAGTGATCTTGCCATTTTCGGCCACAGTGACCTCGGCCTCGGGCCATCTGACGAGCCCGGAGCACAGCGTTAGTCTCCGGCCATGGCAGGCAAGGTCATCCGTTCAGAAGCGCTCATCGAGGCGCACCCGGTCCCCGAGCTGATCCGTTCCGGGGCGTTCGCGCCGGCGGTGAGGGCCGGGCCGTCGATCTACGTCTCGGGCTGCATCGCCAACGACCTCACCAAGGACATGGGTGGCCAAGCCGAGGAGATATTCGACTACATCCAGATGGCGCTCGCCGAAGAGGGCTTCGAAATGGCCGATGTCGTCAAGCTGCAGGCATTCATCACCGACGTCGATCAGTACGGCTCGTACAGCGCAGCTCGCAAGAAGTTCTTCCCTGGCGATCCGCCGGCAAGCACGACCGTGATCGCCGGGATCATCGTCCCCGACGCCCTCATCGAGATCGACGTCGTCGCCTACAAGGAGTAGGCACCGCTCAGCGCAGATCCAGCGACATGCGCTGTTCCATCGGCACGCCGTGGCTGTGGGGGACGGGCGCCACGGTCTGCGCCAGCACTTCGAAGCCGAATGCCTCGTAGAACTTGACGGCGGGATTGTCCGACAGCACGTCGAGATGGACGACCCGGTAGCCCTCGTCGGCGGCCCGATCGATGGCGTCCTTCATGAGGGCTGCGCCGATGCCCTGGCCGTGCAGCTCGGGCCGCACCGACAGCGCATGGACGTAGTACGCGCTGGCCGGGATCGCTGCGTTGAGGTAGCTGGCCAGGTAGGAGCGCCGGGCGATCTCGTCAAGCTGCTCGGGGGTGACGGCACCGTCCTCGATGATCGACTGCCACAGTGGCCGAAGCATCTTCTTGCGG
Organism: Acidimicrobiia bacterium; assembly: GCA_022822525.1. GTDB lineage: Bacteria > Actinomycetota > Acidimicrobiia > Acidimicrobiales > Poriferisodalaceae > Poriferisodalis. The sequence continues at coordinate 14,912 of JAJEBN010000109.1, read as the reverse complement.
CGATCGAATTCGGGGCCGGCATAGCCGATCTCGATGCCCAGCAGATCATCGCCGTCCATGGCGAGCGTGGTCTCGTCGTAGCCGCACAGCGTCCCCTCGGCAAGCCACGAGTCGCCGATCAGCCGGTCGAACGCCGCTCGACTGACGAATTGGTAGTCGTAGGTGGGCGGACCGCTGTTGTACACCAGCTCGACCACGTCGCCGGTGAACTGTGCCGCCCGGTCTCGATCCACGGTGACGAGTTCCATCGGTGCCCCCTGGAATGTGCATCGCCGCCGATGCCTCAACATTGGACGCTCGCCCTGCGCCAAAGCCCGGCACGAGGGAACGCTGCGGCTTCCCTGGATGGCGGGTCGGGGAGTAGTTTCTGGGCAGACGGCCCGACGGGCGGGCCCGGATGCCGAGACGTGCTGCCATGAGCAAGACCGCTGTTCGTTCGTTGCAGAGGATTCCGGCCTCAGCAGGGCTGGAGCCGATTCTCGAGGCGATGCGGGAGGACGGCGGGGTCATCGTCGAAGGCATGTTCGGTGTTGACACCATCGCCCAGATGCGTGCTGCCGCGGACGAATTCGCCCAGGGCATCCAGCCGGGCGGTGCCACCCAGGGCCTCGGCGATGACGGCAAGCGCTTTGTCGGCGCCAACACGATCCGGTTCTCGAGCTTGGCCCGGCTGACCCCGGCATTCTTCGACATCCTCGACAACGAGCTGTACGCGCAGATCGCAGATGCCGTGCTTCTTCCGATCTGCGGGTCGTACTGGCTGAACACGGCTCAGGTGATGTACATCGGGCCGGGCGAGACGGCGCAGATGCTGCACCGCGACGCAAACAACTGGTGGGCGTTCGTCAAGGCCACCTGGCCCGATTTGCCCGAAGTCACCGTCAGCGCCATGATCGGCTTGGAAGAGGTCACCGAGGAGCTGGGCGCCACCCGGGTGGTGCCGGGCAGCCACCGCCAGAGTGAGTTGGCTCGCTATGAAGAGTGTGAGTCGGTGCCGGCCGAGCTCGGGCCTGGCGACGCGCTCGTGTACTCGGGGTACGTGCTGCATGGCGGCGGCGCCAACCAGACTGCAGACCGGTGGCGGCGGGCGTTCCACGTCAGCTTCGTCGCGGGCTGGTTGACGCCCGAAGAAGCCAGCCCAATGGACTTCAGCCTCGGAGAGCTCTCCGGCCAGAGCGAGCGAGTGCAACGGCTGCTCGGCCACAGTTCCTACGATCCTCGTCCGTTCAACGGCGGGGGACTGTGGCTGCGCCATGCCCGCGAGATGCAGGACGTGATCGCCTCGAACGGCGATACTGCCTGAGCTCACCGGACAGGAGATTTCGATGGACTTTCTGAAGATGAACGAACCTGTGATCAAGGAGTTCCGCGAGAACGAGGGCAATTGCAGCGGCTGGCTCAAGGGTGCGCCGATGATCCTCGTCACGATGACCGGGGCCAAGTCCGGCCGCGAGCTGTGCTCGCCGCTCGTGTACTCCACCGATGGCGACGACATCGTGATCATCGCCTCCAAGGGCGGCGCCCCGACGAACCCGAACTGGTACTACAACCTGGTTGCGAACCCGACAGTCACTGTCGAGGTCGGCACCGACACCTGGGAGGCCACGGCCCACCTCACCGAGGGCGACGAGCGCAGGCGGCTGTTCGATGCACAAGCAGCGCTGATGCCGCAGTTCGCCGACTACGAGAACAGCGCCACCGAGCACGGCCGCGAGATCCCCGTCTTCCGCCTCGTCCGCAACTGATTCCTCTTGCGGCGACGCCGCATAGGCATTTGGTGACATCTGACTACAATGTCACCGTGACCGTGCTGTCGATTCGTTTCCGGCGACCTGGTTCTTATGACCGTCTGAAGCATCGTGCCGCTCAGGGCGCTGAGTCGATTTCAGCCGTGGGCGAGCGTCTGATCGACGAAGGTCTGCGGATGGAGGCCCACCCGGGAATCGTCTTTCGTAGTGGACCGAGCGGTCGCCGGGCCGGACTGGCAGCAGGGCCTGACGTGTGGGAGATCGTCGGGCCGATGCGCGACATGACCGGCAGCGTCGAGGAACGCGCCGATCGCCTGGCTGCCCAACTCGGATTGGCGGCTTCCCAAGTGCGGACGGCCAGCCGGTACTACGCCGAATTCACCGATGAGATCGACGCCGAGATCGCTCAGAATGACGAGATGGCAGATCTCGAGCTGGCGGTCTGGGAAAACGAACGGCGCCTGCTGTCAGGGTGAAGCTGCTGCTGGACGAGATGCACGCGCCCGCAGTTGCCGTTGAACTGCGCCGGCTCGGCTATGACGTGGTCGCTGTCAAGGAACGATCAGAACTCGTCGGGCTTGCCGATTCCGATCTGCTGCGCGCTGCAGCCGCCGATCGACGAGCAATTGTCACCGAGAATGTCAAGGACTTCGCCGCTCTCCACCAGTCCGGCACCGCTTCGGGACAACCCCATGCGGGCTTGCTCTTCACTCACCCGCGCCGATTCCCTCGTGGGGCCGGTGACCACGTGCAGACCCTCGTCAGCGCACTAGCGGAGTTCTTGCCCGAGCAAGCAGCTGTGCTCGACGATGCGGAGTCGTTCATCTGGTGGCTCGACCGAGCACGGCAATGACTGACCGTCACCATCCGATCGTGTGGCGGTCGTTGATACGGGATGTTCCGGGGTTTCCTCGGGCGGGGGTTGTGTTCAAGGACATCACGCCTTTGCTGGGGGATTCGGACGGTTTGGCGGCGTGCGTGGCTGAGCTGGTGGAGCCGTTCGAGGGCCAGGGTGTTGAGCTTGTGGCTGCACCGGAGGCCCGGGGCTTCGTCATTGGCGGGATGGCAGCGGACCGGCTGGATGCCGGGTTTGTGCCGCTGCGCAAGCCGGGGAAGCTGCCACGGCCGACGCTGGGTGCCGGCTACGAACTGGAGTACGGCACAGAGCGCCTGGAAATGCACACCGATGCCATTACGGCTGGGGCACGCGTGCTGATCGTGGACGACGTGCTGGCCACCGGCGGGACTGCCGCTGCATCGGCGCATCTCGTCATGCACGGCGGGGGTGAGCTTGTCGGTTTCTCGTTCATCGTCGAGCTCGCTTTCCTCGACGGCCGTCGCCAGCTGGGCGAAGCGCGCATTGAGTCAGCGCTCATCGTCGAGTAGTTGGATGGATCACCGAGAGATTCCTCAGCGAGCAGGCGCGGGGTAATCGCTCAGACGTTTACGGTGAGCGTCGGCACGCTGGCCAGATTGCGAAGCGAGGGATCCCATGACGACGCCGACTCCGAAGGTCATGAGCGCAGAAGCCCAGAACCTCGTACGCAGGCCGAACTTCGCACACCTTGCAACTGTCCGGGCCAACGGGTCGCCCAAGCTCGATCCGGTATGGATCGACCTTGTCGACCCTTCCACAGTGGTCATCGCCACGGGCGGGGATTCGCTCAAGACGCAGAACGTGCTGCGTGATCCGCGAGTCGCCATCTCGATCGTCGACATCGACAACCCCTATGAGGAGCTGCAGATGCGTGGCACCTGCGTAGTCGAGCCCGATGCCGACATGGCCGCTCTGGACGCACTCAGCCACAAGTACACCGGCAAGCCGTTCCCGGAACGTGGCGACGCAGGAGTCGTGCTGCGCATCACCGTCACCCAGTACCTGTATCAGGATCTGCCGTTCGAGCACACGCCCCCCGGTCGCTGAGACGAATCAAGCCACGACTGATTGGCAACCCCAGGGGCAGGGGAGTCGACGGTCTCGAACCGGCCGGTGACATCGGGTACGCGGGTGCAGCTCTGGCCGGCACTCCTGCGATGTATTGTCACCAAAACTGGCAAAAGAATGCTAGGGTTCCTGCCGATTCGCCGATAAGCGAAGGTTCGGTTGGACCGGCGGGGCCGTCAGGGGAGCGTCATGGACATCGTGCTGACCGGTACCGGCTCGCCGCTGCCTGACGCCAACCGGGCGGGACCGTCCACGCTGATCAAGGCAGGCGACACTCACATCCTCATCGACGCCGGCCGCGGCGTCGTCATGCGCATGGCAGGCGGCGGCTCGCTGCCCGCCTTCCTCAGCGCCGTGCTGATCACCCACCTGCACAGCGATCACGTCTGCGCGCTCAACGACGTGATCACCACCCACTGGATCATGAGCCAGGGCAACGCCACGCTGCGGGTCTACGGCCCGCCGGGCACAGCGCAGTTCGTCGAACGTCAGATGGGCGCGCTCGAAGCAGACATCGGCTACCGCATCACGCACCACGACATGCTCGTCAACGAACCGCAGGTCGAGGTGACCGAACTCGAGCCCGCGGAGGCGTTCGACGTCAACGACGTTCACGTCAGCGCGGCGGCCACCCAGCATGCACCGGTCAAGCCCACGCTTGGCTACCGCCTCGAACACGGCGGCGCGACGGCGGCCATCGTCGGCGACACCATCCCCTGCGACGGCGTCGACCAGCTCGCCGCCGGAGCCGACGCCTACGTGCAGACCGTCATCCGCCGAGACCTCGTCGAGCTGAGCCCCAACGAAATGTTCCGTGACATCCTCGACTACCACTCCGGCGTCGTCGAAGCGGCACAGACAGCCGCCAGGGTCGGCGTCAAGCGGCTGGTGCTGACCCACATGGTTCCCGCGCCCACACCCGAGCAGTACCCCGAATGGGTCGAGCTGGCAGCAGCTCACTTCGACGGCGAGGTCGTCATCGGCGACGACCTCACCACGGTCACGCTGTGAGCCGGCGAAGCCACGCCAACCCGTTCACGGCATCGTCCCAGGAGATTCGATGACACACCCGATCCAGCCGGTCCCGTTCGAAGGCCGCATCGGCCGCACGCTCGCGGAGTCCGAACCGCACTTCGCATCCCCGCCGCATCCGGGACCCGATGCGCCAAACGTCATCATTGTGCTGCTCGACGACACGGGCTTCGCCCAGTTCGGCTGCTACGGCTCCGACATCGACACCCCCCATGTCGACTCGCTCGCAGCCGCCGGGCTGCAGTTCACCAACTTCCACGTCACCCCGCTGTGCTCACCGACGCGCGCATCGCTGCTCACCGGCCGGTCCCAGCACGCCGTGGGCATGCGCTCGGTGTCCAACCACCGCACCGGCTTCCCGCACCAGCTCGGCCACATCACCAACCACGCCGCGACCGTGGCCGAAGTGCTCGGCGCGCAGGGCTACGCCACATTCTGCTGCGGCAAGTGGCACCTGGCGCCGACCGGCGACATCTCCGCCGCCGGGCCGTATGACCAGTGGCCGCTGGCACGCGGATTCGACCGCTTCTACGGCTTCCTCGAAGGCGAGACCGACCAGTTCCATCCCGAGCTCGTCGTCGACAACCACCACATCGACCCGCCTGCGGGCCCCGATGAGGGCTACCACCTCAGCGAAGACCTCGTCGATCAGCTGCTGCGCATGATCAGCGACAGCACAGGCGTGCGTCCCGACCGGCCGTTCTTCGCCTACCTGCCCTTCGGCGCAACCCACGCGCCGCATCAGGCGCCGCAGGCCTACCTCGACAAATACTGGGGACGGTTCGACGAAGGCTGGGACGCGGTCCGCGAGCGCTGGTACGAGCGACAACTCGCGCACGGGATCATCCCCGAAGGCACCCAGCTGGCGCCCCGCAATCCTGGCGTGCGGCCGTGGGATGAGCTGCCAGAGAGCCATCGCCGCTTCGCCTGCCGCCTGCAGGAGGCCTTCGCTGCGTTTCTCGACCACACCGACGACCAGATCGGGCGGCTCGTCGAGGGGCTGCGCCAGATGGGCCAGCTCGACAACACGATCCTGATGGTGCTGGCCGACAACGGCGCCTCACAAGAGGGCGGGCCGTTCGGCGTCATGCATGAGATGAAGTACTTCAACGGCGTCCTCGACGATCCCGATGACGTGATGGACAGGCTCGACGAGATCGGCGGGCCCAACTCGCACACCAACTACCCGTGGGGCTGGGCCCAGTGCGGCAACAGTCCTTTCAAGTGGTACAAGCAGAACACCCACGAAGGAGGGGTGCATGTGCCCCTGGTGGTGCACTGGCCCGCCGGCATCGACGCTGACCAGCAAGGCACCCGTCGTGACCAATTCGTGAACGTGTCCGATGTCGTGCCCACGATCTACGAACTGCTCGACATCACGCCGCCGGAGGTGTTCGGCGGCTACGCGCAGCTTCCGGTGACCGGCAGCTCGTTCGCCTCGGTGCTCGCCGACGCGGACGCCCCGGCCGCCAACACGCTCCAGTACTTCGAGCAACTCGGTTCGCGTGCGCTCGTGGCCGAGCAAGAAGGTGTCACCTGGAAAGCGGTGACACGGCACATCGGGGGCGAGTCCTTCGACGACGACCGCTGGGAGCTGTACGAGCTGTCATCGGACTGGTCCGAGTGCAACGACCTCGCAGCGGCCGATCCCGGCAAGCTGGAGGAATTGGTCGGCCTGTGGTGGTCCGAGGCCGAGCGCCACGGCGTCCTGCCGCTGGACGACCGGATGATCGAGCTGTTCATCGCCCGTCCCGACGATCACTCGCCGCACCCCACCAGTCGGCGCTACCGCTACCGACCGCCGCTGTCGCCGATCCCCTCGTCGGCTTCGGCGTCGCCGTCGGGTCGATCCTGGGAGCTCACCGCGCACGTGAGCCGCGGCGCCGACGATGCGGGCGTGCTGTGGGCGACCGGCAACGCCAACTCGGGCATGACGGTGTTCGTGCAGAGCGGCCGCCTCGTCGTGGACTACAACTCGTTCGGCGAGCACACCGTCGTCGAGTCCGCCATTGAGGTGCCCGCAGGGGATTGCGTGCTGACAGCACGGCTCCGTCGCACGAGCCGCACCGAGGGCGTCATCGAGCTGGCCATCGACGGCGAGCCCTGCGGGAGCGCAGAGCTTCCCTACATGATGCGCATGATCTCCTCGATCGGCTCCAGCGTGGGCTTCGACCACGGGCAGGCCGTGTCGCCCCGCTATGAGGCCCCGTTCGCATTCAGCGGTGCGCTGCATGCTGTCGAGATCGACCGCAGCGGGGCGTCGCGATCCGACGCCGAGACCGCGGCACGCACTGAGATGGCCCGCCAATAGGGGAGCACCGATGACTCTGACCGCCGATTCGATTCCCGTCGCATACACCCCAGCGGGCGGCTGGGCGCAGTGGCCGCCGCCGGTGCTGGCCGGCTGCACCCAGCCCCTCTGCGACGGCGCGCCGGACATGCGGGGCTTCTGGCAGACCGTCGAGGTCACCCAGGACGGCGTCGAGCAGCCCGGCCATCCCGCGCTGGGTGGGGTGCAGCGCATCGAGCAAGCCGACGACCGGGTGGTGGTGACCGGTGGGGGCATCATCCACGACATGCGCTGCGACGGCACGCAGCGCAACGGCGTGCACGACGTCGCCGAATTCGACAAGACGGTCGAGATCCACGTCGTCGCCTGCTTCGAGGACGGTGTGCATGTGCTGCGGCCCCACGGTCTCGACCCGGGCATCGGCCGGATCGAGGTACGCCGCTGGCGCGACGCCGAGCACCTCATGTGGGACTACATCGGCTTCACCGCCCGACTGCGCTGGCTTGCACCGCCCGACGCCGACCCAGACCTCGTCTTCGCCCGAGTCCAAACACAGGAGCAAACACCATGAAGATCCTTCGCACACCCGACGAGCGCTTTGCCGGTCTGGCGGGATACGACTTCGAACCGCACTACGTCGAGATTCCGATTTCCGACAAATACGGCGGCGAGGGCGGCTCGCTGCGGGTCCACTATCTCGACGAGGGACCTCCCGACTCCGACCCGGTGCTGCTGCTGCACGGCGAGCCGTCATGGGCGTACCTGTACCGCCACATGATCCGGCCCATCGCCGATGCCGGGCACCGGGTGATCGTGCCCGACCAGATCGGCTTCGGGCGCAGCGACAAGCCCACCGAGCAGTCCGACTACACCTACGCCCGCCACGTGACGTGGATGTCGAGCCTCGTGTTCGACGTGCTCGACTTGAGCGACATCACCTTCTTCGGCCAGGACTGGGGCGGGCTGATCGGCCTGCGGCTCGTGACTGCCCAGCCCGACCGGTTCGCCCGGGTGGCCATCGCCAACACCGGCCTGCCCACCGGGGATCGCTTGCCCAGCGACGCCTTCATGAGCTGGCAGACGTACGCCCGGGAGTCGCCTGTCTTCCCGATCGGCGACATCGTCAACGGCGCCAGCCTCACCGACTTCGCGCCTGAGGTCATCGCTGCGTACGACGCGCCCTTCCCCGACGATTCCTACAAGGCCGGTGCGCGCGCCTGGCCGTCACACGTCTGCACGTCGCCTGACGATCCCGAGGCGCAGCCGAACCGTGATGCCTGGGGCGTGCTGCAGCAGTTCGACAAGCCGTTCCTGTGCTGCTTCAGCGACCAGGACCCGGTGACGGCAGGCGGCGACAAGCCGTTCCGCCAGCTGGTTCCCGGAGCCCAAGGTCAGGCCCATGTCACCATCGAGGGCGCATCGCACTTCCTGCAGGAGGACAAGGGCCCCGAGCTGGCGCAGGTGCTGATCGACTTCATCGCCGGCAACTGAGCGCAGCGCCCGTCAGCATCCATCCGACGCACAGACCATCCGACCGATCGAAGGAAACACGATGGAAGTCACCAACGAGGTCATGCCGACCAGCGCCGAGCGCATCAACGAGATGCTGGAACCCGGCCCGGACGGCCCGATCTACATGGTCAACCTGCTCAAGTTCAAGGAGCACGCCGAGTACGAGGACGAGCGCGAGACCGACCTCACCGGACGGCAGGCGTACGAGCTGTACGGACGCGGTGTCGCCGCTCTGCTGCCGGACTACGGCGGCAAGATCGTCTTCGCCGGCGATGTCACGTTCCTGATGCTCGGCCAGGTGGAGGAACTCTGGGACGAGATCGCCATCGCCCAATACCCGAACCGCGGCGCGCTGGTGGAGATGTCTTCCTCGCAGGAATGGCGAGCGCTCGCCGTGCACCGCACCGCCGGCCTCGCAGGCCAGCTCAACATCGAAACGGTCGCCCCGGGCCGCTAACGAGGCACCCGCCTCGATTGCATCGCCTGCAGTCAGGCCGCGCGCACCGCTACGGTCGCCGCATGATCGCGGGGTACTGCTGGCCGCAGAGCGGCGTGGCGGGCGACAGCATCGACCTGATGGTCAGCGGCGACGGCGGGCAGTGCCGGGTCGAGGTGCTGCGGATGGGTGCCGCCGAGCAGCTTGTCGAGACCCGGGACCTGGCGGTCGGCGAGCAACCGGTGCCCGACGACTGCGCCACCGAGGGCTGCGGCTGGACACCCTCGCTCTCGATCAGCATCGACCCGGCGTGGCCGGCGGGCTTCTATCTGGTTCGCCTGCACGGCACCGACGGCGAGGTGGCCGAGGCGTTCTTCGTGGTGCGGGCCGCCGAACCCACCGAGGCGCTGCTGGTGCTGTCGACCTCGACATGGGCTGCCTATAACGACTGGGGCGGGCCCAGCTTCTACACCGGCGGCCACGAATCGTCCCAGCACCGGCCGCTGCCACGGGGATTCCTGGACAAGCCCGACCCGTACCGCTACCGGGTCGCCCGCTTCGGGCAGCTGCCCCGCAGCGAGGTTGACGAGTACTTCGACAACTACTCCTACTGGTCGGCCGCCGCAGGGTGGGCGAACTGGGAGCGGCTGTTCGTGAGCTGGGCCGAGCGCAACGGCGTGACGCTCGACTACGCCACCAGCTTGGACCTGCACTCCCGGCCCGATCTGCTCGACGGGCGACGGCTGTACCTCAGCGTCGGCCATGACGAGTACTGGTCCGAGGCCATGCGCGACCATCTCGAGGGCTGGGTCGATGGCGGTGGCGCCGTCGCGTTCTTCTCGGGCAACACGTCGTTCTGGCAGGTGCGATTCGACGGCGACGACCGGGTGATCGGCTACAAGCTCGACTTCGATCTCGACCCGGTGATGGGTACCGACGAGCAGCACACCGTGTCCACCATGTGGAGCGATCCGCTGACGGGCCGGCCGGAGAACGAGATGACCGGGGTGTCGTTCACCCGCGGCGGGTACGCACATTGCCGAAGCGCGCCCAAGGGTTCCGGTGGCTACACGATCTGGCGACCCGATCACTGGGCGTTCGACGGCGTGCGGCTGACCGCGGGCGACGTGCTGGGCGGCGAGCCGGTGGTAGTGGGCTACGAGTGCGACGGCTGCGAGCTCGAGCTGGTGGACGGGCTGCCGGTCGCCAAGCCCACCGGCGGAACTCCCGCCAACTTCGAGGTGCTCGGCACCGCGCCGGCCCACCTGTGGGAGACCGCCGAGGCGCCGCCAGGCCTGCCCGGCAGCTATGTCGGCGAGCTCAACTGGGTGACTGAGCGCCTCGGCGGCGGCGACACGCCCGAGAACCGGGCACGTTTCGCACATGGCGCCGCAGTGATGGGCTGGTTCACGCGGGGCCTGGGCGAGGTGTTCACGACCGGCTGCACCGACTGGGCGTACGGCCTCGAACACGACGACGTGTCGGCCGTGACCCGCAACGTCATCGGTCGCCACGTCGACCTTGCTGGTCAGAAGACGCCGGCATAGCTGCCGCCGTCGAGCTGGAGGTTCTGGCCGCTGATGTAGCCGGCCTGGGAGGAGCACAGGAAGGCGAACGCATCGCCGAACTCCTCGGGCCGGCCCAGCCGCTGGGCCTTGATCATTGACGCCTGGGCAGCGCGGGCTTCCTCCCAGCTGATGCCGCGCTGCTCCATGATCATGCGGGCCATGTACTGCTGCCGCTCGGTGTCGATGCGCTCTGGCAGGAGCTGGTTGATCGTGACGTTGTCCATCACGACCTCGGTGGACAGCGCCTTGAGCACTGCGGTCATGCCGAGCCGCGGCCCGGCTGAGAGCCCGAGCGCGGGGTTGGGCGCCTTCACCATCGCAGAGGTGATGGCGACGATGCGGCCGAATCGGCGTTCGCGCATGCCCGGCACCACTCGCTGCACGAACACCAGGGGCGAGATCATCAGACGCTGGGCGGCGTCCTGCCACTGTTCGGGCTCGATGTCGGCGAGTGCTGCCAGCGGGGGACCGCCGCCGTTGAGCAACACGATGTCCGGCTCGGGACACGCCTCCAGCAGCTCATCCTGCACGTCGCTCTCGGTTGCATCACCGACGACGGTCTGGACGACCACGCCATGGGCTGACGCGATGTCACGGGCGGCTTCATGCACGTCGTCAGCGGTGCGACCGTTGATCACCACGCTGACGCCCTCGCGAGCCACGCTGTGGGCGCAGGCCCGGCCCAGCCCTCGACTGGAGGCCATCAGGATTGCCGAGCGTCCGGTCAGACCGAGATCCATCGGGAGCACCTCTCTCTGCCGTGCGGCTGGCGTCGCGTCATGTCCGCACACGACCGCTCGGCGTCGCATCAGTTGAGATCAGGCCGCTGGGTTACCGTACTTGCGCGGATGAACTTGCGCCGCTGAGCTTGCGCTGCTGAGGGGGGCGACATGACCGACACTGCGACCCTGTCCGACACAGCCACGCCGATAGTGAAAGCCGCCGACGTCGCCTACGTCCGGTTCTCTGCACCCGATCTGGATGCGATGGAGCGCTTCGTCACCGACTTCGGTCTCGTCGTCGCCCATCGCGATGAGAATCTGCTGCTCTCGCGCGGACTCGAGCCGATGCCGTTCCTCCATGTCGTGCACCGCGGCCCCGCCAAGTTCATCGGCTGGGCATTCGAGGTCGACTCCGAGGACGACTTGGCAGCCCTCGCTGACGCGGTGCCCGGCTGCTCGGCGGTGCACGACATCGGCGGCACCGAAGGCCGGCTCGGCGGCGGCAAGCGAGTCCATTTCGTCGAGCCGATCAGCGGTTTCGTGCTCGAGGCGGTGCACGGCCAGCACGCGGAGCCGCTCGCGTCGCGGCGTGACCGTCACACCTACAACCACGCCGGCGTGGACGATCGGGTGGGCGTCGAGCAGGACGTGGTCGGCAACCGCTACCCGATCAAGAAGGACCCCGGCCCCGCCGAGGTGTACCGGCTCGGACACGTGGTGGCGGCGGTGCCGCCGGGAGCACATCAGGCCTTCATGAAGTGCCTGGCGGACACCTTCGGCATGCTCGTCAGCGACTCGGCACGGATGATCATCCCGCCCGGAGCCGAAGAGCACTTCCCGCAGCCGCTCGTCGAGCTCATCGCGGCGACGGGTTCTGACGTGATGTTCCAATTCCTGCGGATGGATCGGGGCGATGCGCTGACCGACCACCACAGCATCTTGGTGCTGGCGCTGATGGACGGCACTCCCGAGGCGCAGTTCAGCCACGCCGCATTCGAGGTGTTCAGCATGGACGACGTGTTTCGGGGGCACATGCACTTCCGGGAGCGTGCCGCCGAGGGCGCGCCCTATGCGTTGGCATGGGGGGTCGGACGCCACGTTTACGGCTCGCAGATCTACGACTACTGGCACGACCCCTACGGGCACGTCCACGAGCACATGTGCGACGGCGACCGTGTGGATGCCAGCTACGGCCCAAACACGATCGACATGACCGATCCCGGGCAGCTCGGATTCAACGGCGGCAGCCAGTGGGGCCCCACCGTGGACGAATCCGGGATCCACAGTCTCAACGGACCGCAGTGCGACCCGAAGTTCGCGGAGCAGCCCGAAGAGATCCGTGCGTCGCTGCTGTCGAGAGACCTCAGCGGGGTCCAGCACATCGTCGACGCGATCTGAGCGGGCAGTGAGCTCCCGCGAGAACGAGTTCCCCGAGGACCGGGAAGCCAACCGGGTTCACCTGCTGGCGGCGGTCGACTCGGCAGCTGACGCTTTGGCAGCCGGTCGGGCGGAGTCCGAGCAGTCGCGGCGCCTGTCGCCGACTTCGGTGGAGGCGCTGCGGTCTTCGGGGCTGTTCAAACTGAAGTCGCCGAGGGTTCTGGGCGGCGCCGAAGCCCACCCGGTCACACAGATGGACGTGATCGAGGCGGTGACGATGATCGACCCGGCGGCCGCGTGGTGCATGTTCATCACGGCCTCGGCAACCGGGGCCATGCTGTCGACGCTGCCCGACGAGACCGCCGCGAACGTTCTGGCGGACGGTTTCCCCTTCATGGCTGCGTCGCTGCGGCCTGGGGGATCGGCCCGCAAGGTTGACGGCGGCTACCGGGTATCGGGCCGATGGGCCTGGGGAAGCGGCGTCGAGCACTCCGATTGGGTGGCCGCGCCCGTCTTCGCCGAAGGCGAAGGACCGCCGCTCATCAGGGCGCTCGTGCCGACCGGGGACGCCATCCTGCACGACAACTGGCACACCCTCGGCATGCGCGGCACGGGCAGTTGCGACTACGAGCTGGACGACGTCTTCGTCCCCGACGGCTTCGCGGTGGACGTGTTCTCGGGCGAGCCGCCGAAGGGCGGCGCGCTCATGCGCCTCGGGCTGCCCGCATTCGTCGTGAATGAGCACGGCAGCTTTGCCTATGCGCTCGGACGGCTGGCGCTGCAGACGATGACCGAGACGGCGATCGAGAAGCAGCGGGGCTACCTCGGCGGTGCCAGCCTCGCCGACCGACAGGTGTTCCAGCGGACCATCGGCCAAGGCACGGTTCGCATGAACGCGTGTGCACTGGCGATGGCCGATGCGATGGAGCGCACGTTCGATTCGGCGGCCGCAGGCCCGCCCGACCCGGCGCTGGTTACAGAAGCACAGGCGGCGGCGGTGTGGTGCACCGACGAGGCGGTCGATCTCGTGAGCGAGCTGTTCCGCTTCACCGGCGGCAGCGCGGTGATGAACGGCAGCGAGATGCAGCGCATCCTGCGCGACATCTACACCGTGCAGTCGCACCTGATGGTGTCGGCCGTCGTCTACGAGCAGTACGGTCAGATACTGCTCGGCATGACCGAAGGCGGAGCGCTTCCCTAGGTTCCCCCCTGAGGGCGCCGTCGACTCAAGCACGTGCACGAGAGCAGAGGCCATCCGTGATCGTCCTGACGAGTGACAGCACGAGCGACAAAGCGACTGACATCGCCGAGCGAACCGATGACACCGACAGCCTGTGGGTGCGGGTCGATCAGCTCACGCAGGCCACCGGGTGGCAGCTGAAGCCCGAGGGGGCGTGCCTGGGCGAGCTGTGCGTGCCGCTTCCCGAGGCCAAGCGGTCTACGTGGATCGCCGATGCAGACGACTGGGTGTGGTTCTGCTACTCGGCATTTGCCGACATGATCGGCCAGAAGCACGTGCGCGATGACGACGTGTGGAGCCTGGGCTCAGTGCCCGAAGTGCGCAGGGCCGGGCTGGAGTCGGGGCTCGCCCCTGACTTCGAGATGACCGACCGCAACGGCGACACGGTGCGACTGTCGGATCTGCGGGGCCGCAAGGTGGTGTTGTTCACCTGGGCGTCGTGGTGAGGCTGCAGGGTGAACCTGCCGGTCTGGCAGGAGCTGTACGAATCGATCGGACCCGACCGCTTCGAGCTGATCAGCGTGGCCGAGGACTCCCAAGGCGAGGCCGCTGCGGGCAAGTGGTTTGACAAGGCCAAGCCGACGTTTCGAGCATTGTCGACCCGACGCATCGGATCAGCTCGCTGTTCGGCTGGATCAACGTGCCGTCGGGCGCGTGGATCGACGAGGAGGGGCGCATCGTCCGCAGCAACGAGGGCGTCTTTCCCGACGTGACCACGATCAAGTTCGGGCTCGGCAAGGTGCGCCTGGGCAACAACGCCTTTGCCCACGCGACTCGGGACTGGATCGAGCGGGGACCCGAGAGCGAGTTCGTCTGGTCGCCTGAGGAGCTCGCTGCACGCCTCAAGCCCGTCGACGACGACACGCTGCTGGCCGAGCCCACGTTCAAGCTGGCGCTGCATTTCGAGGCAGCGGGCGACAGCGAGCGTGCACTGCGGCACTTCGAAGCAGCGCAACTCCTGGCGCCGGACAACTGGAACTACCACCGCCAAGGCTGGACCCACAAGGGCACCGTGTACGCCTCCCTGCAAGTGCTGAAGAAA
>JAJEBN010000093.1 GCA_022822525.1 Acidimicrobiia bacterium | reverse complement strand
GGCGAGCTGCAGGCCGTGCTCGACTGGGAGATCTCCACCCTCGGCGACCCGCTGGCCGACTTCGCGTACGCACTGAACAGCTGGACCGAGCCCAGCGACGACATCTTGGAGGGCTCCGACCCGCCGACGCTCGTGGACGGGTTTGTGGGCCGTGCCGATCTCGTCGAGCGCTACGAGCAGCAGACCGGCGCCGACCTGTCGGACTTGGCGTACTACGTCAGCTTCAACCACTGGAAGTCGGCCTGCATCATCCACGGTGTGTACGCCCGCTACATGCGCGGCCAGAAGCCGGCCGACGATGTCGATCTGGACCTGTACCGGGCTCGCATCGGGCGCGGCATCGAGCTGTCGGCCGCTGCCGCCGAGACGATCTCCTAGCACTGGGTTGTCGCGGGCATGCCGCGCACCGACTGGAACCCGATCCTGCGGGGGGAGTTCGACAAGCCGTACTGGCCGATCCTGCAGCAGTTCGTTGCCGACGAGCGTGCTCAGGGCGCGGTGTACCCGCCCCACGACCAAGTCTTCGCAGCACTGCACCTGACGCCCTACGCCGATGTGAAGGTGCTGATCCTCGGCCAGGACCCGTATCACGGCCCCCGCCAGGCGCACGGGCTGTGCTTCTCGGTGCCCCATGGCATCCAGCAGCCGCCGTCGCTGCAGAACATCTTCGCCGAGCTACGCGATGACCTCGGTATCGAGCCGCCGTCGCATGGGAACCTGGAGGGGTGGGCGCGCCAGGGGGTGCTGCTGCTGAACGCGTTCCTAACGGTGCGTGCCCGTCAAGCTGCGTCGCACCGCTCGGCCGGCTGGGAGACGTTCACCGACGAGGTGATCCGGGCGGTCAGCGCGAAGCCCGAGCGCGTGGTGTTCATCCTGTGGGGCGCGTTTGCCCGCCGCAAGAAGTCACTCGTCGACCTGACCCGCCACGTGGTCATCGAGTCGGCCCACCCGTCGCCGCTCAGCGCCCACAACGGATTCTTCGGCAGCAAGCCCTTCAGCCGGGCCAACGCCGCCCTCGCAGCCGCCGGCCGCCAGCCGGTCGACTGGCGCCTCGACGGCTGATTCAGCGCCGTGGGCTAGCGCAGGGTGACCCGTCCGTTGGGGGTGTCGAGCGTCGCCTCGAACGTCACGGTGTCGCCGGCCACCACCTCCACATCGATGCCGATGGCGCTGTGGAGCGCCCTGATGTGGTCGGGGTCGGGGTGCGTGCCGCTGAGCGAGACGAGCGTGCAGCCGGTCGGGGTGACTGTTGCCGGATGGGTGGTGTTGCCCCAGTCGATGACAAACGGGACCAGTCCGGGGCCCGCCGACATGGTCAGCGACCAGTGAATTTCCTCGCCGTCGGGCTTCACCCGGCTCATCGCCGAGATCGGGCCGGGATCCTCGCCGCACGCGGCCATGGCGGCGGTCACGTCCTCGATGGTCTCGCCTTCGGAGGCATGTATGGCGAACGTGATGAGCCGGCCCTCGCTCATGGCGTCGATGGCGAACGGGCGGCCGTTCGGCGGGTCGGGCTGGTCGGGGTCGGGAGCGATGATCTCGAGGTAGACGTCGTCGCCGAGCGACATGAGCGTGTTGCGGGTGCCCATGCCCGGATGCGGCCCGCCCGGCGCGGCCGACATGCCGACCAGCGCTTCCACGGCGGCGGTGCCGGCCGCAAGATTGGGCGCTGCGTACACGATGTGATCAATTGCTGCCATGGGGGCACGTTAGCCACGGGTGGCGGGCCCGGCAGCACCGGCGGCGCTAGTCGAAGGCTTCTGCTGCGGCGAGTTCGGCGACCTTGTCGGCGTCGTAGCCCAAGTGCTCGGTGAGCACGTCGTAGAGGTGTTCGCCGAGTGCGGGTGCAGCCCGTTCGGGCCACACCCGGCTGCGTGACATCGTGAACCGGGGCGCCTCGATGATCGCGGTGCCGTGCGTGGAGTGGGGGACCTCGACCCAGTGGCCCCGGTGCGCGAGCTGCGGGTCGACCGCCAGCTCTGGGCTGTTCTGCACCCGGTGCGCGGCGATGCCTGCTGCTTGGCACTGCGCCTCCGCGTCGGCCTCGTCGAGCCGGCTGGTCCACGCCGACACCGCGGTCTCGATTTCGTCGCGGCGGGCGAGGCGGTCGGCGAGCGGCAGCGCTGCAAGGTCGGGCCGCCCGATCAGCCCGGCCAGCGTGGCCCAGGCGTCGTCGTCTTGTGCCACCACCGCTACCCAGCGGTCGTCGCCCGCAGCCGGGAATACGCCGTGGGGGCAGTGGTGCTCGCTGTGGTTGCCCCGCCCGCCTACGACGGTGCCGTTGCGCAGGAACTCCAGCACCACCGGGGCAATGAAGTGCACCGACGCCTCAGCCTGGGAGAAGTCGAGGTAGCGGCCTTCGCCGGTGCGCCGCCGGTGGTCGATCGCTGCGAGCAGGCTGGCTGTGGCCGGATGAGGCGAGGTGTAGTCGGTGATGGCGCCGTAGGGGCCGACCGGGGCACGATCGGGCCAGCCGGTGATGTTGTAGAAGCCGACCATGGCGCCCGACAGGTTGCCGTACCCGCCGAAGTTGGCGAGCGGGCCGGACTGGCCGTACAGGCAGCTCGACAGCATCACCACCGAGGGGTTGATCTCGCGCACGCTGTCGTAGTCGAGACCCCACGAGCGCATGATGCGCGGGGTGTACGACTCGCACACCACATCGGCCCAGCGCACGAGATCGTGCGCGACCTCGCGGCCCGCGTCGGTTGCCGGATTCAGTGTGATGCCGAGCTTGCCGGCGTTCATGTTGTTGAACGTGGCGCCGTTCTCGGGTCCGGGGTCGTTGTCGATGAACGGCAGGAAGGTGCGGACGGCGTCCAGCTTCACCGACGACTCCACCCGGATCACCGTCGCACCCGCATCGGCCAGCAGGCGTGACACGGTCGGCCCGGCGACCGCCCACATGAAGTCGAGCACCTTGAGCCCTTCGAGCGGGCGCTCGGGCGCTGGCAGCGCCGGCGGCGCGGATGGCATCGCTACCGCGGGCCGGCGCTGGCGGGCCAGGATCTCGGCGGTGTGCTCTCCGACGGCCGCCACCCGATCGGCCGAGCCGTCGCTGGGCTCGGGTTTCATCCAGTGACCCGGGTAGCGCTCGCCGTCGACGACATCCCAGTAGTCCCGGGAGGCGAGCTGCTCGGAGCTCACGAGATCGGCTGTGGTCGCGACGGGCGCGAGCAGCAGGCGATGCTCGAGGGCGAGCGCGAACAGTTCGTCCTTGGTTCGTGACGCCGTGAACGCAGCCACGCAGTCCTTGACCCGCTCGAAATCCTCCAGCGTCTCGCTGCCGTCGCCGAGCGCCATGCCGTACTGCACCCAGTCCTTGTTGGCGGTGGCCTCGTCGCAGAAGCCCGCTTCGTGGACGAGCGCCATCATCCGGCTCGTCGCCGGCCCGATCGCCGCGCCGAAGACGTGCGTGAACGAGACGTATCCGTCCTTGGCCGGGTACACGACCCGCAGCCGGATGGGGCCGCTGCGGATGCCGCCGCCGCCCCGCAGCGTCAGCGGAGCGTTGACCAGCGAGCACAGCACCGACGACATGGTCGAGTTCATCGCCACGGCCTGAGCCGACACGTCGATGTGCTGGCCCAGCCCGGACTGGTTGCGTTCGACGAGAGCGAGCACGGTCGCCGCGGCGGCTTGGCCCGCTGCGTGCAGGAATGCCTGCGGCACGCCGACACCCAGCGGCGCCCGGTCCTCGTCGCCGCACATGTGCATCGGGCCGCCCGATGCCCACACGGTCAGATCGGTCGCCGCCCAGCCTGCCTTGGGACCGGTCTGGCCGAACGGCGAGATCGAGGCGACGACGAGCGCGGGGTTGATCTCGGCGAGCGCATCAGGCCCGAGGCCGAGCGAGGTCATGTGGCCCGGCGGGGCAGATTCGACGAGCACGTCGGCACCGGCGGCGAGTTGCCGCAGCGCATCGGCCCCATCCGCAGTGGTGATGTCGAGCTCGACGGACTTCTTGCCGCGTGCGTAGGAGGCGTGGGTGAGCGAGGTGCCGCTCGCATCGAACGGCGCCAGCCGCCGCACGGGCGAGCCTCCCGGCGGCTCAACGGCGATGACCTCAGCCCCGAGCCTCGCAAGGATGAACCCCGCAAGCTGCCCGCGGTCGTCAGCGAGGTCGAGCACCCGGTACGGCGACAGCAGCGTCATACGCCGCGGAAACTAATCGGCAGCGCACGCCGGCGTGCCTTGGGCGACTGCGCCACCCGAATGGGCCCCGAGGGCGACAGTATGGTGAACCCTCGGCTGGTGGGGCGGAGCATGAGCCGGTCCGGGCATGAGCGGGGGCGTGGATCGATGGATGACGTCGATGGCTGAGACCGTCCTGGGCGTGGGCACCTCGCACAGCCCGATGGTCTCCATGGACGGCACGGACTGGCTCGCGTGGGGCCGGCACAGCGACCATCAGCACCCGATGCTCTACACCGAGGACGGTCTGCGGCTGAGCTACGAAGAGCAGCTGAGCCGGGTCGCCGGCACCTTTGACGAGCACATCACGCACGACGCCGTCGTGGCGGGCGCCGCCCGGGTGCACAGCGCCGTCGATGCGCTGCATCGCGCTGTCGCCGATGCGCGCCTCGACGTGCTGGTGATCGTGGGCGACGATCAGGGCGAGCACCTGCTCGCCGACAACCTGCCGCCGTTTCTCATCTACTGGGGCGACACCATGCCCAACGCCAGCGTCGACGGTCTCGGCCCCGGCACGCCCGAGATCGTCCGCCGGTTCATGGGCGGCTACCACGAAGAGGGCCCGGAGCGGTCCTATCCGGTGGACGCTGCGCTCGCGTCGCACTTGATCGAGTTCGCCCTCGACCACGACTTCGACGTGGCCTCCAGCAACGAGCTGCCGAACGTCGAGCGCCGCATGGGTCATGCGTTCGCATTCCCGCTCCGGCGCATCACACGCGCCGCCATTCCGATCGTCCCAGTGATGATCAACACCTACAACCCGCCGACCCAGCCGAGGGCGAACCGGTGCCTGGCCTTCGGCCGGATGCTGGGCGACGCGATCGCCGCATATGGCAGCGATGCGCGGGTGGGTGTGCTTGCGTCGGGCGGGCTCAGCCACTTCATCGTGCTCGAGGACATTGACCGGCGGGTGCTGGAGGCTTTCGGTCGCGGTGATCTCGAAGCGCTTTGCCGGATCCCTGAGGCGACCTATGTGGCCGGTACGTCGGAGATCAAGAACTGGATCACCGCCGCTGCGGCGTGCGGAGACGCGTCGTTCGAGTTGATCGACTACATCCCGGGTTACCGGACGCCGGCGGGCACCGGCACGGGGCTGGCCTTCGCGCTCTGGCGCTGAGAGATGACCGTGCGCCGGACCGATTGGGGCGCGCTCGGTAATGTCGATTGGGGCTGCGCCACGCGGGGGGACCGATGCTGAGCCACGAGGACAACGAGCTGCTGTGCAGAGTCGGGCCCGGCACCCCGATGGGCGCGTTGATGCGGCAGTACTGGATTCCGTGCCTGCCATCGTCGGAGTTCCCCGAGCCCGACGGCCCCGCCAAGCGCATGATGCTGCTCGGCGAGAGCTTCGTGATGTTCCGCGACACCAACGGCGACATGGGCGCGGTGGCCGAGGCCTGCCCGCATCGGGGCGCGTCGATGTATTTCGCCCGCAACGAGGAGTGCGGCATCCGCTGCCAGTACCACGGCTGGAAGTTCGACCGCTCCGGCACGCTCGTCGACATACCCACCGAGAATCCGGGCAGCCGAGCCCAGCAGCACTTCATGAACACCGTGCGCATCCGCGCCTACCCCTGTCATGAGGTCAACCACATGATCTGGGTGTACATGGGGGATCGAGAGACGCCGCCGCCGTTTCCGAGCTTCGAGATCAACACGATTCCCCCAGAGTGGTGTCAGCGGCCGGCGATCATGATGGAAGAGGCCAACTGGCTGCAGAACATGGAGGGCGACCTCGATTCGGTTCATCTGGACCATCTGCACCGGCGCCTGTATGCCGATGCGCCGGCGCCGCCGACGGGGATGCGGGGCTTCTGGAACCCTTCCAAGTCGTTGGCCAAGCTGGACGTCGAGCGCACCGAGTACGGCGCGTACTACTCGTCGGGGCGTCCCTGGGAAAGCGACCAGACCTGGCACCGCATCAACCAGTTCATCTTCCCCTTCCACACCATGATCAGCGTGGGCGCAACCATCAACCTGCGGTCGTTCGTCCCGCTCGACGACACCCACGCCATGCTCATTAGCCATTCGGGCAACCCGATGGGGCCGCTGCCGGAGTTCCTGTCGGTGCGGGAGGACGACCCCTTCGGCGAGGTGGGTGGCTACCAGGAGCGGACCAACGACCCCCGTTCGTACTTCGTCACCAAGGCCAACAAGCGCAATGACTATTTCCGCGACCTCGAGGTCGAGAAGGATCTCATGCATTGCGGCATCCCGTTCGTGCTCAACCTGCAGGACCGGGCCATGACCGAGCTCATGTGCAATGACGCCGGCGAGCCCGTTTATGACCGCACCCAGGAGCATCTCGGTTCCACGGATGCGTTCGTGATCGCCGTGCGGGCACAGCTGCTGGCTGCAACGAAGCGGCTGCGCGACACGGGGGAGGCGCCAGCGAACGTCGATGACGTGAGCTGGGACCGGGTGCGAGCAGCGTCGGTGGTGCTGCCGAACGACGTCGACTGGCGCTCGCACAGCAAGCTGGCTCGCAGCGCCGACTCGGGCGATCCGCCGAGCGACGACGTGCCGCTCATCATCGACTGAGCGCCGGCGTCAGCGCACCTCGAACGCATCGAGGTGCAGGTCGCGCATCTCGCGGCGGAAGCGGGCCCAGCTGCCGGGGAAGAACGGCAGGATGCGACCGTTGCGGTTGCGGTACCAGCCGGGGCAGTCGCCCGCCCAGCTCATCTCCTGCAGCTCCGCTTGGATGGCTTCGGCCCATTCGTGGGTGGCGTCTCGGCGGGCCTCGATGACGCTCGCGCCGCGGGCGAGCAGCTGTTGGATCCATCGTCCGATGTAGCTGGTGGCGACCTCGGCCGTCATGAACACCGGAGCATGGCCTGGGGATCCGTTGACACCGGCGACGGTGAACCAATTCGGGAAGCCCGGGATGGCGACGCCCCGGAACGCCTCGGGCGCCCGACCGAACGCTGTCCGCAGGTCGAGGCCGTCGCGCCCGTAGATCTCCAGCGCCGGCCCGCCATCGGCCCGGCCGCCCAGCTTGTACCCGGTGCAGAAGATGACGACGTCGACATCGACCTCGGCGCCGTCGGCGCTGACCACGCCGCTCGGAGTCAGCGCGGTGACGCCGTGGGGGACGAGCGTCACGTGATCCAGCGCCAGGGCGGGGTAGTAGTCGTCGGAGACCAGGATGCGTTTGCACCCCGGATCGAACGAGGGCGTCAGTGCGGCGATCGTGTCCGGATCGGAGATCGCAGCGCGCATCTGGTCCATGACCTCAGCGCGCAGCTGCTCGATGGCGTCGGTCTTCTTCTCGAACGCCCGTTGCCACAGCATGGTGTCGCGGTATTGCTGGCGCCGAGCGCGGTGCCAGCCCTCGTCGGTGGCCAGCTCCGCCTTCTCCTCATCGGTGTAGAAGCGGTTGCGGCGAGGGCGAACCCAGTTGGGTGTGCGCGAGTACACGAAGACCTCGGCCGCGTCCTTCGCCACTTCGGGAACGACCTGAACCGCGGCCGCTGCGCTGCCCACCACCGCGACCCGACGCCCGGCGAGATCGACGTCGTGGCGCCACGACCCGGCGTGCCACACCAGGCCTTCGAAGGAGTCGAAGCCGTCGAGGGTGGGGTAGTGGGGTTCGGTGAGGCCGCCAGTGGCTGAGACGACGAAGCGGTGGCGGAGTCGTTCGCCGTCTGCCAACTCGAGTTCCCAGCAGGCGTCGTCCGGCTGCCACGATGCCCGGTCGACGGTGGTGTCGAGCCGGATGTGGTCGGCGATGCCGTACTTCTCGGCGCACGACCTGATGTAGGCCTGGATCTCGGGCTGGCCGGAGAACACCATCGAGAAGTCGGGGTTGGGCTCGAAGCTGTAGCAGTAGATGTGCGACGGGATGTCGCAGTGCAGTCCGGGGTAGGTGTTGCGCAGCCACGTGCCGCCGACATCGGACTGCTTCTCGTAGACGACGAAGTCGTCGATGCCCAGACGCTTGAGCTGGATGCCCATCACCACGCCGCTGAGGCCTGCGCCCAAGATCCCGACCAACGCCATGGCACTAGTGTCTCAGCGGAGGCCGCGGGAACGGGCAGGCTCGAACATGACGGTCTACGACGAGGCGCATGAGTGGTACTCGGCTCACTGGGATGCCGAGATGCCGGTGGGGGACTGGTGGCGGCTCCTTTCGGGGTCCGGATGGGGCTATCCGTTGTGGCCGGCCGATCGGTTCGGCCGCGGCCTCAGCCACCTCGAAGCCATCGAAGCCGATCGCGCCCGAGACGACGTCGGGGCGTTCGGGCCACCGAACGGCGTGGCGGTGACGCTGGTGGCGCCCACGCTGTTCGAGCACGGTCCCGACCTGCTCCTCGATCGCTACCTGGGAAAGATCGCCACAGGCGAAGAGCTGTGGTGTCAGCTGTTCTCCGAGCCCGGCGCCGGATCGGACCTGGCAGGGCTGCGGACCACCGCCGAGCGAGATGGCGACGAGTGGATCATCAACGGCCAGAAAGTCTGGACCACCGCCGCTCACACGGCTGATCGGGCCGTCGTGATGGCGCGCACCGACCCTGACGTGACCAAGCATCAGGGCATCTCGTTCTTCTGCATCGACATGGGCCAGCCCGGCGTCGAGGTTCGCCCCTTGCGGGACATGACCGGTGATTGCGAGTTCAACGAGGTTTTCATGGACGACGCCCGCGTGCGTCACGACGATGCGATCGGCGGGCTGAACAACGGCTGGCGGGCGGCCATGACGATGCTGGCCGTCGAGCGCGAGCTCGATGCCGTGGGCCACGACGGCGGCGGCGACGTCGTCAACGACGTCGACCTCTCGGCGCCTGTCGGGGCGGTCCAGCATGAGCAGGCCACCAGCACCGGCATCTCGGGTTTCAGCTACACCACAGGCGCCATGAAGGACCAGGTCGTCCGATCGTTGCTCGATGACGAGGATCGAACCGATCCGCTGCTGCGACAGGCGCTGGCCAATGCGCACATCGAACGAGCTGTCCTGGACTGGAACGGCGCCAGACAGGTGAATCCGTCGCTCGGCAAGCTCGCCAACTCGCTGTTGTGCCGCACCCTGCGCGATCTGGGCTTTTCGGGCAAGGGCATGGCTGCACAGCTCGGCCGCGACGATCAGCCCGACGGCGGCCATTTCCTGAAGACGGCATTGTTCGCCCAGGGCATGGCCCTCGCCGGCGGCACCGACGAGATCCAGCGCAACCTCATTGGTGAGCGCGAGCTCGGTCTTCCCAAAGAGCCTGACCCGACTCGGGGTCTGGCGTTCAGCGAGCTCCCCGACCAATAGGACGACCAGCAGGAGAAGCCAATGCCCTACACCGCACAGCAGCTGTCGGACCTCCAGGACATCCGCGACGTCCTGCACTCGTACTGCCGCGCCATCGATGACAACCGTCCCGACGACGTGGTCGAGCTGTTCACCGATGACTGCGAGTACGACTACGGCGGCGACCTCGGCAGGTTCAACGACAAGGCGTACGCGTACAAGTTCTTCCGGGCGGGGACCGACAAGATCTACAAGCGGTCTGCGCACTACGTGAGCAACATCGAGGTCGGCTTCAACGGCGACGACTCGGCCGAGTCGGTGACCTATGTCGACGCGTGGCACGAGTTCCACGAGGACATCGACAACGCGTGGATCTTCGGCCGCTACGTCGACTCGTTCGTGCGCACCGACGCGGGTTGGAGGATCTGCAAGCGCCAGGTGCTCACGATGGGTCAGGAGGCGTGGCCCCGCGAAGTCGACTACATGGCACGCCACGTGCTGCCGCCACGCCGCTGAAGTTCGCCGCCCCGCAGCGGACGCGGGTTGCCCTGCGGCGTTCGGGCTGGGGGTGCCCGGGTCCTGCTGGGGTTGCGGGTTGCTCCGCGGCGTTCGGGCTGGGGGTGCCTGGGTCCCGCTGCGGACGCGGGTTGCTCTGCGGTGTTCGGGCTGGGGGTGTCCGGGTCCCGCTGCGGACGCGGGTTGCCCTGTGGCGTTAGGGCTGGGGGTGTCCGGGTCCTGCTGCGGACGCGGGTTGCCCTGTGGCGTTCGGGCTGGGGGTGCCTGGGTCCTGCTGGGGTTGCGGGTTGCGCTGCGGTGTTCGGGCTGGGGGTGTCCGGGTCCTGCTGCGGTTGCGGGTTGCCCCGCGGTGTTCAGGCTGGGGGAGCCCGTGGCCCACGGCGGGAGTGGACTTCGTCGCTGGATCGGCTGAGGGGCTGGCCCATCTGCTGGTCTGGTGCCGGGCGTGGCGCTCTTGGCGCGGACTTGCCGTTGTCGGGTGCCCGGGGCGTGGTGGGTGGTCGGAGCCCGAAGCCGGCCGTGTCGGGGTTCCATTGGACGGTGAAGCCTTGTTGGTGGATCTTGCCGTTGTGGCAGTCGACGCAGACCGTGACGAGGTTCCAGTAATCGGTAGGTCCGCCGTGTTGCCAGAACTCGATGTGGTGGTGCTGGCAGCGCTCAGGCGGTATGCCGCACCCCACGCATCCCTTGTCCCGCAGCGCCAGCGCGGCACGTTGAGTGTCGGTGGCGGTGCGACAGGCGCGTCCCATGCGCAGATCTCCCGTGGCTGCTTCGAAGATCGTGGGCAGCACCTGGGCATCGACGGCGATCTTGGCGATCTCCCCGATCGGGATTGGGGTGCCGTCAGCCAGCCGCCCGTTGGCGAGCCGGCGGTTGACCATGTCGTAGTCGGCCACCACGATCAGCGACGCCCCCGAAGGACGCTTCGCAGCGGGGTCGAGCATGAGCTCGGTAATGGCGTCCGCTGTGCGTTGTGGGGGAGTGCGACGCTCGGCGCGGTCTTCGTTGCGGAACAGCCGGCGTTCGGCAGCCGCGATGACAGTGCCGAGGCGTGCGCCGGTGAGCGGGTCGACTTCAAGGTGGACGACGGTCATGCCGTCGCTGTGACGGGTCCTGACCGTGCCGGTGCGTGCCTGGCGCTGTCGATCGAGCACTGATTCGCCGTCGTCGCAGCTGATGTCTGCGACGTGGCGGGCGACGGTGCGGCGAAACTCGTCGTAGCCCTCCCGCTGTGCCAGCGCGGCCAGCATTGCCTCGTCAACCGGAGCATCACCGGCGGCGCGGGCGATCAGCCGCGCATGACCCACCGGCACCGTCCCGTTCGCGAGTCCCGCCCGAGTGATGTCGAGCTGACCGAGCCGAACAGCGTCGCGCACCTCGCCGCGTGCCTTGCGACCCGACACCGCCATCTCGTGGGTCGCGGCGTGGGCGGCGGCACCGTCACCGTCGCGGCGAGCGATCTCACCCAGCGTGTCGGCCTTCATCGCCGCCAGCCGCGACTCGGCCCGGGCGATCTCACCCAACCGAGCACGCAGACCGGCCCCGCACAACCCGGCCACATCCACCACATCCACACGTACCCCACCCGGCGCACCTTCAGCCTCGGGGCCAGAACTGGTGCTGTCGACCACTGCGCCGGCGGGGGGCATGGCTCCGACCGGTGAGTTCTCACGCGCCGGGCCGGCCTCGGCGCTGCTCGACAGCTCGGCTGCGAGCGGAGCCGCCCCCGCCAATGCAGTGCGCTCCCGCAGGCTGGCTCCGGAGCTCTCTCTCAACATGGAACAACCGTACGAGAGGGGTGTGACAGACCGGCGTGCGGGTGCGTTCGAGGCAGCGCACGTCGTTGCCGAGGAACCGAAGGGCGAGAGCGCGGCAGTGCCGGTCGAATACCGCGAATTGCGGACCGTGACCGATCTGCGGCGACGCCTGCATCGCCGTAAGCGGACCTGCATCGCCGCAAGCGGACCTGTATCGCCGTAAGCGGACCTGCATCGCCGCAAGCGGACCTGTACCGCCGCAAGCGGACCTGCACCGCCATGGGTAGGGCGGCCGGCGACTCCGCGGAATTCTCGCACCGACGCACGGTCGAGGGTTCGGTCAGAGCGGTGCGCTGCGGAAAGCCGCTCGCCGACAACAACCACGTGCTGACCGGATTGCATCTGCGAGCCGACGGCGAGGTGCGCTGCGGAGAGCCGCTCGCCGACAACAGCCACGTGCTGACCGGATTGCTTCTGCGAGCCGACGGCGAGTTGCGCTGCGGAGAGCCGCTCGCCGACAACAGCCACTGCAGGCGCAGACGGCGATACGAGGCCGAGCTGCCCGTCGTCAGGGGGCGACGATGATGGTGATGGAGTCGTGGTGGTCGTCGTCGCTGTAGGCGGTGACGCCTTCGGGCAGGGTGCCGAAGGCGATGGTGATGGTCTTGGGACTGTCGGGGGTATGCGGGCCCACGGCGACGAGGCGGAACTTGTGATAGCGCTGGCCGGGCTCGAACACCAGGTCGGTGGGCAGCGCATCGGCGCCTCGCACGCCTGAGCCCCAGTCGGCTTCGGTGGCGCCGCCGCCGTAGGAGTAGGCGAGCGGCACGGTGACCTGCTGCTGGACGCGGGTTCCGCCGAAGGGCCGCAGGCGGTTCAGGTCGACGGTGACGGTGACCACCTCGCCGGGCTCGACGCTGCGGGCGGTGCCGGCGAACGACACGCTGGCGCTGGTGGTGCCCGAGGTAGCGGTCACCGCGGTGTCGTCGTCATCGATGATCTCGATGGCGTAACGCGACCGGTCCCAGTAAGCACCAGGGGCGCTGTGATAGGTCTGCCCGCTGGCGAGGGCCACGCCGGCAGGCAGCGCGCCGAGGCGGATCTCGAGCCATTCGTCGTTGTCGTCGGTGTCGTCGTCGACGGCCCAGATCTCGAAGGCGGCGGTCTGCTGGCCCACCCCGAAGGTGACCTCGCCGGGCACGCCGCTGTAGTCGTCACCGCTCAGACCGCCGTGATGCACAGTCTCGATGGGGATCGTCACCTCGCGGTCGGCGGGATCGTTCAACGCCACCACCACCGTGGCGGGGCCGCTCGACTCCGACGGCCGGTACCACGGCCCGTCGCTCGCGACCGACATGCGCACCACCAGATCCGCCGGCTGGTGGGCGTCGGCGCAGTCCACCACCAGCTCGTGGTTGATGCCCGCCCCGGTCTCCAGCTCCAGGGGATACCGCGGGCCGCCGCGGCGCGAACCCGCGGTCACCCCGCCAAGTCGCACCGTCACCCGATGGCCGGGCCCCTCCGCGCGGTCTGATCCGCACTGGACGCGAACGGTGTCTGTCATCTTCCCGGCGCTGAACCTCAACTGGGTGCCGTCCACCCGGGCGAGGTGCACGTTCTCTGCGTTCTCGAGCGTGGACGACACCTCAAGGCGCGCCAGCACCGACCAGTTCGATATCCACTCGTCGGGCGGCGCTCCCAGCGTGACCGTCGCGGTCACCCAGTCGCCCTCGTCGCCCGACAGCGCCGCCGGCGCGAAGCTCAGGCGGGCCGGCGGCAGGTCCTCAGGATCGTCCACCAGATCGACGCGCAACGTCGTCACGTGGCCCGCCCGCAGCCCGTCGGGAACATCGAGGCTCAAGATCAGGTACTCGTTGTCGTCGTCGACGCCGTCGCCCACCGCCTCCACGGTGAACGACGCGAACAACGCCCCGGGCTGGAACGACACCGACGCGGGGGTGATCCGGTAGTCATCGGCCGAGGCGCCGCCGCCGTGCTCGACGGTGATGGGCACCGAATACGGGCGCAGCACCTGCGTCCTGTCCAACCGCACCAGCACGGTGACCGAGCTGCCCTCCGCCACAGAGACCCGATGGTCCAATCCCGCCAGGCTGTAGTAGGCCGTCTCCCGGTCGCGGGCGAACGACACCCGCCTCCACAGTGCGCGATCCTCCGGTGGCGCCGGCACCGCCAGCACCGGGGTGCGTGTCACCTGCGACACCTGCTTGTCGGTCCCTTCGGCGTCGGTATAGCGAACAGTGGCCCGCAGCCACCGACCCACATCGGCTTCCCTCGGCATGTAGGTCTGCTGATCGCCGCCCTCGGCGGCCGGGATGTCGGTGAACTCGCCCGTCTGCGACGTAGACCACGCCCACTGCCACCTTTCCTCGCTCACACCCCCATCGCGATCGAACAGCTCCACCGCCAGGGGGAGGCCAGCCGCCACTTCGCCTTGCACCATCAGTTCGCCCATGTCGTCGACATTGGTGACGGTGATGGTGAGTGTGAGGGTGTCGTCGACGGTCGGGGTGCCCGTCTCGGTGTTGCCCAGGCTGTCCTCGCCGTCAGTGACCTCGATCACCACCTTGTAGGCGGACCGCGTCTCGTAGTCGATTTGCGCGCCGGCCATCACCGTGATCTGGCCGGTCGCCGAGTTGAGCGCGAAGTCGCGGTTGAAGTCGGCCAGGTTGGCGGCGGCGTCGGTCTCGGAGGTGGCGGCGACCGAGTAGGTGAGCGTGTCGCCGTCGGAGTCGGTCGCGGTGATCGCGGCTCCGAGGCTGCCCGAGGTGGTGTTCTCTGCGATGGTGCGCGACGCCGTCCCGACCGAGAAAGCCGGGCGGGTATGCGGGTTGGCCACCACCCTCGCCGTTGTGGCCGACGCGGTCTTGCCCGAGCCCACGGCGTCGGTGTAGGAGGCGGTGGCCCGCAGGAACTTGTTGAGGTCGTCGTCGACCAACGTGTAGTCGGCGCTGGTCGCGGTGGCGATGTCGGTGTAGGCGCCGTTCGCGGTGCTTGCCCGAGCCCACCGCCAGCTCACCGACGACACCGTGCCGTCGGGATCGGTCACCGACGCGGTCAGCGTGGCGTCGACATAGGCGGCGCCGGAGATCGTGACCGTCCCGGCCTCGTCGGCGTTGGTGACGGTGATGGTGAGGGTGATCGTGTCGTCGATGGTCGGCGTGCCCGATTCGGTGTTTCCGAGGTTGTCCTCGCTGTCGGTGACCTGGATGAGCACCTTGTAGGTGGAACGCGTCTCGTAGTCGATCTGCGCGCCGGCCTTCACTCTGATCTGGCCGGTTGTCGAGCTGAGTGCGAAGTCGCGGTTGAAATCGGTCAGGTGGGCTGCCCCGTCGGTTTCGGTCGTCGCGGCGACGGAGTAGGTGAGGGTGTCGCTGTCGACGTCGGTGGCGGTGATCGTGGCGCCGACGTTGCCTGAGGTGGTGTTCTCGGCGACGGTGCGCGCTGCGGTTGCGTTGGCGAATGCCGGGCGGGTGTGTGGGGATGCGGTCACTTTCGTTGTGATGGCTGCGGCGGTTTTGTTGGACCCGAGCGCGTCGGTGTAGGTGGCGGTGGCTCGCAGGAATTTGTCGAGGTCGCCGTCGACGACGGTGTAGGTGGTGGCGGTCTCGCCGGTCAGGGTCGTGAACGGGCCGCTCGCGGTGTTGCCCCGAGCCCACTTCCAAGTGATCGACGACACCGACCCGTCGGGATCGGTCACCGACGCGGTCAGGGTGGCGTCGATGTGGGGGATGCCCGAGATCGCCGCCTCGCCTGCGTCGTCGGCATTGGTGACAGTGATCGTCAGGGTGAGCGTGTCGTCGATGGTCGGATCGCCCGATTCGGTGTTGCCGAGCTTGTCCTCGCTGTCGGTCACCTCGATCAGCACCTTGTAGGTCGAACGGGTCTCGTAGTCGATCTGCGCGCCCGACTTCACCGTGATCTGGCCTGTCGTCGCGTTCAACGCGAAGTCGCGGTTGAACGCGGTCAGATTGGCCGCTGCGTCGGCGTCGGAGGTGGCGGCGACTGAGTAGGTGCGAGTGTCGCCGTCGGTGTCGGTCGCGGTGATCGCCGCGCCCACGTTGCCCGAGGTGGTGTTCTCCGCGACGGTGCGTGTCGCCGTCGCGTCAGCGAACTCCGGCACGGTGTTGGGGTTGGCGACCACCTTGTCGGTCGTGCCCGCAGCGGTCCTGCCCGAGCCCAGCGGGTCGGTGTAGCTGGCGGTGGCTCTGAGGTACTTGTCGAGGTCGTCGGCGACCAGCGTGTAGGTGGCGCTGGTCGCGGTGGCGATGTCGGTGAACGGGCCGCTCGCCGTGTCGCCCCGCGCCCACTTCCAAGTGATCGACGACGCTGCGCCGTCGGGGTCGGTCACCGACGCGGTCAGCGTCGCGTCCACGTGGGTGGTGCCGGTGATGGTGACCGTGCCGGGGTCGTTGGCGTCGGTGACAGTGATCGTCAAGGTGAGGGAGTCATCGATGGTCGGATTGCCCGTCTCGGTGTTGCCCAGGTTGTCCTCGCCGTCAGTGACCTCGATGAGCACCTTGTAGGACGCCCGCGTCTCGTAGTCGATCTGCGCAGTGGCCTTCACCGTGATCTGGCCCGTCGCCGAGTTCAGAGAGAAGTCGCGGTTGAAAGCGGTCAGATTGTCGGCAGCGTCGGTCTCGGAGGTAGCGGCGACCGAGTAGGCGAGGGTGTCGCCGTCGGAGTCGGTCGCGGTGACCACAGCGCCGACGTTGCCCGAGTTGGTGTTCTCCGCGACGGTGCGTGACGCGGTATCGGAGGCGAACGCCGGCACGGTGTTGGGGTTGGCCACCACCTTCGCGGTCGTCGCAGACGCTGTCTTGTTTGCAGCCAGCGGGTCGGTGTACCTGGTCGTCGCTCGCAGGAACTTGTTGAGGTCGCCGGCGACCACCGTGTAGGTGGCGCTGGTGGCGGTGGAGATGTCGGTGTACGGGCCGTTAGCGGTGCTTGCCCGCGCCCATTTCCAGGTGATCGACGACGCTGTGCCATCGGGGTCGCTCACCGACGCCGTCAAGGTGGCATCCACATGGGCGGTGCCGGAGATCGTGACCTCGCCTGGGTCGTCGGCGTTGGTGACCGTGATCGTGAGTGTGAGGGAGTCGTCGATGGTCGGCGCGCCCGTCTCGGTGTTGCCGAGGTTGTCCTCGCTGTCGGTGACCTGGACGAGCACCCTGTAGGTGGAACGCGTCTCGTAGTCGATCTTCGCGCCGGCCTTCACCCTGATCTGGCCGGTTGTCGAGCTGAGTGCGAAGTCGCGGTTGAAGGCGGTCAGGTTGGCTGCGCCGTCGGTCTCGGAGGTGGCGGCGATTGAGTAGGTGAGGGTGTCGCTGTCGACGTCGGTGGCGGTGATCGTGGCGCCTACGTTGCCTGAGGTGGTGTTCTCGGCCACGGTGCGCGCTGCGGTTGCGTTGGCGAATGCCGGGCGGGTGTGCGGGGATGCGGTCACTTTCGTTGTGATGGCTGCGGCGGTTTTGTTGGACCCGAGCGCGTCGGTGTAGGTGGCGGTGGCTCGCAGGAACTTGTCGAGGTCGGCGTCGACGACGGTGTAGGTGGCGGCGGTCTCGCCGGTCAGGGTCGTGAATGGGCCGCTCGCGGTGTTGCCCCG
>JAJEBN010000072.1 GCA_022822525.1 Acidimicrobiia bacterium | reverse complement strand
TGTCGGTTGGTGGTTGGCAGCGTAGGCGGCGGGGGTTTGTCCGCCGAGTGATCGGTGGGGCCGGTAGTGGTTGTAGTCGTGTCGCCAGTCCTCGATGACGACGCGGGCTTCGAGCAGGTTGGAGAAGTCCTCGATGTTGAGGCATTCGTCGCGCAGCCGGCCGTTGAACGATTCGATGTGGCCGTTCTCCCATGGGGCGCCGGGCTCGATGTAGGCGGTCGCGGTCTGTGAGAGCGCGCACCAGTCCCGCAGCGCGTCGGCGGTGAGCTCGGGCCCGTTGTCCATGCGCAGATGCGCCGGAGCGCCTCTGGCGGCGGCGATCTGCTCGACGACCTCGACGACGCCGTCGGCGTCGATGCTGTGATCCACGCGGATCGCGAGAGCTTCGCGGGTGAACTCGTCGATGACGTTGGGCAGCTTGAGGCGGCGACGCTGAGCGGTCTCGTCGAAGCAGAAGTCCAGCGCCCACACGTGATTCGGCCGCTCGGCACGCAGCTTCGCGGCGGTGCCGTCACCGAGGCGCTCGCGCTTGCGGCGGCGCTGCGGGGGCCGCTGAAGATGATGAGCGCGCCACAGCCGCAGCGTCCGTTTCGGGTTGATGACCCGGCCCTGTCTGACGGCGACGTCGTGGGCCTTGCGCCATCCCCAGCGGGGATGGTCCTGCGCGAAGCGGCACAGCCACGCCCCGTACGCGGCGTCCGCGTCCGCCCGAGCCGCTGGGGGGCGCCGCTGGGTCGAGCGGTGCTGGCCCACCACCGCGCACGCACGCCGCTGGGACACCCCGAACCTGTCCACGAGCCGCACCACAGCGGCCCGGCGGCGGTCCGGGGTCACCATTTTCCCTCGGCCAGGTCCTTGAGCATCGCCTTGTCCAGCTCGGCCTCGGCCAGCAGCTTGCGAGCCGGGCGTTCTTGACGCGCAGCTCCTTGAGCTCCTTCACATCGACGGCCTTCATGCCGCCATAGGTGCTCCGCCACCGATTCCAAGTCGACTCGGTGATCTCCAGCTGACGCAGCACCAGGCCCAGCTCCTCGCCCGCATTCAGACGGCGCTCGCCCTCACGCAGCTTGCGCACCGCCTGCTCAGGCGTATGACGCTTCCTCTTCATCGTGGTCATCCTCCCATCCTCAGGGAATCAGACCCACAACTCACGGACCCAAATCAGGGTCCCCTGTCAGAGGCGTGGCGGCCTCTGCGCTTCTCGTGGCAGTGGTGACCGGCACGCTCTTGACAACGAGCGTGCAGGCGTCGGGCAGCATCACATGCTCTGCTGGCACGGGCTCGCTCACGATGTCGTGGAGCGGCCAGACCCACATTTTCCAGTACACGGCCTATGTGAAGAACTCCGCGAACCAGCAGACATCGCAGATTCTGCCGTGGAGAAGCCGTTCGGGAACGGCGTCGGTCACGTTCTCGTCGCTGTCGGCGGGCGACTACAGCGTGTGGGTGGTCAAGCAGACCAACGACGGCACGTGGATCCGGTTCGGTGACACCACCTGCACCGTCTCCGAATCCGCTCCGACAACGACCACCACTGCCCCCGCAACCACTACCACCACGGAGCCGGCGGAGGGCTCGCCGGGCAGCCTGTCGTGCTCAGCGAGCGCGTCCTCGATCACGGTCGACCTGACATTGAGCGAGACAGCAGCCTCGACGGCGACTTCCTGGGAGGTCTCGTTGGCGCATTCGTCTGGATACCCGAGTCACGGGCAGATCTCGACGCTGCAGTCATCAGGCATCGACCTCGACGACGACGGCGAGGACGACATCACCTTCACGCCGGTCTACTCGGTCACGTTCCAGGATCTCGCCCAGGGTCGCTGGGACGCGAATGGGTGGGTCTACTTCCCCGACTCCACGTTGGGCAGCGCGCTCTCAGGCACGAGCTGCACCGTGGCGGGCGGCCTGTAGTGCGGCTGCGGTCGTCCGGCCAACCGGCGGCGCAGAACGACAGCAACGCTGACTCGTCCTGGTGATGCGCTCCGGTCCGACGACGAGCAGGTTCGTACGGGCCGTGGCCGTCGCCGCCGTCGGGCTGCTGCTCGCGGCCGGCTGCACCGGCGGCAGCGACGCCGCCGGCGGCAGCGATGCATCGGCCCCCTCGGAATCCGATCCGGTGGCCTACACCCGGTCCGTGGTCGACGAGGCCATCGCCCGCTACGAGGCTGACGGGCTCGATGCAATGCTGGCCCACTACAACGACCCCACCAGCGTCGACGGCGAGTGGTACGTGTTCGTCATCGACCGCGACGACATCGTGATCGGCCACTACGACCCGAGCCGGCGCGGCCTCGACGTCAAGGGGGCCGTGGGCACCGACATCAATGGCTACAACTTCGGCCCCGAGATGCTGGCCGCCACCGAGGCGGGATGCTGGGTGCCCTACGTGTACGTCAACCCGGCCGCTCAGGCGCTGGGCGACGAGGACGTGTTCGAATTCAAGAACGCCTGGGTGGTCCGCCACGACGGGCTGCTGTTCGGCTCGGGCTGGTACGTCGATACCGAGGAACTGGCGCCGCGGCTGTTCTCCGAGGCAGCAGAGCATTTCCGCAGCGGCGGGCTGGAAGCGTTCCTCGAGTTCTCCAACGATCCGGAGGGCATCGCTGCGGGCCTCACACCCACCGCGCAGTACTACAACACCACCCTCGCCCTCGGCGGGTTCTTCACGGGCATCCTCGCAGCCCCCGACGGCGAGATCCTGGCCCATATCGACCCCAGCCTCATCGGCACCGACATCGAAGACCTGCTGGGACCCGCAGTCCGCAACGCCACCGCCGAAGGCGGCTGGATCACCGCCGGAGACAACCCTGCCGACGCCGGCGGACCCCACTCCATGCGCATGTGGCTGATCGACGTCGACGGCACCCTCATCGGCGGCGGCTGGTACCATATCCCCTCAGCCGGCTGAGACATCGTCGACGCCCTGCGGCCTCGCTTCACAGGCCCCGGCCGCCGGCCCGCCGGACGAGCGGGCAGATGCCGAGACCTAGGCTCAGCGCGGGAGCCGGCCGCCGGCAACCGGGACGTGGGGGAGACGCACATGGACGCAATGGATCTGGGGAGCCTGAACTGGTGGGCGATCATCGTGGCGATCGTGTTCAACCAGGTGCTGGGCGCGGCGTGGTACAGTACGCTGGCCAAGCCGTGGATGGCCGAAGTCGGGCTGACCGACGACGACATGGAGGCAATGAAGGGCACGCCGCGCCAGTGGTACCCCTACGTGCTGGCGATCGTGCTCGCTTTCGTCTTCACGCTTGTGCTGGCGCTGCTCGGCCAGGGCCTCGATACCGACAGCTTCGGCGAAGGCCTCGGCCTCGGCCTGATGGCCGGCGCAGGCTTCGTGCTCACCTCGCACGGCATCAACTACGCCTTCGAGGGCCGCAGCCTGCGGCTCTGGGCCATAAACGCCGGCTACCCGCTCATCTCCTACAGCGTCATCGGCGTCCTGCTGGCTCTCTGGCGCTGACCGTCGGCATTGCCTGCTGCCGTCACAGGGTGGCGATGTGGCGGAAGGCTGAGTATTTGGGCTGGTCGATTGCCACCTGGTGGGCGACGGCGGTGCGCAGGTAGTCGGCGAGCCCGGGTGCGTCCAGCGGCATGGAGCCGTCTCGCAGTGCGTGCACGAGACGCCACCGCAGCGCCGTGACCTGCTCGGCGACCTGTGCATCGGAGACGGCGCGATCGCTGGCCATCGAAGTGCTGTCACCGACCAGCGCAGTGAGCCGCTCCAGCTCGTAGCGGTGCAGTTGCGGCCCGATCAGGCGTTCTCGCAACGCGATGTCGAGGGAGTTGCCCGCCACGAGCGCCAAGAAGTTGGTGCGGCCCTCGGTGGCGTGTCGGACCTCGCCATGGAGAAAGTCGCGCACGCTCTCGAGCAGCTCGTCAACGCGGGGCATGTCGCCGGCTGCTGCATGCGCCTGAGCACTGGTGTGACTGCCGCCCAGCGGCGACGAGCCCTGCGGCCGCCGGCCGAAATCGGGTTCGAGCAGGCCGAGTTCAGCCACGGCGGGTTGGAACGCCACATGTCCGGGGATGATCAGGTTGACGCAGTCGAGCTGGCACTCCGAGCTCCGGCGACCGATGCCTGGCCGCTCCACGGTGGCGTCGGAGCCCATCCGGTAGCGATCTGCCATGGACAGGCAGCCGACTGCCCACCAGAACGAGCCGAAGACCTCCCAGTACTGCACTCGATCCCGATCGACGGGGTGGCCGGCGATGTCCTCGTAGCCGGCGAACAGGTCCTCGTAGTGCCCGAAGCCGCCGACCGGCAGGTGCCGCTGCCCGAAGCGCCACGAGTTCGTGCACATCCAGCCCAGATCGCGCATCGGGTCGCCGACGTGAGCGGTCTCCCAGTCGAGCACGGCGTTGAGACCCTCGTCGGGGTCGACCATGACGTTGCCGTTGCGGAAGTCGTTGTGCACCAGCGTCAGCTCGACCGACCCCCGGCTGCCCAGCTGTTCGGTCAGCCAGCGTCCCGCGTAGTCGATCATCGGTTGGGGAGTGGGCATCTCCTTGTAGCGATCCCACGATTCGGCGAGGTACTCGGCCGGCTCGACCCGGCGCAGCACGCTTGACAGTCCCGAGGCGTCGAGGTCGATGCCATGGATGCGGGCCATCTCCTGGCCGCACTGGAACGCCAGCCGTGAGCGCACGTCGGCCAGCTCAGGGGCCCTGGCAATGCGAGCGCCCAGCGTGACACCGTCGAGCCACTCCATCAGGAAGCCCGCGCCGACGCCATCGGCGGGCTGCAGCACATACAGCACCTCGGGCTCGGGAACGCCGGCTGCACGGGCCACAGCCATGCACTGCGCCTCGGCTGCCACGCCCGTGACATTGTCGCCCTCACGGTCCTCGCCGTCAGGCCCCCGACGCAGGCAGATGTCGAACGTCGCATCGGGATCAGAGACACGACGGCAACGCAACCGGTAGGTCTCCATGCTGGCCCCGCCGCTGAGCCGCTCCGCGTCGACGAGACCGCCGCAATCAGCGATCTCTCGACGCACGACCCGATCCAACGTGTCGAAGAAGTCAGGCACGGGGTGCTGTTGCTCGCCGGCTGTCATGGAGTGCTTCCTCTGCGGACGTGCGTGTGCAGGCGTCGCAGCTCAGCCGTCGGCTTCCTGTTGCTGGGAGCCGAAGATCGTCGGCGGACCTTTGCGGGACCAGTCGGGGGCGCCATGCATCTGGCGGCCGTCGACCGTCAGCATCTGGGATGCCTCCCCACCGCAGATGCGGCCGCCGCTCGACCCCAGGACTCCGTTCGCGCCGATGTGGCTGATCGGGTAGGAATCGACCGCCGAGTACGTCTGCAGCAGCAGGGGTCGGGGCCGTGGCGAGTTGTTGGGCAGCGAACCGTGCACCATGCAGCAGTTGTGCACGGTGACCGAACCGGCCGGCCCGCCGAGGTACACCATCCGATCCAGATCCAGTGTCGCCACGTCGGCGTCTGTCATGGATCCTGCCCAGCTTCCGTCCGGCGCGTACTGGTCGAACAACGGGCCGAGGTGGCTGCCAGGCAGCACACCCATCGGTGACATCTCGGCGTCGACGTCCTCCAGATACACACCGATCGTCAACGGGGTGAAGTCGGTGTGAGGCCAGAACTGGATGTCTCTGGTGCCATTTCACCTCTTCGCCGCCTGCTGACCACTTGAAATTGAGCTTGGAGTGGTGGTAGCGCACTGGCCCGCCGAGCAGGGCCGACGCAAGCTGCGCCGGCGGTCCCTCGAAGGTGAACCGGGCATACGTGGGGTGCTGATCGACCGGCGAGATGAGCCGGCGCAGACGGGGTGCCTCGGCGGTGTGGGTGGGCTCGAGGTCGAAGACCTTGCCCGAGGAAGTCTCGGCACGGCTGGCCTCGACGAACTCCGCTGTCACTGCACGCAGCTCGTCCAGCCATTCGGGCCCGACAAAGCCGGGCAGGCACAGGTAGCCGTTCGCCTCATACTCGGCGCGCTGGCTGTCCCCGATGGAATCACTGACGGGCGGGACAACGTCGGCAAGCGTCATGCCCAAACCGTACCGTTCGCCGTACGGCTCGGTCTCATAGGGTGAGACGGTGGCCGCGGACCTGGTGATCAGCGAGGGGCGGCTGGTTGCGCCGGCTGGTACCGGAGACGCAGACGCCGAGCCTGTCGATGTGGTCATCGAGGACGGGCGGATCGCGGCAGTGGTGCCAGCGGGGGAAAGCCCCGCGGCCCGGCGGCGGCTGGACGCCTCGGACGCGTGGGTGATGCCTGGTTTCGTGGACATCCAGGTGCATTTCCGCACGCCGGGCGCCACCGACAGCGAGGACATGGCGTCCGGTGCCGCTGGCGCGGCCATGGGCGGCGTGACGGCCTGCGTGATCATGCCCAATACGATCCCGCCGATCGACACGCCCGAGATGGTCGCCGACGTGCTCGCGCTGGCCGCCGGCGTGCCGTGCGACATCCGGACATCGGCTGCCATCACCGCGGGACGGACGGGAGAGCGCCTCGCTGACTTGCCGGCGCTGTACGACGCGGGCGTGCGCGTGTTCACCGACGACGGCGACTGCGTGGCCGACAACGCCCTCATGGAGGCCGCCCTCGCGGCGACGGTGCGTTTGCGGGGTGCCGTGATCAGCCAGCATGCGGAAGACCCTGCGATGGTCGCCGGGGGAGTGATCAACGCCGGTGCCGTGGCTGAGCGGCTAGGCGTGGGAGGGCGGCCCGCGGACGCGGAGATCTCGGTAGTCCATCGGGACATCGAGCTCGCCCGACGGACCGCAGGTCGCTACCACGTTCTGCATCTCTCCACCGCCGCGGCCATGGGCCTCGTTGCCCAGGCCAAGCGAGACGGCGTGGCAGTCACAGCAGAGGTCACGCCCCAGCATCTCGTGCTCACCGAGGACGACGTCGAGCGGCTTGGCACAACCGGCAAGATGAACCCGCCGCTGCGGCTGGCCGCTGATGTGGAGGCGCTTCGCGGGGGGATCGTCGACGGTTCGCTGGACGCCGTCGCAACTGACCACGCTCCCCACCACCCGTCGCTGAAGGACCAGCCCCTCGCCGATGCTCCGCCGGGAATGATCGGGGTGGAAACGATGGCGTCGGTGGTGTGGTCGGAGCTCGTCGCCGCCGGCCAGATGTCACCAGCGCGTTTCGTCGAGGTCGTCTCGACCGCACCGGCCCGCATCGCCGGCATCGCCCATCATGGCCAGCCGGTCCGCCCTGGCAGCCCCGCCAACGTCGCCGTTTTCGACCCAACCGAGACGTGGACGGTGCGCGCTGCCGACCTGCAGTCGCGCAGCCTCAATTCGCCCTGGGCCGGCCGCACGCTGACCGGCCGGGTGCGTCACACGGTGCTGTGGGGCAGTCCAGTGGTGGTGGGATCAGCACTGAGTGCGTGAACGCCTCCGCACTCCGCAGCGGGCACACGAATGCGGGACGGAGCAGCGCAGCTACCAGGCGCCTGCCTCGCGCCACGCTTCGAGCTGCTCCCATTCAACGCCAGCTTCCAGCAGCACCTCCTCGGTGTGCTGGCCCAGCTCGGCCACCATCGTGCCGGCACGGGTCGGTGTGTCGGACATCGTGATTGGGCAGCCCACGAAGGTCTGCTCGCCCCACTCGTCGTGAGTGGCTCGCACCAGGTAGCCGTTCGCGTAGGGCTGGTCGCCGGCGACCACCTCCGAATGGGAGCGCACCGGGCAGAACCGCTGCTCTTCGACTTCGAGCCGCTTGGACCACTCCTCGGTGCTGCGGGTCTGGAACACCTCCCGGAAGAAGGCCTGCATCTCGAGAGCCACCTCGCGCGGCACGAAGTAGGCGTTCCAGGTGGGGTGGTCGGTGAGGTCGGGGCGTTCGATGGCTCGGCACATGCCCGGCCACAGGTGCTCTGGGCATCCCGCCATCGCGATCGCGCCGTCAGAAGTCGGGAACACTCCGTAGAGCGCATGCACCAGCGGATGGCCGCCGTTGGAGCGGCCAGCCTCTTCGCCGGTCATCAGCAGATGCGTGTACTCGAACGCCTGCAGCCAGATCTGCCCGCCGAGCAGGCTCACGTCGACGCGCTGACCCCTCCCGGTGCGTTCGCGCGCGAACAGTGCCGCAAGGATGGCGGTCTGGAGGTTCTGCGCGCCGCAGTGATCCGCGACCAGCGCGCCATAGGTCGACAGCGGGCCGCCGTCGAATCCGCTGGAGGCGATCACCCCGCCCGAGGCCTGCCCAGCGATGTCCGCGCCCTCCCGGTCGGCGTCGGGGCCGTAGGGCCCCAGGAAGCTGCCCGCGGCCCAGATGATGCGAGGGTTGACTTCGGCAAGTTCCTCGTAACCGAGCCCCCACTCGGACAGCGTTCCGGGCTTGAAGTTGGACAGGACGACATCCGCAGTCTCGACGAGATGGAGGAACGCCTCCTGGCCTGCAGGGACGCGGAGATCCAAGGTGACCGAGCGCTTGCCCCGGTTGCAGGCGATGTAGACCGACGAGTGGCCGTAGTCCTCGAGCACGTCCACATGCCGGCCCACGTCGCCGACCTGAGGCAGCTCGATCTTGATGACCTCGGCGCCGAGATCGTGCAGCATGGCGCCTGCTTGGGGCCCCTGCACCAGCGTCGACAGATCCAGGACTCGTACTCCCTCTAGTGCGCCAGACATGGTTCTCCCTCAACACTTCGGCGATGTTGCCAGACGGCGACGATGGTACTGAGGGTCCCGGGCCTCATTCGTCTCTGCGCCAGTGTGCAGGAATGCGGGACCGATATCGGTGCCGTCAGGCCCGCGCTGCTGCGAGAATGATGGGCCGTGACCGAGACCGCGACGGCGACGCCCGAGCTCACCGAGGAATCGGAGCGCACACTGCGGTTCTCGATCCTGATCTCGGCCATTCGCTGCACGCTGGCCTACGTGATCCTGCCGTTCGTGGCGCCATTCATCGGGCTCGCACCGGGTGTCGGGCCCGCGGTGGGCATACCCATCGCGCTGATTGCACTGTGGGCCAACGTCGCCAGCATCAAGCGGCACTGGCGTTCCGATCACCGGTGGAAGTGGCCGGTCAGCGTGCTCAACGCGGGAATCATCGTGCTGCTGGTGACCCTGCTCGTGCTTGACATCG
Source organism: Acidimicrobiia bacterium (assembly GCA_022822525.1). Classification (GTDB taxonomy): domain Bacteria; phylum Actinomycetota; class Acidimicrobiia; order Acidimicrobiales; family Poriferisodalaceae; genus Poriferisodalis. The sequence continues at coordinate 38,236 of JAJEBN010000072.1, read as the reverse complement.
GGCAGCTGCTGTAGCACGCCGCGGTTCGACGCCGGCCGAAACGTCTGAGACATGTCCGAAGTGAGGTTCGCCGGATGCACGTGCTGATCACCGGAGCCGCGGGAATGCTGGGCCGGAAGCTGACGAAACGCCTCGTCGAGGTCGGCACACTGCGTGGACGCCCGATCGAGCGGATCGACCTCGTGGACATCGTCGAGACGCCCAGCGAGGGCAGCATCTGCGCCGCTCGCGTCGGCGACATCTGCGAGCCGGGCGTCGCCGCCGAGTTGCTCAGGCCAGTGCCGGATGTCATCTTTCACCTTGCCGGCGTCGTATCTGGCGAAGCTGAGGCCAATTTCGACAAGGGCATGGCGGTCAACGTCGGCGGCACCCGGGCGCTGTTCGACGCGCTGCGGTTGGCCGAGGGGACCCCACGGGTCGTCTTCACGTCATCCATAGCAGTCTTCGGCGCCCCGTTTCCCGACCCGATTCCCGATGACTTCCACCTGACCCCGCTCACCTCCTATGGCACCCAGAAGATGATCGCCGAGGCGCTGCTCGCCGACTACAGCCGTCGAGGATTCTTCGATGGCGTCGGCATCCGTCTGCCCACCATCAGCGTCCGCCCCGGCGTGCCCAACGCGGCAGCCTCGGGGTTCTTCAGCGGCATCATCCGCGAACCGCTGGCGGGCACGCCGGCGATGCTGCCGGTGGCGCGCGAGGTGCGCCACAGCCATGCCAGTCCGCGAACGGCAATCGGGTACATGATCCACGCAGCCGAAATAGACAGCGACCTTCTGGGCGCTCGCCGCAACCTCACCATGCCAGGGGTGTCGGTGACCGTCGGCGAGCAAATCGAAGCGCTCGCCCGCGTCGGCGGCCCTGCAGCGGCGGCCCTGATCGTCGAGTCACCGGACCCGACGATCGCTGCCATCGTCGCCGGCTGGCCCGAACGATTCGACACTCAACGAGCTCTGGAGCTGGGCTTCACGCCTGATGCGAGCTACGACGCCGTCATCCGCGCCTATCTCGACGACGACGTCGCCTCTGACTGAACCGAGCGAACAAGAGCAGGACAGCACATGTCACCGCGCAGGGTCGCGCGTTTGGCACACTGGCTGAACATGCAGACACTTCGCCCGGTGACCCGCTCCGCAGCAGTGGGGCAGCAGACCGGGCCGCATCACTGAGCACGATGCGCATCCTCTTCGCCGACAAGATCGACGCCGGCCGCTTGGGTTGGCTCGAGGCTGCCGGCCATGAGTGCATCGTCAAGCCCGAGTTGGGAACCGCTGATCTGCCCGAGCACATCGGGGGCGTCGAAGTGCTGGTGGTGCGCAGCACCGAGGTGACGCGCAAGGTGTTCAAGGCCGCCGACGCGCTGGCCATGGTGCTTCGTGCCGGAGCAGGCACCGACACCATCGATTGTGACGGCGCCAGCAAGTACGGCGTGTACGTGTGCAACGTGCCAGGACGCAACGCGGTGGCAGTGGCCGAGCTGACCATGGGGCTGCTGCTGGCGATCGATCGCCAGATCGTGGACGCCTCGTCCGACCTTCGCTCGGGCCGCTGGGACAAGTCCCGCTACATGGGCGCCTCGGGCCTGAAAGGCCGCCGCATGGCCATCGTCGGCATGGGAGCGATCGGCATCGAGGTGGCTCGGCGTGCCGTGGCATTCGGCATCGAGGTAGCAGCGCTGTACCGCTCGGATCGTTCCCGCGATCTCCTGGCGGACATGAAGCAGCTCGAGATCGATGTCGCCCCCGACTACGACACGCTGTTGCGCGGTGCCCACATCGTGTCGCTGCATCTGCCTGCCAACCCTGAGACCTGTGGCCTCGTGGATGCCGAATTCCTGGCCAAGATGCCCGACGACGCCATCCTGCTGAACACCTCACGCGGCGAGATCGTGGACGAGAATGCGCTGCTGCGGGCCCTCGACGAGCGGGGCATGCGCGCAGGGCTCGACGTGTTCCGGGGTGAACCGTCCGCAGCCGACTCCGAGTGGTGTTCGCCGCTGGCATCGCATCCGAGCGTGACCGGCACCCACCACATCGGCGCCTCCACCGTGCAGGCGTCCGAGGACATTGCCGACGGCATCGTCGAAGTGCTCGAAGCATTTGCTGTCGGCGAAGTGCTCAACTGCGTCAACCGGGCCGAGCGGCCGCTGGGCCGCAGCACCATCGTCGTCCGCCACCGGGACCAGGTGGGCGTGCTGGCCGGCATCCTCATGGCGCTGCGGGCCAGCGGCATCAACGTGCTGCAGATGCGCAATGAGATCGTGGCAGGCCCCAAGCATCACGCTGCCGTCGCCACGATCAGCGTTTCCCGGCGGCCGTCTCGCAAAGTGCTGGCAGAGTTGACCGAGATGGAGGCGGTGCACGGGCTGCGCTTGATCAACGCCTGTTGAGCTTGATCAGCGCCTGTTGAGCGCACCACTGGCCGCACCCATACCCTGTTCCGGTGCACCCCGGGACCGGCAAGAACTCCATCGCGCCGATCCTGATCACGGGCAGCATCATCACCGCGCTGACGTTGGGCGTGCGGGCCACGATGGGGCTGTTCCCCGATGCCATCGACCAGGCGCTGGACGTCGGCATCGGCACGGTCGGATTGACCGTGGCCTTGCAGAACCTCGTGTGGGGCCTGGGCCAGCCGTTTGCGGGCGCCATCGCCGATCGATTCGGCGCGGCACGGACGCTGCTGCTGGGTGCGTTCGCTTATGCAGGCGGTCTTGTGGTGATGGGGGCAGCCAACAGTCCTGCCGGACTCCATCTCGGCGGCGGGGTGATCGTCGGCCTCGGCATGTCGGCGGCCTCCTTCGCGGTGGTGCTCTCTGCCATGAGCCGACTCGTGGATCCCCACCGACGCTCGATGGCGCTGGGTGTGGCCACGGCCTGCGGCTCGCTCGGGCATTTCGTGCTCGTACCGCTGACCGGAGCAGCGATCAGCACGATCGGCTGGCGGAGCGCGCTGAGTGTCCTGGCAGTCGTGACCGTGTCCATCGGGCTGTTCGTCCGGCCGCTGCGCACCCGATCTGAACCCGTCGAAGCCGTCGAGACGGGGCCAGGGGACGACGAGTCGCTCCTGACGACGCTCACTAGGGCGGCCCGCCATCGCGACTACCTGCTGGTCAACTGCACGTTCTTCGTGTGCGGCTTCCACGTCACATTCATCGGCGTGCACCTTCCCAAGACGCTGACTGACGCCGGCCTGGATTCTGCCGTCGCCAACTTGTCATGGTCGCTGGTCGGCCTGTTCAACATCGTGGGAGCGTTCGCCGCGGGGGCGCTGGGCATGCGATTTGCCAAGAGCCGATTGCTGAGCATCTTGTACAGCACGCGGGCGCTTGCTTTCGCAGGCTTGGTCCTCCTGCCGGTGACTCCCGTCGTCGCCCTCGGGTTCGGCGTGGTGATCGGCATCGTGTGGCTCGCCAGCGTGCCGTTGACCTCGGGCATCGTCCTGGGCCAATTCGGAGTGCGCAGGGCCGGGACGCTGTTCGGTTTCGTGTTCCTGTCCCACCAGGTCGGCGCATTTCTCGGCTCCTGGGGTGGCGGCGAGGTCCGGGAGCTCACCGGCTCATACGACCTGTGGTGGTGGGTGGCGGCCGCGCTCGGTGTCGCTGCCGCGGCGCTGCACTTCAGCATTTCCGAAGAGCCAGCACCCGCCCTGCCGCAGGAATGACGGAGGAACTCGCCGTCAGCCGCCGAGAGCGCTGTAGCTGCCGTCGGTGACCAAGCGGATCGAGACGTACAGCCCCAGCAGGGGGAACACGATCCAAGGCGCGTTGAATCCCAGGATCATGCCGTACAGCTCGCTTCTGGTGATGCCGCGGTGCCGCTTCGCGATGAAGAAGCTCATCAAGTAGGCAGATGTGGCGTACGTCCACTGCCAGAAGAACATGACCCCGAGGATTCCTGCTGCCAGCGGCGGAAGGAACTCGGTCGTGAACGCTGCGTACAGGGCCAGCGTGGGGATGGCCGTGATGAAGCCATTCCCCACATCCACGTTGAACCCGTAGCTGCGGCGATCGGCGAACGAGCCGTCGTACACCGAATACGTTGCCCACACGTCGGCCCAGACGGTCGGCGAGAACGCTGAGCGCAGCGGCACCCTGGTCGTGAGGAACTCGAGTGACGGATTGAGGCCGGTCTGGCGCCGCCGCTGCTGCCAGTAGGCAAAGCGCGACTCGATGTAGTCCCGCCGGAAGAACAGGCAGGTCTCCCAGAAGCAGATCACGAGATTGGTCGACAGGAACAGCGCCAGGACCAGGTACGTGACGTCGATGCCTCCGTGCCAGTACAGGCGATGCGCGATGCCCAGGATCGCTACCAAGGCGATCTTCAGCGCCGCCAGCACTCCAGCCGGCAACGTCACAGGATTCTCGACAGCCGGAGGTGGCTACCGGCGTCCCGCCATGGCGGCGTCGCGCCAGGCGACGGTGTCGGCGATGGAGTTGAAGGTGAACACATGCAGGCCCGCGATGTCGAGCCGATCGGCGTGCGGGGCGAGCTGATCCACCAGCCCGCTCGGGTCATAGCCGCCCGGACGCAGCATGCGCGCCACTGCGCCGGTGTTCTTGCGGAGGTAGCGCAGCGAGGCGCCGATGCCCAAGCGGGTGCCGATGCGCAGCAAGCGTGCGGGGTCGACCGCCCCGGGAATGCCCAGATGCACCGGCAGGGTGAAGCCGCTGGCGCGCTCCGAAGAGAGCCACTCGACGATGGAACGCGGGTGAAAGCACATCTGCGTCGACGCGTGGCCAGCGATGCCGGCCTCGGCCAGCAGCACCTGCTTGGCGTGCAGCGCCTCGTGCAAGGCTGCATCGCTGATGAGCGCGTGCCCCTCGGGGTACGAAGTGATCCCGATGTGGGTCAGCGTGTGCTCGACGTCGGCAAGGGCCTCGAGGAGCTGTTGAGCGCTGTCAAAGGGGCCGGTGGGGCTGGTGACATCGCCGCCGACCAGGAAGATCTCATTCAGGCCGAGCGTGCCGACGCGTCCCAGCAGCTCTTGGAGGTGGGCGTGGCTGCGGACCATGCGAGCCGCAATGTGGGGGACCGGCCGGTGTCCGAGCGTGGCAATCTCAGCGGTCAGATCCAGCGTGTCCTCGAGAGTCTTTGAGGCAGATGCGGTGATCGACACCGGCGACTCCGGCGGCAGGTGCGGGAGCTGGTCTGCCAGGTTGCGCAGCGGGATCAGCTCCCACTGGGCGTCGGTCAGCAAACGGTGGCGCGCAGCCGCGCCGTCGGTCGGCGGCCGGTGGCGCGTCGATGCCGGACGCCAGACAGAAGTCCAGCGGTCCGTGCGGTTGCCCCGGGTGCCCGAGAAGAAGGCGAACAATTGCGGCTCCGTCAGCTCAGGCCGACGATCTCGCCGTCGGCGTCAAGGTCGATATGGCGTGCGGCCGGGTCGCGGCCCAGTCCCGGCATCGTTCGCATGTCGCCGCAGATCGGGTACACGAACCCGGCGCCCACTGATGCCCGAACCTCGCGCACCGGCAAGGTCCAACCGGTCGGTGCGCCCTTGAGCGACGCATCGGAGGAGATGGACAGGTGCGTCTTGGCGATGCACACCGGCAGGCTGCCGAAGCCGTTGCGCTCGTAGCCGTCGATCTCGCGGTTGGCGCGGGCGGTGTAGCTCACGCCGTCCGCGCCGTACACCTTGGTGGCGACTGCGTGGATCTTGTCTCGCAGCCCGATGTCGTCGGGGTACAGCACGGCAAAATCGGTCGGCTCCTCGGCTGCCTGGGCCACTGCTTCGGCCAGCTCCGCTGCGCCGGCGCCGCCGTCGGCGAAGTGAGTGCAGCGGGCCGACAGAGCGCCGTACTCGGATGCGATCTCGGCGATTGCCGCCAGGTCTGCCTCGTTGTCGCCCGGAAACGTGTTGATGGCCACGACCGGCGAGACGCCGTGCATGCGCACGTTCTCCAGCTGCTTGCGCAGGTTGTCGCCGCCGGCGTGGACCTCGTCGGGATTGGCCTCGAGCAGCGCCGGGGGCAGCGGCCGTCCCGCGACGATCCGGTGCTTGCCCGAATGGGCCTTCAATCCGCGCACCGTGGCCACGATGACTGCGGCATCGGGAGACACGCCCGAGTACCGGCACTTGATGTTGAAGAAGCGCTCGGCACCCATGTCGGCGCCGAATCCGGCTTCGGTCAGCAGGAAATCGGACGTGCCGATGCCGATGCGGTCCGCCACGATCGAGGAGTTCCCGGTAGCGATGTTGCCGAAGGGCCCTGTATGCACCAGTGCGGGCGAGCCTTCCAGCGTCTGCATGAGGTTGGGCTTGATGGCTTCGCGCAGCAGCACGGCCATCGAGCCCGCAGCACCGATGTCCTCGGCGGTCACCGGCTCGCCGCTCTTCGTGTAGCCCAGCACGATGCGACCGAGACGGGCCCGCAGGTCTGACATCGACGTGCACAGCGCGAGCGTCGCCATCACCTCCGATGCGGCCGTGATGTCAAAGCCGGACTCGCGAGGGATTCCGTCGAGACGCCCGCCGAGACCGATGGTGATGTTGCGCAGTGCCCGGTCATTGACGTCCAGTACCCGTCGCCAGGTGATGTTGTGGATGTCGAGACCGGCGTCGTTGCCGTGATACAGGTGGGCATCCAGCATTGCGGCGCACAGGTTGTGCGCAGCCGTCACCGCATGCATGTCGCCGGTGAGATGGAGGTTGAACAGGTCCATCGGCACGACCTGGCTGTACCCGCCTCCGGCAGCGCCGCCCTTGATGCCGAAAGTTGGGCCCATCGATGGCTGCCGGATAGCGATGGTGGCAGTGCGGCCGATGTGCGCGAACGCCTGGCCCAACCCGACCGTCGTCGTCGTCTTGCCCTCGCCCAGCGGTGTCGGAGTGATGGCAGTCACCACGACGTAGCGCCCTCGAGGGCGGTCTGCCATGGCCTCGGCCGCTTCGAGCTGGACTTTCGCTACACCCGAGCCGTACAGCTCGAGGAACTCGCGCGGAATTCCTGCCTCGTCCGCGATGTCGGTCAGCGGCCGTATCTGTGCCCCAGAAGCGATCTCGAGATCGCTGGGTATCGCGCCTGTCGTCGTCATGCCGTCCACCCTCCTCGGTGAGAGCCCCCAACACCCTGCCAGAACCTCGCCGCACGCCGGTACCGCCGGTGCCTCGGCGACGAATGCTGGTCGTCAAATGCTGGGATGTTCGGCTACTGTTCCCCTAGATGCTGTTCCGCTGAGTGGAACTGTTCCATCATACAGAACAGCGGCGAAGCAATTGAGCACAGCTGCTATCCGGCAACAGTGGGGGATGACAGGTATGAGCGACTTTCCGGCGCGGGCAGATTGTGTCGTCATCGGAGCTGGGATCGTGGGCAACTGCCTGGTGGGTCATCTCAGCGATCTCGGTTGGACCGACATCGTCCTGCTGGACAAGGGCCCGCTGCCCAACCCCGGCGGCTCCACCGGTCATGCCTCCAACTTCATCTTCCCGGTCGATCATTCGAAGGAGATCGTCGACCTGACCGTCGACAGCCAGCGCCAGTACGAGGCGCTGGGCCTGCAGAACACCTGCGGCGGCATCGAGGTCGCTCGCTCGCCTGAGCGCATGGAGGAGTTCCGCCGCCGCATGACCTCCGCGACCTGCTGGGGCATCGAGTCACGGCTGCTCAGCGTCGACGAAGTCACCGAACTGGTGCCGTTCATCGATCCCGAGGTCATCCTCGGCGGCTTCTACACCCCCAGCGTGTCAGCGGTGGATTCGCTCGAGACCGGCACGCAGATGCGCCGGCGGGCAACCGAGGCCGGCCACCTGCAGACGTTCGCCAACACCGAAGTGCTCGACATCGAGACTGTGCCGGGTGCCAACCGCCCCCGCATCAGCGCCGTGGTGACCGATCGAGGCCGCATCGAATGCGACACGGTGGCCATTGCATGCGGTGTGTGGAGCCCGAAGCTGGCCCGGATGGCCGGGGCCACCATCCCGCTGACCCCCGCCGTGCACCAGATGGTCGACGTCGGGCCGTTCGACGTGCTCGTCGAGACGAACCAGGAGCTGGCCTACCCGATCGTGCGCGACATGGACACCTTCTGTTATGAGCGCCAGTCGGCAGGCTCCATGGAAGTGGGCAGCTACGCCCACCGGCCGATCCTGCACCGCGTCGAGGACATCCCCTCCAACGAGGAAGCTGCGCTCAGCCCCACCGAGATGCCCTTCACGCCCGACGACTTCGACGAACAGCTCGAGCAGGCCATCGAGCTCATGGAGTTCTTGGGCGACGGCGAGATCAAGTACGCCATCAACGGCCTGCTCTCGCTGACGCCCGACGCCGCACCGGTGCTGGGTCCGACGCCCGAGGTCGAGAACCTGTGGTCGGTTGCTGCGGTGTGGGTCAAAGAAGGGCCCGGTGTCGGGCGGTTGATGGCGGAATGGATGACCTACGGCTATCCCCGCATGACCGACCCGCATGGCTCGGACGTCACCCGCTTCTACCCCCAAGACCGCAACGTCATCCATATCGAGACACGAGCCGACGAGCACTTCAACAAGACCTACGGCATCGTGCACCCTCGCGAGCAGTGGGCGACGCGCCGCAACGTGACGTGCGGGCCCGCCAAGGCTCGCACCGACGACCTCGGCGCGTTCTACTTCGAAGCCGGCGGCTGGGAGCGACCGCACTGGTACGAAACGAATGCCGACCTCGTCGAGCACTACGGCATAGCGCAACGCACCCATGAGTGGGACGCTCGCTGGTGGAGCCCCATCACTGATGCCGAGCACTTGCACCTGCGTGAGCACTGCGGGCTGGTGGACATCTCGCCGTTCCAGGTGTTCGAGGTGTCAGGCCCCGGCGTGGTGCCCTACATCGAGAAGATGGCGGTCAACAAGTGCGATCTGCCGGTCGGGCGCTCGATCTACACGCCGGTGCTCACCGCCGACGGCGGCTTCCGCTCTGACCTCACCATCGTGCGGCTGGCCGAGGATCGCTTCCGCATCGCCACCGGTGCGTTTGACGGCGGTCGTGACGAGTACTGGTTCCGTCACAATCTCCCCGCCGACGGGGTGCACTTCGAGAATCGCACCGAGGCACTGGCCACCTACGGCGTGTGGGGCCCCAATGCGGTCTCGCTGCTGCAGACGCTGACCGAGACCGACCTGTCCCAGGAGGCCTTCGGCTACGGCCAGGTACGCGATGCGCTGCTGTCGGGGATCCCGACCCAGATGTTCCGCATCTCCTATGTGGGAGATGCCGGCTTCGAGATCTACTGCCCGACCAGCGCAGGGCTGGCCCTGTGGGACGCCATCGCCCAGGCCGGCCGGGAATTCAACCTGCGGCCTGTCGGGGCGGGTGTGTACGGCACGACCGGGCGGCTCGAGAAGGGCTACCGGCTGATGGGGGCCGAGCTCGAGAGCGACTACAACCCGGTCGAGGCTGGACTGGCCCGGCCACGGGTGAAGGCGGCTGACTTCATCGGCAAGGAGGCCTACCTGGCAGCCCGAGAGGCGCCGCTGGCAGCACAGCTCAGCACACTGCGCTTCGACAGCCTGCGCTGTGCTGAGGGCTACGACCGCTTCCCGATGGGTGCGGGCAACGAACCGGTGCTGACCACCGACGGCGAGCGGATCACCGATTCGCATGGCCGAGTGAGCCGCCTGACAACGGCAGGCAACGCCCCCTCGGTCGATGCCTACCTGGCGATGGCGTACCTGCCGCCCGAGTTGGCAGCGGTCGGCACGGAGCTTGCCGTGATGTACCAGAACGAGCTGTACCCGGCCACCGTGGCGGCCACGGGATCGAATCTGGCGCTGTTCGATCCCGACGACAACCGCATGAAGGCCTGAAGGCTGCCGGCGTGCGCATCCTGGTCTGTGTGAAGCGGGTCCCCGCAGTGGGCTCGCGCATCAACGTGACCGCCGACGGCCAGCAAGTCGACACCGCGCATCTGGGCTTCACCACCAGTCCGCACGAGGAATGCGCTGTCGAGGAGGCGGTTCAGATCACCGAACGGCTCGGCGGCGGCGACCACACCGTGGCGGTGCTCACGCTCGGCCCCGAAGAGTCCGCCGAGCAGCTTCGCTATGCGGCCAGCGTGGGTGGCAGCGAGCTGGCACTGGTGGCTGCGCCGGGCGGCCTGGACTGGGATCCCCAGCGCACGGCGGCGGCGATCACAGCGGCCGTGGCGGAGCTGGAGGCATCCGGCGGGGAATTCGACCTCATCCTGTTCGGCAACGAGTCTGCCGACGGCGGCAACTTCCAGGTCGGCATCCGGGTGGCCTACGCGCTCGGACGCCCGATCGTGAACGGCATCAAGGGCATCGATGTCAACGGAAGCGGCATCGTGGCCCGTCGCGAGACTGATGCCGGCTACGAGGTGTACGAGCTGGAGACTCCGTGCGCACTCGGGGTCAAGGAGGGCATCAACCTGCCTCGCTATCCGACGATGAAGGGGAGGCTGTCGTCACGCAAAGCGCAGGTCGCAGAGCTCGATTGCGCCGAGGATGCAGCCGAAGGCGGCCAAGCACGACGGCGCTTGCACCGGCCGCCTGAGCGAGCCAGCACGACCGTCATGCTCGGCGACAGTGCTGCTGCGGCACCGGCCGTGGTGGATCTGCTGGACGAGCTGGGGGTGCTGTGAGCAGCGTCGCCGTCCTCATCGATCACGATCGGGGTGTGCCCCCAGGCGGGGCGCTCGAAGCGCTCACAGCTGCCCGGAGGCTCGCCGCCGAACTCGATGTGCCCGTCAACGCCGTCATCCTGGGCGACAGTGAGCTGTTTGCGACCCACGGGGCGGAGCTGTTCGCCGCCTGCGCTTCCTACGGCGCCGCCGGCGTGCACTGCGGCCGACACTCGCTCTTGGCCGACTACGGGCCTGATGCGTGGGGAGCGGCGCTCGCAGCCTTCGTCGAGGCCGCGCAGCCTGCTGCCGTCATTGCAGCGGGCACCGACCGGGGTGCCGAAGCCATGGCACAGCTTGCTGCGCGCACCGACTTGCCGCTCGTTGCCAATTGCGTGAGCGTGAGCTCCGCAAGCGATCCATGGCAGATCACCCGTATCCAGTGGGGCGGTTCACTGCTCGAGGACGTGACGCTCAGTTCGTCACTGCCGCTGCTGACCATCGCTCCGCACTCAGTCGAGGCCGAGCCGGTTCCGGACGGCGCCGCGGACATCGAGACCGTCGATTTCGCACCTGATCTGGGCCCCGAAGCCGAACGAACCCTGGTCCGTAACCGGGTGACGCTCACTGAGGGCATCACGCTGTCCACCTCGCCGGTGGTGGTGTCGGGCGGGCGTGGTGTGGGTTCGGCTGAAGGCTTCGCAGCGCTCGAAGATCTGGCGGAGCTGCTCGGCGGCCGCGTCGGCTGCTCCCGTGCGGTCACCAACAACGGCTGGCGCAGCCACGCCGACCAGGTGGGCCAGACCGGTACCCGGATCGCGCCGGAGATCTACATCGCGTGCGGCATCTCGGGCGCCATCCAGCACTGGGTGGGCGCCATGGGATCGAAGAACATTCTGGCCATCAACATCGACCCGGAGGCGAACATGGTGACCAAGGCGGGATATGCGGTGATCGCCGATCTGCACGCAGTGGTGCCCGCAATCTCCGATGAGATCCGGCGTCGCAGGGACCGCCCGCTCGACTGACGGGTGCCTGCGCTAGAGCGGCAGCGGGGCGCGGCCGGCCAGATGATCCGCGAGATTCGATGCCGCCTCGATCAGTTCCAGGCCGATGTCATGGGTGCGGTTGGGATCGGGGAACCGGTACGCAGGGCCATGCACGTGCAGTGCTGCGACCACGTCGCCCTCGGGGCCCAGCACCGGCGCCGCTACCGAGTTGATGCCGATGGCGAACTCCTCGTACACCCAGACGTATCCGGCACTGCTCACCTGTGCCAGCCGAGTCCGCAGCGCCTCTGGGTCGACCATGCTGTTCGCGGTGGTGGCCTCGAGACCTTCTGCGAGATACGCGTCGAGATCCTCAGGATCGAGATGCGCGAGGTAGACCAGCCCGGAGGGCACCAGGTGCATCGGGCAGTATTCGCCGGTCCACGAGCGGACCTGCACCTCGGAGTGGGGTTCCACCTGGTCGAGGTAGTAGACCGTGCGGTCGGCCCGGACGCTCACGCCGGCCGTCTCGCCGGCGCTGTTGACGAGGCTGTGCAGGTGCGGGCGAGCGGCTGCCAGCAGGCTTCGGTCATCTCCTGCGGCACCGATGATGTCGATGAGTCCTCGCCCGATCCGGTAGTCGCCGCCGATGTCGTCCTGGGCGACAGCACCGACGGCTTCGAGCGATGTCAGCAGTCGGGCCACCGTGCTCTTGGGCAGCCCCACGTGGTCCGCGACATCGGTGACGCCCTGTGGCCCCACCGCAAGGGCACGCAGGACCGCAAATGCACGGGAGATCGACTGCACCGCTACCAAGGTACCCCGCAGCAGCGGCGAATCCGTCAAACAGGCGGGAGATTGTGCCGTATTGTGGAACTGTTCTGCCATGCGGAACAGAGTCGGGCCCCGATGAGCCGGGCGGGCTGTAGTCAGGGTGAAACTGTTGTAATCACGGTAGTGGCGCCGATGGCTGCGTAGAATCTTGGGTCACGGCGTTCAGCGACTGCGGGAGGGATGATGCCGCGGGGGAATGGTGTACGACGGGGGGGACGCCAAGCGCCCCTCGCGCGACTCGACACGCCGCTGGTACGCGACGGGGGAGTGCTCAGACCGGCGACCTGGGATGACGCCCTCGACCGCGCAGCCACCGGCCTGCAGTCGGCCACCCAGCAGCACGGCGCCGGCGGCGTCGGCATGTTCTCGTGCTCCAAGAGCACCAACGAGATGAACTACGCGGCCCAGAAGTTCATGCGCACGGTGCTGAAGTCCAACAACATCGACTCTTGCAATCGCACTTGACACGCTCCGTCGGTCGTCGGTCTGGCGACAGTGTTCGGACTCGGGGGCGGGACGTGCTCCTACCAGGAGATCACCGAGACCGACGTGATCCTGCTGTGGGGGTCGAACGCCCGCGAAGCCCACCCGATCTTCTTTCATCACCTGCTGCGAGGGCTCAAGCGCGGCGCAGAGATGTACGCGGTGGACCCCCGCCGCACCTCCTCCGCCGAGTTCGCCGATGTCTGGCTGGGCCTCGACGTCGGCACCGATATCGCGCTTGCCAACACGGTGGGTCGCGAGATCATCGCCCGCCGATGGCACAACGAATCGTTCATCGAGCGTGCGACCATCGGATTCGAGGACTACGCGGCCTCGGTCGAGCCGTTCACACTCGACGAAGGAGCCCGGCTGACCGGCGTTCCTGCCGAGGCCATCGCGGAGATGGCACATGCCTACGCCACCGCCCCCACCGCACAGATCCTGTGGACTTTGGGCATCACCGAGCACCACACCGCTGTCGAGAACGTGCTGTCGCTGTGCAACCTCGCGCTGCTCACGGGGCACGTCGGACGCCGCGGCTCGGGACTGGTGCCCCTGCGAGGCCAGAACAATGTGCAGGGCGGCGGCGACATGGGGGCGTTGCCGGATCGTCTGCCCGGGTTCCAGCGGCTCGTCGATCCGGAGGCCCGGGAACGCTACGAACGCGTCTGGGACTGCGAGCTGAACCCGGTCCCCGGCAAGCACCTCACCGCCATGTTCGAATCCATGGAAGAGGGCGAGCTGCGCGCGCTGTACGTCATCGGCGAGAACCCGGCCGACTCCGAGGCCAACGTGGCACATGCCCGCAAACTGCTCGAAGGGCTGGATCTGCTCGTCGTGCAGGACATCTCGCTGACTCGCACGGCCCGCATGGCCGACGTCGTGCTGCCGGCTGCTGCGGGCTGGTCCTCCAGTGAGGGAACGGTGACTTCGTCAGAACGGCGCGTGCAACGTGTTCGGGCAGCGGTGCCACCCCAAGGGGACGCGCGCGACGACGTCCGCATCATCGGTGATCTGGCCCGCCATATGGGTGCACCGTGGCCCACCGCGACTGCGGAGGAGCTGTGGGAGGAGCTGCGCACGTTGTCGCCGCTGCACGGCGGTATGAGCTGGGACCGGCTGGAGTCCAGCGGGGGCCTGCAGTGGCCCTGCCCCCACGACGATCATCCCGGCACCGAGTTCCTGCATTCGTGGCTGTGGGCTGATGACCTCGACGGTCACACCCCTGCGCCGTTCACGGTCAATGAGCACCGTCCGCCCGCCGAAGCGCTGAGCGAGCAGTTCCCGCTGCGGCTCACCACGGGCAGGGTGCTCGACTCGTACAACACCGGGGCCCAGTCCTCGGGATACTCCTCGCCGATTCGCACCGGCGACACGATCGAGGTGAGCCCCGCCGATGCTGCAGCGCTCGGCATCACCGACGGAGACGCTGTGCGGGTGAGCTCCCCTCGCGGCTCGGTGAACATGGAGGCAAGCGTCACCGGTCGCCTGCCGGCCGGCCTGGTGTTCACCACCTTCCATTTCCCGGATCTGGTCGACGCCAACCTGCTCACGAACGACGCGTGGGACGCACGCAGCGGGACGGCCGAATTCAAGGCGGCGGCCGTGCGCATCGATCCGTTGCGATCAGGCTCGGCTGCTGCTGCGGGTGGGGCTGGTGGCTGACCTTCACTTCTCCGATGCAGAGCCGACGGCATCGGAGCGGCGGGCAGTGATGGCGGCACTCAGCGTCAACGACGCGAACACCGGAGCCGTCGTCGTCGATCATCCCCGCGTGGTGCGGGGCGGGACCCGTCGTCGCAAGCAGCTGCGGCACCTGCTGCTGCCGGCCCTGCACGCCTTGCAGCGCGAGGCGGGCTGGATCTCGCCGGGAGGGCTGAACTTTGTGGGCCGCACTCTGGGGGTGCCGCCCGCTGAGGCCTACGGCGTCGCCACGTTCTACGAGATGTTCCGCACCGAGGCTCCCGCGCACGAGCTCAGCGTCCGTCACGTCTGCGTGGACCCGATCTGCGCGCTGGCCGGCGCCGCGCGCCTGGCAGAGAACCTGCGTTCCCAAGGTCATGCCACCCATGAAGGGCCCTGCCTGGGTCAATGCGAGCGGGCTCCTGCGGTGTTCATCCAAGGGCGGCGCGAACCCGACCGCGTGCCCGATGACGAGCATGGCCCCGATTCCCTGCTCGTGAGCGTCACCGCCGGTTCGCCAGACGCACCGAGCCTGTTGCGCCACATGCTCGACGCTCCAGCCGGCTCTGCCGAGGCCGCCTCGATGGAGGCATACCGGGCCCGAGGGGGAGGCGATGCGCTCGAGGCCGCCCTGCGTCTCGGGCCCGACGAAGTCATCTCGCAGATCAGCAGCTCGGGGCTGTCGGGCCGGGGCGGTGCCGCATTCCCCACCGGCATCAAGTGGCGTGCGGTCGCCGACGGCGACGGTCCCAAACACGTCGTGGCCAACATCGACGAGTCCGAACCGGGCACGTTCAAGGACCGGCTGCTGTGCGAGCGAGATCCGCTTGCGATCATCGAATCGATCACCGTCGCCGGTTTGGTCGTCGGTGCTGCTCAGGGCTGGATCTACATCCGCGGCGAATACCCGCTGGCCACCCAGCGCCTGCGGCACGCCATAGCCCAGGCGCGTCTCGAGGGTTGGCTGGGCGACGACGCAGCGGGCTCCGGCCGGCCGTTCGATATCGATCTGCGCAGGGGAGCCGGTGCCTACATCTGCGGCGAGGAAACGGCGCTGTTCAACTCGCTCGAGGGTTACCGGGGCGAGCCTCGCAACAAGCCGCCGTTTCCGACGACGCACGGCCTGTTCGGTCGCCCTACGGTGGTCAACAACCCCGAGACGCTGCTCAACGTGATCGAGATCCTGCGGATCGGCCCCGAGGCGTACCGCAGCGTCGGCACAGAGGACTCCCCGGGCACCAAGCTGTTCTGTCTCTCGGGTCACGTGGGGCGACCAGGCCTGTACGAGGCGCCCTTCGGAACCCCGCTGGGCGAGCTGCTGTCGTTGGCCGGTGGTGTGCAGGGCACCTTGAGTGCGGTATTGCTCGGCGGGGCTGCGGGAAGCTTTGTCGGCTCCGATGCGCTCGAACTGCCGCTGTCGCTGGAAGACACCCGCAGCGCCGGAACGACGCTGGGCTCGGGTCCCGTGATGGTCTTCAACGACTCGGCCGACATGGGTTCGGTGATCGAGCGCCTGGCGAAGTTCTTCAGCGACGAGTCGTGCGGCCAATGCGTGCCGTGCCGTGTCGGCACCGTACGCCAGCATGAGATCGTCACCGAGATCCGCCGGGCGGGAGCGCCCACCGGTTCCCAGCGCCTCTTGCTGGATGACATTGCCGGCGCCATGGGCGATGCGTCCATCTGCGGCCTCGGCCATACCGCGGCCTCTGCGGTGCTGTCTGGGATGCAGTTGGGTCTGCTGGGGGGAGACGAGTCATGACGTCGAGCAACGGCAGCATCGGATCGCAGGTCACCGTGAGCATCGACGGGCAGGAAGTGAGCGTGCCCGAGGGCCAGACGATCCTCGCTGCGTGCACTGCTGCCGGCGTCGAGACGCCCACGATCTGCTGGGCGCCGAACCTCACGCCAGTGAACGTCTGCAGGGTCTGCGTGGTGGAGGTGGAAGGCTCGCGCACGCTCGTGCCCGCCTGCTCACGACCCGCTGCCGACGGGATGCAGATCAGCACTGACTCCGAGCGAGTGCGCCATAGCCGGCGCATGGTGCTGGAGTTTCTGGGCTCGGCCAACGACCTGTCTCAGGCTGCTGAAATCGCCGAGTGGTCGCAGCACTATGGCGCGGACGCGGGACGCTACGCCGCCGCATTGAGCGACGAGTCCGAGACCGCCGTCGAGATCGCCCACGTCGACGACCCCGTGCGAGTCCAGGACGACCTCTACATCCGCGCCTATGACCGCTGCGTGCTGTGCTACAAGTGCGTCGAAGCGTGCGGCGACGATGCCCAGCACACTTTTGCCATTGCGGTGGCGGGCCGGGGCTTCGACGCCCGGATCCGCACCGAGTACGACGTCGAGCTCCCGGAGAGTGCCTGTGTCTATTGCGGCAACTGCGTCGCGGTGTGCCCGACCGGAGCCCTGCAGTTCCGCACGGAGTTCGATCTCCGCGCTGTGGGGGAGTGGCGACCCGACGACCAGGAGGTCACCCGAACGGTGTGCTCATACTGCGGGGTGGGATGCAATCTCGAGCTTCATACCCAGGACGAGCGCATTGTGAAGGTGACCTCGCCAGCGGATCACTCGGTGACCAGCGGCCACCTGTGCATCAAGGGCCGTTTCGGCTGGCAATACGTGCACGCACCGGCCTTCGAGCCACCCGCTACTGAATCGGCCGCGGCAGACAGCACGGAGACCTAGGCACCGGTGACGGCGGGCGAAGGCACGTCAGATACAGCCGCCGGAGGCGGCACGTCAGATACAGCCCGAGCCTCCCGGCGGGACCGTGCGCTGCGGCGCGCACACGAGATGGCCTCCGAGCGGCTGCCGCGCATCTCGCGTACCCCCGCGGTGAAATCCCATGCAGGCGGTCCTGCGCTCGAGTCCAGCGCGGCCCGCAGTGCCGCGCTGTTTGCGGGCATTGCGCTGCTGATGGCCGGCAATGGCCTGCAGAACACGCTGCTGGGTGTGCGGGCAGAATCGGAAGGCTTCGGCTCGACAGTCTCGGGTCTGGTCATGGCGATGAACTTCGTCGGCTTCCTGGTTGGTTCCGCTGTTGCCCCGCGCCTGTTGCGTGAGGTCGGTCACGTGAGGGTGTTTGCCGCATTGGCCTCGGCCGGCAGCAGCGTGGTGCTGGTCCAGGCGGTGATCGTGAACCCCGTGCTGTGGGGAGCGGGCCGGTTCGCGTGGGGGATGTGCTTTGCAGGGCTCATCGTGGTCGCCGAGACCTGGCTGAATGAGTTGGCGACCAACGAGAACCGCGGGCGCATGGTGGCGCGCTACATGGTAATCACGATGGGAGCGATCGCTACCGGCCAGTTGCTGGTGGCAACCGCCGACACCAACGGGTTCGTCTTGTTCGCGCTGGTGTCAGTGCTGGTATCGCTCGCACTCGTGCCGATGTCGCTGTCGGCATCGGCCAACCCGCCGGTCGTCACCCCCGAGAGGGTGGGCCTCCGCACGCTCATGGCGACGGCTCCGACCGGGGTTGTCGTGGCGTTCCTGGTGGGTGCAGCGCTCGGTTCCATCTCGGCCATCGGCCCGGTGTACGCCGCAGCCCGCGGCTTGTCGCCGTTCGAGGTGGCGATCTTCGTGGCGGCACCGATGGTGGGCAGCTTGTTCGGTCAGATACCGCTCGGGCGGTTGTCGGACCGGTTGCCCCGTCGCATCGTCATCGTGGCGGCGGCGTCTGTCGCCGGCACCGCGTGCCTGCTGATGCTGGCACTCGATGAACGAGGCATCGCAGGCATCGCCGTCATGGGCGTGATGGGTGCGTTCGCCTACCCGGTGTACTCGCTCGCGGTTGCACAGACGAACGATTGGCTGCGCGACTCGCAGCGCGCCGGCGCCAGTGCGGTGCTGGTCCGCATGAACGGCGTCGGCGCCACGATCGGGCCGATCGGCGCGGCCATCGGCATGTCGGTCACGCTCAACTCGTTCTACCTGGTGATGGCCGCAGCGCACGTTTCCGTTGCCGTGTTCGTCGCTGGGCGCATGCTGCTGGTGGCAGGCCCCACCATTTCCCAGCAGGGACCGTTCCTGCCGATCCCTGCTCGTGCGACCACCGCCGTGGCAGCGCTGCTGCGGCGCCGCCGGTAGGACCGCAAAGGCAGCGAGCGTGGGAGCGTTGTTCGGTCTGCTGACCTCGGCGTGCATCGGCACCAGCGATTTGTTCGGTCGCCGGGTGGTGACCCGCTGCCACGTGCTGTCGGCGATGGTCGTGTTCCAAGGTGCCGCGGCACTCATGTCGCTCGGAATCCTGCTGTTCATCCCGGGCACGTTCGCCGGTGACGACTTCATGCGGGGTCTGGCGTCGGGTTTCGGACTTGGGGCTGGACTGGCGCTCTACTACACCTCGCTTGACCGGGCCGGCTCCGCCATCGCCGCACCGGTCGTGGCCACGCTCTCCGCGGTCATCCCGTTCGCGTACACCACGCTGCGGGGCCACGACCCGCCGCTCATCGGCATCATCGGGGCGGCGGTGGCCTTCGGCGGACTCGGGCTGGTGACCGCAGGAGGTACTCGGGGCAGGCACGTGGCTGCGGGGACCGTCTGGGCGACTCTGTCGGGCCTGGGCTATGGCGTCGGGCTCAGCGTCCTGGTGGACCTGTCAGAGAGTTCGGGCGCCTGGCCGGGGTTCGGCCAGCGACTCACGTCGGTGGGGCTCATGGCGGCCGTGGTCGCGATCCGGGGCCTTCCGGCGCTGCCGCCGCCTGAGGTGATGGGCTTCGCGCTGCTGACCGGTGTGGCGAGTGCGGGGGCCACGATCTTCTACATCGTCGGCATCTGGTTCGACCCGCCCGCAACCGTCGTGGGCGCATCGATGTTCCCGGTGATGAGCGTCATCGTCGGCCGGATCGCCTACCAGGATTCGCTCAACACGCGACAGGGCATCGGTGTCGTCGCGGCCGTCGCCGGAGTCATCGCCGTGGTCGCCACCTGACCCTGCACCTCGAATCGTCCGCGACATCTACACGATGGCGTCGGGCTCCTCGGACTTGCGGCGGGCGATGTAGTCGCGCAGCTCGGCGTCGATCGCGTCGTCGATGGGCGGGGGCTCGTAGTCGGCGAGCATCTGCTTCATCTGCCGGTTGGCTCGCTGGGCCGCGTCGAGCGAGCCTTCGTCGGACCACTGCTCGAAGCTGTTGTTGTCGGCAATGGACGATTGGTAGAAGGCGGACTCGAAATTGGCCAGCGTGTGCGGGTGGCCCAGAAAGTGGTCTCCGTGGGGATTGGTCGTGAACGCTTCGACCGCCTGGCCGTTGGGGGTCATGTCGATGCCCCTGGCATAGACCTCCATCATCCCGAGCTGGTCGGCATCCATCATCAGCTTCTCGTAGCTGAGCGTGAGACCGCCTTCCAGCCAGCCCGCTGCGTGCAGGACGAAGTTGACTCCTGCGGCCATCGTGGGCAGCAGCGTCGATGCCGACTCATAGGCCGCCTGTGCATCTGGCGCTTTGGAGGACGTGAACTGCCCGCCCGAGCGAAACGGCACGCCGACCCGCCGCGCCAGCTCGGCCATCACGTAGATCGCCAGACCCGCCTCGGGCGTGCCGAATGTGGGCGCGCCCGTCGCCATCGACATCGACGACGCGAATGTGCCGAAGATCACCGGTACCCCCGGCCGCACGAGCTGGCAGAACGCCATTCCCGACAGTGCCTCTGCCAGTGCTTGGGCGGCCAGCGCCGCCACCGTGACCGGTGACATGGCGCCGGCGAGGATGAACGGCGAGATCACGCATGCCTGGTTGTGCCGCGCATACACCTCGGCAGCGCCGAGCATGGTGGCGTCCCAACGCAAAGGCGACGAGGCGTTGATGAGGCTGGTCAGCACGGTGCGGTCGCCGAGGTCGCCGCCGAAAGCGATCCGGCACAGCTCCACCGAGTCGGCTGCCCGCTGGGGCGCCGTCACCGAACCCATGAGCGGTTTGTCGCTGTAACGCAGATGCGCATACACCATGTCGAGGTGCCGCTTGTTGACGGGTACGTCCACTGGCTCGCAGACGGTGCCGCCGCTGTGGTGCAGGTGTGGGAGCATCCAGGTCAGCTTCACCACTCGCTGGAAATCCTCGAGCGTGGCATAGCGCCGCCCGCTGTCCAGATCGGTCACGAACGGTGATCCGTAGTTGGGCGCGAACACCGTGGCGTCGCCGCCGATCGGCACCGACCTCGCCGGGTCGCGGGCATGCTGGATGTAGGTCGCCGGCGCGCTGGCCTGGACGATGTCGCGGCACATGCCACGCGGAAAACGCACCAACTCGCCGTCCACATCGGCACCCGCAGCGCGCCACAGCTCGAGCGCGAGCGGGAAGTCCTGGAAGGCGACGCCCACCTCGGACAGGATCGTCTCGGCGTTGGACTCGACCTGGGCAAGGCCTTCGTCGTCGAGCACGCTCACCGGCGGCAGGGTGCGCGGGAGGTGGGTGTTGAAGGCCAGATCGGCTGTTGCTCGCTGCGCCTGGCGGGCCGCCCGGCCGCCGCCTCGCCGTCGTCGGTCACTCATCGGTGCCTGCTCATTGCTTGGTTGTCACTGTCATCTGATGTCCCGATCTCGACCTGAAGGTCTAACTGGTCAGCAGGTGGCTGCCACTTCTGGGTGCCGCTCAACGCCGTCTGCCGGTGCGTCGCCGCCGGAGCGGTGGATGCATCTCCCCTGAATCAGACCCGACCGCAGATGTGCCGCGTCGCGCAGGCAGGTCCACCGCCGACGCGAGCAACGGGTTGGCTGCGGTGGCATGGGGGAGCGCCATGGCAGCTACGAACAGCTCCTGGAACCGGGGCTCGGTAGCGGTCTCGATCTTGCGGATGCCGCGGACCACCTGCTCCATCTCGGCCCGCTGGCTGCCCGAGAGCAGAGCGCGAACAGCTCCGGTGCCTGCCGCGTTGCCGACTGATCGCACCTCGCTCGGGTCGCAGTCGCCGATGAGTCCGAGCACCATCGCCCGTACGGGATCGATGTGCGCTCCGAATGCGCCGGCGAGCTGCACACGATGCGGTGAAGCAATGCCGGCGTGCTCACACAGCAGATCGATTCCGGCGCGCAACGCTGCCTTTGCGAGCTGGATGGCACGGACATCGTTCTGGGTGATGGTGATGGTGGGTCCGTCGACCCCTGCAGGCGGCTCGTAGAGCACGTACGACGAGGTCCGGCCATCGGAGATGACGCGAGCTGCCCGGCTGCCCTCGCGCGGCGGTGCTGAGATGACGCCATCGGATGACAGGACCCCGGCGAGATACATCTCGGCGATCACCTCGATGATTCCTGAGCCGCAGATCCCGGTGACGCCCGCTGCTGCGCTGCGAGAGCCCGCAGCGACCTGCCGTTCGACAGCCTCCGCGAAGCCCGGCTCGTCGGACCACAAATCGCAGCCGATGACGCGTATCCGCGGAGCCCAGGTCGCCGGATCGATGCGCACGCGCTCGATCGCTCCCGGCGTTGCTCGCTGGCCACAGCTGATCTGCGCACCTTCGAAGGCGGGTCCCGTCGGGCTGGACGCTGCCCACAGGCCGTCCGCGCTTCCCAGCACGATCTCGGCATTGGTCCCCACATCCACCAGAAGCGTGACGGCGTCATCGCGGTGCGGCCCCCCGGCGAGCACGGCCGCCGCGGTGTCTGCGCCCACATGGCCGGCAATCGCCGGCGCGACGTAGACGCGTGCCGATGGGCATGGCAGATCCATCGCCCACCCGTCAAGTTCGACCGCCGCATCGGTGGCCAAGGTGAACGGCGCCTGTCCGAGCGGGGTCGGGTCGATACCCAAGGCGATGTGCATCATGATCGGATTGCCGACCAGCACCAGCTCGAGCACGGCGTCGGGCTCGGCACCGGCCTCGGCGCACAACTCGGTGATCAGCGCTGCGAGCGAGTCGCGTACCAGGGCAGTCAGTTCCCGGGCACCGCCGGGGTTCATCATCACGTAGGAGACCCGGCTCATCAGGTCCTCGCCCAGGCGGATCTGGGGGTTCATTCGGCCGGCGGAGGCCAGCACCTCGCCGCTGTGAAGGTCAGTCAGGTGGCCTGCAATCGTGGTCGAGCCGATATCGACCGCAACGCCGAGGGCCGCAGTCACCACCCCGGGCCACACCGCGGTCACCATCCCGCTGCGCGCACCGGGATCCGCCCCGCTCCAGCGAACGGCAACCGTCACCAGCCGGCCGCCGGCGTCGTCGGGGGGGCCCGCAGCGACCGACGCGTGGAGCCCGGCCAATGCTCCCGGCACGATGCCGGCCAGGTGAACACCCCATTCATCGGCCACGCCGTCGATGAGGACCTGGGCCAGCCCGCGTCGTTCGTCCAGCGTCGGCGGCGCCACGGTGACGACATGCAGCGTCGCCAGGGGATCGAGCGCGATGTCGCCCACGTCGACCGTCTTGCGCACCACCGGTCCGTGCAGCTGACTGTCGGGCGGCACATCCACGACGACATCGGCGCAGATTCGGGCTTGGCAGCCGAGGCGGGAGCCCGCATCCAGCGGGCGATGCCCCCCGTAGGCAGCCTCGGTCGCGCCCGGCGGGCTGAGGGCATCGGCGCGGGCGGTGATCGCCCACTTGTCGAACGTTCCCAGCGAGGGGATCACCTGGCAGCGACCGCAGATGCCGCGACCGCCGCACACGCTGTCGAGATCGACGCCGAGCTGGCGGGCTGCGTCAAGCGCGGTCGTGCCCTCGCTGACCGTGCCCGTGCGGCCTGAGGGCGTGAAGACGACGCGCAGCTCCCGCACCTCGACGGGCGGCAGCGTGCCCGGCGGCATCGCAGTACCGCTAGCCGACGCGAGCGCGACGGCCGCCCCGCCGGCGCGGACGTTCGCCAGTCCCCGTGCCGGCTGCGGCGCCTCCCAACCCGGCCGCCGTCGGGGCGCCCCGATCACGGTGTTCGGAGATCCACGCAGCACAGTTCTCGTCGTTGCCCGCCAGCACGTCGCCGGCCATGACGGCGGTCTTCACGTCTGCGTGGAGGGGGTTCATGATGGCCGACGTCAGCCCGGCCCCGATGGCCATGGAGAGAAACGTGCCAGTGATCGCATTGCGGTTGGGCAGACCAAAGCTGACATTCGATGCCCCGCAGGTGGTGTTCACGCCGAGCTCGTCGCGCAGCCGCCGCACGAGCTGGAACACCTGCCGCCCCGCCGTTGCCATCGCGCCGATCGGCATCACCAGCGGATCGACGACGACATCATGGCTGGGTATGCCGAAGTCGGCGGCGGCGCTCACGATGCGGCGAGCCACGTCGAAGCGCACGTCGGGATCCTCGCTGATGCCGGTCTCGTCGTTGGATATCGCCACAACGGCCGCCCCCGCCCGGGCCACCAGCGGCAGGATGCGCTCCATCACCTCTGACTCGCCGGTCACCGAGTTGATGAGCGGTTTGCCGACATAGGCATCCACGCCGGCTTCGAGCGCCTCGATGACCGACGAGTCGATGCTGAGGGGCACGTCGGTGACCGACTGGACGAGCTTGACCGCGGAGGCCAGCAGGGCTGGTTCATCGGCCAGAGGGACGCCCGCGTTGACGTCGAGCATGTGTGCGCCGGCGGCGACCTGGGCCAGCGCGTCGGCCTCGACCCTGCTGAAGTCACCCGAGCGCATTTCTTCGGCCAGCATCTTGCGGCCCGTGGGGTTGATGCGCTCGCCGATCATGACGAAGGGGCGATCGAAGCCGATCACCACCTCACGTGTAGCGGAGCTGATGACGGTGTCGGTCACGCGGGCACCTGGTCTTCATGGCTGCGCCGTGGCGCATCGAGCTGGATTGGCATTGCGTTGGGGTTCGGCACGCCGATCTCGGTGACCGCAGTCTCGAGTTCGCCGTAGCCGGTCTCGACGATGTCCAGCGGCAGCCCGAGTCGCTCGGCGCCCGCACGTGCGCACGTCTCGATGCGTGCCCGCTCGTCACCGTGCGGGGTCTGGGTCAGCAGCACGACCCGCCGGTAGTTGCCGAAGTACATCTCGGCCAGCTCAGGATGGTCGGCGATGCCGAGGCCCTTCCACACCAGCAGCTCGAAGTGCCGAGCGAGGTAATCGGTCAGATAGAAGGTGGCCGGCTCGGCCTCGGACAGCTCGGCGAAGCGATGCGCCGTGGCGAAGAACTCGTAACAGTGGGCGCCGGGCACGCGGGTGATCTCCGGAGCGTCACCCTGGGAGGCTCTGGCAGAGAACTCTGCGCACAGGTCGTCGAGCGCTCCAGCTGTGCCGCAGTCGGCATAGCCGAGCAGGATGCGCTGGTAGCTGCGGCCCCCATCCCTCAGTCGAGCGATGCGGTCGCGGACCGCGCCGGCGATGAGCGCTGGCCGATTGTGCAGCTTGGCGGGCAGGCATTCCACGTCGACGTGATCGAGGGCGTGCCTGCCTACGATGGCCTGGAGCTCGTTGATGAGCGCGCCGCACGCCAGCACGAGCACCCGTTCGGGCGCGACCGGCGCGGCGGCACTCATGCCGCAGCGCGCCGTGCGCGGATGAGGTCAGTGGCTGTTTCGGCCGCCACCGCAGCATCACGGCAGTAGGCGTCGGCGCCGACGGCCTCGCCGAACTCCTGGTTCAGCGGGGCACCGCCCACGATGACGAGGTAGTCCTCGCGCAGGCCCTGCTCGATGAGCGTGTCGATGACCACCTTCATGTACGGCATCGTCGTGGTGAGCAACGCTGACATGCCCAAGATGTCGGGCCGATGGGCGTCGAGAGCTTCGAGGAATTCGTCCACATCGGTGTTGATGCCCAAGTCCACGACTTCGAAGCCGGCGCCCTCGAGCATCATCCCGACGAGGTTCTTGCCGATGTCGTGGATGTCACCCTTGACGGTGCCGATGACGATCTTGCCCATCGGTTCTGCACCGGTCTCGGCCAGCAGCGGCCGCAGTATCTCCATGCCGGCCTTCATGGCATTGGCGGCGAGCAGCACTTCGGGCACAAACAGGATCCCGTCGCGGAAGTCGATCCCGACGATCCGCATTGCCTCGACCAGTGCTTCGTTGAGGACTTTGTCGGCCCCCCAGCCGCGCCCGAGCAACAGCTCGGTGCCTTCCACGATTTCGGGTCCGAGCCCGTCGTAGAGGTCGTCGTGCATCTGGGCAACCAGATCGTCATCGTCGAGCGCCGACAGTTCGATCTCTTCGTCGACATCGTCGGTCTCGACGGCTGCCGCGTCGGCCATGCCCTGCCCCCCTCGCCGTCGTCATGACGTATGCCGGGCACCCCGGCCCGGTCGCTTGTCGCAGATCCGCCCTTGGACTCCTGTGGCGGGGAGATCCCACCCGGTTCTGTTCCGCATAGTGGAACTGTGCCGCAGAACGGTACAGCAGTACGGTACCACGAAGGTCGCTTCGGCGGCGACATGGACACCGGCCGAATCAGGTGGATTCGGGACTGCCTGGCGGGTGACGCCCGCGGAGCCCCCAGGGTGGTTCAGCTGCGCTGCGCGGCGACCTGCGCAGCAGTCTCGGCGGCAGCCTGCTCGACAGCGAGCAAGGTTGTGTCGCCTGTCGCACGCTCGGTCAGCTCGACGTTGCCCTGCGCCAGGCTGCGAGCGCCGACGGTGACTCGGAACGGGATGCCGACCAGCTCGGTGTCGGCCAGTTTGACGCCGGGGCGCAACGGCCGGTCGTCGCAGATGCACTCGACGCCCCGGTCGCACAGTTCCCGGTACAGCGCCTCGCCGGTGCGAGCCTGCGCCTCGTCGGACGGGTCGAGAATGGCCACCACGGCGTCGAAGGGCGCGATGGAAACGGGCCAGCACAGGCCCTTGTCGTCGTGGTGGGTCTCGGCCACCGCTGCCATGGCACGACCGACGCCGATGCCGTAGCTGCCCATGATCGGGGTGCGGGCCTGACCGTCGGCATCCAGCACCGACACGCCCATTGCCTCGGAGTACCTCCGGCCGAGCTTGAAGATGTGACCCGCCTCGATACATCTCACGATCTCCAGCGGCTCGCCGCACTCGATGCAGGGCTCGCCGGCCGCCACCTCGCGCAGGTCCATCCAGCGAAGATCGGCGATGTCACGCTCGACATCGACGCCGCGCAGGTGCCAGTCATCATCGTTGGCACCCGTGGTCATCGCGCGGCGACCCCGCAATGCCTCATCGGCGAATATCGGAATCCCGCTCACGCCGACCGCGCCGAGACTGCCAGGGTTGGCCCCGAGCTGCGCCATGGTCTCCTCTGGGGTCGCCGGCCGTATCTCGGCGGCACCGCTGCTGTCGGTCAGCTTCTGGGTATTGAGCTGGTGATCGCCCCGCAGGATCGCCAACGAGAGCTCTCCGTCCAGCACCATCACCATCGTCTTGATCTGCCGGTCTGCGGGTGCACCGCCAGGAAACTCGGCCAGCTCGTCAATCGTCCGTACACCCGGCGTGGGGAACCGCTCGGGCGCGTCGAGCGATGGGGGATCGTCGATCGGGGGCACCTCGGCACGGGCTCGCTCGGTGTTGGCCCGGTAGCCGCATGCAGTGCAGCGGGCCACGTCGTCCTCGCCGACTGGCGACGCCACCATGAACTCGACGCTCGCATCGCCGCCCATCGCACCCGAAGACGCCTGTACGGCCATCACGTTGAGATCCAGGCGTTCGAAAATCCGCAGGTAGGCCTCCCAGTGGGCGTCGAACGCGGCATCGAGACCGGCCTCGTCGAGATCGAAGCTGTAGGAGTCCTTCATCATGAACTCGCGCACCCGCAGCAGCCCGCTGCGCGGGCGCGGCTCATCGCGGAACTTGGTCTGGATCTGGTACCAGATCTGCGGCAGCTCCCGGTACGAGCTCATCTCCGCTGCCAGAAACGCGAACACTTCCTCGTGGGTCATGCCCAGCACGACATCCGCGTCGTTGCGGTCCTGCAGGCGGAACATCTCTGCCCCGACCAGGTCCCAGCGGCCGCTGCGCCGCCACAGGTCCGCTGGGTGCATGGCGGGCAGCAAGAACTCCTGAGCACCGATGGCGTCCATCTCAGAGCGCACGATGTCAGCCACCTTGGCATGAACCCGCAGACCGAGCGGCAGCAGGCTGTAGTGGCCAGAATGCAGCTGCCGGATGAACCCGGCCCGCACCAGCAGCCGGTGGCTCGCAGCGTCCGCCTCAGCGGGCGCCTCGCGCAGCGTAGGAATGAACGAATCGGACCATCGCACCCGACAGAGACTATGAGCATGCGCTTGCGGCTCCGCTGCAATTTGCGGCCTGCCGCACAGATGTTGCGAATCGGGACCCTTCCGGTACCCTCACGCGACGTAGCCGGAGGCAGCACATCGGTCGTGCAGTCTCGGCTCGCCCCCGAAGCCTGACGAACGAGGCCTCGTACCGGCAGCGGCAATCCTGCCCGCAGCGGGTGCTGTATCTGGGAGTCGGATTGAGCGCGGTGCTCGGTCCGCACCGGCGATGCAGTGCACCTGCTGATGCCAACCAATGACCCAATGAGCGACGAAGACTCACGGACACGGGTTCCGAACCATGGCGCACCAACGCCGTCCCAGGCCGCACCCTCGCCCGCGCCCAACCGTGCAGGGAGCGGCGGACTCGCCCTCGCCGAACGGGAAAGCGGCGGCAACGGAGTGACCGTCTCGGCCCTCGCGGCCAAGAGCTGGCATGAGATCGCTCGCCTCGTATGGGCCGAGGCGCAGGGCAGCGCGGGCATGGTCGACGTGGCAGAACTCCGCACCGATCCCCATCGGTGGGAGCGGGTGCTGCTCGACCTGCTGGACGAGACCGAGGCCGCGCTGTCCTCGGTGCGCAAGCTGCCGCGACCGATCCGCCGCCAGGTCGTGCGGGATTTCGAAACCGATTTCAGCGAACTGGCCGCCGCCTACGAACGACTGACAGGACTCGACGCCACCGTCTCGCCAGCCGACCCCGACGCCGCAGGTGCCAGCGCCGATGCTGACGATGCCGCCGCTGGGCCCGCACCCGAACCTCCGGCTCTGCAGCTGTCGTGGCAGCCGGGCCGGATCGTGGCGTGGGCTGCGGGCGCCGGAACCGAGCCCGAACCCACCGAACGAGTCATGGACCGACTCGTGGCGACGGGCGCACCCGACAGCGTGTGGCGCCCGAACCCGAACGTCAAGCTGCCCGCCGGCGGCAGCGCCGAAGCGCTGGTGGCCGACATCGACGACGTGCTGGGTTGGCTGGTCGGACTCGACGGAACCCTCGCCACCCCGAACGCGGCCGCTGGTGCGGCCACCGATGCCGGCGACCCAGCAGCGGCCGGAAACGGTCTCGGCAATGGCCTCGATGAATCACTGCACGGCAACGAGCAGATCAATGTGGCCGCAGGCGTCGCAGATGATCGGCTGATCGGTGCCAGCGCGCTCTGGCTGAGATCAGCAGCTCGCACAGCTGTCGAGCTGGTGGCAGCAGGCCGCACCGTGCCTCGCCTGCACCGCGCTCGCAAGCGCCGCAACCGCAAGCGCCCCGACACCGCCGAATTCTCAGTCCAATGGCAGCCCGCATCGATGCCTGCAGAACGGCTGGCGGCGCTCATCGACAGCCTGCCCAGTGCTGTCACGGCCCCCGAACCGAAGGCCGAGCCGCGCACCGTGACCCAATCAGCACTTGTCGGCATGGTCGACGCGATCATGACGAGTGCTGCGAAGCGCCTTGACGTGCCTGCTGCATCTCCCGAGCCGCGCAGCAGGGCGGAGATGGCTGAAGCGTTCCTGGCCTACCTGGACGGCAGTCGCTTTGTCGGATCCGCTACCCACGGCTCGGATCTCGCCCGGCGGATAGAGCTGTGGTCACGGCCGGTGACGACCGCAGCCCACCGATCGCTGGTGGTACGGCTCGATGAGCCTGACGACGCGGGAGCGTGGCATCTCGAAGTCCTGGCGCTGAATCCCGAGGGCGCGACGGAACCTGTCGAAGTGGCGATGGTGAGCGGGGCCAGCTCGCACCGGACCGAGGTGAGGGATCAGCTTACCCGGCTGGAGCGCCTGCTGCCGGTGCTGATGCGTCCGGGCGGCAAGCGGCGCGGCGAGGTCATCCTCAGCCAGGACGAAGCGTGGGAACTGATGTCAGTGACGGGTCCCGCGCTGCAATCGGCCGGATTCACGGTGGAGGTGCCGGATCTCTCACGCGAGCGCCCGGCCCCGTCGCTGCGTCTGACCGCAGCCGAGGAGGGCGACAGCGCGCTGGGCGCCCAGCAGCTCACTGCAGTCAGCTGGACGGCGGTGTTCGGCGATGTCGAGCTCACCGCAGACGAGATCCACGAGCTGGCCTCGCAAGCCCGCCCATTGGTGCGCGACCGGGGCAAGTGGATCGCATTGGATCATGCCGACCTGGCCGAAGCGGCGGCAGCCCTCGCCGAACGAGCGGAGGTCACCTCGCTCACTGGCTCGCAGATGCTCCGTCAGGTGCTCGGGCTCGAGGGTCCGACAGTCCGCGGCGGCGTCACCATCTCCGGCAGCGGCTGGGCAGCGGATCTGCTGCGAGCAGCGGCCGATATTCCCGCTGCACCCCAGCGCAAGCCGGACGGCTTCGTCGGGGAGTTG
This sequence comes from Acidimicrobiia bacterium, assembly GCA_022822525.1. Lineage (GTDB taxonomy): Bacteria > Actinomycetota > Acidimicrobiia > Acidimicrobiales > Poriferisodalaceae > Poriferisodalis. The sequence continues at coordinate 8,238 of JAJEBN010000072.1, read as the reverse complement.
CGCACCTACCAGGCTGAAGCGGTGGCATGGCTGGAGTTCTTGGACGGGGCGGGACTGGGCGGCTGCCTCGCGCTGGACATGGGGCTTGGCAAGACACCGACGGTCCTCGCGCGGGCAGCGGCAGATCGACGCGACGCCCCTTCGCTGATCATCGCCCCGCCTGCAGTGGTCGGCAACTGGGCAGCCGAAACAGCCCGCTTCACGCCCGGTGTGCGTGCAGTCGTCCACCACGGACCGTCCCGGCGCGAGCCCGACGAGCTCGTGAACACACTGCGCGGCGGCGCCGGCTCGGGCAGGGACGGGCAGATCGACATGGTGATCACCACCTACGGCACCGCCGTTCGAGACATCGAAGCGCTCGAGCGGATCACCTGGGACCGCATCGTCGTCGACGAGGCCCAGGTCATCAAGAACCACACGAGCGAGACCGCGAAGCAGCTGAGGCGCTTGACAGCTCGCAGCCGGCTGGCGCTCACAGGCACGCCGATCGAGAACGGGCTGGGCGATCTCTGGGCGATCATGGACTTCTGCAACCCGGATCTGGTCGGCGCGAGAGCGCCGTTCATCGCCCAGCTGCAGCGCCCCGGGGATGCCCGAGGCGCGGCCGAATCGGCCCTGCACGCCCTGAACGGGGTGCTCGTCTTCCGGCGTACCAAAGCGGAACCTCAGATCGCAGCCGAGCTGCCCGACCGGATCGACGAGATGGCCCATTGCGCCATGACGCCCGAGCAGATCGGCCTGTACCAGGCGGTGCTGGACCAGTTGATCGTCGATACCGCCGAGAGCGAGCAGGCCGGAGAACGACGCAAGGGAGCGGTGCTGGCCGCGATCACTGCCCTCAAGCAGATCTGCAACCATCCTCTCAACTACCGGCCCGACGACGTCGACAATCGCATCGAGGGGCGGAGCGGCAAGCTGGATCGGCTCGACGAGATTCTCGAATCGGTGTTCGCCGCGGGGGAGCGGGCCTTGGTCTTCACCCATTTCGCCACCTGGGGCGAGCGCTTGGCCGGGTACCTCTCGAGACGGACTGGGATGCACATCGACTGCTATCACGGCGGCCTGGGACGCACGGCCCGTGACCGCATGGTGCAGCGCTTCCAAACCGAGGATGGCCCAGGGGCCATGGTGCTGTCGCTCAAGGCGGGCGGCACCGGCCTGAACCTGACCGCGGCCAGCCACGTCGTGCTCTATGACCGCTGGTGGAACCCCGCCGTCGAGGATCAGGCCCGCGACCGGGCATGGCGCATCGGGCAGACCCGCACCGTCATCTGCCACCGTTTGGTGTGCCCGGGCACGGTGGACGAGCGCGTGGAAGAGGTGGTCGCCGGCAAGCGACGGATCGCCGACATGGTGCTGCCCAAGTCGAGCTCCATCGGCGACCTCGACGCCGAGCAGCTCCGCCATGCGCTGGGCATCAACCCTGATGCACTGCTGGCCGACGACATCGACGGGCTGGTCGCCGACGTTCCCGACGCAGGCGAGCTGGTGGCTGCGGGCGTCCCAGACCGGGGTGCGTCATGAGCTCTCGTCGCCGCCGCAAGACCTCACGCACTCGCCGGCTGGGCGGGACTGAGGCGCAGCAGCGGCAAGCCGCCGAGGCCAGCGCGAAGTTCTGGCATGGCGGCATCCCGGCGCCCGCGGCGGGGGAGCAGGCGGATCATCCGGCGCAGGCCAATGGCGGTGAGCCGACCGCAGATGCTGTTGTGGCACCCGAAGATCTCGTTCGATCCGCTGAGATCCCCCGCATCTCGGTGACGCCCGACCCGACCGCAACCGTGCGCTCGCTGGGCAAACCGCCGCTCGCCGGGCGCGAGACGGTAGCGGAGCACTACTTCGATGCCGTGTATCAGCGGGCAGTTGCCATGGCTGGCGCGCTCGCCGCTGCGGGGAACCTGCTCGACGACTCCGACGGAACGTTCACCTCGTCCTGAGCTGCGCCTGACCGTCAGCGCTTCAGCTCAGCTCGATGCCGTGGTAGCCGTTGGCCGCGATCTCGTCGACCTTGGCCCGGTAGCGGGGCGCGCCGCCGAAGTAGGCCTGGTAGCGCACGATGCCTTCCTCGTGGCCGGCGACGTTGGAGTTGTAGCCCGTGAACCATCCCTTGCTGCGCCGGAACAGCATGCGCTCATGGGCGCGGATCACCTCGTTCACCCACTCCTGTTCGGCCTCGAGCTCGGCCTCGACCCTGCTGCAGCCGCTCTCGAGAGCATGGGACACCAAGTCGGTGACCCAGTCCACGCCGTTCTCGATCGCCCGGGGGAAGTTCGTCGAGCCCGACACGCTCTGGGGCCCGGCCACCATGAACAGGTTCGGGAATCCGTGGGACAGCACGCCGACGTAGGTGCTCGGTCCGTTCCGCCAGCGCTCGGCCAGCGAGGTTCCGTCGACGCCGAGAATGTTCACGCGGTCATACGCACCGGTGATGGCGTCGAACCCAGTCGCATAGACGATGAGATCGAGGTCGTAGTGGGCGCCGCTGGTCTCGATGCCGGTCTGTGTGAAGCGCTGGATCGGCGTCTCTCGCAGGTCGACGAGCTCCACATTGGGACGGTTGTAGGCCTCGAAGTACTCGGTCTCGAGCGGCAGGCGCTGGAGACCGAAGCCGTGGTCTGTCGGGATCAGCTTCTCTGCCACCGCTGGGTCGTCGACCCGGCCGCGGATGCGGTCCGCGATGTAGTCGGACAGTTCCCGGTTGGCAGCCTCGTCGAAGAAGATCTCGGCGAAGTTCGCAGCCAGGATGGCGAACCCGGACTGCGAGTAGAGCTCATCCCAGAAGGAGCGGCGCTCCGCGGCCGTCATGTCCCAGAAACCCCAGCGCGGCACGTGCTCGAAGCCACCAGGCGAGGCTGCGCAGTTGGCGAAGATCTCGTCGTACCGCCCGCGGATCTCGTCCATCTCCTCGTCGTTGATCGGCGAGTTGTTGAGCGGGGTGCTCCAGTTGGGCCGGCGCTGGAAGACCTTGAGCTCCCCGACTTTGTCGGCGATCTCGGCGATCACCTGGATGCCGGTCGCGCCGGTTCCGATGACGCCGACCTGTCGCCCCTCCAGGGCAACCGGCTCGGCCGGCCAGAAGAACGTGTGGAACGCCTCGCCGCCAAAGTCCTCCATGCCCTCGTAGCTCGGCATCGTCGGGGCCGAGAGCGGGCCGAGGCTGGTGATGACGAAGCGCGCCGAATGCGAACTGCCGTCGCTGAGCGTCAGATTCCAGCGCCGTGCGACGTCGTCCCAAGCCATCTGCTCGACGCGGGATCCGAAGCGCATGTGGCGACGAAGGTCGAACTTGTCGACCACGAAATTCAAGTAGCGCAAGTTCTCCGGCTGGGACGAGAAGCGCTCCTTCCAGTGCCATTCGTCGAGCACCTCCTTCGAGAAGGAGTACCCGTAGGTGTAGCTCTCCGAGTCGAAGCGGCAGCCCGGGTAGCGGTTGCGGTACCACGTGCCGCCCAGATCGTCTTCGCCTTCGAGCAGGACGGCGTCGATGCCGAGGTCGACCAAGCGCTTGATCTGGTAGATGCCGGACACGCCTGCGCCCAGCACGACTACATCGTTGTGCGGTGAATGATCCATCGGTCAGTCGGCTGCTGCAGGCTCGAAGCCGACTTCCTTGCCGCGGTTGATGCTCACCCAGTCGCGTGCCTCGAGGTACGGCCTGAATGTGTCGAAGATCTTCTTCTCATCGCGGGGCATGTGCTGGATCTCGTACAGGTGCGGGAACTCCAGCCAGCCGACGACGAGCTCCCACATGCGCAGTGCTGCGTCGCCGGTGGGCGGATCGAGCAGCACCGGTCCGAAGATCGCCGTATCGCCGAAGTACAGCGTCGGCACGCCGAAGCCGCCCGAATCGATGACCCGCTGGTGCTCGGCCTTGATCTCGTCATGGGTGCTCGGGTCGTCGATGGAGAGCTCGACGATGCCGGGATCGGCCCCGATCTGTTCGAGCAGGTGCCGGGCCACATCGGGATTGTGGGGACGGTTGCCGTCGACATGGAGGGCGTAGCCCGACGCGGCATACCACCTGTCGAGCAGGTCCATGGACTCGCGCCGCAGGATCGCCCCGATGCGCATCATCGACCAGCCGTAGCTCCAGTCGCGTTCCCAGGGGTGCTTCTTGCCTTCGCGCAGGTTCACCTCTTCGAGGCTGAAGAACTTCCAGTTCACGGTCAGCCCCAGCTGGTCGCGCACGTCGCGCATCCACAGCGAGGTCTGGTACGCCCAGGGGCACATGACGTCGAAGTGGAAATCGACCTCGGTGGGGCCGTCGTAGGTCTCAGGGGTGATGGCCATGTCAGCCGCGGCCATGGCGCAGCAGCCGGCCGGGTGTCGCTCCGGTGCATTCGCCGGATTCGAAGGTGACCTCGCCGTTGACGATGATCTGGTCATAGCCCTTGGCACGCTGCACCCGGCGCCACTCGCCGCCCGGCAGGTCGTGCTCGACGTTGCCGATCCACGGCGGATCGATCTCGAGCTCTTCCATGTCGTAGACCACCACATCGGCCGCAGCGCCCTCGCGCAGCGTGCCCCGGTCCTTGAAGCCGGCAGCATGGGCGGCCAGCGCCGAGAGCCGGTAGTGCGCTTCCTCCAGTGTCACGGTGCCTTCGTCGCGCACCAGCCACGTCAGGAAGTCGGTGGTGTAGGAGCCGCCGCTGAAGAACTTGGTATGCGCGCCGCCGTCGGAGACACCGGGGATGGCGTAGGGCGACTGCATCATCTCGCCCATGAACTCGGCGTTCGAGCCCTTGTCGGGGCCCAGGAACTCCACGTTGAGATCGCCCTGCAGGGACAGATCCAGCATGACCTCGATGGGGTGCTTGCCTTGTTCCTCGGCGAGATCGCCGACCGAGCGGCCGACGTACTGCTGCATGTCGGCCTGGCGGTTGACGCCCTGGACGATCAGGCCCTTGGGGTTGCCGCCCACGCCAGCCTGGATCACCTGCAGCCGGCGGTCGGCTTCGGCGGCCTCGTCCACGAGCGCCTTGCGCAGCTCGGGATCGGACATCTTTTCGATCTTCTCCTCCTTGGAGCCCGTGGTAACCGCACGCCAGGCGGGGGAGGCGTCGTAGAGGTTCCAGTGCTCGAGCGTGAAGGCGAATCCTGCGCGCCCGGTGCCGCACTGTGCATAGATCGGCAGCTCTTGGTCCCAGCACTTGTCGATCCAGCGCAGCGGCCGGCGGTGCACTTCAGGATCCTTGCGGGCCGGTGCCACGACGTTGTGCAGGATGGGCCTGCGAGCGGCGCCGGCCAGCACTTCGAGGAACTTGATGTCGGCCCGGATGTCGCCGGTGCCCTGTGTGATCTGGATGAAGCCTTCGTCCCTCTCGGCCAGCACGCGCGCCAGGTTCAAGATGTCCTCGTCGCACATGATGTCGGTGACCATGGGGGAGCCGTCGAAGTCGGCCTGCACGCTGTCAGGGCCGAGGCGCTGGATGGAGAAGCCGCAGAGCCCAGCGTCCATGCCCTCGTGCAGGAGGCGGGCCATCTCCTTGCGCTCGGCTTCAGAGGCCGGTTCGCCCGCTTTGGCCTTCTCGAGGCCCATGACGTAGGTCATCAGCGACGCCGTGGGCATGTACTGGATGACATTGACGCCTTTGGGGGCACGGTCCAGCGAGTCGAGGTACTCAGGGATGGTCTCCCAGTCCCAGTTCATGCCCAGGCGCATCGACTCATAGGGGATCGCCTCGGTACGAGTCATGGTGAGCATGGAGCGGTCGCGGAACTCGGGCTTGACCGGGGCGAAGCCGAAGCCGCAGTTGCCGAGCACCACCGAGGTCACGCCGTGGTAGCCCGAGATGGTGCACCACGGATCCCAGCGGATCTGGGCGTCGTAGTGGGTGTGCAGATCGACAAAACCAGGCGCCACGATCTTGCCGGTGGCGTCGATCTCGCGTTCGGCCGTGCCCTGCGGGCGCCCGCCGAGCTGGGCCACTTTGCCGTCGCGGATCCAGACGTCGCCCTTGTACCTCGGAACCCGTGTGCCGTCGACGACGGTCCCGCCCTTGATATGGATGTCGAACTCAGCGCTCATGGCATGCCCCCGTACTGCTCGGCGTGATCTGATCGCAGCGGTTGCAATCGAGCCGAACGCCCATGCAACCGCCTTCTCACGCTACCCGTCCCGCTCCGAGCCTGCCGGGACGCTGACAGCTCTCAGCGAGTGTCTAGCCATAGGCTCCCGCCTCGTTTGCCAACCCCCCCAAGGCAATGTCCCCTCTCTCACGACATCTCAAACGCATCGCCGCGGCCACGGTCTGTGTATCGACCGTCGCCACCGGTGCCTTGATCTTGGCTGCCGCCAGCTCACCGGAGACGGGCACCTCGTCGCCTCCGGCGAGTCCATCCGCGCAACGCTCGACGCTGTCATCAGCAAACTCGGTCTCGACGGCCCTACGCAGCCCGCTGACAGCGCCGCCGGTCATCATCGAAACCAGTTCCAACCTGGCATCGCCACGCAGGGAGGGAGTGGAAGACAACGCAGTCGTCGAGCATCCGAATCTGCCCGCCTCGCCCATCGCGACCGCATATGAACTCGTCGAACCGAGTCAGCAGTTCCGCCGCACGGTTGCGCCAGGAGTGTCGTTGGCATGTGACCGCTTCCGATCTCAGGTTCAAGAGATGGGGGATTGGGACCCCGACGTAGTCCTCGCGTTGATGTGGCGAGAATCGCGCTGCACCGAACGCCTGGTCTCCGTCACCAACGACTGGGGTCTGCTGCAACTCAATGCAACGTGCTGGGCGGGCAAAGGCATCGATCGACTTCCCAACGTTGCGCACCTGCCGGACGACATCACCGCACCGGAACTGCGTTGTGACGGCATCACCACGGCTACACCGGCCGCGCAGTGGTGCTTCCATGCCAAGGAGGAAGGGCGACGTACAGGTCGTCGACCATCTTCTCCATGCGATCCATGGCTGCAACCGGAGATCAACCTGCAGGTTGCGTACGACATGTGGGTTATCCGGGGATGGCAACCCTGGTGCTTTGACGACAGCAGCCGGTCCTCACCAGCCTGCGAAGCCGCCGCAGACTCACCGGGCCCGCCGCAAACCACGGGCTAGCAGCCGCTGCCGCGCGACACGTTCGAGCCAAGTTGGTACGGCCCTCGAACGCTCCCACCCCCGCGAGACTCCTCCCAGAGTTTCGAAATAATAATTGTGTTACGAGATTACGTCGTCGTGTTGCAGAAAGAGCCACTGTTTCGCCAATTCGCGGCTACGGTGAAGTCATGTCCGCATTCACCCCGGAGATCGGGCGCGAGCTCGATCGCCTCGTCGTCGGCTTCCAGAATGTTGCTCTTCCGCGTTGGCGAGTTGCCATGGGCGCCATCGGCGATCCACTGCCGGGCTATCTCGCCCCGGTCACCGGGCACCTGGCCGAGGTGTTCTTCGAGGGCCGCTGGCGGCCGGAGCTGACCCGCCTGCGTCACCGCTACCTCGACGACTTCGTCATCGACGGTACGAACGAGAAGCTCGCCAACGAGCCGTGGCTCGACGACGACGGCAAGCCGGTCGGCGTGTTCCGGGAGGCCCTTCTGGCCAACCTCCGGACCCGAGCCGAGCTCGCCGTCGAGACCTGGGGCACCTCTGGTTTCGACGTGGCCCGTGACGGCGCCGCACAGAGCTTCGTCGCCGCAACGACGCCGCTCTGCGCGCTCTACCAGCCGGTGCCGCGGCCGGAAGAACCCGCCCAGGAGCTCCACCACCTGCTCACCTACGCGCGCTACGTGCGGACCGATGCCCACGCAGCCGCATGGGAGGAATTCGGCCTCACCGGGTTCGACATGGTGGCGCTCGAGGAGTCTGAGCGGGGGAAGGCCTTCACGGGGGACCCGACATCGCTCATGGCCCGCGGTTGGCTCGACGAGCACGGTGCCATGACGAGGGAGGGCATCGCCGGTCGGGCCGCGATCGAAGACCGAACCAACGAACTGCACAGCGTGCCGCTCGGGACGGTCGATGATCAGGCGGGGTTCCTGGACGCGCTTCGGGCGCTGGCGACACCCGAGGCGAGTTAGGGGCCGCGCGGATAGGTGGCCGTCCACGGGTCGTCTGGTTCCCCGGTGTATTGGTGGGGTCGTCCTTGACCTGACGACCGTGGAGGCCGGTTTCATCATGCGCGCTCTGACCAAGGCTGTGGTGGATGTCATCTGGGCGGCGGTGGAGCCGCTGCTGCCGCGGGCGCCCGATGATCACCCGTTGGGCTGTCACCGGCCCCGGGCGTCGGACCGTCTGTGCCTGCAG
>JAJEBN010000111.1 GCA_022822525.1 Acidimicrobiia bacterium | reverse complement strand
GGGTGACGATGAGCACCGGCCGAACCTCGTTCTCGCTCTCCGCCCACCAGACGTCGCACTGAGCAGGTGTCACCAGGGTTCCTCGGCGATCATCGTCCGGGTGCTGTGCGCCGCCCATTCCAGCTCGTCGTCGGTTTCGGGCATTCGGCGGTACGCGTCGACGATGGCCTCGCCGACTTGGCGCCGTCGCCGCCGGTCGAGCATCTCTTCGAGTGCTCGCCGCACCGCATCGGAACGGGACCGTGCGTCCCCACTCGCTACGAGTTCGTCGAGCTGGGCTAGCAGGGCGTCGTCAATGCGTGCCACCAATTGCGTCATGCATTTAGTCTAACAAAGCGCAATGCGTAACGTCATACACTGGCCTTGCCACCGTTTCACCTAGTTCTGGCTGCCGCTGCAGGACGCCGTCCCAGAGGCTGACCTCGCCGTCGGCGGGCAAATCGGGCTCGTCTAGGCCGTCGTTCGCTGGAGGCGCTTGCGGTGGCGGCCGCGGGTGGTGGCGTCGAAGACGGTCTTGCGAATACGCACCGCGTTCGGGGTCACCTCCACGCACTCGTCGTCGGCGATGAACTCCAGCGCTTGCTCGAGCGACAGGACTCGGGGCGGTGTCAGCCGGACGGTGTCGTCCGATGCCGCAGCCCGCACGTTGGTCTGCTTCTTCTTGCGGCAGATGTTGACGTCCATGTCCTCGGGCCGCGGGTTCTCGCCGATCACCATGCCCTCGTAGACCTCGTCGCCTGGAGCGACGAACAGCGATGCCCGCTCTTGGAGGGCCGCGATCGCGTAGCCGGTGACGGCACCGGAGCGGTCTGCGACGATCGAGCCCGAGTTGCGGGTGCGCACCTCGCCCAGCCACGGCATGTAGCCCTCGAACACGCCGTTCATGAGCCCGGTGCCCCGTGTCTCGGTCAGGAACTCGGTCCGGAACCCGATGAGGCCTCGCGTCGCCACGACGTAGTCGAGCCGAACCCAGCCAGTGCCGTGATTCGACATGTTCAACATGGTCGCCTTGCGCTCGCCCAGCATCTGGGTGACCGCGCCGACAAATTCCTCGGGCACGTCGATCGTGACGCGCTCGGTCGGCTCGCAGAGTTGGCCGTCGACGGTGCGGCTGACGATCTCTGGCTTGCCGATCGTCAGCTCGAAGCCTTCGCGCCGCATGATCTCGACCAGCACGGCCAGCTGCAGTTCGCCCCGACCCTGGACCTGCCAAGTGTCGGGACGATCGGCATCGTGAACCCGGATCGAGACGTTGCCGATGAGCTCAGCGTCGAGACGGTGCTTGATGAGGCGAGCGGTGAGCTTGTCGCCGTCGCGTCCTGACATCGGTGAGGTGTTGATGCCGATCGTGATCGACAGGCTCGGCTCGTCCACCCGGATGAGCGGCAGCGGCGCGGGTCGGTCCAAGTCGGTGAGCGTCTCGCCGATCGTGATGTCCGGAATGCCCGAGATGGCGATGATCTCGCCCGCGTTCGCCTCGTCGGCTTCGACAGGCTGCAGGCTCTCGGTCACGTAGAGCTCGTTGATCTTGGCGGTCGAGACGGTGCCGTCAGTTCGACACCACGACACGGTCTGGCCACGCTTGATGGTGCCGTGCATGACACGGCACAGCGCGAGACGTCCGACATAGGGGCTGGAGTCGAGATTGGTCACCCACGCCTGCAGCGGGTGCTCGGGATCGTGCCGGGGGGGCGGGACTGTGGCGAGCAGCGTGTCGAACATCGGGCGCAGGTCGGTGGCGGGCATCTCGGGCTGCACCGACGCCGTGCCGCGCCGAGCGTCGGTGTAGACGATGGGGAAGTCGATCTGGTCGTCGGTGGCGTCGAGGTCCATGAACAGCTCGTAGACCTCGTCGACCACTTCGCTGACGCGGGCGTCGGGCCGGTCGATCTTGTTGATCACGAGCACGACGGGCAACCGCAGTTCCAGCGCCTTGCGCAGGACGAAGCGAGTCTGGGGCAGCGGGCCCTCGCTGGAGTCGACCAGCAGCAGCACCCCGTCCACCATCGTGAGGGCGCGCTCCACCTCGCCGCCGAAGTCGGCGTGGCCGGGCGTGTCGAGAATATTGATCTTGGTCTCGGTGCCGGCGTCGTCGACATATCGGACGGCGGTGTTCTTGGCCAAGATCGTGATGCCCTTCTCTCGTTCGAGATCCATGGAGTCCATGACCCGCTCGGCGACGTTCTCATTGGAGCGAAAGGCACCCGACTGCCACAGCATGGCGTCGACCAAGGTGGTCTTGCCGTGGTCGACGTGGGCGATGATCGCCACATTGCGCAGATCTGCGCGCGCAACAAGATGCTCGGTTGCAGACATGGCGAGCCTCGCGGGAGAGGGGTTCCGGCGCAGGATTGGCGTGCGGACTCACCATCGGTGAGTGAAGCCGATGACTCCGGGCGCTGCGCAGGTTCTCAATGCACCCGAGGGTCGTGGTGGCTGCCGGGTGCGAGGACCCCGCAGCGCTGAACTCTACGGGTGCAGCTGCGCTCAGCGGCTGGCCGCTCAGCACTGCGACGAAGCGCCCCCCGCCTCGCACCGCTGGCGCTCATCGATGTCAGAGGACGCCGTCCCAGAGGCTGACCTCGTCGTCGGCAGGGCGGTTGGCCAAGCGGCACTCGGCGTCGAGCAGCATCGTCGGGCGTGTCTCTGCGTCCCAGCGGGGCCAGTCGGGCAATCCGGCATGGTTCGGGTTGCCGTCGCTGGCAAAGCGCACCCAGGCCTCGTGGGTGTTGGCCACGAGATCACGGGGCGGGTCGTCGCCGACGAACCCGCGTGCCATGTCGTTGTCGACCTGGTCGAACGTGAACGGCACCTCGAGGAAGTGGTGTGCGCCCCATTCGCCGTCGCCTGCAGGCGTGCGCCAGTCGAACCGGTACATCCAGGTGTCGGGGTTGTGCGCGGCCTGCGCGTCGGCGAGACGGATGGCCGGCACCGTGAAGATCCGGTCGGTCTCGACAGCGGCGGCCAACTCATGCGGCGCGGCACCCGGCCGGTTCGAGGTGTAGAGCTCGAGGGCGGCATCGCCGTCCTTGCCGGCCATGCCGAAGACGGCGCCGACGCTGGCCCGGACGAGCTCCTCGTTGAACATCTCCTTGAGATCGACAACGAAGATCAGCGCCTCTTCCATGGTGGTGCCGATCATCACCTTCACGTCCGACGCTGCACCGGCGGCAATGGCGTCGATCGGCCGCTGAGGCAGCTCCTCGGTGAAGAACGTGGGCTGGAACGCCATCGCGGTGGCTGCGGCCTCGCGGTACTTGACCGGGTCACGAGTGGCGCCGAGGTCCTCGACCACGCCGATCTGCGCAGCCAGCAGATCGTCATCGCTGACTGCCGCCAGTCCTGCGGTATCGCCCGGCTTCACCCCGACGGCATCGAGCACATAGCCGCCGATGAGCGACGCAGTCTCGGCGCTGATGCCATTGTGAGCGGCGCCGCTCTGGGGAACGGCTGCGCGGAACAGGCCCTTGGCCGCTGGCATCGCCATGAGGGTCGAACAGCTCATGCCGCCCGCCGACTCGCCGGCGATGGTGACCTTGGATGGATCGCCGCCAAATGCGCCGATGTTCTCCTGCACCCACTGCAGCGCGGCGATCTGGTCGAGCATGCCGAGGTTGCCCGAGGCGGACAGTTCTCCGAAATGCTCGGCGAGGTTCATGAAGCCCTGCACGCCGAGCCGGTAGTTGATCGTCACGCACACGACGCCGTCGCGGGCGAATGCCGCGCCGTTGTACACGTCGTCGATGCCGCTGCCGGCGTAGAAGGCGCCGCCGTGGATCCACACCAGCACCGGCATGCCGCCAGCGCCCGGGTCGGGCGTCCACACGTTCAGCTGCAGGCAGTCGTCGCCCGCAGGATTAGGCGGGGTGCCGAGCTCGCCGAAGATGCCCGGCATCGGCTGCTGCAGCGGCACTGCACCGTAGGCCGACGCATCGCGCACGCCGTCCCAGCCGGCCGCTGCTGCGGGTGGCCGGAACCGCAGGTCGCCCACAGGCGGCGCCGCATACGGGATGCCCTTGTATGCGTGGACGCCCTGGTCGTCGCCCCCGGCGAGCCTTCCTGAGCTGATCCGTACTTCTGCCGCCATGTCTGCCCCCTTGTCGGCGTGCAGGGGCCGCCCCCGCAACACCGTCCCAGCGATCCTTCACGCCAAGCCGGCGCGCAGGACTGCAGGAACTCGCGGCTCACACTATGCGAGCTGTCTCAGCCGGTTTGAGCCTCGGCGGCTTCGTGAACGACTCCCCGAGCGATCAGGTCGTCCACCGCATCGGGCGCGTAGCCCAGCACGTCAGCCAGGACCTCGACGGTGTGCTGGCCGAGCAGGGGTGCCGGACGTCGCAGCCCGTCGGGGCCGTCCCTGAGGCGCCAGGGGATGCCGGGCACCACCCGGTTCCCGGTGAGCGGATGGTGTGGCCGCTCGAGCATGCCGATGGCTTCGAAGTGGGGGTCGCCGGACCACAGCTCGTGCGATGACAGCGAGGGAAAGACGGTGACGCCGACCGCCTGCAGCTCGTCGGTGACCTGCCAGCGGTCCCGCGTCTGAGTCCAAGCTGAGATCACGGCATCTAGCTCGGTTTCGTTCCGCTTCCGTTCCGCAGCGCCGGCGAACTCCGGGCGTGCCGCCAGGGCGGGGTCGATGACCGCGCAGAGCGACTGCCACATGGCTTCGTCAGTGCAGGCGATCGTGACCCATTGATCGTCGCCGCGGGCCGGGTAGCAGTTGTGAGGCGACCAGATCGGGTCGTGGTTGCCGATAGGAGCCGGCGACTGGCCGTCCTGGCGGTACTGCATCCAGCCCTCGCCGACCGTGGCGGCAACGGCTTCGGCCATGGCGACATCAATGGTGGCGGCGATGCCGCTGCGGCGGCGAGCGGCGAGTGATGCCACCACTGCCCACGCCGCTGTTATCCCGGTGCAAGGGTCACCGATGGCCACACCGGTCTCGTACGCCGGGCCGTCTTCGTAGCCGTTGGAGGCATACAGACCGGCGAGCGCCCCGCCGGCAGGTCCGTATGCCACATACTGCGCGCACGGACCTGTGCTCCCATATCCCGACAGCGAGGCGATGACGACATCGGGGTTGATTGCACGCAGTTGCTCGACGCCGAAACCGAGTCGATCCATGACGCCGACGCCGAAGTTGTCGACCACCACGTCGCTGATGGCGACGAGCCGTGCGACGACCTCCGCGGCATCCGGATGAGACAGGTCGATGCCGACGCTGCGCTTGTCGCTGTTGTAGAGCTGAAACAGGCCGGAGGTGTCATGCGACGGCGGGCTGTCGGGCGGGCTCAGCGGCAGCCGCCGGAACATGCACAGGTGGTCGGGAGATTCGAGCTTGATGACGTCGGCGCCGAGGTGGGCCAGGATCTGCGTGCAGAACGGACCGGCCCAGATCCACGTGAAATCGCAGATCCGCACTCCCTCGAGCGGGCGGCGCCCGGCTGCCGCCGCGGCGGCGGTGCTGGCGCCCGCGGAGGCTCCCGCACCCTCGACGGCGGCTGCTCTGGGCCGCCAGCCTTCGCCTTCGTGAGCGCCGGCATCGGGTGCTTCGGCGGTGAGATTCCACCACGGCTGATCAATCTGGAATCCCGGTCCCGGCAATTTCAGCCCGTCGGGCGTCGTGGCAAAGAACCCGCGCTCCGCGAAATGCTCGCTGGCTTCGAGCTGAGCCATCGTGTTCACCGGGGTCACGGCAATCCGAGCAGCCTGAGCTGCGTGGTAGATCTCGTCGGCGCGCTGGTCGGCGAACCACTCGGCCAGGTACATGTTGACGACATCGGAGTTCTGGGTCCGGTCGGGCCCGGTGGCGAACACGTCCAGTGATGCCCAATCGGGGGAGCCCATGAGCTCCACGAACGCCTCCCACTGGGACTGCTCGGGACAGATGAGCTGCAGCAGCCCATCGACGCACTGGAAGATGCGCCACGGCACCACCGTGCGCGTCCCCAGCCGGGAGGCTTCCACACCCAAGAACGAGACTGACGCGGGCGCAACCTCGGTGAGCTTGGCCGCTGCGGCGACTGCCGAGAAATCGATGTGCTCGCCGTGGCCGCTCACGGCGGCGCGTTCGGTTGCGGCGAGGGCCACGATCGCGGCGACAGAGGCCACGTTGATGTTGGCGTGATGCCCTGGTGCCTTCAGCGGCGGGAGGTCCGGATCGGTGGCGCCTCCTGGTGACAGATTTCCCCAGCTGGACCCGTGGATGACGTTGATCTCGGCGGCGTCGTAGTGCGCGTAGGGCCCGGTGAGCCCGAACGGGGTGATGGACAGCACCACGAGCCGGCTGTGCTGCTGCGTGAGATCGGCCAGGTCACGACGATCGTGGATCACCAGGTCGGCGCCGGCGATCAGATCGTCGCTCACCGACCAGACCGAGCGCTTGTTGGAGTTCAGCCAACGGTGGACGTCGTGGGGCCGTGACCGGACCAGGTCGTGGCCGTCCTCGACACGCATGACGTCTGCGCCCAGATCGGCGAAGAGCTTCGCTGCCCAGGCAACCCCGACGCCGCCAGCCAGTTCGAGCACCCGCACATGGGACAGTCCGGCTTCGGCGACAGCGGGCGTTGGCTGGCGGGATGGCATCGGCGCTTCTCCGGCCATGGCTGCCCCCGTTCGTCGCTCGGCGATCGTAGGCGCGCGCGGCTGAGCTCTGGGTCTGAGCGCGATCGGCCGGACCGCTGCGGCGGCTGCGAAGTAGCGTGCGGGGGCTCAGAGGCTGAGCCGTGAGGCGAAGCCGTGGCCCGAGCGGCCCGTGAGCGTCAGCGAACAAGAGCGGGAAACGACAGGTGCGACAACCAGAAGGCGCACCTCTCCGCGCGACTGCTTTCGAGGGAAGGCAGTGACCGGCGAGTGGCGCCGGGTGCTGCTGTACATCGCTGGTTCGATGGGACCGCTTGGCACCTTCGTGATGCTGCCGATGTTCCCCGAACTGCGCAACGCGTACTCGGTCACGACCGGCGAGCTCGGCTGGGCGCTGTGGTGTTACCTCCTTCCGTTCGCCGGGCTGTTGCTGGTGTCGGGCACGATCGCGGACCGCTGGGGTCGCTCGCGGATACTCCGTCCGGCGATCGCGCTGTACGCCGTCGCGACTGCTGGGTGCGCCATCGCTCCGTCCTACCTGTGGTTCCTGGTGGCTCGCGTCGCTCAAGGGTCGATGAACGCGTTCATCACGCCGCTGCTGCTGGCGGTGCTCACCGAGTCTGTGGCCGCATCTGGCGTCGGTCGGATCGTGGGCCGCTATGCGGCCGGTCAGGCGCTCGGCCAGCTGATGGCGCCGATTCTGGGAGGCCTGAGTGCCGATGTGAACTGGCGTCTGGCGTTCCTCGCGACGGCCGTCATCGGTGCCGTCATCGCAGTGCTGATGCCGAAACCCGCCGACGCGGGCGCCGATCCAGCCGCGCGGGCCCATGCGCTGGGCACGCCTCCCCGGCTGCGCACCTTGCTGCGCCGTCCGATGCTGCTGCTCGCTGCCACCGCGCTGCTGAGCGCCCTCGGCCCCATCGGGGCGCGTGTGCTCGTGGGTCTGAGCAGCCGCGATGTCATCGGGCTGACGGGATTCGGCGCCGGTCTGCTGCTGTTCGCGGGCGGCGCCGCCGGAATGGCAGCGGCGCCGCTGTGGGGGATTGTGCTGGATCGCTGGGGAGGGCGGCAGGCAGCCACTGTGGCGATCGCCGTCTGCTCGGGACTCGTGGCGATGTTGCCGGCAGCTCGATCGACGTGGACACTCGCCGTCATCTGGTTCGTCGCAGGCGCCGCAACACAGACCGTCGTGGTCAGCTTTCAATCGCTCGCCTCGGTGGCTGTACCTGACAACCGGGCGGGCGCTCTGTCATTCACCTTGTCGCATCGTTTCGCGGGTCACGCCGTCGGCTCGGTGGTCTGGCTGCCGGTGTTCACGGTCAGCCCGACGTTCGCCTACCTGGCCTCGGCCGCAATCGGCGTGCTGGCTCTTGTCACGGTGCTGGCGAGCGGGCTCAACACACGCGAACAGAGATGAGTCCGCCGTCGATGCCGATGTGATGCGGGACGGTTGCTAGCTCGCGTGAAGGTGCTGCCAGACGCGCTCGGCAGTGCAGGGAAGCTCGATGTGGCGCACGCCGAGATGCGACAGCGCATCGATCACGGCGTTCTGCACAGCCGGTGTAGCGCCGATGGTTCCCGACTCGCCGATGCCCTTCACGCCGAGAGGGTTGCGATCGGTCGGCGTCTCCATGGGAATCCGCTCGATGCTCGGCAGCTCGGCCGCTGATGCGATGGCGTAGTCCATGAAGTTGCCGGTCAGCGGGTTGCCGTCGTCGTCGTAGACGAACACTTCGCCGAGCGCGTGGGCGATGCCGGAGGCCACGCCGCCGTGCACCTGGCCTTCGACGATCATCGGGTTCACGATGACGCCGGCGTCGTCGCAGGTCACGTGGCGCACGGGTGTCACCTGGCCGGTGTCGCGGTCCACCTCCACCACCGAGAGCTGCACCCCGAAGGGGAACGTCGCACCCGGCGGCTGGAAGTCGCTCTCTGCCTGCAGCTCACGGCCGTCGGACTCGTTGACGTGCGCCGCGACCTGGGCCCAGTCGAGCGAGCGGGCCGGTGTGCCCGCCACGGCGAACGTGCCCGCATCGGCGTCGAGCACGATGTCGGCGGGATCGGCTTCGAGCATCGCGGCCGCTGCCTGCTTGGCCGCTTCGACAACCGCCTCGGCGGCCTCGAAGACAGCAACCCCGCCCGACTGCAGCGAGCGGGAGCCGCCGGTACCGCCGCCACGCTTCACCTCGTCGGTGTCGCCATGGCGGACCTCGATCCGATCAAATGGAATGCCGGTGGCATCGCTGGCGATCTGCGCATAGGCCGTGTGGTGCCCCTGCCCGTGGTTCGACGATCCGGTCAGCACCAGCGCGGAGCCATCGGGTCGGACTTCCATGCTGCCGAACTCCGGGCCGACGACGGGGTTGGAGATCTCCACATAGGCACACCAGCCGAGGCCGAGCAGCTTCGTGTCTCCCTGGGAGAGCCGCCGCTGCTGCTCGGCTCGCAGCGCCGGGTAGTCCGCGGCCTCGATGACCGCATCGAGGGCTTTGGCGTACTCGCCGGAGTCCATCTCGCTGCCGGTGGGGGTTGTGAACGGGAACGACTCGGGCGGGATGAAGTTGCGGCGGCGCAGCTCGCTGGGGTCCATCCCGATCTCGGCCGCGAACACATCCATCATGCGTTCGATCGCCAGTGTCGCCTCGGGGCGACCAGCGCCGCGGTACGCGCCGATCGGTGCGGTATTCGTCGTGACCGAGTTGGTGTTGACCGACACGTTGGTGATGTCGTACACGCCGCTCGCCACCATCCGCACGAACATCGGCAGCAACGCCCCGATCATCGGGTAGGCGCCCGAGTCCTGCAGCGCGTCCACCGAGTACGCCGTGATGTTGCCGTCACGGCTGCCGCCGAGCCGGGCCACGTAGGAGATGGCTCGTCCGTGCGCGAGGCCGAGCATGCTCTCCGAGCGCGTCTCGGTCCAGCGGACGGGCCGTTCGAGCCGGCAGGTCAGCCGGGCGACGACGAAGTCCTCGACGTAGTTGGCGTTCTTGGTGCCGAAGCCGCCGCCGACATCAGGCGTGATCACGTGCACCTGGTCTTGTTCCAAGCTGCAGTAGTCGGCGAGCACGTCTCGTGAGCGGTGCGGAAACTGCGTGCATGCCCAGTAGGTGAGGCGCTGCTCGGCGGGATCCCACGAGGCGAGGGCGCCACGCGGCTCGATCGGGGCGCCGCTCAGGCGGGGATTGTCGAACGCCAGCTCGACGGTCACCTCGCAGTCGTCGAACAGCCCGTCCTCGTCGCCGCGGGGGATGGCGAACACCGTGTTGGTGCCCGCCTCGGGAAACAGCAGCTTGTCGTTGCCGGCCGCCTCGGCGGTATCGATGACAGCGTCGAGCGGTTCGTAGTCCGCGTACACCAGCTCAGCCGCGTCGGTGGCCGCATGACGCGACTGCGCGACCACCACGGCAAAGGGATCGCCCACGTAGCGCACCCGATCCGTCGCCAGCGGCGAGCGCAGCATCTGCTGGTTCAGCACCGGCATCGAAGGCGGATCGGCGCTGAGCTCGAGATCGGCCGCGGTGTACACGCCGACCACGCCCGGCATCTGGGCGGCGTCAGCGGTATGGATTGCCGTGATGTCCGCGTGGGCCATCACAGAGCGAACGAACACTGCGTGCAGTGCGCCTGGGCATTCCACATCGTCGACGTAGGTGCCGCCGACGGTCAGGTAGGCAGGGTCTTCCTTGCGCACGACGCGCGTGCCGATCATGCTCATGGACGGGTGATCCTCCGATTGCGGCGCTGCCGGCAAGTGATGATCCGGGCCGCAGCTCTGGTGTGCAACGGCCGGAGAGTAGCCACCAACTGCCCCTGAGACCACGTCTGTTCGGCGATCGCGGCGCCTCAGGGCCGCTGCAGCTGATCGAGCGCAGCGCTAGGAGGTAACTGCCAGCTCTCGCTCGGTGCTGAAAGTGAGTTCCTCGTAGTTGCCGTCGGCAACCTCGTCGATGCGGCGCTTGTACTTCGGGGCGCCGCCGTTGTAGACGAAGTAGCGGATCGTGCCCGCTTCGTGACCGTCGATGTTCGAGTTGTACCCGGTAAACCAGCCCTGCGCCTTGCGCATCAGCATCATGGAGTACATCTCGATGACGTGGTTGGTCCACTCCCGCTCGGCATCCGCGTCGGCCTCGAAGCGGGTGTAGCCGTTCTCCCAGATGAAGTCCATGAGGCCGGTGATCCAGTCGACGCCGATCTCGATGCCCCGCGGGTAGTTGGTGGAGGCTGAACCGCTCTGCGGGCCGGCAATCGTGAGCAGGTTCGGGAAGCCGTTGACCATCATGCCCAGGAAGGTGATCGGGCCGTCGGACCACTTGTCAGCCAGCCGCTGCCCGCCGCTGCCCCGGAAGTCGATGCGGTCGAACGCACCGGTCATGGCATCGAATCCGGTGGCGTACACGATCAGGTCGAACTCGTAGTGCTGATCGGTGGTCTGGATGCCGGTGGGGGTGACGCGCTCGATCGGCGTCTCCTGAAGGTCGACCAGCGCGACGTTCGGCCGGTTGTAGGTCTCGTAGTACCTCGTCTCGAGCGGGACCCGCTGCACGCCGAATCCGTGGTCGGTGGGGATGAGCTTCTCGGCGATGACGGGGTCGTCGACCCGTTCGCGGATCTTGTCGGCGATGAACGCAGACAGCTCGGCGTTGGCCTCCTCGTCGAAGAAGATCTCGCGGTAGTTGGCCATCCAGATGCCGAAGCCGGGCTCGTTGTACAGCTTCTCCCACATCGCGCGGCGCTCCTCGGCGGAGACGCTGTGGAAGCCGGTTCGGATCGGCTCGTGCTCGAAGCCGCCCGGTGTGCGAGCGCATTGGGCAAAGATGTCGTCGTAGCGATCGCGGATGGTGGACATCTCCTCGGAGGAGATCTCGCTGTTGTGCAGCGGGGCGCACCAGTTGGGGCGACGCTGGAAGACCGTGAGGTGCTCGGCCTGCTCGCCGATGGCGGCGATGGCCTGCACGCCGGTGGCGCCGGTGCCGATCACTGCCACCCGCTTGCCCTTGATCTCGACCGGTTCGGCGGGCCAGTGGTAGGTGTGGAACGACGGTCCCTCGAACACGTCGGTGCCGTCGAAGTTGACGCCCTCGATGCGGGGGTAGGTGGGCGCGGACAGCAGGCCCAGCGCTGTCAGCAGGAAGCGGCAGTTCAGGTCGCGGCCGTCGCCGAGGTGCAGCCGCCACATGCCGGCGTCGTCGTCGAAATGCGCGGACTCGACGGTGCAGTTGAACTGCATGTGCTTGCGCAGGTCAAACTTGTCTGCGACGTAGTTGAGGTAGCGCAGGTTCTCGGGCTGGCCCGAGAAGCGCTCCTTCCAGTGCCACTCTTCGAGCAGCTCGTCGGAGAACGAGTAGCCGTAGGTGTAGCTCTCGGAGTCGAAGCGGCAGCCGGGGTAGCGGTTCCAGAACCACGTGCCGCCGAGGTCGCTGCCCATCTCGAGCACCGTCGCGTGGACGCCGCGCTCGGCCAGCCGGTACATCTGGTAGATGCCCGCCACGCCCGCGCCGATGATGATGACTTCGTAGTCGGTGGTGCCGTCGGCGCTGCTGTGTGAAGTTCCGTTGGTCGCTGCTGCTGCCATGTCTGGTCTCCCCCAAATTGAGATCGTGCGGCGCATCGCCGGGACGAGCGGCCGCGCATGCGCCGGCGTCGTCGCCGGCGTTTCGGACCCGTCTCCTCACAATAGTCGAACGCGCATTAGGAAATTTCGTGCCGGCTTCGTGCTGACCGGTGGGCCCAGCCGGCCCGGCCCTAATCTCCGACCATGACTCAACCTCTGCGATTCGGCGTCGTTCACGATCTGCGCAGCCCGCCAGGCAGCGACGTGACGCTGCCGGAGATGTACGCGCAGGCACTCGACCAGCTCGAAATGGCGGACGAGCTGGGTTTCGAGCTGGCGTGGTTTACCGAGCACCATTTCCTCGACGACGGTCACCTGCCCAACTTCGTCCCGATTGCGGGAGCGGTGGCGGCGCGCACGTCCCGCCTGCGCATCTCCACCGACATCCTGCTGGCGCCGTTCGTCCACCCGGTGCGGCTGGCCGAGGATCTCGCCGTGCTCGACAACATCTCCGGCGGGCGCATCGAGCTGGGCATCGGCATGGGCTACGCGGCGCACGAATTCCGCGGCTTCGGCATCCCGCAGTCGCGCCGGGTGTCGCTCACCGAGGAGCTGGTGCAGATCCTGCGGCTGGCCTGGCAGGGCGAGCCGTTCAGCTTCGAGGGCAAGCGCTGGCGGTTCGACGATCTGCTGGTGACACCGGCGCCGGTGCAGCCAGGCGGTCCTCCGCTGTGGATCGCCGGGATGAGCAGCAACGCCGCTGTGCGGGCGGCTCGCTTCGACACGCATCTGCTGCCGCAGGGCGCTCCCGAGGTGGTGTTGGAGCCTTGGAAGGAGGAGCTGCGGGCTTCGGGCCGTGATCCCGGCGATTACCGGGTGGGCATCATCCGCTCGGTTTTTGTGACCGATGACCGCGAGGGTGCTTGGCAGCGGATCAGGGAGGCGGAGCGCTACCGGGCGGGCGTGTACGCCCGGTTCTTCGCCGAGACGCCCGACACGTTCACCGCGTTCGATGCGTCGAAGGGCGCGATTCCCCAGGGCTGGATCGTCGGCGACGAGGACCATTGCACGGCCGAGCTGGTCGAGTTCATCGGGCAGTACGGCTTCACCGACGTGTGCACCTGGGGCGGCCCGCCCGGCCTGCCGCCCTCGGTCATGAACGACTCGCTCGAACGTCTCGGCCGCAATGTGATCCCGCGGGTACGCGCCGCGATCGAGGGCTGAGTCAGCAGCCCGTGGGCTGAGCCCCTCAGCGGCTGGCGTGCTCGATCAGCCAATCGAAGCAGGGATCCGACAGCGCGCCCGCCATCAGCTCGGGATGCCATTGCACGGCGACGACGGGCAGCTCGACGTGCTCGAACCCCTCGATGATGCCGTCGGGGGAGTGGGCGGTGGCGACGTAGCCCTCGCCGAGCCGGTCGGCGGCTTGGTGGTGCAGCGAGTTCACGGCCAGCTCGGGTCCGTACATCCGGCGCAGCTCGCTGCCCGGGGTCGTGGTCACGACGTGGGGCGTGGCATCAGCGGGCGCGTCGGTGCGTGCGTGGTCCGGCAGGTCGAGGTGCAGCGTGCCGCCGGCAGCGACCGTCAACAGCTGGGCGCCCCGGCAGATGCCCAGCACCGGATGATCGGCGGCGAGGGACGCTTCGAGCATCGCCAGCTCGAAGGCGTCTCGCAGCGGGATCTCCTCGCCCCCGGTCAGCGCATCGGCAGGGGTGTCGAACGCGCTGCCTGCAATGCCGACGGACGGGTCGATCGATCCGGGTTCCAGCCGGTCGGCATACAGGCACGTGGCGATGTCCTCGCCGCCGGTGAGCAGCAGACCGTCGAGGCGCGCCGCCAGCTCTTCTGGATCGGCGTCGAGCGGCAGGAAGACAGGGATGCCGCCTGCCGCTGCCACGTCCCGGCCGTACGCGCAGATGTAGATGTCGACATCGATCTCGGCGAAGACCGGCGGGAAGCCGCCGATGCGTGAGCCCTTGCGTCGTCGGCCCACGACTCCGATCAGCGGTTTCGGCACCCGACCACCCTAGATGGGCACATTCGGGCGTCCTCTGCCGGAGTCTGGCTGCGGTCGATTGGCCAGGCACAGCTACGGTCGGGCACATGGCGGTGAATTGCCTGGATCGCCGTGGCAGAACCAACGCCAAGAGGGCGCACGAGCGGCGCTGGCGTGCCTGCTGAGCACGACAAGTCGGTGACCGTCGTCCCGCTGGAGCCTGTGGGCGGCGAGCCGGCGGCGGGTGAGAAACAGCACAGCGCGACCGGGCCTCGGCGCCGATGGTGGCTGGTGGTCGCCGTGGTGGCAGTCCTCGGCGCAGCCGCAGTCGTCGTGAGCGTGCAATCCGGGACAGACCCGCCGACCGACGACGCTGCCGAGGGTGCAGCCGCAGATGGCGACGGAGCCGCGGAGGCTGCCGATCCGGCGCCGCAAGAGGCTCAGGAGATTCCCGACGAAACGTCGGCGGATCTCACAGGTCCGGCGGAGCAACCGGAGGACGGCTCCGCAGCCGACCAACTGCCGACTGCCGATGCTGGTGCCGAAGCCGACGGGGAACTGTCGGAGGCCTTCGGCGAGCCGGAGCACCCGGTGTCCGGTGTCGAGCCCTACATCCCGAGCCGGGTGCGGCCCGCCGAGCTGGGCCCGCCCGCGGAGGTCTGCCGCGGGGCGCTGCCCGCGTACCGCATCCAGCTGCCCCTGCGCTTCGCCAGCACCAAGCCCGACGGCATCGATCACGTGTCGTGGTCGCCGGACTGCCGCCGCATGGTGTTCCGGGTCGGCGCCACCCTGTGGACAGCCGGCGGCGACGGCACTGGGGACATGCCGTTTTTGACCGCGCAGCACGGGCTCAGCGACCCGGCATGGTCGCCCAACAGCGAGTGGATCGCGTTCTCCCAGGACGCAATCGTCGACGGGGAACGGGCGAGTCACATCCTCATCGTCCAGCCCGATGCGCTCGGCCTCGCCCAGATAACCGACGGGGTGGTGCTCGACCGCGACCCGGCGTGGTCGCCCGACGGCGAGCGGCTGGTGTTCTCCCGGCGCGCACGGGTGCCTGGGGACGATGGTGCCGGCGAGTTCGACCACTTCATCGTCGCGGTGGACATCGCGACCGGCGACGAGCAGGTGCTTGCTTTCGGCGTCGGGCCCGACTCGCGGCCGTCGTGGTCGCCCGACGGCGAGCTGCTCACGTACGGCTCGGGCATCACGCTGGTGGCGCTGCGCCCGCCGGACGGCGCGCCGCGCGTCATGCTGGCCGATGCGGCGGGGCGGGGTGCAGCGTGGTCGCCCGACGGCTCACGGGTCGCAGCGTTCCGCCACTCGCACCCCGACCGGATGATGGTCGTGGTCAGCGACCTGCCGGGGCTGTACCCCGGCGACGAGCATGTGATCGAAGTGGAGGGACTCGGGCCCTTCTCGCCGAGTGCGGCGCCACGTCTGCGGTGGAGCGCTGACGGCCGGCGTGTGTTCTTCTACGCCTCGGACATGCCCGCCAGCCACTGGGCGTACTCGATCGAGGTGCCCGAACCGGCGCGCCCGCCCGAGTACTGGGCAGCGCTGGCCACCGTCGAGGACGTTCTGCGAGCGGCCGGGTACAGCGAAGTCAGCGCACAGCACTCGGTCGACGTCGAGGCTGAGTTGGTGGTGAGGGGCCGCACCGCCGCGACGACGGTCGAGGCATGGGTCGCGTTCGGTCGCACCGAACCACGAGGGTTCTTCGACGCCATCGACAACCCCCACTCAGACATGCCAGCCATCACCCGCGGCGACGGCCGCAACGGCGTCTGGTTCACCTGCAACAACCTCTACGGCGAAGTGCTGGCCCAATCACTGCAGGAGGCCGCCACCGCCGCCGCCACCACCCTGCAGCCAGCCCTCTGCCCCGCCAGCTAGCCCAGTCGGTCGTCGATTCTGACGGCAATCCCGAGTGCGATGTGTGTCACAAGGCACCGGTATGGTCGCTGCGGTGAGCGATCTGACACAGAGTCGCGATGGCAGCGGGCTGTTCATCGTGGACAACTCGGTCGATGGATGGACTGGACTCGAGTACCTCCGGCAGTGGTGTGAGATATCCCGCAGCTTCGACATCGCCACCGGGTTCTTCGAGATCGGGTCGCTGCTGGCGCTGGACGGACGCTGGCAGCAACTGGGCAAGATTCGCGTGCTCATGGGCGACGAGGTTTCGCTGCGCACCAAGCAGGCATTCGAAACGGCAGTGTCGGAGCGCATGGGGCGCCTTGACGGGAGCCTCGAAGCCGAGAAGGGTCCGAACCCGTTCTTGGCGGGGGTCGAATCGATTGTCGAGGCGCTCAAGAGCGGCCAGATCGAGTGTCGTGTGTTTCGCAAGTCCAAGTTCCACGCCAAGGCGTACATCACCCATTCCAAGATCGACGTGGTGGGCGCGAGAGCGCTGGTGGGCTCGAGCAACTTCACTCGCCCCGGCCTCACACAGAACACCGAGCTCAACATCCAAGTGCAGGTGGGCGCCGAGGTCGCACAGTTGCAACAGTGGTTCGACGAGCGCTGGGAACAAGCCGAACCGGTCACCGACGACGTGCTGCGCGTGGTCACCCGCCACACCGCCGAGCTGCCGCCGTTCATGGTGTACGCCAAGGCGCTGCACGAGTATTTCCGTGGGCGCGAGTTGGCGGCGGGCGAGTGGGACCGCACCCAATCGCAAGTCTTCGGCAATCTCGACCCGTACCAGTGCGAGGCGTATTGGTCGCTCATGAAGATCGCCCGCCAGCACGGCGGTGCCTTCCTATGCGATGGGGTCGGGCTCGGCAAGACGTTCGTGGGGCTGATGCTGATCGAGCGTCTGGTGCTCCAGGAAAACAAGCGCGTCGTGCTGTTCGCGCCCAAGGCAGCGGTGGAGGGCGTGTGGCAGCCGCACTTGCGGCGCTACCTCCCCGACATCGGCGGGCTGGGCGGAGGCGCCGACTTCTCGAATCTGGCCGTGTTCAGTCACACCGACTTGAACCGCAGCGGCGAGTATCCCGAGCGTTTCCGGCGCATGGCCGAGTTGGCCGATGCCGTGGTCATCGACGAAGCGCACCACTTCCGCAACCGTGGCTCCCGAGGCGTCACCGACGATCCGGAGGCGGGCGACCAGCGCTCCCGTTACTGGCGCATGTTCGATCTCATCAACGGCGCGCCAGACCAGCGCACGGGTGTCCGCAGCCGGTCGCATCGGCCCAAGCAGGTGTTCATGCTGACGGCAACGCCGATCAACAACCGCATCAACGATCTGCGCCACATGATCGAGCTGTTCACCGCGGGAGACGACACGTATTTCGCCAGGACGCTGGGCGTCAACAACCTGACCACCCATTTCCGCCGAATGGAGAAGGCGCTGGAAGACCGGGCCGCGGAGGACGCCGGCGACAGCGATGTCGAGCCGTTGGCCTTGTTCAACCCGATGGACGAAGGTCTCGGCCCCGCCGGCGCCGGGCCGGTGTCGAGCGAGTTAGTGGTACAGCGCAGCCGCGCCTACGCCCGCCGCAGCCAGGAGGCGCTCGGCGCTGACGCGGCGATGTTCCCGAAGCGCGCCGAACCCAGCGTCGCGGAGTACTCGATCCGCAAGTCCTATGGCGCTGTGCTCGACAAATTCGAAGAGGCGTTCAAGAGCGATAATCCGCTGTTCACGCTCGCGATCTACTACCCGCTGCACTACTACATCGGCGACCGAACCGACATTGACCCGCTCGAAGAGAACCGCCAGAAGCAGGTGGTGGGGCTGATCCGGTCGATGTTTCTCAAGAGGTTCGAGAGCAGCGTGTACGCGTTCACGCGGTCGCTGGACCTGTTGATGCGCAAGCTGCTGGCGTTCGCTCGGGCGAACGCCGAGACGGCTCGCGAGCAAGCGGTATTCGAGACGTGGACCGTCGAGAACGCCGACATCGTCGGATTCGACCCGCAGCAAGAATTGGGCCTCGGGCTTGACGACGGCGACGCCACGGAGGCCGACGACAGCGACGATGTGGTTCCCCCGGAGATCGCGGAGGCCGCTGAGAAGCTGAGTCGCGATGAGTATGACGTTTCGGCGATTCTCACCGAGGTCCGGCACGACTTGAATCGCATTGCCGGGTTCCTGAAGCAGACCAAGGAGTTCCGCCCCGCCAACGACGACAAGCTGCGACGGCTCACCAGGCTGCTGAAGAGCGCCGAGGTGGCGGGCCGCAAGGTGCTGGTGTTCACGGAATTCGCAGACACGGCTCGCTACGTGGCCGGACAGCTACGCGAGGCAGGCATCGCGGGTGTGGAGCAACTCGACGGTGCCTCCACTCGCAACCGCGCCGAGGTCATCCGCCGTTTCGCCCCCTACTACAACGGCTCGTCACCCGCCGAGCTGGCATCCGGCACCGAGATCACGGTGCTTGTGTCTACCGATGTGCTGTCTGAGGGTCTGAACCTGCAGGACGCGACGCTGCTGGTCAACTACGACATCCATTGGAACCCGGTGCGGCTCATGCAGCGGATCGGCCGTGTCGACCGGCGCATGAATCCCGAGATCGAGGCGCAAATGGCCGCCGATGACCCCGCAGCTGCGGCTGACCGTGGCGAAGTGCGGTTCTGGAACTTCCTGCCGCCCGACGACCTCGACCGCATCTTGAAGCTGTACAGCCGGGTCAGCGGCAAGACGTTGCTGATCTCGCAGACGTTCGGCATCGAGGGCCGCAAGTTGCTGCGCCCTGAAGACCACTACGACGCGTTGCGAGAGTTCAACGCCGGTTACGAAGGCGAGGTGACATCGGTTGAGCAGATGCACTTGGAGTACCAGGAACTGCTGCGCGATCACCCAGATTTGGCTGGGCGGCTAGATGACTTGCCCAGTGGGGCGTTCAGCGGCAGGGAGCGCGTATCCGGCCGGCCGGCGTGGAAGTCGGACGATCCGCAACTGCCTGGTAGCGAAGAACCGAGCGCTGGCCGCGCCACCGAAGGCGTGCGCGGCGTGTTCCTGTGTTTCACCCTGCCTGCGCTCGATGCGGAGCAGCGCCGTTTCACGCTCGAAGCGGGACCGACGCGCTGGTATCTCTACGACATTGACTTCGATCACTTGCACGAAGCCACCGAGGAGATCGGCGACGTGGCTCGCAGCATCCGCTCGTTGCCGCATACGCCTCGCAGGACGCGCTTCGATCCCGACGACTTGGTCAAGGTGCGTAAACGCGTGCTGGCTCACATTGCCAACGGCTACGAGCGTGCCGCTCAAGTTCCGGCCGATGCCCCCAGGCCTCGCCTCGACTGCTGGCTGGAGCTGAACTAATGGTCCGCTCCGCCTTGGTGACACGGTTTCCTGTGCCTGATGGCCGCTCGAACAGGGCAGAGTTCGACTGATGGCCACGCAGGGACGGAGTCGGCACGGACCGCTGAGCGAGTCCGTGCTTCGGCGCGTCGGTACCCAAACGGATCTGTTCGAGTTCCTTGCCGATGAGCTGGGCTGGCCGCTGGACGTCGCTGATCTCGATGAGGAACAGCTGACGTGGGAGTGGCTGCCCGAAGACCTCGGGATCGAACCGGCGAGCTTGGACAGCCTGCGAAGGCTGCGTCAGCTGCGCCCCCTCACTGCGGGCCAGCCATGGGGCATCTTCTTCGCGGAGTTTGACCGGGAACGGCTGCCGGTCACCCACTTCCGCAAGTTGGTGCAAGCCCTCGCTCGGCGCAAGCGGGCCGGCGCGGCCGACGAAGACCGAGTCCGCTGGGACCGCGAGAACCTGCTCTTCCTGGTCACCACAGGCCAGAACGAGACCGTGCAGATGCATCTGCTGGCGCTGTGGGACCGCGAGGATCAGGTTGACGAGATTCGCTCACTCGCATGGCGTCCGTCGCAGGCCAGCGTGCGCCACCTTGACCGGCTGACAGACGAGCTGCTGCCAAAGCTCAGTTGGCCCGATGACACCGGCGACGGCATCGCGTGGCGGAACCAGTGGCGAGACGCCTTCAAGCTGCCGCCCGGCGCCGCCATCAGCTCGGCCGCGACCTTGGCGGAGCGAATGGCAAGAACAGCCCGCGACCTGCGAGGCCAGATCGCTGGCGCGCTCGCTGCCGAAGCCGCTGAGCACGGTGGTCCGTTCACCACGATGCTGGCTCAGGTCCGCTCGCAGCTCATCGCTGATGCTGATGAGGCCAAGTTCGCCGACATGTGCGCGCAGACGCTCGTGTACGGGATGCTGTCGGCCCGGGTTACCGCTCCGGAGGACTTCGGCACCTCGCCGGTGTACTCCACCGTGCCGCTGTCCAACCCCTTTCTCGAGGCGCTGTTCGAGCAGGTGCAAGACGAGGCCAGCGTGCTGGACCTCCCAGGCAGTGGCTTGGATCAGCTGGTTGCCGATCTCAAGGCCACCAACGTCGAGGAGATACTCGACCACTTCGGCTCCACGGCCAAGGGCGGCGACCCGGTCATCCACTTCTACGAGGAGTTCCTGAAGCAGTACGACAAGGAAGAACGCCTCAAGGCAGGCGCCTTCTACACACCTCAGCCAGTGGTCGAGTTCATGGTGAGAGCCGTTGACGAGGTTCTGCGAACGCAGTTCGGCCTCCCGATGGGCATTGCAGACCCGTCTACATGGGCCGAGGTAGGCGAGCGCAACGGCTTCGAGGTGCCCGAAGGCATCGAGCCCGAGTCGCCATTCGTCTCGATGATCGACCCCGCGACTGGAACCGGCACCTTCCTGGTGGCGTGGATCAATCAGGCCAAGCGGTCGTTCGTTGACGGTGGCGGTGTCGAAGCCGAGTGGCCGAAGCACTTGCGCGACCACGTGCTGCCGTCGATGCACGGCTTCGAGTTAATGCTCGGCCCCTACGCCATCGCCCACCTCAAGGTCGCCTTGGAGCTGCACTCCCACGACGTCACCGAGGCCCGGATCAACGTGTTTCTCACCGACACGCTCGAGCATCATCGCGGACAAGGCCAGCTGGAGACCATGGAGGACCCGATCTCGGCCGAAGGTGGGGCAGCCGCCGAGCTCAAGGAAGCCAACCGCTTCACGGTGGTGATCGGCAACCCGCCGTACGACCGCGAGCAGAAGTCAGGGGGCGATACGACGAAGCGCAAGGGCGGCGTGGTGCGGTTCAAGACGCCTGGCGTCGAGGCATCGCCGCTGCTGCAGGCCGTCACAGAGCCGATGCGCAAGGCCGGCCTCGGCGGTCATCTCAAGAACGTCTACAACGACTACGTCTATTTCTGGCGATGGGCCACATGGCAAGTCACCGAGCTGCCGCCAGGGCCCGGCGTGGTGGCCTTCATCACCGCCGCCTCCTACCTCGACGGCATCTCGATGGGTGGCCTCCGCCAGCACCTACGCAACGCGTTCGACGAGATGCATGTCGTCGATCTCGGCGGCGAGGGCCGCGGCGCACTCAAGGAAGAAAACGTTTTCGACATCCAAACCCCCGTCGCTATCGCGATTGGCGCCTCCAAGGGTCGCAAGCCCGATCCCATGAATGACGAGGGGGCAGAGTCCGGACCGTCTGCGAGCGAATCAGATCAGACAGTCGATGCTCGGAGCCGTTCCGATGACCTGCTTGCCGGGGACCCGTCAGATGCCCCCGTAGCGGCCCAGAGCGAGGATTCTTCGCAGCATCTGCCCGCAGCAGTGCAGTATCGCCGTGTTGAGGGCGACAGGACCAACAAGTTCGCTGTGCTTCGACGGATGAAGCTTGGCCAGGCCCACGAGGAGATAGACGGCAAAGGCTTGGACCGCTTTGTGCCCGTGGGTTCCAGCGACTACTACGACTGGCCAGAGATCACGGACTTGTTCCCCTGGTATCGATCCGGGTGCAAGCTCGGCCGAACCTGGCCGATTTCAGAGTCCAAGTCGGTGCTTCAGCGTCGTTGGCGAGATCTGCTGTCGTGTGTTCCGCGTCAACGCCCAGAACTGTTCGTTGAGACTCCATCAGGCATGAAGTCGGATGCTGAGCCAAAGCCGCTGCTAAGGCCCTCCGGCAAGTTGAGGGCGATCCAAAGATTGACCACCGACGCGGCCTCTGAAGGCTACGAATACTACGGCTACCGAACGCTTGATCGACAATGGGTCATTGCGGACAATCGCTTGATTGATCGTGCGGGTCCCGACCTGTGGCGATCGCTCGGCGACCATCAGGTGTTCCTGACCACGCTTACTTCGACCAAGTTCGGCCCGGGTCCGGTGCTGACAGCGTCGCCGTACGTGCCTGACCTCCACCACTTCTCGGCCCGCGGGGCCAAGGACGTGATGCCCCTGTACCGCGACCCAGCAGGCGAGACGCCCAATCTCACGGAAGGCATCTTGGAAGTGCTTCATGCGGTCCTCGAAGCGCATGCTGCCGACGCAGCCAGCACCGACGATCCCGATGCCGGTGCTTTGCCGTCGACAGCCACCGCGCCGCCGACGGCCGAAGACCTGCTGGCCTACGCCTACGCGCTGGGTGGCACGGCGGCGTTCAGCCAGCGCTTCGCAGAGCAGTTGGCGGCAGCAGCCGGCCCGGTCCGCATCCCGATCACCATCGACCCAGCGCTATTCGCCGAAGCCGTCGCCCTCGGGCGCGACCTGTTGTGGTGGCACACCTGGGGCGAGCGCTTCGCCCCAACGCCAAAGGCCAAGCTGCCACCGGGTAGTGCCGCAGAGTTGGTCCCCGTGACCGCCATGCCCCAAGACCTCAAGGATTGCCAATACGACCCCGAAACGCAGCAGCTGACCGTAGGCACAGGAATCTTCGCCCCAGTCTGCGAGGAAGTCTGGAATTTCGAAGTCTCCGGCCTCCGAGTCCTGCGATCATGGCTCGGCTACCGAGTACAGAACCGCAAGGGACGCAAGTCCAGCGACCTCGACGACATCCGTCCGCAGAGCTGGAATCAGTCCAAAGAACTCCTGCTCCTGCTCTCCATCCTCGAACACACCATCGAGGTCACCCCACAAGCCGCCGATGTCCTCGAACGCATCGTCGAAGGTCCTCTGATCCCCGCTGCCGATCTCCCCACACCCGCCCCCGCCGAACGCAAGCCCCCAAAATCATGATGAATCCACTGACAGTGCCTGCATTCCTGGATATCCGAGGAGTCAGGTTGCCGCGCAAGCGACAGGCGATCGAACCGCAGACCGACACGCGTGTGATGGAGGAGGCCTGATGTCGCCGACACCTCCAAGGCTGGAGACGATCGACTATCGAGATCTTCGGCTTGATACCGAGAACCCTCGCCACCGTACGCAACCGGACGAGCCCAGCACCTTGGCGGCCCTCATCCGGGATGATGCTCCGAAATTGGTTGCACTTGCCATTGACATCAGCAAGAACGGCTTGGATCCCATTAATCCTCTATTGGTACTCCCGCAAGGCGATACCTACGTTGTCTTGGAAGGCAATCGTCGACTAGCAGCACTTCACCTGCTCAGTGGCCGAGGCACAGAGCACTTGTCGAACAGCCAGCGTCGCTCATTGGCTGCCAATGACAACTTCGACAATGAGATGGCAGTTCAATGCGTCGTTGTCGAATCGAGATCTGACGCGAGGCATTGGATCGAATTGCGTCATACAGGTCAGAATGAAGGTGCGGGAGTCGTACCTTGGTCAGCAACCCAGATCGCTCGCTTTCGACCAGGCAATACGCAAGCGCACAAGGGTCTAGCCTTCCTGGAACTCGCGCGGTCGCTCTTCCCTGATGATGCCCGGATCGAATCCGCTTGCGAGACGATAGAACACGACAAGATCACCAACCTCGGAAGATTGGCCGGAGACCCAGATGTGCGAGAGCGCTTAGGGGTAGAGCTCGAAGCGGACAATGAGTATGAACTTGACGACACTGAGCAAGCCGCTGCCAGCCGAGTTCGAATCCTCGTGCTCAACCTTGCCGACGACACTTCGGTCGCCGAACTCATCAACAAAGATAGACGACTCGAATATATCGAACGGGTTCTCGGCGCACTGGCGTCAGCACAGCCGATCATCGACAATGGAGCGACGCCCACAAACGATAACTCCCGTGGAACTACCGGTTCCACAGCCACTGAGGGTCAAGATGATTCGCCGAGGGAAGAGGGAGATGGAACCACCCACACGGGTCGCGAAATACGCACATCCACTTCGACGCGGAACAGTAGTCCCCGACAAGTGTTTCAGGGTTTGGATCTCTCAGCCCTTGATGAGCGGGTAGATCAAATCAATCAAGAAGTGCAATCACTTCAATTGGAGCGCTACCCAAACACAGTTGCAATTCTGATCCGGTGCCTATTGGATATGGCCGTCGAGTCTTTCTTGGCGGAAGCAAAAGTGTCGCCCGAGAATAGTTTCGCTGAACGAGTGCTACAGGCCGCGGCGATTCTGGATCCAAACGATAGCCCGAGACAGCAAGATCCCCGCTTGAGAGCCGTTCGCGCGTGGATGAACTCCGACGAGCACCTATTCTCTGCCGCTACACTCCATCAGTTTGTCCATAATCCACAATGGCATCCAGTTCCGCAAGATCTCGTTGCCATCGCATCAAACCTCCAACCGTTCCTCACGTTGCTCAATCGGGCTTCTGCTCAATGAACTACCTGAGTCCATTGCGTTATCCCGGTGGCAAAGCGCGCTTTGCGCCGCTGTTAGAACAGTTGTTGGCTAACGCAGGGAAATCGTCGATAACCTACGTGGAACCCTTTGCTGGCGGTGCCGGTGCCGCGCTGGGGTTGTTGGCAACGAATACAGTCGATCGTGTCGTGATCAACGACATTGACGTCCGATTGGCGGCGTTTTGGCGCTCCATCACCTCTGACGCCGAAGCATTTGTTGAGAAGATAAATCTAACTGCCGTTAGCATCGATTCGTGGCACCACCAGCGTGCCATCATGCTCGAGGGTTCGAAAGATGACCTCGAACTCGGCTTCGCTGCCTTCTTTTTGAACCGCACCAATCGTTCCGGTATCCTAGGCGCACGGCCTATTGGAGGTCTCAAGCAAACCGGTGCCTGGAAGTTGGATTGCCGTTATGATAAGGAGAAAATGGTCCAGCGGATTCGCGGAGTGGCGAAATACGCTGACCGAATTGAAGTTAGGCAAGAAGATGCGAGTGTGTTGCTGGACCACCCAGAATTCGCGGCGGATAACGCATTTCTGTATCTTGATCCTCCGTACCTAAAGAAATCTGGTGGGTTGTATCTGGACACGCTTTCTTGGGACGATCATCTGCTCCTTGCCGCGAAACTTAACCGACGGGAGTCGAATTGGCTGCTGACCTACGACTGCGATTGTCGAGTGGTCGATGAGTTGTACCCAGACCGACGGTATGGAGACCTCTCGCTGCGCCACGCTGCGGCTGACACCCATGTCGGCAGAGAATATGTGCTCATTGCCGACAGCCTCGAGCTGCCAACCGATGCGTGTGTCTCGGGCAGAAAGATCAATTGGATCCGTCGCCAGCAAGGTTAGGCGAACAAGCTGTTTCTGCTGAATGCCACCGAATGAAGCTGATCCGTAAATAGGGGTCGTCGCGGCCTTGTGGGAACGGGCCGCTAGGAGTCTGCTGATTTATTTGTCTGGATTTCCGCGTGTTGGTGGGGTGCGCGCGGGACGATGGTGGTGTGCAGGGGACGGCTGGGTCGGATCGGGTGTTGTTGGACGCGGCGGCGGTGTGCGGGCATCTGCTGGGGGCG